>CAZPEP010000016.1:0-85561 GCA_964585685.1 uncultured Eubacteriales bacterium | reverse complement strand
GGCGTCGCCCAGTAGTCGAGGGGAATTCGGTCGGGCTTTTCGCCGGCGAAGAGGGCGAGCCAGCGTTCCCGGGACGTCATGGCGCCGGAGGTCATCTCAGTGCTTGTGCAGGTCCTTGTGCATGATCTTGCGGATCTCGTGGAGCCGGTCGTGGGCCGGCAGGTCCGTGAGCTTCTTGTTCATGAACTCGTCGTTCTCGGCCTGGAGCATCCCCGCGACATAGTCGATGACGGCCGGGGGGAAGACGCCGTCGCGCTCGTAATGGGCTCGTTTCTGGAGGAGGACCCGGCTCGACTCGACGCAGCTCGGCGGCAGGACCGGCAGGCGCTTGAGGAGCTCCTTGTCGGCGAAGATGTTGCCCTTGACGTAGAGGTCGTCGGCGAGCTCGAGGGGGCCGTAGTCCTTGAACAGGGTCAGGTCGCCGCGGAAGGCCCAGTTGGCAGCCATGGCGATCCCGGCCAGCGTTAGGTGGACGTTGGCGCTGCCGTCGGGGCTGCGGAGCTCGATGGTCTGCCGGCCGCCGCGCTCGTCGACGAAATCGGAGGTCTCGGCGGGGTTGACCTTGCGGGCCAGGCCGGAGACGCCGGTCCAGCCCAGGGGGACGCGGATGAGGGCGCTCCGGTTGAGGTCGCTCCAGCAGATGCACGTGGGAGCCTCCTGGTTCGGGACGAGCCTGAGGTAGGCGGAAGATACTGTATTCCCGAAGGCCGTGAGGGAGTCCGCGTATTCGCAGAGCCCACCGATGAGCCGGCGCGCCTCGTCCGCGAGTTTCCCGTCTGGCCCGGCCATAACGCTCCGGCCATCCCTGTGGAGCTCCATGTGGAAATGGAGACCGTTGCCCGCGATCCCCTCCTCGAGTTTCGGGGTGAAGGTCGCCACCATTCCGCGCCGGAAGGCGATGTTCCGGATAAGCCACCGGCCGATGATGAGGTCGTCCCCCATTTCCTCGACGGGCCGGGGCAGGAACTCGACCTCGAGCTGTTCTGCCCGCTTGCCCCGGATCTCTTCCAGATCGCTGTGGACGCTCTCGACGAACCCAACCTCGCCGTGAGCGTACTTCACGGCGCCCGTGATCCGGGAGATCTCGCGGACGATCTCGTCCAAGACGGGGCCGCTCCGAAGGTAGGGTGCCGAGCCGTGATAGCCCCTCTGCTTCTGGACCGGATAGGTCCGCGGGCCGGGGTCGCTCAGGAGATAGAACTCCAATTCGCCCAACGCGCTTATCTCGAGCCCCGAGGTCTTCCGGAACAGCTCGCAGGCCCGGGCGAGGATATTGTCGGGGGCAAAGGGAGCCGGGGCGCCGTCGCGGGCGAGATAGCGGCATACGAAATCCAGGCTCCCGGGGTCGAAGGGGTTGAGGAACGCCGTCCGGTAGACGGGGACGACGTACAGGTCGGACGATCCCATGTCCACCATGCCCTTGAACAGCGACGAGCCGTCCACCCGCTCCCCTTCCGCCAGGATGAGCTCGGCAGAGCGCGCCGACGTGACGGGGAGAATGAGCTCCTTGAGCTTACCGTCGATGGCGGTGTAGTGGAAGGTGATCCGTTCGATGCCCTTTTCCGCGATGACCCTCAGCATGTCGGCCCTCAGAAAATCGGCGGCGGGCTTGTCGAGAAAAGCGGATACCGGGTTCGCCAGAGCGTAGTCGAAAGATGATGTTCCCATTCTGCGTCTCTCCTTGATCACGTCGACCCGCCGGAAAGGGGCCTATTGTAACGAAAAGAAGCCCCTCTTTCAATCCCCGGGGGGGCGCCGAGCCCGCTCAGTCGTAAAGAAGGTAGGGCTTACGGAGCGCGCGGAATTCCTCGAGGCCGGGTTCCAGCCCGGCCAGAATGTCGACGACGCTTGTCCCCTTCTCTAAGGCGTTGCGCACACAAGTACCGCCCATGACCTTGTCGAAATAGTCCGAATGGAACTTGAACTCCGCCGGATACGCGTCGCGCAAGGCCTTGACGATATATAGCAGGGTCGCGACCGACCGGAACGCGGCCCGGTCTGTCACGTGGACCTGGGCGCCGCCGCACAGCGTCCCCTGGAACTTTGAGAACGTCGGTGTGAACCACGCTTCACGGAACACGACCCCAGGCAGGAGGAGGGCGTTGAGCGTCTTCGTCAGCGCGGCTCCATCGATCCAGGGCGCGCCGAACAGTTCGAAGGGCCGCGTCGTCCCCCGCCCCTCCGAGACGTTGGTCCCCTCGAGGTAGACAAGCCCGGGATACACGGTTGCAGTATCCAGGGTCGGCATGTTGGGCGACGGGAAGGCCCACGGCAGACCCGTCTCGTCATACCACAGACTCCTCTTCCAGCCCTCCATCGGGATGACGGTCAGCTTCGCTTTCACCGGCAGGAACTTGTCATTGAACAGGCTGGCCAATTCGCCGAGCGTCATGCCGTGCCGCGCGGGGATGGGGTAGAGACCGACCGGTGAACTCGCCGCGGGATAATCGAGAATGGTGCCCTCGATGTCGACGCCGTCGATGGGGTTCGGTCGGTCGAGGAGGATGAATTCGATCCCGTTCTCGGCGCAGGCCTGCAGGGCGTAGGCCATGGTCGAGATGTAAGTGTAAACCCTCGACCCCACATCCTGGATGTCGTAGATCATGACATCGAGGTCCTTGACCATCGAGACCTCCGGGGCCTTCCCCTCGGCCCTGGTGTCGAACGAGCGCATGTATTCGTCTATGTTCCGGAGCATCCCGGGGTCCGGCTTCATGGACTGGCCGTAGAGGCTGAAGACGGGGATGCCGTATTTATTGTCTAAGTAATAAGGCACGTATTCTCCGGCCTGGGCGTCCCCGCGGACGCCGTGCTCCGGACCATAGAGGGCGACGAGTTTGAACCCGGTCGACCTCGCGAACAGGTCCGCCGACAACTCCAGCCGACCGTTGATGCCGGACGGGTTGGTGATGAGCCCGACCCTCTTGCCCCGGACGAGGTCGAGGTGTTTCTCGAAGAAAACGTCGACGCCGAGCTTCGTCGGCGGGAGCGCGGACGCCGCCGCGGAAGGCGCAGGCGGCTCCTGTTTCGCAGCGCAAGCCCAGGGCCCCGAGACGAGGATCAGGGCGATGATGAGCGTGCCGGAGAAAACTAAACCCGGTTTCTGCATGACGGCCGCCTTTCACCTCCCATTCTAGTCAAGTGGGGGATTTATTCAATACGAGAAAGCTGACGGCCCCCCCATCATCACTTCTGTTACCGGGTGTCAAGAGCCATCTCCCCTTGATTCGAAGGGAGGTTCATTATATAGTTTTATGGGGTCGACCGAACATGCGAACACCGGTTTTCCGCCCGCGGATTCTCCTCGCCGGGCCGATCCTCCTCTTTCTCGTCTTCGGCCTCCAGGCCGAAGAGCTTCCCTGCGTCTGGACCGGGGTCGACCGGATCGTCGCCGTGGGCGACCTGCATGGCGATTATGGAGACTTCGTCAAGATCCTCAAGGGTACGGGGATCGTGGACGAGCGGCTCGCCTGGGCCGCCGGGAAAGCCCACCTCGTCCAGACCGGAGACGTCCTCGATCGCGGCCCCCAGGCAAAAGAGATCTTCGACCTACTGCGGCGCCTGGAGCGAGAGGCCGGGCGGGCGGGCGGCATGGTCCACGTCCTTCTCGGCAACCACGAGGAACTCAACGTCACCGGGCTCGCCTTCGACTATCCCGACTACGTCACCGTCGAGCAGTTCGTCGCCTTCCTTCCCCGGATCTACCGGCGCTACCGGGAACAGGAGTTCCTTAAGAGCCTGCAGGCCCCGTTGACCCGCAGGCGCGAGGACATCGCGGTCGACGCCGAACTGAAAACGAAGCTTCGCGAGCATTGGCTGAAGCTGATGAGAACGGCCGGCGGCCAGCAGGCCTACTTCACGGGGTTCAATGAGGTATACGGCAAGTGGCTGCTCGAGAAGAACGCCGTCATCCGCATCAACGACACGGTGTTCGTCCACGGTGGCATCAGCGAGGAATATTCAACCCGTAAGCTCGGGACCATCAACGATCTCCTCCGCAAGGAGCTGACGTTCTTCATGGGACGTGCGAGGATCCTCATGCTCGACGGGAAGTCGTTCGAGCCTAAGATCGTCTACGACGCGAAAAGCCCTCTCTGGTACAGGGACCTCGCGACGCGCGACGAGGGGGAGATCCGGGGCGACTTTGGGCGCATTTTGGAGAACCTGGGTGCCCGGTCCATGGTCATCGCGCACACGTATTATCACGACGACGGCATGAGCCCCATTATTTCGCCCCTCTTCATGAGCCGCTTCGAGGGCAGGCTCTGGGCCATCGACACGGGCATCTCCCTCTTTTACGGCGGGGCCAACTCCGCCCTGGTCATCGAGCAGGGGAATTTCGTCCTCTGGGGAGAATCCAACGGGGTGGAAAAGGGGTCGGGCGCAACGCCCCCGTCGAGCACAAGCCTCCCGGGGCCGCCGGACATGGAAGAGTTCCTCCGGACCGCCCTGGTCGGGGACATTTTCCGCGGCGCCCAGCGCGGGCGGACGGAACCATGGACCGTCGTCCTAGCCGAAGGCGTGGATTTGAGGAAGGCGATCTTCAAGTACGTCGACCGACGGCGGCCCGCAGCCCTCCCCGACAGCTACATGTACGAACTCGCGGCCTACGAGGTCGCCCGGGAGCTCGGACTGGACATCGTGCCCGCGGTCGTCGAGCGGGAGATCGGCGGGGTCAAGGGCTCGCTCCAGCTACTCGTCGAAGGCGCCCTGCCGGAAACCGCCCGCCGGGCCAGAGGCCTCGAACCCCCCGATCCCGCGGTGTTCCGCGACAGGCTGGAGACCGTCAAAATTTTCGCCCTCCTCGTGGACGACGCCTGCGAGAACCTCGAGGACACGCTCGTCGAGACCGGGACCGGGACTTGGATCGTCCACAGAGTGGATTTCTCCGAGGCCTTCGGCCTCTCCCCCGAACCCCGGCCGAGCTGCGTTCCGGGACCGGTCCCCGACGGTCTCCTCGCGAAGCTCCGGGGCCTCGACGACGCTAAGCTCGGGGCGCGCCTGGCCCGTTATCTCACCAAGGAGGAGGTCCAGTCCCTGGTCCAAAGAAAGGCCGCGATCATCAGGCTCCTGGAATAATTCGGAGCCTGAGGAGAGCAGAATGGATGGAACGAAGAAGGACGCGGCGTCCCGAGGGCTTTGCGGGAGGTTCCTCGGGCTCTTCACCGTGGTCCTGCCCGGTGAGGCGCGCAAGGCCCTCCTGCTAGCCCTAAACATCTACCTGCTCCTCCTGGCCTATTACCTCATCAAGCCCGTCCGGGATGCTCTCCTCCTGTCCGGAAACGAGGCCGCGATCAAGTCCTACCTCGGCGCCGCCCAGGCGATCCTGTTCATCTTCATCGTCAAGGCGTTCAGCGCCCTTGCCTCAAAGCATCCCCGTCACGTCCTGATCGCGTGGGTGACGCTCTTTTTTGCTTCGAACCTCGTCATCTTCTACGCCCTGCACCTCGCCGGACTGGGCCTCCGGCCCATGGGGATCGCCTTCTTCACCTGGATCGGGATTTTCAATTATCTCGTCGTGGCCCAATTCTGGGGGTTCGCCAACGATCTTTACACAGAGGAGGCCGGGAAACGCCTGTTCCCGCTCATCGCGTTCGGGGCCACCTTCGGGGCCGTCTCCGGTTCCCAGATCGCCGACTGGCTGATCGGACCCCTCGGCGTCTACAGGATGATGCTCGTCTCGGCGGCCTTTCTCGTCGTCACCGTCCTTATCTCTATCCGCGTCCACCGCCTGGAGGTCCGGGCCTGCGCCAGGAAGTCCGCCGATTGCACCGAGGAGCGAAAGCTCGCGCTGAAGGCCCAGGAGGAGCCCCTGAAAAGGGGCGGCGGGTTCAAGCTGGTCTTCAAGAGCCGCTACCTCCTCTTCATCGCCCTCCTCATCGGCGTCTATAATTTCATCAATGCGACGGGCGAATACATTATCAGCGACGTCAGCAAGCGGGCAGCCCTGCAGGCCATCGCAGCCGGGACGGCGGGCGGGCTGTCCTTGGAGCAGATCATCGGCAAGTTCTTCGCGGATTATCAGCTTCTGACCAATCTCCTGGCGCTCGTCATCCAGCTCTTCCTCGTCTCGCGTATCTTTAAGTGGATCGGGATCGGCGGCGCGCTCTTCATCCTGCCGCTCATCGCTTTGGGCGGGTACGGCTACGTTGCGTTCGGCGCCTCCCTCCTTCTGGTCAAGTGGGTCAAGGCCCTGGAGAACGGCACGGATTACTCGCTTATGAACACGACGAGGGCCGCCTTGTTCCTTATCACGCCGCGGGAGGAGAAGTACAAGGCCAAGGCAGCTATCGATACGTTCTTCGTCCGGGGCGGGGACGCACTGGCCGCCTTGGCCGTATTTATAGGGACGACCTGGTTCGCGCTCCCCATCGAGCAATACGCCATCATCAACGCCGCCATGGTCGCCGTCTGGATCGGACTTTCCGTCCTCATCCTGAAGGAATACAGGGCGAAAAAGGCCAGGAGCGGATCGTAGGCAGTCCCGGAATTACAGGCCGGGCCTTTTCAGCAGGTCCCTGAGCTTGAGGATCCCCCCGGAATCCTGGACGATATAGAGATACCCGTCCGAGTCCCGGGCGAAACCCTCCTGGTCGTTGCCGGGGAACGCGAACGCCCGGACGAGTTTCCCCTCCATCGTGATCTCCGCGTAGATATTATCGGCGTCGGAGATCACGGAGAGCGTCCCGGCCGCCGGATTATATGCCAAGCCGGACGGGTCGTCCATGGCGAAAGGCAGGACCCTCAGGATCTTCGCTTCCCCGGCCCCGGCGGACCGCAAGGGGACCCGGAGCTCGACGATGACCGGAGGGTCCTCCTGGTTCCCCGCGTAAAACGTCCCGCCTTCGGGATGCCTTCCGTCGGGGACGAACACCAGCGATTCAATCCCGTTGTCGTATTGGTCCATTCGTTTCTCGAGGAAGTTCACGTTTCCGCCGAAGGCCCTGTCAACCGGGAATCTCCTCGTGACCGCGCCCGCGGCCGGGTCGAACTCCAGGATGACGTCCTCCCCCTCGACCACAGCGTAGAGAAGTCCCGTCGAGGGATCGACCGTGACGCCCTCGAGGTCGCCCGGGACACGCCAATCCGCCACCGGCGTCCCGTCCGTCCGGATCTCGAAAACCCCGCCCTCGTCGCTTACGACGAACAGCGTCCTCCGCGTCGGGTGGAAGCAGATGCCCGAAGGTTGGACGATGCCCCTCGCGTCGATGTTCCCCGAAAATCCGGGGCTCCCCGGCCAGGCGCAGGGATAGCGGAGGCCGGAGCTCGTGTGCGACGGGGCGCAGGAGCCGAGGACGGCGATCAGGAGTCCCAAGACGATGCTTTCTTTCATCCGCGCGCTTCCCCAGCGGGCGGTTCTTGTCCCGGCCTTCCGGCCGCCCGGCCCGCCTCGTGGCTCAAAAGTATAGCAGAAGGAGAACGCCTGTCAAACGCGCCGCGTGGAAATTGCATTTTTCGACCCCCCGGTCTATGATAAGCGCGTATCGAAGGGTAATCCGGTCTAGGAGCTGACGATGCGCACGACGGGGAAGGATTCCTGTATGACCGATTAGGGGGGAAACATGAACAAGCGGCTCGTTTTCGCTTCCGCCTTGGCTTGGGTGGCCCTCGGCGCCGGACCGACCCTGGCCCAGTTCACTCCCGAAGAGCTCGCCGAGAGACCGAAGTGGGAATCGTATCTCTTGAGGGCCGAGATCGCCAGCTCGGAGCAGATCCGGGGGGACCTGGCCGTCACCAGCCCCTGGAAGCTGACATTGAGGGGAGATAACGTCGGCCGGGACGCTTTGTGGAAAAACCCCGAGGGCATGATGGGGGGCTTCCTAGAGGGGTGGCGATACGAGATCGCCGCCTATCTCCTCGACAAGCTACTCGGACTCGGCATGGTCCCCCCGACGATCGAGCGGAGGTTCCATGGGGACCGGGGGTCCCTCCAGCTCTGGATCCCCGACAGCATGACCCTCAAGGTGAAGCTCGCGAGGAAGGTCAAGACACCGCCGATAAAAGTCTTCAACTGGAACAGGGCGACGTACCTCCAGAGGGCATGGGACAATCTCATCGCCAACGAAGACCGTCACACGAACCAGATCCTCGTCACGCCCGACTATCGGATGGTCCTCATCGACCACTCCCGTTCCTTCCGGACCGGGAAGAAGTTCGTCAAGACGCTCATCTACACCGAAAAACACCGGGAAGGCCCCAAGCTAATGAGCGAACTGCCCCGGGCGTTCGTCGAGAAGCTCAAATCCCTGACCTTCGACGCCGTCAGGACGATCGTTGGCGATTATCTCAAGGACGCGGAGATCGAAGCTCTCCTAACCCGGCGGGACCTTATCCTGGCGGAGATCGACCGGCTCGTTAAAAAGGAAGGCGAAGCGAACGTCTTATTCTGAACCGGAAGGGGCGGCCCGCTTGAGCCTCTTGAAGACGAGCAGGACGTTCTGCCCGTCTTCCCGCCGGTACTCGTAGCCGTCCATCAGGGTACGGAACAGGTATATCCCGAAGCCTCCCCGGCGCCCCGTCCTGAGTTTTTCCAGGATGTCGGGAGACTTAACCGGCCGCGGGTCGAAAGCGACCCCCGTATCCCGGAACTCGAACCACGCCTTGTCCCCCTCGAACCACGCCCGCAGGACGATCTCTCCCTTCTCTCCGGGGTACGCATACAGGGCGATATTGATGCAGATCTCGTGGAGGGAAAGTTCGACCTTGAAGCCGTCATCCTCGGTCATGTCCACGCCCCTGAGGACCTTCTTCATAAAGGCGCGGACCTTGTCCATCGCCCGCAGGTCGGCCGCGACCCTCATCTCGTCCATCGGGACTCCATCAGCCGGACCTCCGGACAAGGACGACGGTCATATCGTCTAACGGGTCGGCGCAGCCCGTGAAATCCCGGACCTCGTCGAAGACCTTCGCCATGACGGCCCGCGCATCGAGGCCGGCGTTCCCCCGAAGGAGCATGAGGAGGCGCTCCTCCCCGAAGTCCTCCCGGTCGGCCTTCCGGCCCTCGGTGATGCCGTCGGTGAAGAGGCAGAGCAGGTCTCCGGGAGAGAGACGGACGCCGCCGGAGCCGAATTCGACGTCGGGGAACATGCCGAGGCAGAAGCCCGTGCTCTCCAGCCGGCGCACGCCGCCCCCGGCCTCGAGGAGGATGGGGGGGTTATGGCCCGCGTTGACGTAGGTCAACTCGCCAGCCGCCGGGTCCAGGATGCCGAAGAAGAGGGTGATGAATGTGTGGCTTTCCGAGCTTTTGTGGACGAACATGTTGAGCCGCGAGGCCAGGGCCGTCACGCTCGTCCGGGCCCCCAGTTCGGCGTGAAGCGACGCCCGCAGGGAGGCCATGAGCAGGGACGGCCCCACACCGCACCCCGAAACGTCGGCGATCGCCACGCCCAGCCGGCCGTCCTCGAGGGGGATGAAATCATAGTAATCGCCGCCGATCTGGTAGCACCCCCGGTTCCCCCCGCAAATTTCGTAGCCCTCGAGGCGGGGCTCCTCGCGCGGGAGGAAGTTCCTCTGGATCTGGGCCGCCACGGCCATCTCGCGCTCCATCCGGCACTTCTCCAGGGACTGCTCGAAGAGCCGGGCGTTCTCGATCTTGACCGCCGCCACGTTAGCCAGGAGGGTCAGGAGTTTCAGGTCGTCTTCGGTGAACGGGTTGACCATCGAGGCGCGATCGGCGTAGACGATGCCAACGATCTCCTCGTTGTTCCACATCGGGACGCACATCGCCGAACGGACGTTCGACCGGACGACGCTCGCCTGCTCCTTGAAGAGGGAATCCGACTGGATGTCCGAAAGGAGGATGGAGGAGCTCTTGGCCAGGGCCGTACTAAGGATCGTCCGGCTGACCTGGATGTTCTGATTCCGGAGCCCCGGGTCGACGATACGGACAACCTTCGGGATGAGCCGGAACGGCTCGCCCTCCTTCAGCATCAGGACGCCTCGGTCCATCGGGATGTTCTGGATGATGAGGTCCATTATGTGGTCGAGAAGCTTGTCCAGGGGGAAGTGGTAGATGAGGGCCTGGCTGACCTCGTTGAGGACGAACAGGACCTTCTGCTCGCGCCGGAGGCGTTCCAGGTCCGCGGCCGGGGTTTGGGCTGGAGCCTCCTTGGTGTCGGGCGCGGGCCTTTTCAGGATGTCCCGGACCTGGATCATCGTGTTGTAGTTCGCCGGACCCGTCGGCCCTTCGATCATTTCCACCTGGGTCGGGGCCTGCTCGTCGAAAACGACCCGCGTCGAGCCGAGCAGGATCTCGTCCCCCCTGCGCAAGGGGGTTTCCGCGAGGATCTTGACCCCATTGACGAAGACGCCGTTCTTGCTCCCCTGGTCCCGGATGACGTATCCGTCCCGGGTGCCGACGACGAGCGCGTGGCGGCTCGAGCAGAACTGGTCGGGAAGGGTCAGGAGGTTCTCCGGGGAACGGCCGATGGAAACCTCGCCCCCCTCCAGGGCGAAGGTGAAAGGCTCCTCGGTCTTCGGATAGATGTAAAGATGGATCATGGCCGCCGTCCGGTCCCCATTCTAACGGAGGAGGGACCCTCCTTTCAAGACGGTCTTCCCGGCCCGCTTCTCGAGCGTCCGGAGGAGCTTTCCGCACCTCCGGGCTTTCTCCTCCGGCGGAAGGTCCTCGACGAGCGGAAACAGGAATTCCTTGAGGTCGTTCGCGACGACGTTGTCCAGGAGCTCGAGCGAGTAGTCGATGGACTTCCGGGTCCCGCGGCAGATGTTCTGGTAGGCTTTGACGATGTCCTCGGCGGAGTAGATGAGGCTAAGGAGGTCGAAGGTCCATTTGATCCGGAAGGCGAGCCGGCCTCCCGGCGCGTGACCGAAGCCGTTTTCGAGAAGCGCGCGGTAGGCCGACAGGACCTGGGCCAGGACGGCCGGGACGATCCTCTTTTCCCGGAACACGACGCCGGGCCGCTCCGACCGGATCCTGTATAGGGACTCGATGATCTCGGATTCCGCGGCCCCATCCCCCTTTAGGAGCTCGGCGACGAGGGCGTCGGCAGCCTTCTGGCTCCCTACCAGGACGAGGACCTCGGGGATCGCGCGCCGGACAGCGAGGTCCTCCTTCACGTCCTCCATTCTCCCGATAAGGGCACCCAGGATCCGGCTTCCGTATGCGGCCAAGGCGTCGACAGCCGTGCGGCGCGTCCGGGGATCAGCCAACTGGCGGACGATGAGCGGGACATGATCCTTCTGCCCGAGCCTGGCCGCGCTGTCCAGGGCGTAGTTCACGACGTCCGGGGAATCGTCCCTGAGGAGGCGGCCCAGCTGGCGGACGACGCTCGGCTCCGGCCTCATCATCCCCAAGACCTTCGCGGCCTCCATCCGCTCGATCTCGGACCCCCGGCCCTCCCCCGCGACCGTTTCGAGATGCGCCCCCATGACCTTCCGGTACGATTCGAGGCCGAAGACATCTCCTATCTCCGCCCCCAGTTCCGTGTCGGAGAGGGCGTCGTCGACCCCTGAAAAAGGGGCCTCTCCGCCCACATCGAGCAGAGAATCCATGGACCGTGCCAGGAGTTCGCCGGACTTTTCCGATAGGACCTCACGGAGCTCGGGAGTCATCTTGTCCTTCCGGACGAGGTCGAACACGTTCATGGCGTACAGGATGGAGCTCCGTTCTCGACTCTGGATCGTGTCGAAGACGAGACGGGCAGAGTCGATGTCGATGTTCGCCGCAATGACCTTCTCCGCGTCCTCCCATTTGCGGGCGAGGTCCTTCCGGACCACGCCCACATAGGCGCCAGAGATCCTTAGGGCCAAGGCGGCCCAGAGGGCGAGGAAGGCCAGGACAAGGAAGCTGACCTGCTCGACACGGATCCGGAGGATCGTATAGAACAGGAGAAGGAGAAGGGCCCCCGCGGCGGCCGCGAACTTGTTGATGAACATGTCGATGAAAAGCTTGGCCCGGTACTTATGGGCGGTGGCGACGGGGACATAGAGGAGCTCCCGTACGGACTGGCCGAGGGTGTTCTCCAGGCCCTTGTCGGTCCCTCGGACGAAGACCGCCCATAGGATGAGGGAGGCCGTAGGGAAAAGGAAGACCGCCGCCGAACCGAGGGCGAGAAGGGCTGGCGTCGCGAGGAGGCCGACGCGGACGCCGAACCTCCGAAGGATCCGGCCGGTCCCGAACAGTTGGATGAAGGAGGACAGGACGAGGAGGGCGGCGTTGAACGTCGCCAGGAAGGCCGTCCGCGGGTCCTTGTTGATAAAATTCCAGCTGAGGACGGTGCTGAACTGGAAGTCGATGAGATTGCCCACGATTGCCGCGGTCCCGAGGAGGCCGGCCAGGAGGAGCAGATACCGGTCCCGGCGGACGAGGTCGAGCCCCTCGAGGAAACCGACCTTGCCCATATCCTCGAACCCGGATCGGGCGTCCTCGGGGGCGCCGCCTTTGAAGAGGCGGCCGGCCACGACGATCATTAGGACGAGGAGCGCCGGGCAGATGAGGAGGAGGTTCTCCGTGCCTATCGTCCTCGCCAGCCGCATGGCCAGCAGCGAACCCCCGATTCCACCGAGCAGCCCGCCGCTCACGAAGAAACCGACGAGCCTTTTAGCCTGGTACGGATGGAGAACGTCGTTCACGCAAATCCAGAACTGAGTGACGGTCGTGGCAATGAACATGTCCGACCAGAACCAGTAGATCAGGGAGGTCCCCCGCCAGTCGAGCTTGAAGAGGCCCCAGAAAAAAACGAGGCTCACGATGAAAAACGTCCCGGTCATGGCCAGGTACCGGGGCCTGGGGAACTTCTTCATGAGCCGGATGTTCAAAGAAACGGCGAAGCCGATGAGCGCCGCCGTGAGCAGGTAGGCGAACGGCAGGGAACGCGCCGAGAACGAGATGAAGAACAGGGAGACCTTGACCGGTTTGACGATGTAGACGGGGAAAGTGACGAGGAAGAAATACAGGAAGAGGAGGAGCGCCGTTCGGGACTCCCCCGGGCGAAGGTCGACGAAGCGCGACAGGAGACGCTGGAGGCGGTCGCCGGATATGGGACTCAAGGCTTGGTGAAGCTCTCGAGAGCGGCCTCTTCGGAGCCGAAGATCTCGAGGACCCTAATCAGCATGGTCACCTGGAAAACGAGGAGGAGCTTCTTGGAGACCCGGGAGAGCTTGAGCCTCCCCCCCAGGTTCTGAGTGGAGATATAACTGGCCAGGATCTCCCCGACCCCGAAGCTGTCGATAAATTCGACCTTTTCGAAGTTCAGGAGGATGTCGGCCCGGCCCGTTTCGAGCCGGGCCTTGACGAGCTGGTGCAACGTCGCCTCCATGGAGTCCGAGCGCCGAATCTCCCCCTCGATATCAAAGACGGCCACATTCCCCTTCTCGCGCATGCCGATGACCATGATCTCCTGCCTTTGTCCTAGTTCTTATCAAAAGCGGCCGCCAAAGTCAATTTGGAAGAGTTCTGATGTACAATAGCGGCCGAAAGGAGACACGCATGCCTCTCGTCGAGATCCATCTTCTCGAAGGCCGGACGGATGAGCAGAAGAAGGCCCTTTGTGCCGCCGTTACCGAGGCCGTCCGCACGTCCCTCGGGGCCCCGGTCGAGACCATCCGGGTCTGGCTCCAAGAGTTCTCACCGAAGGAATATATGGCCGCCGGCGTCTGGTACGGCGACCGGAACAAATAGGGGCCCAGCCGGATTTGCTCCGCCGGACCGTTGTGTCCGATTAGCCGTCATATTCTGTTCCGAGGAGGCTCCACGGCAACAGATGTCGGATCGACCAAACCGGCCCGTCTGGCCTGCCTGGACGCGTTCCGGGGGCTGGACATCCTAATCATGATCTTCGTCAACTACATCGCAGGGATGCGCCTGTCCCCCGCCTGGCTCCGGCACGTCGCCGACGGCGTCGATGGCTACGCCATCACGGACGTTGTTTTCCCTGGCTTCCTGTTCATCGTCGGCGTCGCCATTCCGCTCGCCCTCCACAAGAGGATGATATCCGGGGAGGGCCCATGGAAGCTCGCCAAGCATGTCCTTTCCCGGACCTTCGCCTTGCTCTTCCTCGGCGTCCTCACGGTCAACGAGCACTCCTTCGATGCGGCCGCCACGGGCATGCCTCGATCCTTATGGCACATCCTCGCCTTCGTCGCGGTCATCGTCTTCTGGAACATTTATCCGAAGACCGAAGACACCAACAAGCGGCGCCTCTTCCTGGGCATGCGGCTGGCCGCCGCGGCGCTCCTCCTCGTCCTCGTCGTCCTCTTCCGGGGGACGACATTGGCGGGCGCGATCACTACGATTCAGACCTCGTGGTGGGGGATTCTCGGCCTTATCGGCTGGTCCTACATGGGCTGCTCGTTCGTCTATCTCGTCACGAGGGGCGACCGGACGGCTCTGGTGGGCGCAATGGGATTCATGATCGCCTTGTACATCGGCGCACGGCACGGCGCCCTGGACTTCCTCGGACCGGCGCTCAACGGGTTCGTGCGCCTCGATTCCGTCTTCGGATCGCATTCGGCCATCGTCCATTCCATCTCGGAGCTCGTCTCCTCGGTCGTTCGGTGGGACGTCGGGAAGCTCCTCTGGCCGTTCCGCGCGAGCGGCGGCTGGCCCGGGCATATCAACGCGATCGCCATGACCCCGGTCATCCTTCTGATCGTCCGGGTCATGACGAAGGCCAAAGTAGTCCTAAAGCTTTAGGATGATCACAAGTAGCCCAGGGACTTGAGCTGTTTGAGGAGATCGTCCCCCATCTCGACCTTCGAGGCCCTGGGCTTCTTTCTTGGCTTGTATTTTTCCCGGAGAAGGTTCCGAAACTCGCGTACGAGCTCCGGCAGGTCCGCGGCGAGGTTTCGGGTCTCGCCCGGGTCGCGGGAGACGTCGAATACCTCGATCTCGGCAAGCGGGGGGGGAGGGCTCAGAAAAAAGGCGAGGTCCTCGGGAGAATAAAGCTCGTTGAGGATGAACTTGTAAGGGAGCCGGACGAAGGCTACCTTCCGGGGAATATGCTTGTCCATCGCGCGGGATACAAGGTCGCTGATGCCCAGCCGTTCCGTCTCGCCGCCCGCATCGTCGCCGCCGTCGGCAAGGCGTAACAGGCTCTTGCCGTCGAGGTCCTTCCCGGGTAGCTTGAACCCGAGCTCCTCGGCGATCGTGGGCATCACGTCCACGATGAATGCCGGGCTCCGGACGGTCCTTCCGGCGTTTCGCGATCCGAAGAACTTGACGATGAGCGGGACGCGGAGGACTTCGTCGTACACACTGTGGGTATGGGTCCAGGATCCGTGCTCGAAGAACTCCTCCCCGTGGTCGGAGGTGAGGATAATCATGGTCCGGTCGTAAATGCCGAGGGCCCTAAGCTTCGCGACCAGGGGCCCGATCAGGCTTTCGTCTGTATAACGGATCTCGCCGTCGTAAAGACCGACGATGTCCCCGCGCATCTCTTCGGAGAGGGGCTTGAACCGCTCCTCGTGATTGAAACGGAGCGGCGTCATATCAAGGTCCGACAGCTCGGCCCCTTCACGGAGGTAACGCCGGTTCCAAGGCTCTTCCGCATGGTAGGGGTTGTGGATCTGATAGGTGTGGAGGAAGAGGAAGAAATCCCGGTCCAGGTTCCTCTCTATCCAACGCGTGGCCTTATCGGCGAGCTTTGCAGCAGCGTCGGAGTCGTTCACTTCGCCCAGGACGCGGAAGCTGTCGAAGCCCTTGCTGAACCCGTAGAAACCGCTGACGTAGCCGCCGCCGGTGAAGGCGGCGTTACGGAAGCCCTTCGCCTTTAAGAGTTCGGCCAGGGTCGGCGTCGCGGGATCGAGGCGGAAGTCGGGAGAGAATACCCCGTGGTTGATCGTGTTGAGGGCGGTCATCATGGAAAGGTGGGTTGGGAGTGTCCAGGGGGATGGGGCGCGGGTCTCCGCGAAGCGGACACCGTCCCGGGCCAGAAGGTCGATGTTCGGGCTCGTATCCCTGTCGTATCCGTAACAGTTCAGGTGGTCGGACCTCAGCGTATCCAGGGAAATGAGGATGACGTATCGGGCGTTCCGGCGGACGCTGTAGACGACGGGGTTGAACCAGAACGCCAGCGCCCGATCGTCCCCTTCCGTGACAAGGCGGATCGAGACATCGCGGCCGGCGAAACGCGAAAGGTCGATCGTCCGGCGGTTGAAGGCGAGGGCTCGGCGGGGTTCCAGTCGGACCGTCGCCCGGAACAGGGTCTCCCCGGAACCGCCAGCGGAGAGGACGATGGCGAAATGGGTGGTCCTGCCCCCTGCCTCCCCCTTGAGGATCTCGTCGTCGCACCGGATCCCGTAGTTGAACTCCATTCGGCCGTCGGGCGGGACCTTCAAGCCGAAGGCGATCGTCGTCGGCGGCGCCGCGGCCAGGGCGTTAACGTCGGACGGGCCGAGGTGGAGCTTCATCTTGATGCCTAACGGGTTCTCCCCAGTGCCGAGCTCCTGTATGGCGTATTTTCCGGCGATTTCCATCAGGGAGGGATTTTTCGGGTCGGGGTTCCGGAAAGGTGACGCAAGGACGTTCTTCGCGCCGATCCGGTCGATGACCCTGAAGACGCCGGCGTCATCCTTCACCCGGGAACAGGCGCCGGGAAACAATGCCGAGAGCAGAAGGAGGACGGCGGGAAGGACCGTCGGTTGCTGGGGAGGATGTTTCATGAGTGTTTCGAGGCGACCATTCTAGCCGAGGCCCGGACCGATGTCAACGCGCACACGCCGGAAGAAAAAATCACGGGGGACTTGATTTTCCGCAGGAATCAGCTTATATTTCGACGATCAACGGGGGTCCGATAGGGAGCCGCCCGTGAAAATCTTATTGAGGAGTATGATCAATGGCAAAAGCGATGACGAAGAGCGCGATCGTAGCGGCCGTGGCCGACGCCGCCGGGATCAACAAGAAGCAGGCCGACGCGGCGATCCAGGCCCTCGTGAAACTGGCCTACAAGAACGCCAAGAACGGCTTTACGATCCCCGGCCTGGGCAAGCTGGTCCTCGTGAACCGCAAGGCCCGCATGGGACGCAACCCGGCCACCGGCGCGACGATTAAAATCGCCGCCAAGCGCGTCGTAAAGTTCCGCGTCGGCAAGCCTGCCAAGGACGCCATCCTCGGCTGACCTCGGTTTCCACAAGGAACGCAAGGGCCGCGGCCTTGGGGTCGCGGCCCCTTTTTTTTGGGGGAGTGACGCCCCGTCAGCGACGTTTCGGGCCGTGGACGTGGTCGCCGATGCGGCGCATGCGGGTGAGCTCGGCCTCCGACATTGGTCCGGCCTCGAGGCCGGCCAGGTTCGAGCGCATCTGCTCCAGCGTCTTGGCGCCTGAGATGCAGACGTCGACGGCGGGATGGGAAAGAACGAAGCGGTAACAGTCCGCGGCCGTCGGCGGCTTTTCGCCCGGCGGCATCTTTTTCGGGTCCAGGAGCTTGCCCCATCGGGTGGCGGTGAAGGACACGGTCCCAGGCCGCCGCTCTCCCCCCAGAAAGGGGAATATCTCCGTCTCCGCGCCGCGGTGGGCGGCGTTGTAGCGCAGGTGCATGACGTCGAACTCTCCGGTCTTCGCCAACTCCCCGAGGAGCTTTCTGTTGTGGCTCGAGAGGCCGATAAACCGGATGAGCCCTTTCTCTTTCATCCGCAGGGCCCCGTCGATAAGGCGCCGCGGCGGCCTACGGGAGAAGTAGCCAAGGATGAGGACGTCGGAATGATCCAGCCCGGCACTTTTCAAACCGCGAACGAGCAGCCGTTCGGTGAAGAAATTGTTATGAGCGTAGCTGAACGCGGCCAGAACCAGGCGGTCGCGCTGTCCCTTCACGACGATATTCTTCAGCGCCTGGCGCATGTGCGCGGAGTAGCCCTTGATGACCGTGCCCCACGTGAAGTAGTTGCAGCCCCGTTCGAACGCTTCCTCGATGGCCTCCGTGGGCGCTCCGTAGCCCGAGGCGATGCCTAAGCGTCCGACCTTTAAGCCTGTCCGTCCCAAAACCGCGGGTTCATGAAAATCCATGGCTTCGACGCTCCTTTAAAGAGCTCATTGCTTAACGCGATAATCCTTATCCGCCGAGAGAAAGACGATCTTATTATAAGGTTCGTCCTGGACGAGGAGTTGGAGTTTTTGTGGCGGAGACGAATACGCTTGGCCCGGAGGCTGGAAATAGTTCTCTTTGAGTGTGATGGAGCAGGCGGCTTTACCGTTCACGGGGGTTACGATCTGGAAGCACCATGCGTTGTATTTCTGAACCGGCGGATCAGAAGGCAAGGGCGCATTCCCCGAAGCCAGCCAAGAGAATTTCAGCTTTGAGACCGATGCCGGAATGTTTTCGACGGCAGCGGTCAGGGTGAACGTCTGATTCGGCTTGAGATCGTCGAGCACCGACATATCCATATGCAGGACGGCTTTGCTTCCGCCGATCGCAGGGGCCGCTTTGAGATAGTAAACAGCCTGCGCAATGACATATTCCTTCTCATTAAAAGTGACCGCCAATTTCACCGGGATGTCCGCTTCGCGCTCCGGCACCGGAGTGAGATCGACGGGGTTGTCATGGCTGTCTTTCCCGTCCGGCTTCGTCCATATGAACTTGGGCTTCAGCTCTTCCGGTACCAACATCTCATTCATGTCCGTATTGACCAAGGTGGCCTTCACCGTCACGGGATCGCCGGGTTCTTTCCCCGGCTTATCCTCGATCTCCAACGTCGGGTTGATCTTCGGGAGCTTGAGGGAAAGCTTCGCCATATCCTGCAGATGACGGCCGCATTTTCCGTCGAGATATGACTTCTGGATGTTCCCAAGCTCCACGTTAAAGCCCGTCAGGTCTTTCAAGTCCTTATCCGGCGAATGATTCCCGGCGGAAGATCCCTTCTGCAATTTACCCAATTCGGTCTCAACGGCCTGCCATACACTGATATATTCGCCCATGATCGAAGGCCGTGTTTGTTTATTTCTCGAAGGATTTGATTTTTGGGAGTCTCCAAGGACGATCAATTCCCACAATAAATTGATCACCTGATCCTGATAATTGGTGTTTCGCTCGGACATCGGGTTGTCGATCTTTTTTTTGGTTTTCGGATCCTCAATTTTGGAAAGCTGTTTTCTTCCAATCAGCCACTCGATGTGGTGCGTCATTTCGTGCATCATCGTCTGGCGATTGGCGTAACCGGCTCCCCCTTGCGGGATCGCTTGCGGGTCGAAAGCAAACACCAGCTGAACCCAGTAATCCTTCCAAATAAGCCCTTTTTCAGCCGCATTGTGATAGGCGATGGACTTCGGCGCCTTTAGCGCGATCTCAGCGGCCCCTTGTTGTCCGACAATGATTTCGTTCAATCTCTCGCTGATCTTCGCCCCAAACACTTTCGGGTCGCCGATGCTGAAGGGAGCATCGGCAAAACAAGCGCCCTTGAATTGATCCAAATAGGACGTTATTTCTTTGATGATGGCTTCTTTGACAGCGTCGTTAACCTGGGGAGAAGCCATCGGGCTTCGGGCGTAGCCGGGATTCCCTTGAATAGCCCATACAAAACCGATCAGTAAAGCCGTTTTTAAACATCCAAGAATGGGCTTATTCAATCCTTCACCTTCCTTTTTTGCTTATCAGGCCCCAAAACCGCGGGTTCATGAAGGTCCATGGTTCACCTCATAAAAATATATATGGCTAGTGGGTGGAAGTGTCAATCCCTAAAAAATGAAAAAATAAGTTGACTTTTTCTAACATTATGTTAGATTAATATCACTTTTCGGATTTAGGAGGCCCAATGAAAAGAACGATCGTCATGTTCCTGGTCAGCGCCCTTGTGCTTGGATCCCTGGCTTTATGGGCACTCAAAGGCCACATCTCGGGAAATCCTCAGGAGATCCTGAGGGCCGGCATTGTATTGGTCCTGGTCGGGTTCGCCGTCTTCCTCGGCGTGTCGAGGCTCCGGAGCCACATGCGCCGGGAACCGGGCGAAGACGAGCTATCCAAGATGGTGATGACCCGGGCGTCTTCGCTTTCTTATTTTATTTCCATCTATATGTGGCTGTTCGTCATGTACATCAGCGACAAGACGTCTCTGCCATCGCACAGCCTGATTGGAGCGGGGATCATGGGCATGGCTCTCGTCTTTCTGTTCTGCTGGCTGGGAGTGAAGTTCTTTGGAATAAAAAATGAATAATCGGATAAAGGAATTGCGGGCCAAGCACGACCTTTCCCAGCTCGATTTGGCCGGCCGGGTCGGGGTCAGGCGCGAAACCATCGTCTTCCTTGAAAAGGGGAAATACAATCCCTCGCTGAGACTGGCCCATAACATCGCGAGAGTCTTCGGCCTGCTTATCGAAGAGGTTTTCCTGTTCGACGAAGAGGCCGACAAAGAGCAACGCGGGGACGGTTGACTTCGCCGAACGGCCGGCGGTATATTCGCGGCATGAGAAATGGAAGAGTCGTCAACTTGCTGCTCATCACCACGGCCGCAATCTCCTCACTGGCTTATGCTTCGGGTCAAAGCCCAAAGGGCAATGACAAAGTCACTCTCACTGTAAAAGCCACGGTGAAGGCCTCGGCGCATAACGCAGGAGGCAAGGATCAGGGCAAGCTTGATGACGAGCTTACCGCCCAGTTGACGGAGACGGTGGAATACAAGATCAAAAGCGACGATGGTGGAGGAAACATATCGCTTGAGATGGTCTCCCACAAGAACCGCATGACCGCCAATGGAAAGGGTTCTCTTTTAAGCAATAGCGGAGGCGTCGAAACCTGGCAGAAGTGGACTTACTCGATAAACCCGGAGTCTTCATGGCCGAATTCCGGCATTGCCGAGCTCGATTCGAGTCCGCCCTGCAAGATCCGAATCGCTGTGGATGATTTTTTCAGGAACTGCAATGGAAAGGCATCCGGGACCGAGAAATATGCAACCGGCTGGGACCCGGGTGCCAACGCCCCGACGTACGAAATCGTCCCACTGGAAACGCTGGGGTTTGCCTCGCTGGCTGAGAATTGGGTCTTCGCAAGCCCGGAGGACTTGCAGTTGGCTGCCAAGGGCGAGATGACTGATCTTGTCAAGAAACTGCAGGCGACCTACACCCCGCGCAAGGATGGAGGATTTTTCGCTTCGGGCAGCGCTTCCCATTCCTACCAGAAAAAGGATGGCCGCGAAATTGCGTTGGAAGGTTCGGTGAATATCTCCTGGAGCGTTCAGTGCGGCGAAAGGCCCGCATCTGAAGTGGAGGTCACGCTGGACGGCTGTTCGGAGCTCGGGGAAGGAGTCGAGGGACGGATGACAGCCACGGGCCGGCCCGAAGGCGGCAGTTACCATTTCTGGGCCGAACCAGAGGAGATCCTTTCGATCGAGGCCAACGGCGCGTCGGCCGCTCTGCGCGGCGTTTCGCCGGGTCGCGGCACGCTTTATGTCGAATACACCAGCCCGGAGGGGAAGACCGCGCAGGCGTCTCGTCCGGCGGCGTGCGTGAAGGTCGAATCGTTCAACGGCGGAGAGCCCATCCCGCAGATCTCCCTATTCGACGGCAACGGGAAACGCGTCCCGGGCATCCGCACGATACCTGTGATGGTGAAGCCCGCCGATGCGGCGGACCGTCTCGAGTATGTGCACGCCGATCCCGCCGTTCTGACCGCCGTGAACTTGGGCGATTCGATCCAGCTCCAGGGCGTCCGCGAAGGGAAGACGACGCTTCAGGCCCGGATCAAGTGCAGCGGCATGCTCGGACCGGTGGTGACCGTCGAGGTGGTGCCTTGCGACGAGGAAACCATCGCCAAGCTCGCCGAGGAATCGCGCATCGCCACTGAGGCTCAAAAAGCGGCCGAGAAGGACTTCATGGATGCCCTCGGCTCGAAGGAATTCGAGGAGGCCTCCGATAAGATCGCCGATTCCACCGGCAACCTGCTCATCAAGACGGGTGGCTTGATCATCGGCACTCTCGGCGGGGCCGGCGGGGCCAGCAAGGCCGCCCAGACCGCCTCCGGCATCTACGGGGTCGGTTCCAACCTGTTGGATACGCTGAAGGGCGGCGACACCCTGTCCCAGGTGAGCAACGTCTCTCAGATGATCGTGGAGCTCGGCGGATCGGCGATGCAACAGGCGATCTCCGGCACGATCGAGACCCTGCAGGCCGCCACGGAATTCGGGAAGCATCTGGGGAGCCTCATGAGCACGGCGGATCGCATGGCCGCGGCGGCTAAGTGGCACGAGCATTGGGGTCGCGTCATTGAGGATATCGTCCGTCGCCAGAAGATCTGCCGGAAGGGCACCGGAGAGCCGCCCCGGCAGGGAGAGCCTCCCGCGGAGCCTAAACCGCCCAAAACCGATCCGAAAAAACCGACACCGAAACCGACTGAGCCCACTCCGGAAACCGAACCCCCTCCGGGCCAGGAACCACCGGCCCAGGAACCGCCCGGCGGCGAGCCGCCGAGCGATGAGCCTCCGATCTCGCCGCCCCCGCCAACCAGTCCGCCTCGGCAGGTAGGGCTCCCCTATGATCCCGGCAATTGCGGCTGTGATAAAACCCAAGGGATCGGCACAAGCCAAGCAGGGCTCTCCACTCTGCAAAGCGGGCTGGCCCGTCTGGGCGAATGCGTCGAGACTTTCCGCAGCGACGCTCTCACCGACTATCTCCAAACTCTCAAGGAGTGGTCGGCCGTTTCAACCAAGCTCGGGGCTGCGTCCAAGGCCGGAGGGGCCGAGTTGATGTCGACCGCCAAGCAGATGATCCCGGACATCCAGTCGCTCCTCACACGCACGAAATCCTTCGACGAGGCGGGCCGGGCTTTCTATGAAGGTTTCAAGACATGTCCCAAGTCGATGGAAGCCGGCATGTCGGTCCTCAAATCGTCAAATGAAATCGTCGGCACTCCCGGCACCAAGAAATAGCGTGGGTTCTTAGGCGGAATGAATAGGAGAAGAACTTATGAAAGCGATCGTATACACAAAATACGGACCGCCGGAGGTTCTGCAGCTCCAAGAGGTGGAAAAGCCTGTTCCCAAGGACAATGAAGTCCTGGTAAAAGTATATGCGACAACGGCGCATATCGGGGACTGCAGGATGCGAAGCTTCACAGTCCCTGCCTGGCAATGGCTTTTCGCGCGAATGTATTTGGGCCTCAGAAAACCAAAAAGAACCATCCTGGGGATGGAACTGGCAGGGGATATCGAAGCGGTAGGCAAAGATGTCAAACGATTTAAAATAGGCGACCCGGTCTTTGCATCTACCTTCGGGGTAAATTTTGGCGCCTATGCCGAGTACAAATGCCTGCCCGAAGACGGGCAAGTGGCAATAAAACCGGACAATCTGACTTATGAGGAAGCCGCCGCCGTCCCTTGCGGAGGAATGACCTCGCTAGGTATTCTCAGAAAGGCCAATATTCAGAGCCGACAAAAAGTTTTGATTTATGGAGCTTCCGGAAGTGTGGGGACATATTCCGTACAGCTTGCCAAGGGCTTTGGGGCGGAAGTCACCGTGGTTTGCAGTACCGTGAATTTGGAGCTGGTAAAATCCATGGGCGCCGATCGGGTGATGGATTACACACAAGAGGATTTTACCCGAAGCGCTGAGACCTATGACGTTGTTTTTGACGCCGTAGCCAAGATTTCATCTTTTCAATCCAAAAAGGCTTTAAAAAAGCATGGAATCTATCTGAACGTTCTTACTTCAGCGGCCCGCGGCGACAAGACTGAAAATCTGATCTTTCTCAAAGGGCTGATTGAGGCGGGAAAGCTAAAACCGGTCATGGATAGAACGTATCCACTCGAACAAATTGTTAAAGCTCACCGATATGTCGACAAAGGGCACAAGAAGGGACATGTCGCCATCACGGTAGCCCATCATGGCCACACACAAAATGACCTGCTCTCCTTAAATCGGTCCACGGGCCTCTCCGGCTCAAATTCGGGTATCCCGTAAGCTTTCGCATAAATTCCCTGGTCTCTGTGATTAGCGTTCCGTTATGCTGAAAAACATAGCGCGCGTTCGAGGGGGTTATCCTGCGTGAGAGTTGGGGAAAGCTCATGCCGGAGGAGGGGATCGAACCCACACCCTCGTTTCCGAGGACGGGATTTTGAGTCCCGCGCGTCTGCCAGTTCCGCCACTCCGGCCTGCCGGACAGAATATAGACGAATTTCCCCGGCTTTTCAATGCCGCGTTTGACCTTCCGACCCGTTTACGATTACAATCCATGCGGTTAAGACAAATGAAACGCGAACCAGTGGATAGAGAAAAGCTCCTCGGGTACGTCGATCGTTTCGAAGGCCTTCGCATCGGTGTCTGGGGCGACCTCATCCTCGACGAACATCTCTACGGAACGACCCGGCGCATCTCGCGCGAAGCCCCGGTCCTCATCTTGAGCTTTAAGGACCAGGAATACTCCCTGGGCGGAGCGGGTAACGCCATCCAAAACTTGAAGGCCCTCGGGGCGTTCCCGGTTCCGGTCGGCGTCGTCGGCAGAGATGCGGCGGGCCGCAAGATCCTGAGCCTCCTGAGATCCAAGGGTATCCCGACCGATCACATCATTCCCGAGAAGAGCTATCGGACGCCGTTGAAGACGAGGATCATGGCCGGCGATGACAACACGCGCAAACAGCAGATCCTGCGCATCGATCGCGAAGGCCGGGTCCCCGACTCCCTTGCCCTCGCGGCACGCATCCGGAAGGCCGTCGGCTCGGTCATTCGGGATTGCGCCGCCCTCCTTGTTTCCGATTACAGCTACGATACTGTCAAAGAAGACATTTACGCTGGGTCTCTTCCCGAGGCGTCGGCGGCCCGCGTCCCCGTCGCCGTCGATTCGCGATTCCGGCTGATGGACTTCGCGGGGGCAACGGTCGCGACCCCGAACGAGTCTGAGGTCGAGACGGCCCTCGGCATGGCGCCCGGCGGGAACACTGCGGCCCTATACGAAGCCTCGACGAAAGTCCTGAGAAAGCTTCGGTCCCCCGCCCTGCTCGTAACGCGGGGGTCGCGCGGCATGGCCCTCTTCGAGAAGGGTAAACCGCCTTTCCCCATCCCCGTTCGCGGGACGACCGACATCGTCGACGTGACCGGGGCCGGGGATACCGTCATCAGCGTCTTCACCGTGGCCATGGCGGCCGGGGCTTCGTTCCGGGAAGCCGCCGAGCTCGCCAACTTCGCCGGCGGCGTCGTCGTCATGAAAAAGGGCGCCGCCGCGCTCAGCCCGCGGGAGCTCAGACAGGCGATCCGATCTTGAGACCCAAAAAGCTCCGGACCCTCGCCGGGCTCGCGAGGATCGTCGCGGCCGAAAAGCGCCGCGGCCGTCGCGTCGTGCTGGCCAACGGCTGTTTCGACCTCCTCCACGTCGGGCACGTCCGATACCTTCGAGGCGCCGCGGAGAGAGGCGACGTCCTCGTCGTGGCCTTGAACAGCGATCGCTCGGTGAGGGCCCTCAAGGGAGCCGGGAGGCCCCTCATGCTGCAGGGGGAGCGAGCCGAGATGCTCTCGGCGCTCGAATGCGTCGATTACGTCACCATCTTCCCCGAATCAAACGTCGAAAAGGTCCTCCGTGCCCTCCGCCCCGATGTCCACGCCAAGGGCTCGGATTATACGGTCCACACTGTCCCGGAACGGGAAACCGTCAAGGCGTTGGGCGGCGAGGTCTTCATAGCCGGCGGGCCGAAGGTCCGCTCGACGAGGGACGTCGTCAAATTCGTCGCCGGACGGAAGGATACGCGTGGATAACTTCCTCATCATCCGGCTGAGCTCCCTGGGCGATATCATCCATGCCCTTCCCGCTTTTGCGGTCCTGCGCAAAGGATTCCCCGAAGCCCGGCTGGCGTGGGTCGTCGAGAAGGCCGGAAGGGAGATCCTGGAACTCGTGCCGGGGATCGACGAGATCGTCGTCCGCGGCGAAAAGGGCTGGCTCCGGAAAATCCGCCGACGGGACCGGACCGCGATCGACTTCCAGGGCCTGTTGAAGTCCGCGGTCCTCGGCCGGCTTTCGGGTGCGCGCCGGAGGATCGGCTTCTCCGGAAAAAACCTCAAGGAGCCCGCAGCGGCGGTCTTCTACACCGAGCGGCTCGAAGAACACAAGGAGACGGGACACGTCATCGGCAAGAATATCCGCCTGCTTGAGAAGCTGGGGTTGAGGCCGGGAACGCCCGGCTTCGAGTTTCCCCTCATCATTCCCGAAGACACCCAAGGCCGCGTTGCGACGGCGCTCGAAGCGCTCGGCAGGAGACCGGGCCAGAAGGTGGTCCTGTGCAACGTGGGGGCGGCGTGGGAAAGCAAGAGATGGCCGGCCGAACGATGGATCGAGCTTCTCCCGGCGATCGCACGGCAGGACTTTTTCCCCGTCCTGCTCTGGGGGAACGCGGCCGAGATGGATGCCGCCCTGGCGATCGCAGGTCGAACGGACGTCGCCGTGGCTCCGTTCTTTACGATCCCGGAAGTTCTCTCCCTCATCGCGGCATCCGGCCTGCTCATCAGCGGGGACACCTTCGCCCTGCAGGCGGCCTGCGCCCTGGACGTTCCGGTCGTCGGCTTGTTCGGCCCGACCGACCCGAAACGCAACGGCCCGTTCCGGGAACGGGACAGGACGGCCCTGGCCCCGATGGACTGCCGTCCCTGCTGGAAGAGAGATTGCCCGACGGTCGCCTGCATGAGCGCCGTCTTCGCCGCGGACGTCGTTGAGCTCGTCAGGGAGGTCCTGGACCGGGATGTCTGACCGAAAGCTCCGCGAAGTCCTCTACCGCTGGCGGGTCCGGGCCGGCACTCCGGCGCTCATCGGGTCCATCGTCTTCGCCCGCCCGTCATGGGCGAGCCTTGTCGCCGGACTCGGTATGAGTCTCATCGGGCTCGGGTTGAGGACCTGGGCGGCGGGCCACCTCAGGAAGGAAAAGGTCCTGGCGGTCTCCGGACCTTACCGGTTCACCCGGAACCCGCTCTACCTCGGCACTCTTCTCATCGCGGCGGGCATTGCCGCGGCGGCCCGATCGTGGCCGGTGGCCGCCTTGCTGGCTGCCTACTTCTTTGTTTTTTATCCGGTCATCATATTTGAGGAAAGGGACCGGATGCGCGCGCTCTTCACGGAGGCCTACGGATCCTTCGAACGGGCCGTGCCGCTCTTCCTCCCCGTCCCGGGAAGGAGCGGCGAGAAGACCGGCGCCCGCTTTGATGTCGCCCTTTTTCGAAAAAACAAGGAAGGCCGCGCGGTTCTCGGGACCGTCGCGTTTTGGGGCCTGATGGTCCTGAAAATGCTTGTCGTCCACTGGCCGCGCTAGCCCCCTGCGGTTGCATCCCCCATCCCGGTCTGCTATAACTTTTGCGTGGCCACGGACAAGAGGATCACGAGGATCGAAGGCGTGCTATCTCGCCGACAGCCGGACCTCAGGGTGGTCCTGGAGGGCGTGACCATCGCCCATAACGCCTGCGCCGTCATCCGGACCTGCGACGCGGCGGGCATCCTTTACCTTGACCTCATTTCGCCTAACCCGGACCTTCTCGAGTTCAATGAAGCCATCACGACCCGAACGGAAAAGTGGCTCGAGATCGGGATTCATGCGTCGGCGTCGGAGTGCCTGTCCAGCCTGAAAGAGCGGGGCTTCGCCATCGTCGCGACGCGGCTTTCCGACGAGGCCGTGCCCTACACCGAAGTGGATTACGGCCGCCCCCTGGCCCTGGTCTTTGGGAGCGAATCGGCCGGCATCTCCGACGAGGCCCTCGCATTCGCCGATCAAATCATCCGGATTCCCATGGTAGGCATGGTCCAGAGCCTCAATCTTTCCGTCTCCGTCGCCGTCGTCCTTTATGAAGCATTCCGGCAGAGACAGGCCCTAGGGTATTTCGATGGGCATCGCCTCGAGACCGCCGAGTTCGAGGCCCTCAAAGCCAAGTGGCTCAAGAACTCCAAGCCCTAAAAAAGCGGGGGACGGGAACCCACGGTCCCCGTCCCCCTTTTGAGAGATGGATACAGGAGCAGCTGACTTGGCTAGATCCTCTTCACCGCCCGGGTGAAGGCGGATCTCAGGTTCCTGGCGGCCGACTTGGCCTTGCCGGCCATGAGGGAGAGTTCGGCGTCGAGCTTACTCATATCGCTGTTTGCTTCCCGGCTGAAGGCTTCTCCCAATTTATCGGCGTAGGCCCTCGCGGATTCGCCATAGGCCATAAGACGATCTCGGGAATCGCCGGGGAGGGCCCAGGTGATAACCCCGCCGCTCTCCTCTTCTGCGACCTCGACGTCGATGGAAAGGGGTTTCTTATTCCGGAGGACCTCGAGCTTGATTTTATCGGCTTTTTTCTTATCCTGGACGGCCCCACTCAGCTCGTTAACCGTCTCCACGCGCCGGCCTTCGGCCTGGACGATGACGTCCCCGACCTTAAGGCCGGCCTTTTCCGCAGGGCTCCCGGGGGTCAACCGATTGACAAGGAGGCCGGTCCCTTCCTTGACGCCGAAGAAGAAGGACATCTCCTTGTTCAATTCGTCCAGATAGACACCGATGTACTTCCGCCGTTCCCAGGAGAACTCCCGACCCTTGGGCGCGAGGAGAGCCTTGGGCGGCCTCGGGCCCGCGCCCCTGGGCAGGTCGGCGAAAGGCCTCGGCGCACCCGGGGGGAAGAGCCCCGGAAACTTGAGCTCCATCTCGCGCCGGGCCTCGATCTCCGGGTATTCGCCCAGCTTGACCTTGACGTCCATCGGCTTGCCGTCCCGCTCGATCCTCACGGTAACGTCGTCGCCGGGCTTTCGCTTGCGGATCTCCGAGGCCAGCATCGAAGCGCTCACGATCTCCTTGCCGTCGAGCGCGAGGATGAAGTCCCCTTCCTTGAGCTTGGCCAGTTCGGCCGGGCTTTCGTCGTCGACACCGACGACCTCGATGCGATCATCCTCGTTCTGACCGATGGACAGCCCGATCCAGCCCCTCTGGACCTTCCCCTTATCTCTGATCTCCGAGGCGACCTTCCTGACGATGTCCATCGGGATGGCCACGGCCATGCCCGACGAAGGGGCCTCGGCCTGGCTGAAAGCATAGCCGGAGCCCACTTGTTCCTTGTCCCGGAACTCAAATACGACGGGCCTGTCCTCGGTATAGATCCCGCGCAGCAGGCCGACCATCCGGCCGTTCTCGTCGACGACCGGCCCGCCGCTCGATCCGGGCGTAACCCAGATGTTCAGCCTCAGCCTCTCCTCGGAGACCGAGCTGACGATGCCCTGGGTCACTGCGGGTGTCATCTCCGGGGAGACGCTGACGACCGATATCCAGGCCCCGGGAGCGACCTCCCCGGCCTCGCCCATGGCCAGGGGCGAAAGCCCCTTGTCCTTGGCCCGGACGAGAGCCAGGTGCGTCTCGGAATCGAACCCGAGGAATTCGGCCTCGATCTTCCGCCCGTCCCCCGCGATGACGGCGATCTTTTCGTCGCGCGGCGAGATCAGGGCCGTCGTCAGGATGAGGCCGTCCCGGTCGATGACGACCCCGGTGGCGACCCTGCGGGTCCCGTTCCGGGCCTCGACCCGGACGACGGACGGATAGACTTTCTTAGCCAGGGCGGCGATGTCCCTTTCTGTGCCGGGACCGACGGCGGTCTCCGCCCCCAGGTTCATGACGACGGAAACGGCTGCTGCCATGACCAGCCCGACGGATCTCAGTTTCTTGTTCATGGCCCTTAACCTCCTCAATAGGTGATCTCCCGAGGCGAAACCTCGGAGACTTGCTCCAGTATGTATATCGTTCGCGGCTCTAAGGACGCGTTGCGGTATTCGGACGAATAATCCAGGGTCTCCATGACGGGAACGGCCTCGGACGGCCTCCCCGCGAGCCGGGCCGTCGCGACCGTGTCCTTCCCGCCGGTCCGGTCGGGGACGAAGACGCCGGCGAGTATGACGGCCGCCAGGAAGACGGCGGCCCCGCCGGCATAGACGAATCGCCAGGTCCGCACGGAGCTCCGCCTCCGTTCCTTCCGGAGGGCGAGCTCGGCCAGGACACGGCGCTCGAAGCCGGGCGGAGCGGCGACCCTGTTCATCTTTTCAAGGAAATTACGCTCTTCCATGTTCGCTCACCTCTTTCTTGGCGGGGGCGGCATCCCCGCCGCGGGCGCTCTCGAGCATCCTCCGCAGGTGCTCCCGGCCCCGGCTGATCCTGGCCTTGACGGTCCCCACGGGCCTTTTGATGATCCGGGCGATCTCCTCCTGGGAAAGGCCCTCCATGTCCTTGAGAACGACAGGGATGCGGTATCTCGGGTGCAAGGCCTCGAGGGCCGCCCTGAGGTTCCGGACCATGCCCGAGTCCGTGGGGTCCTGGGAATAGGTGCCGGCATTATAGCTGTTCGGGACGTCGTCGAGGGGAACCGTGGCCATCCTCCGGCGGTTCCGGGCGTCCGTCTTGGCCAGGTTGGAAGCGATGGCGTAGATCCAGGAGGACAGCGGGGCGATGGGCTTGTACCTGTCGGCTTTGAAATAGACCCTGAGGAACGTCTCCTGGGAAAGATCGACCGCCCTCTGGTAATCCCGCGTGAATTGGTACAAATAGTTCACGATCCTATCCTTGTAGATCTCCATGATCCTGGCGAACGCCGCCTCGTCTCCCTCCCGCACCCGTAGGATCAGCTCTTGTTCATCCATTCTCGTTCCTTTAAACTCCGAGCCAGGGGCAATCGTTGCACGAAGCGGCGGTCAAGCGCCGCGCCCCGCCCGCCTCCCGTTGGACCCGGAACTCGTTCAAATTCTATGTGTTTTGGGACCGGATGGCAATCGTCCGACCCCAGCCGGGCCGGTCGTTCCGGGCACCCGCTCCCGGTTGACACGCTACCGGCCCGAAATTAGAATGGGGACACCCCAAGGGAACTTTTTTACCGGCGCATCCGTCAACCAAGGTGAATTGAGTGGATTTGAACACGGTCATAAGGGAATGCTTGAACGGCGACAGGAGCGCCTGGGAAATGCTCGTTAACGCCTATTCGAAAAAGGTCTTCAACATGGCCTATCAGTTCTCCGGCAGCCGCCAGGAGGCGGAGGATATGGCCCAGGAGATCTTCCTCAAGCTGTACAGGTCCTTGGGGAAGTACGATTTCGAGAGGAATTTCACGGCCTGGCTCCTGACGTTGGCCAAGAACCACCTCATCGACGAGTACAGGCACAGCCGGTGGGAGCGGACGCAAAGGGACGATTTCGACGATAGGGCGATCGCCCAGACGGCGTTCGACGGCCCCGAGAGGAGCCTCGCCCGGGAGGAGGACCGGAAGGCCGTCTGGAAGGCCCTTGACGGCCTGTCCCCGGAGATCCGGGCGACCGTCATCCTCCGGGACATCCAGGGCCTGACCTACGAGGAGATCGCCGAAAACCTGGGGTTGCCCTTGGGGACCGTGAAATCAAGGGTGAATCGGGGCCGGCTCCAGCTGGCCCGGATCCTGAGGCCCGGGAAAGGAGAGGACTCATGAGCACGGCCCACGCCGAGGAAATGCTTTCGGCCTATCTCGAGGGCGAGCTCGACGGCGCGCGAAAGGCGGAGGTCGAAACGCACCTCGCCGCCTGCGCGGAATGCGCCTCCCTGCTTGAAGCCATGAGGGACACCCGGGACACCCTGGGAGCCCTGCCCGAGCTCGAGCCGTCGCCCGGCCTGCTCCGCAGGCTCTATGCCATCCCGGAGCGGAAGAGGAGGTTCCGGCCCATCCACGACTTCCTGCTCCGCCCCTCTCTCCAGCCCGTCTTCGCCGGGGCGACGGGCATGCTGGTATTCCTTTCGTTCCTGGCTTTCAGCCCCGGCGGCCGGTCGCTCCAGAAAAGCTTCAACCGGGAGGTCCACGCGGGCTACGGCCGGATCGAGAGGCTCTACGTCAAGGCGGGCTCGATCCCGGACGAGATCGGGGCCCGCAAGGAACGCCTCCTCGGCTCCCTCAGGAACGTCGACATCCTGAGCAAGGGCGGGGAAAAAGAATAAATAATTCTGAAACACATGGAGGATTGACATGGAAGAAAGAATCGTAATCCAGAGGAAGCCGCCGAAGTCGCCGGCGGCGGCGGGCATCCTGGCCGGCCTCTTCCCGTTCGGGATCGGGGCGATGTACAACGGCCTCTACGTCAAGGGGCTCGTCTACCTGTTCATCTTTGCCGGCCTGGTGACCGTCCAGGGTCACGGCCACGGCCAACCGTTCTTCGGACTGATCCTGGCCGGATTCTATTTCTATCAGATCATCGAATCCGTCCAGACGGCCGCGGCCATCAACCGACGCGCCCTGACGGGCCGGGAGGACGAAACGGCCGCGGTCGAGGACCAGATCCTCGAACCTGCTAAAGCAGGGTCCATTTTCTGGGGCGTGGTCCTCGTCGTGCTGGGCGCCCTCCTGCTCCTGGCCAATTTCGGCGTCTTCGATTATGACAAACTGTTCGATTTCTGGCCGTTGGCCGTCATCGGTCTCGGCATCAAGCTCGTCTTCGACCACTTCGCCCGGGCGAAGAAGGCCTAGTTCAGGAGGAAGCCATGACACGACACGCGCGTAGAGATTCCCTCGTCTGGGGATTCATCCTTATTGCCATCGGCGTCGTTTTCCTGCTCGACACTCTGGATGTCGAGGTTTGGGATTCGGTAGCCCGGTTCTGGCCGCTCGTCCTCATCTTATGGGGCGGCTGGAAGCTCTATTTCGGCATCAAGGAGAAGAACGAGGCCGCGAAGACCGGGAAGCCCGACGGGATTTAAAGTCATGAAGGCCAGAGAGTTCCTGCTCCTCGTCCTTATCGTGGTCGCCGGGGTCTTCTTTTATCAGGCCCGGACGGGGGAGATCCGGATCGAAGGGGATTGGGAGGGGCCCTTCGGCGGGGGTCACATGTACGACTTCGAGGAACCCCTAACCCTCGAGGGCCCCATCCCCGCCCGGATCGAGGTCCGCAACGCCCACGGAGACGTCGAGGTCCGGGGCGCGGACCAGGAGACGGTCACAGTGACGCTCCTAAAGAAGGTCCGGAGAAGGACCGAGGCCGAGGCTCGGACCGTCGCGGACGGCTTGAAGCCGGTCATCGTGCGGGACGCCGGCCGGCTGGAGATCTCGACGAACCGCGAGTCGTTCCCGAAAAAAAGCTTCACGACGAGCTTCCGGCTCGTCGTGCCCTCGGGGGCGGACGTCGTCGTGGTCAACTCCTACGGCACGGTCACGGCGTCCGGCGTCCGGAGGTGCGCGATCGACAATCCCCACGGACAGGTAAACGCGGCGGACGTCGCGGAGGAGCTCTCCGTCACGAACAGCTACGAGGACGTCGCGATCACCCGCGTCGGGGCCGCCTGCCGCGTTTCGTCGCGGCACGCCGACGTCCTCGTCCGGCAGGCGGGAAGCGATGTCCGGATCGATCATGCTTACGGTAAGGTCGAGGTGAGCGACGCCGCCGCGGAAGCGACGATCGCCGGCGAACATACCGAGGTCTCCCTCCTGAGAGTGAAGGGCGCCGTGGACGTCCGGACGACCTACGAGGATGTCTCGCTTGTCGACATCGGGCCGGCCACGGTCGTCGGGCAGCACGCAGACGTGGCGGCCGACGGGGTCGGCGGCGCTCTGAAGGTCGCAACGACTTACGCACGGGTCCGCGCGAACGGCGTCCGGGGCGACCTGGACGTCGAGGGAAGGAGCGTGGGGGTCGTCGGCCGCTCCATCGCGGCCGGGACGATCCGGATCGCGACCTCCTACGAAGATCTCGACCTCGCCGACTTCACCGGCCGGGCGGACATCAGCGTTTCCCACGCGGACGCCGTCCTGGCCCCGGGCGCGATCACGTCGGCGATCGACGTGAAGAATGTCTACGGGACAGTCCGGTTCTTCTGGCCGAAGGGGGCCCGGTTCCCCTTCGTTGGCCGCTCCAAGGGAGGGGAGGTCAAATGGGGCCTGGCCGAGCGCCCCGATGTCGAAACCACGAACGGTGAGTCGCTCGTCAAAGCGTTCGCCGGCGCCGCCGAAGGCCCTTCGGTCACATTATCAACGAGCTACGGCGACGTTGTCGTGGAAGAGGCCGAGCGCCCCGGGGCCGAAAAAGCGCCGGGCCGCTAGGCTCGCGATCGCGCGGGACAGGGAGGCTGGATGCCGGAGCGCTTAGCTCCCTGGGCCAAGAGGTTCCTGCCCGCTCCCCGCTGGCTCGAACTCGTCCACAAGCGCCTCAAGGGGGCAGGTCCTAACTTTTAGCAAGAAGTTAAAAGTTAGGACCTGCCCCCTCTAATGCTTGCTCCGAAAATTATAGATGCGCTGGGCGAGGACGCCGTTGATCTTGATGTTGAAGTAGGAAATGAGATTGGTCAGGTCCTTTTTGTACTTGGTCACGTAGCGGACGAAATCGGTCTCCTTCTTCTGCCGCAGAAGGTTTTCGAACTCGGCGACCTCGTCGTGGAGCTCGATCAGATAATGGTTGATCGTCCGGTACTGGGAGTTGATCTCGATCAGGTCCTTCCCCGAGAGCTTGGCGAAGTCGAGGTAGGGCGGCATGGGTTGGAGGAGGAGCAAGCTTTCCGTGTGAAACTCGCTAACGGACTCCCGGATCTCCTGGAAGAAGGACTTGTACTCCTGCGGGGCCTTCAGCCGGGTCTTGGCCCGCTCGAGGAGCGTTTCGCACTGGCTCTTGAGGGAGATGATGCTCTCCTTTACGCCCAGGTACTTCCGGTTGAAGTTGTAGAGGTCGACGAAATCCCGGCCGATGTAGATCTTGTCCTCGTAGTGGGACAGCAGTTCCTTGGGAGAGTGGGTGTAGAACTTGATCTCGTAGCGCCGTCCCTCGGAGTCCCGCTCCAGGAGCCGGGCCAGGACCAGGAAGCCGTTTTGTTCGACGAAGTAGCTGCTGGTGTCGAGGAGCACGGAATAGATGGCCAGGTTCTGGATTATGTATTCTTTGATGTGGTCGAGGAGCCCCTCCTTCCGGGTGATGAGATCGGTCACAATGTCGTTGGGCGTAGGGGCCATGACGGAATAGGACGGGGACAGCAGATAGAGGGTCGGGCCGGTCCCGAGCTCCAGGTGGAGGTTCTTGAGGGCATTTTGGTAAAGGTCGTCGAGGAGCATGGGCTTCAGGGGCGGCAGGTCCCCGGCGTCCAATTTAAGGAGTTCTTCGATCTCGTTCATGGGATTCCCTCGGTTCCGGGCTGATGGTAACACCGGAACTTCGAAAAGTCAAAGCAACCCCCTTGACTTCCCGGCCCTGGCAAGGCCGGGGCCAGCGTCGGCAAACAGGTCAAGCAAGCTTGTCTTGTTATCACCCGCGACAACTCTATGCTCTGCGCTTAAGCGTCCAGTCTTCGTTGCCGTAGCGTTCGGCTTCGATACGGGCGATCTCCTCGCTGACGGCCACGCCGAGGATCAGGGGTTCCAGATTGACGGCGAAAAACTCGGCAAAACCACGGGAGAATCGCTCGACGGCCCAAACGAAGGGCACGGGCCGGCCCAGGGCCTCCGCGAGCGAGGTCATACGCACTCCGCCGTCGGAGGCTTCCGACCGGGCCGCGCGCTTGAGGAGCTCTTCGTCCTTCTCCAAGGGCACGGAGCCGTGCTGGAGAAAGGCCGGTCCTGTCCTCTTCTGGGCGCTGCCTACGATTTTCATCCCGCCGATCTCGATCTCGTCCCTGGCCGGAAAGGCGAAACACGGCATTGTCCCCCGGGCGTAGGCCGGAGGCGGAGAGAGAGCCAGCCTTGCGTCCAACCCCATGAGTTCCAGTCCCCGGAGCAGTCCGAGCGAGATGCGCCGGTACGATTCCCGGAGCATGTCCGTAAACGTTCCGGCATCGGACGAGGCCAGGGAATATGTCAGTTCCCGGTGATGAAGGACAAGCTTTCCCCCTGTCATTCTCCGGACGACGCTGATCCCATTCGCCCGGCAGAAATCGAGGTCGGTGACCCGGGCGGCATCCTGGGAATAGCCGAGGGACGCCGTGGGCCTCTCCCAACGGTAGAACCGCAGGAAGGTCGCATGTTCTCTTTGGGCCGCGGCAAACAGATATTCGTCGACAGCCATGTTCCATGAGCCCCGCTGGGGGGATTGCTCAATAATGAGATGCCAGGTTTTCATGGAAGGCGTTTGACAAGCGGAATTGATGGAGCGGGCAATGGGACTCGAACCCACAACTCCCGGCTTGGGAAGCCGGTACTCTACCATTGAGCTATGCCCGCCCGCGAGCGTCCGCTGAGCAGGAGAATTTTAGCACAATCCGGATCGATGTCAACACGGATCGGCCGGATTCTCTGTCCTGGCGGGCTCGGCGGAACGCGCCGGATTGACAGCCGCGCCCCGCGGCACATATAATCAACCCATTCGACTCCCCAGTCTGAAGCCCTGGGTATGCTCAGGGTTGATACTGAGCACCACCCACCTAAAAATGCGGGGTGGGTGGTGTCGAATGTATCGAAAAATCCAACGGGAAAGGCGGACATCATGGCCCAAGAAGACAGCCAGTTCAAGCAGCCGGCGGCCGGATCCTCTCGCATCGGAGGTGGGCTGTCCTTCCGGGGGGACATCGCCGGCGGGGAGGACCTCGCCGTCGACGGCCGGGTAACCGGGACAATCGACCTAGGCTCTCACGACCTCATCGTCCGCCAAGGGGGGCGGGTCGAAGCCGATGTCAGGGCCCGCAACGTCACCGTTCACGGCGAGCTCGTCGGGAACGTCGTCGCCTCCGAACGGGCCTTCATCTCGGAGACCGGCCGGATGATGGGCGACGTCGTCGCCACCACGGTCTCCGTAATGGCCGGAGCCCAGTTCAAGGGCGCTATCCGGATGGAGCGGCGCTCCTAATCTATATCGATCGAGCCCTTGTCCTTTTCTCTCCGCTTCTGGTCCATCTTGTCCCATTTCTTCATGCAGTCGGCGTCCGTGCCCTGGATCAGAGAGCATTCGAGGTACTCGGAGATGTAGATGACGCAGGCCCGGATGGCCTTCCCGGTCGGCGTCTTCTGATAATCGGCCCCGTGGATGCTGAAGTTCCTCAGGTTCAGGCCGGCGTTCAATCCCTGCCCCTTCGCTTCGGCTTCGATGGTCCGGGTGTCGACGATCTCGCCGGTTTCGGAGTCGACGACCTTGAGATCGATGGCGATATAGGCCTTCTCCTTCTTCCCGCCCACGCTGAGGCCCTTGAAGCTGACCCCGCCGCCCGTTTCCTTGACGCCTTCCTCGAAGGAGGAAACGGTGGCCGCGACGAGATACTTGGCTCCCTTGAGCTTGCCCATCTTGACCTTGGTCGCCGCATCGACCCTATCCGTGTTGCTTAGGTCCTGTTCTCCGAGAACGGCATCGATGTCTTTGCGGTCGAGGACTTGGAAGGACCGGGTGGAAGCGAGCTCGGAAGCCAGCATATCGGACAGTTCCGAGCCCACGGAAGCGCTCCACCAGCCGGCGCTTGTGTGGTTCGTGAATCGCAGGACGCCGATCCGCGGCTTTTCGGCCGCGGGCCCCGCCGCGAGGAACGCGGCGACGGCGAGGATCGCGATCACGGTCAACAGCAAGATTTTCTTCATAGGCCCTCCTTTATGGACCGCATATGGGATTGTCGTAGAAACTATATAGCACAAATTTTGTTATAATGCCACAGATGCGCCCGTTCGACCTCCGTTCCGATTTCGAACCCCGGGGAGACCAGATCCGAGCCATCGACCGTCTAGCCGAGGGTCTGGCCGCCGGGGAGAGACACCAGGTCCTGATGGGGGTCACCGGCTCGGGCAAGACCTTCACGATGGCCAACGTCATCGCCCGGGCCCAGCGCCCGGTCCTCGTCATCTCCCACAACAAGACGCTGGCCGCTCAGCTCTACCAGGAATTCCGGCGCTTCTTCCCGGGGAATGCCGTCGAGTACTTCGTCAGCTATTACGACTATTATCAGCCCGAGGCCTACATCGCCTCCTCGAACACCTATATCGCCAAGGAGGCGACCATCAACGACGAGATCGACCGCCTCCGCCTCCGGGCCACCAACTCCCTCTTCGAGCGCCGGGACGTGATCGTCGTCGCCTCGGTCTCTTGTATATACGGCATCGGCGCTCCGGCCACCTACCACGAGATGAGCTTCGGCTTGGAGGTCGGCCAGGCTCTGGGCCGGAAGCGGCTCCTGGAGCGATTCACGGAGGTCCAGTACGAGCGCCGGGAATCCGACTTCAAGCGGGGCTTCTTCCGCGTTCGCGGCGACGTCGTCGAGGTCTTCCCTTCCACAGAGGAATTCGCGTACCGGGTTGAGCTCGAGGACGGACGGATCAGGGCCCTGTCCGCCGTCGACCCCCTCCTCGGGAAGACCCTGGAGACCTTCGACCGGATCATGGTCCATCCGAGGACGTTCTTCTCCACTCCCCGGGAGATCCTGAGGGCCGCCGCGGACGGCATCGAGAGGGAGCTCGTCGACCGTGTCGCCGCATTCCGGGCCGAGGGCAAGTTCGTCGAGGCGGAGAGGATCGAGGAGCGGACCCTCTACGACCTGGACATGCTCCGGGAGTTCGGCTTTTGCCCCGGCATAGAGAATTACTCGCTCTACCTTTCCGACCGGAAGCCCGGCGAGCCGCCCTTCACCCTCCTCGACTACTTCCCGGAGGGGTTCCTGACGATCGTCGACGAATCCCACGTCAGCGTCCCCCAGATCGGGGGGATGTACCACGGCGACCGGTCACGGAAGACGACCCTCATCGAACACGGCTTCCGCCTGCCCTCGGCACTAGACAACCGTCCGCTGAATTTTGAGGAATACGAGGCCAAGGTTGGGCAGGTCATCTACGTCTCGGCGACCCCGGCACCGTTTGAGATCGGGAGGTCCGGGAGCCGGATCATCGAGCAGGTCATCCGGCCCACGGGCCTCACCGACCCCGAAATCGAGGTCCGTCCCGTCCGGGGGCAGGTCGACGACCTGATGGCCGAGATCGCGGCGAGGGCGAAGAGGAACGAGCGGACGCTCGTCACCACCCTGACAAAAAAGATGGCCGAAGACCTGACGCGCCATTACCACGAGATGGGGCTCCGGGTCCGCTACCTGCATTCGGAGATCGAGACGCTCGAACGGGTCCGGATCCTGAGGGACCTCAGGAAAGGAGAGTTCGACGCCCTCGTCGGCATCAACCTCCTGCGGGAGGGGCTCGATCTCCCCGAGGTATCCCTCGTGGCCATCCTGGACGCTGACAAGGAGGGATTCCTGCGTTCCGCGAGCGCGCTCATCCAGACGTTCGGCCGGGCGGCCCGCCACGTCTTCGGGAGGGCCATCCTCTACGCGGACACGATGACCAAGTCGATGACGGCGGCCATCGGCGAAACGAACCGCCGCCGGGCGATCCAGAAGGAGTACAACCTTCGCCACGGGATCACGCCGCAGTCCGTCGTCAAAGGCATCGATGAGGCCCTGAACAGTGTCTACGAGCGGGATTACGTCGACCTGACGCGCATCCCGGAGGACATGGAGATCGCCCTGTCGCCGGAAAAGAGGAAGGAACGGATGGCCGAACTCGAAAAAGCAATGGCCCGGGCCTCGCGGGACCTCGAATTCGAGAAGGCCGCCGCATACCGGGACGAGCTCAGCCGCCTGAAGAAGCGAGAACTCGAGCTCGCCCCGTAGCGGGAGCCGGAAGGACGAGAATGGAAATGACGGGCTCGCTGAGGGAGAAGGTCGCAGGGTTCCCCGACGAGCCCGGCATTTACTTCTTCAGGGACGCGGAGGGGAGGGCCCTCTACATCGGCAAGGCCCGGTCCCTGCGGGACCGCGTGCGGTCTTATTTCCTTGCCGGCCCGGATATCAAGGTCCGGAACATCCTGGGGGAGACGGCCGACATCGACTACATCCTTACCGGATCTGAGAAGGAAGCCGCGTTTCTCGAAAACAATTACATCCAGCAATACAAGCCGAAGTTTAACCTCCGCCTCAAGGACGACAAGAGCTTTCCCTATCTCAAGCTGACCCTCCGCGAGGAGTTCCCCGGGATCTATATGAGCCGTAAGGTCGTGAACGACGGCTCCCGCTATTTCGGGCCGTTCAGCCCGGCCGGCCGCGCCCGCAAGACCATCCACCTTGTCAACCGATACTTCGGGGTCCGCGGCTGTGAAGACGCCGCTTTCAGGGGCCGGAAACGGCCCTGCCTGGATCATGACCTGGGACTTTGCTCGGCGCCCTGCGTCGGACGCATATCCGCGGCCGATTACCGGAAAGACGTCGAGAACGCCCGGCTCTTCCTCGAGGGCCGGACGGAGGAGCTCGCCCGCAACCTTAAGGCGCGGATGGTCGGGGCGGCCGCGGGTCGCAAGTTCGAGGATGCCGCCCGCCTGAGAGACCTCCTCCGCACGCTCGAAGACCTCCGTGAGAGGCCCCAGGCCATCGACGTCGGACTCGAAGACCTGGACGCGGTCGGCTACGCGCGGTCCGGGGACGCGGCCGCCCTTCACGTCTTTTTCATGAGGCGGGGCAAGGTCCGGGATTCCCGGGGAACACTCGCCGAGGGGACGGAGGGGCGCTCCGACCGTAAGGTCCTTGCCGAGCTCGTCGCGAGGTTCTACGGATCGGCCGAAAAGCCGTCGAAAATCCTCTTGCCCTTCGAGCCCACAGGCACCCGGCGCCTACAGAAAGATATGTCTCGGGAACCGGGAAAGAAAACCAGACTGATCGTCCCCAAGGCCGGCAAATACGCCAGGCTGACCGAAATGGCGGGACAGAATGCAGCGCTCGCTCTGGGAAACACGCAAAGCTTGACCCCTCCCCTCCTCCTTGTGGCACGGGTCCTCGGGCTCGCAAAAGCCCCCTGGCGGATCGAAGGGTTCGACATCTCTAACACGGGGGGGGACGAATCGGTCGGCTCGCTCGTGGTCTTCGACGGGGGGGTGCCGAATAAGGCCGAATACAGGAAGTTCAAGATAAGAACGGTCGAAGGATCGAACGACGCCGCGAGCCTCCGTGAGGTTGTCCGCAGGAGATGCGTGCGCCTCAAGGAAGAGGGCTCCCGGTTGCCGGACCTCATCCTGGTCGACGGCGGCAAGCCCCAGCTCGCCGCCGCACTCGGGGCCCTCGACGATGCGGGCGCCACGGGGGTCCCCGTGATCTCCCTCGCCAAGCGCGAGGAGATCATCTTCACGCCGGAGAACCGGAAGGGTATCCGGCTCGACCGGACCTCGCCGGCCCTGAAGCTCATCGAACACGTGAGGGATGAAGCCCATCGCTTCGCCGTGGCCTTCCACCGCGGCCGCCGCGCCAAAAAAAGCTTCGCCTCGGCCCTCGACGGCATCCCCGGTCTCGGCCCAAAGCGCAAGGCCGCTCTCCTCGTCCGCTACAACAGCATCGACGGCATCCGCAACGCACCCTTCGAGGACCTCGCCGCCCTCATCGGCCGCTCTCCCGCCGCCGCCCTCAAGTCTCGCCTCAATTTCTAAGGATCTGGGATCGCCTTCTCGGGACTCGGGGACAGCCCTTCGTCCTTTCGTGCGGCGATCCCATTTGGTCCTTAGCATGGAGCAATGTGTGGTGGGCTTGAGGCACGGACGGGACGGACCGATGATTTTTGTATCCGGTCTGTCCACGCTTGCCGAAGGGGTCTGCGTCCGATATAATCGCGGACATGAAGAGAGCTTTCGCCGTTCTCCTGGCCGGCATGACCCTGCTGGGGGCCTATGCCTGCGGGACCCGGACCCCTTCCCGGGACCTCCCGGCGACCTTCGTCTGGGGCAAGGACCAGTCCTCCATCGCCCCCGCGTCGGGCCGGATGAACGTCTGGGGAGGCTTCGAGGTCCGGGACGGCGCTTTTTCCGCCCAAAAGAACTTGGCGCGCTTCATCCTCTGGCGGACATCCGGTTCCGACGCCCGCATCGCGATCAGTTACGTGCTCCGCGGAAAGCCCATCCGGTTCCTGGTCAACGGCGCGGCCGCCGGCGAGCTCGCTCCCTCGACAAGGGCGACATCTATATCCTTGGACGCCCGATTGAACGCCGGTTTTAATTTTCTGGAGTTCGATAAGACGACCAACGACGTCCTGCGGGTCCTCTCGGTCCGGACCGGCCCGCGGGAGGACCGCCCGCGCCGCCATCTCGGGGAAGGCGAATCCCTGACCATGGGAACCGGGCGGGCGAAGGGGCGCCTGGTGTTCGCGGGGAGCGGCACCCTGAGGATCACCGAGGTCTCCTTCCGCGAGGGCCGCGAGGCCCTCCGGACCTTTGAACGCAGGCCCGGGTTGTTCTCGCGGAGGATCGCCTACGAATATGACTGTTCTTCCCCGGGATACGCCACGTTCCTGGCCAAGTCCGGGAGCTTCGACATCGTCGAACGTTCCGTCGTTCCGGCCCGGGACACCCCGGCCCCCGGGACGCCCCAGTTCGCAGGCCGGCCCGACATCTTCCTCTTCCTCATCGACGCCTGCCGCCCGGACCACCTGGGCCTTCACGGCTATGCGCGGCCGACGTCGCCGAATCTCGACCGGTTCGCCGAAGACGCCGTCGTCTTCGAGAACGCTTACGCCAACGCGTCGTTCACCCGGTCCAGCGTGGCCACGCTGTTCACGGGCCTATACCCCGAGAGCCACAAGGTCCGCATCCTGGTGAACAAGCTTTCGGAGCGCCTCCTGACCATTCCCGTCTACCTCAAGGCCAAGGGCTACCGGACGTCACTCTTCACGGCCACGGGGAACGTCTCGGAGAACATGGGTTTCACGCGCGGAGTGGACGATTATTTTCCCCACATCGGCGAATGGCGCCGAGGGGAGGAAAGGAGCCTGCCTTCCAATTTCAAAGGCTGGCTGGCCCATGAGGGCCCGCTCTTCAGCTATGTCCACCTCATGGAGCCTCACTTGCCCGTCGTGCCTCCACCTCCTTTCCTGGACATGTTCTCGGCCCCGAAGGACAAGGCCTTCGTCCACGGTGTCCTCGAAGAGTTCCAACAGAAGATCAACGCCGAACGCCCCTTCGGTCCCGACGAGGTCCGGGCGGTCATCGACAATTACGATTCGGCCATCGCGTATATCGACGGAGAAGTCGGGAAGCTCCTGGAGAGCCTGAAGGACCGGGGCTCCTACGACGAAAGCCTGATTGCCGTCCTCTCGGACCACGGGGAATCGCTCTACGAGCGGGGGTTCTGGGGTCATGGGGCCAAGGTCTACGAGGAAACGACCCGCGTGCCGCTCCTCGTCAAGTTCCCCGCGGCCATGGGCCTCAAGGGTCGGGTTAAGGGCGTCGTTGAGCTCGCCGGCGCGTTCCCTACCCTCCTGGACCTCTTCGGCCAATCGGTCGCGCTCGATGGGAAGAGCTGGCTCCCGGCCGCGGCCGTCCGGGACCAGGACGACGCCATGTCGGTGTCCCGCTCGTTCTCCAACGTTGGCGACTTCGGGCTCCGCTGGCGCGACTGGTACGCGATCATTAACCTGGCCGCGGACACCGAGACGCTCTACCGCCGGGCCGAACCCGTCTTCGCAGAAGCCGGGGCCGGGACAGAGAGCGTCCGACTCCTGTTCAAGGTCCTCTTCCTCGAATGGCTCGGCCGGTTCTCCGAGCTCGACAACCGCCCCGTGGCCTTGAACCTCGGGACGCTTCCAAAGAACGAGATGGAGAACCTCCGGTCCCTGGGATATATCAAATGAGCGTCTCCCCTTCCGATCGGAACGGCCTCCGGACCTGGGTCGAGATCAGCCGGTCGGCCCTGGCCCATAACTTGCGGGTCTTCCGCCGCGTCCTGGCGCCCGGATGCCGGATCATGGCCGTGGCCAAGTCCAACGCCTACGGCCATGGTCTCTACGACCTCGTCCCCCTCCTCGAGGAGCAAGGGATCGATGCCGTCGGCGTGGATTCCATCATCGAGGCGGTTACCCTGCGGCGGAAGGGCGTAAGCAAGCCGATTCTCGTCATGGGCTTCACACTCCCCAGCCGCTTCGGGGACGCTGCCCGGAACGGCGTCGCCATCACTGTCTCAAGCTTCGAGAGCCTCCGGGCCCTGGCTTCGGCCGAGGACGGGCGGAAGATCCTGGTCCACATCAAGGTCGATACGGGCATGCATCGACAGGGGTTCCTGCCGGCCCAGTTGCCCGAGGTCCTGCGATTCCTCAAGTCCCGGCCCGGGAGAATCGCGGTCGAGGGGCTCTACACGCATTTCGCGGCAGCCAAGAACCCCGGCGGGACGGCGGCCACTCGGGGCCAGATCGCTGAATTCGAGGCGGCGGCCGCCGCCTTCGCCCTGGAGGGGTTCCAGCCCATCCGTCACGCCTGTGCCACTGCCGGAGCCCTCAACTTCCCCAAGGCGCATTACAGCATGGCCCGGATCGGCATCGGGCTCATGGGGCATTGGCCGTCCCGTGAGACGCGGCGCTCTTGGGAGAACCGAATCTCCATCCGGCCGGTCCTGTCCTGGAGGACACTCATCTCGGAGACCAAGCTCCTTCCGGCCGGCGCTACCCTGGGCTACGATTTCACCGAACGGCTGACCCGCGATTCGAAAATTGGGATCTGCCCCGTCGGCTACTGGCACGGCTATCCCCTGGCCCTGTCCGGGAAAGGACGGGTGCTCGTCCGCGGGCGGAAGGTTCGGGTCCTCGGCCGGGTGTCGATGGATATGACGGTCGTGGATCTGACCGACGTCCCCGGGGCGAAGCCCGGTGACGTGGTCACCCTGATCGGCCGCGACCGGGGCGAAACCGTCGACGCCGACGCGACGGCCCGGTTGGCCGGAACGACTGTCTACGAGCTCCTCACCCGCCTCAATCCCCTCCTCCGGAAGATCCCCGTCCGCTGACCCCCAAATTGACATTCCGGGGACGTTCTGTTAATAAATAGGAAATGTACAAGTGGTTCATCCGTAAAGTCTTCGGGACGCAGAACGATCGTGACCTGAAGAAGATCCGCCCGGTCGTCGTCGCCGTGAACGAGATCGAACCCCGCATTCAGGCCCTCACGGACGACCAACTGCGCGCCAAGACTGCCGAATTCAAGGAAAAGCTCTCTCAGGGAGCCGGTCTGGACGACATCCTCATCGAAGCCTTCGCCTGCGTCCGAGAAGCGTCCTGGCGGACCGTCAAGATGCGCCATTTCGACGTCCAGATCGTCGGGGGGGTCGTCCTCCACGGCGGCCGCATTTCCGAGATGAAGACGGGCGAGGGAAAAACGCTGGTCGCCACTCTCCCCGCCTATCTCAACGCCCTCGACGGCAAGGGCGTTCACATCGTGACCGTTAACGATTACCTTGCCAAGCGCGATACGGAGTGGATGGGCCAGATCTACCGGTTCCTCGGCCTCAGCGTGGGAACCATCTATCACGACGTCGGCGAACAGGAGCGTTACGGCGCGTACCGGCGCGATATCACCTACGGCACGAACAACGAATTCGGGTTCGATTACCTGCGCGACAACATGAAGTTCCGGCTCACCGACCTCGTCCAGCGCGAGTTCAACTACGCCATCGTCGACGAGGTGGACAGCATCCTTATCGACGAGGCCCGCACCCCGCTCATCATCTCGGGACCGACCGACGAATCGACGGCCCTGTACTACAAGGTCGACAGCTTGGTCCGCCACTTCCACAAGGACAAGCACTACCAGGTCGACGAGAAGACGAGGACCGTTTCCATCTCCGAGACCGGCGTCGCCGAGGCTGAGAAGTACCTCGACGTCCCCAACCTCTATGACCTCGCCCAAATGGACCTCGTCCACGCCATCAACCAATCCCTCAAGGCCCACACGCTGTTCAAGCGGGACGTGGACTACATGGTCAAGGACGGCCAGGTCATCATCGTCGACGAATTCACCGGCCGTCTGATGCCCGGCCGCCGCTACAGCGACGGCCTCCACCAGGCCTTGGAGGCCAAAGAAAAGGTCAAGGTCGAACAGGAATACCAGACCCTCGCCTCCATCACATTCCAGAACTACTTCCGGATGTACAAGAAGCTTTCCGGGATGACGGGAACGGCCCTGACGGAGGCCCAGGAATTCCGGCATATCTATGGACTGGACGTCGTCGAGATCCCGACCAACATGCCCCTGGTCCGCCTGGAATGCCCGGACGTCATCTACCGGACGGCAGGCGAGAAATGGAACGCCGTCGTCGAGGAGATCACGGAGAGCCACGGCAAGGGCCGTCCCCTGCTCGTGGGCACGGTCTCCATCGAGAAGTCCGAGCACCTCAGCACCCTCCTCCGGAGGAAGAACGTCAAACACGTCGTCCTCAACGCCAAATACCACGAGCAAGAAGCCCAGATCATCGCCCAAGCCGGGCGCGTGGGCGCCGTGACCATCGCTACCAACATGGCCGGCCGCGGCGTGGACATTCTGCTGGGCGGCAACCCGGAGTACCTGGCCCGGGAAAGCCTGAAGAAGTCCGGCGTCGACCCGGTCAAGGCGACGCCCGAACAGTCCGCGAAGGCTCTGGACGAGGTCTCGGCGACGACGCTGGAGGAGCACAACAAAGTCGTCGGGCTCGAAGGCCTCCACGTCATCGGGACCGAGCGCCACGAGGCGCGACGGATCGATAACCAGCTCCGCGGAAGGGCGGGCCGCCAGGGCGACCCCGGCTCGTCTCGGTTCTACATGTCCCTTGAGGACGACCTCATGCGGATCTTCGGCAGCGACCGCATCTCCGGGCTGATGGCCCGGATCGGCATGGGCGAGGGCGTTCCCATCGAGCACGCCATGGTCTCCCGGGCCATCGAGAGGGCCCAGAAACAGGTCGAATCCCAGAACTTCTCCATCCGCAAGCATCTCCTCGAGTACGACGACGTCATGAACAAGCAGCGCGCGGCGATCTACGCCCAGCGGAAGGAGCTCCTGCACGGCAAGGACCTCAAGGAGTATTTCGCCGAACTCGTTGAGTCCATCGTCGACTGGCTTATGGACACGTCGGCCAACAAGGAAAAACCCCCCGACGAGTGGGACCGGGACGGTCTGAAAACGGGCCTCTTCGCCCAGTTCGCACTCGACATCGACAAGCTCGGGATCGACTGGGCCACCGTCACCCATGAGGAGCTCCGGGAGAGGATCGTCGCCGCCCTTCGGGCTTCGTACGACGACAAGGAGAAGCTCCTAGGGCCCGACCGAATGCGGGATTTCGAACGGATGATCCTTCTCCAGGTCATCGACTCCCAGTGGAAAGACCACCTGCTCGAAATGGACCATCTCAAGGAGGGCATCGGCCTCCGGGGGTATGGCCAGAGGGACCCACTGGTCGAATACAAGAAAGAAAGCTACGAGATGTTCCAGGCGATGATGGACCGGGTGGAGGAGGATGCTCTGCGCTACCTGTTCCTCATCCAGCCGATCGTCTCCGAAGAGGCGCCCCAACAACCCGTGAGGCGCGAGCGCCCGCTGTTCTACCAGAGGTCCGAAGGCGGGGCCGCGGAAATCGAGGCGCCGAGGGCGAAACAGGCCCGGTCCACGATCCCCGGCCGCAAGAGGAAGAGATAAGGCAAGGAGGCATCATGCTGGATCTCGACATCAAGGAAGGGTTGACCTTCGACGACGTCCTCATCGTCCCGGCCGCCTCCGACGTCAGCCCCCAGGAGGCCGAGGTCGGGACCCGATTCAGCCGGAACATCCCCCTCTGCGTCCCGGTCATCAGCGCGGCCATGGACACCGTGACGTCGTCGCGGATGGCCATCGCCATGGCCCAGCAGGGCGGCTTGGGAATCATCCACCGCAACATGTCCGTCGAGCTCCAGGCGGAGGAGGTAGACAAGGTCAAGCGCCACGAGAGCGGCATGATCGTCGACCCCATTACGATGCGGCCCGAGGAGATGATCGAGAAGGCCATAGAGGTCATGAAAAGATACCGGATCTCGGGTCTCCCGGTCACGGACGCGGACAACAAACTCGTCGGCATCGTCACCAACCGGGACATCCGGTTCGAGACCCGGCTGAGCACGCCCATCGCCAAGGTCATGACCCGGAAGCTCATCACGGTCCCCATCGGGACTTCCCTGGAGGAGGCCGAGAAACTCTTCCACGAGCACAAGATCGAAAAGATCATGATGGTGGACGAGAGCTACCACCTCAAGGGGCTCATCACCTACAAGGACATCCTTAAACGGACCCAGTATCCGGGCGCTGCCAAGGACCCGCTCGGCCGCCTGCGGGTGGGCGCGGCCATCGGCGTCGGCGAGGATACGCTCGAGCGAGCTGCGGCGCTCGTCGCGGCCAAGTGCGACGTCCTCGTCGTCGACAACGCTCATGGCCATTCGCGACGGGTCCTGGACACCGTCCGCATGATTAGGAAGGAGTTCCACGGCCAGGAGCTCATCGCCGGCAACATCGGGACCTCCGAGGCCGCCGAAGCGCTCGTCGACCTCGGCGTGGACGCGGTCAAGGTCGGCGTCGGGCCCGGTTCGATCTGCACGACCCGGATCATCACCGGGGCGGGCCTCCCCCAGCTCACAGCCATCGCCGACGTCTTCAAGGTCACCGGCCCGAAGGGCATCCCCCTCATCGCCGACGGAGGCATCAAGTTCTCCGGGGACATCGCCAAGGCCATCGCCGCCGGAGCCGACTCCGTCATGCTGGGCAACCTGCTGGCGGGGACGGACGAAGCCCCCGGCGAGGTCGTCATGTATCAGGGCCGCGCTTACAAGACCTACAGGGGCATGGGCTCGCTCGAAGCCATGAAGGAAGGCCGGAGCCGGGACAGGTATTTCCAGGACATGGTCGGCGCCGACAGCAAACTCGTCCCCGAGGGCATCGAGGGGCGCGTCCCCTATAAGGGCAGCGCCACGGCCATCGTCCAGATGCTGGTCGGCGGTCTCAAAGCCGGCATGGGATACGCCGGCTGCCGGACGATCCCCGAGCTCCAGGCGAAGGCCCGCTTCATCAAGATCACCCAGGCCAGCCTCAAGGAGAGCCACGTCCACGACGTCGTCATCACGAAGGAAGCTCCGAACTATCACCAGGAATGACCGCTTGGAGGCTCGTATGTCTCCTCATCTGATCAAAACGATGATCGCAACCGCGCTGGTCGCGGCCGGGACCGTGGCTTTCGCGAGCCAGATGGGTTTGATGGGGAGGGCTGAACGCAAGGGGGACCCCGAAAAGCTCAGGAGGCTCCACAGGAACGCCGGGGGCGCCTTTATCGTCCTGATCCTGCCGCTGGCGTTCCTGGGAGCAAAATTCTGGGTCACCGCGGGGGATTCCCTCTCCGTCCGGGCCGGGTTTCACGTCGTCCTGGCCCTCGCGTTCGTCGTCCTTCTCCTGCTCAAGCTCCTGATCGTCCGCGTCTACAGAGGCTTCCTGAGGCTCGCCCCGACGCTGGGCATGATGGTCTTCGCCCTGACTCTCCTGGTCTTCGTCCTCTCGGCCGTCTTCGCCGGCCTGACGATCCTCTTCTAGGCTCGCGGAAGAAGGCCGGCACGCCCTCCGCGGATCTCCTTGACGCGGTTGCGGTCGTCCACGAGGACGATCTTGGGCATGAAGAAATCGATCTCGTCCTCACAGAGGCTCGCATAGGCGGCGATGATGATCCTATCCCCGACCCCGGCCTTGCGAGCGGCGGCGCCGTAGATCGCCACAGTCCCTGAGCCTGGCTCCGCCTTGATCAGGTAGGTTGCGAAACGCTCGCCGTTATCGACGTTATAGACCTCAACCCGTTCGTACGGGAGAAGACCGGCCGTCTTCATCAGGTCTTCGTCGAGCCCGAGGCTGCCTTCGTAATCGATATCGGCCGCCGTGACGACGGCCCGATGAACTTTGCTCTTGAGGAACGTTCTGTTCATTTCATCCCTTCCCTGCCGGAGTGATCCGGACGTTGTCGATAAGCCGCGTCCTTCCGATGAAAACGGCCAAGGTGACGAGCGCTTCCCCATCGATCCGGTCCAGGGGCCGGAGGCTCACAGGATCCACGACCTCGACGTAGTCGAGACGGGCGAGGGGCTCGCCCGCGACGGCTTCTCTGATCCGCCTCGCGACGACGCCCGCGTCCCTCTCCCCCGCTTCGACCGTCAGCCTGACATCCGCCAGGCTCCGAGAAAGGACGAGCGCGGCTTTCCTCTCTTCGGCCGAAAGATAACTGTTCCTCGAGCTCAGGGCCAGGCCGGCCTCGTCCCGGACCAGGGGGAGGGCTTCGACACGGACGTCCAGGTCGAGGTCGGCGGCCATCTTCCTCAGGATGATGACCTGCTGGGCATCCTTCCAGCCGAAGAATGCGACGTCGGGCCGGACGATGTTGAAGAGCTTAAGGACGACCGTGCAAACACCCCGGAAGTGGCCGGGCCTCGAGCGGCCGCAGAGCCTGTCCTGGAGGTCGCTGACCTCGACGAACGTCCGGAAGCCCTCCGGATACATCTCGGAGGGCCCGGGGTGGAAAACATAGTCGACCCCTTCCTTTTCGAGGAGGTCGGCATCCCGCTCGAAATCCCCCGGATAGGACGAGAGGTCTTCCCCGGGGCCGAACTGGGCGGGGTTGACGAAGACGCTGACGATGGTGACGTCTGTCCGCGCCCGGGACGCGCGCACCAGGCTGAGGTGCCCTTCATGAAGAGAACCCATGGTCGGAACGAAGCCGATCCGTTCCCCCCGGGCCAGGCGCCCTCGGGAAACGGCCTTCATCTCCTCGACCGTCCGCACGATCCTCATCGCCTCCTCCCGCCTGTCGTTCGGGCCTTCGGGCTTCCGAGCCCCTTGAGGATCTTGCCGGATTCGGAGGACTTGAGGTGGTACGAAGTCCCGTCGTCCGGGAAGGCCCCGGACCGGACCTCCTCCATATACCGGCGGATGGCGTCTCCGATGACGGCGCCGAGGTCCGCGTACTTGCGGACGAACTTGGGCAGGGGGCCCATCGCGTATCCCGTCATATCGTGGAAGACCAGGACTTGGCCGTCGCAATGGGGTCCGGCGCCGATCCCGATGGTCGGGACCGAGAGCCGGGACGTGATCTCGCGGGCGATCTCCAGAGGGACCGATTCCAGGACGACGGCAAACGCCCCGGCACGCTCGAGCCCAAGGGCCCCCGCGACGATCCGACGGGCTTCGTCGAGGGTCGTCCCCCTGACCTTGTATTGCCCGAGGCCGCAGATGGATTGCGGCGTCAGGCCCACGTGCCCCATGACGGGGACCTCGGCCTCGACGAGGGCCTCGACGAGCTTCAGCCGCTTTGCCGTGGCGCCTTCGATCTTGACCGCCCCCGCCGCGGCCTCCTTGAGGAACCGGGCCGCGTTGCGGACGGATTCCTCGACGGACAGGTGGAACGAGAGATAGGGCATGTCCCCGACGACCAGGGCGCGGCGCACCGCCCGCGTCACCGCCTTGGTGTGATGGATCATCTCCTCCATGGTTACGGGAACGGTGCTTTCGTGCCCAAGGACCGCCATGCCCAGCGAGTCGCCGACGAGGATGACGTCGATGCCGCACGCGTCGAGGATGCGGGCCGTAGGGAAATCATAGGCGGTCAGGACCGTGATCCTGTCCCCCGCCGCCTTCCGGGCGCGGAGCGACGGGACGGTAACCCTGGAGGAATTCAGTTCGGACATGTCGTTTCCCTTTCTCCCCACCCCGCCCTTGGCGGGGTTGAGGTAAAGCGCTTTCTTTTCGTTCCTCAGGAGTCCCGGGGCACGACGGCCTCCGCGCTCCTCTTTATTGTATCATTTTTTCGGGAGTTTCGCCCCGAAGCTCTGCGGGACATAATAGAGGTTCCCCTTTTTCATCTGCCTGACCTGTTCGAGGAGATCGTCGACGTCGTCCTCGCGGCTGAGGTCTAGGTCGTCGGCCTTGACGACGAGGAGCGGAGCAGCCTGGTAGTTGAAGAAGAAGTAATCATAGGCCTCGACGATGTCCTCGAGGTACTTCTCGGAGACGTTCTTCTCCACGGGGTCCCCTTCCCGGGCGATCCGGCGGAGGAGCGTCGGCAGGGAGATCTGGAGGTAGATAACGAGGTCGGGCTTAGGCACCCGCTCGGCGAGGATGCTGTAGATCTTGTCGTAGACGAGGAGCTCGTCGTCCGAGAGCGTCTGGTAGGCGTAGATCTTGTCCTTCTCGAAGAGGTAGTCGCAGATGACGCGGTCGACGAAGAGCTCCCGCTGGAAGAGGCGCACCTGCTGGTGGTAACGGTTGGCCAGGAACACAAGCTGGGCCAGGAAGGCCGCCCCCTCCTTCTCCCCGTAGAAATCCTTTAGGTAGGGGTTGCCGACGTGGTCGAGGACGATCTTCCCTCCTGCGCGTTGGGCCAGGAGGTTAGCCATCTGGCCTTTGCGGGACTTAAAGACGCCCTCGATGGCGATATGCTTGAAGGACAGGTCGAGGGCGTTCTTCATTTTTAATCCCGCAAACCGACTAGGTTATATCCGATAACCCATGACAAGTCAACGCGCTATTTCTGGACCGGCTCGAGGGGGAGGACAATCCAGGCGATGACGTAGAAGATGAGCATCGGCAGGACGGCCGTGACCAGGGCGAGGCCGACGAAGATAAGCCGGACGAGCGACGGATCGATATCGAAATAGTCGGCAAACCCGCCGCAGACCCCTCCGAGCATCTTCCGATTCAGCGACCTGGTTAATCTCTTGGCCATGGGCGACTCCTAATGTTTAGATGTTGATGCGGATGGGCAGGATGACCGTTGTGATCCCCCGCCAGCGGAGCTCCTGCTGAATGGCAAACGCCGTTTCGTTGTGGAGGAGCTTGTGGAGAAGGTTGGGTTGGCGGAAGACTGACTGCCCGGCGAAAACGGTCGAGCGCGGGAACTCCTTAGCCGACTTCTCGCACAGATCGACGGCCGTATGGACGATGTCGGTCCCGATGTCGAATCTCGATGTCGCCGCAAAGCCCAGTTTCCTGGCCAAATCGACGTATTTGTCGAGGTCGCAGTTCGTGCAGGCCGTCAAGGTCTGGACCGCATCCGAGCCCTTGAATGCGCTGACGTCCACTTCGGAGACCGACAGGAAGACGAAGTTCTTGTAGAGGCCGGGGAAGCTCCGGATGACGGAGAGGAAGGTGTGGACGCCGAACCCATTGTAGCTATTGACCAGCTGGATGGCCGTCATGTTCCTGGGGTCGACCGGGTCCGTGTTGACCGGTCCCTTGACGGGCAGGCTCGTCAACAGCTCGTCCAGCTCCCGGACCCCGCCCCTTACCTTGGAGTAATGGGCCCGGGTCAGATAGCAGAGGACGATGACAACCGCCGTGATGCACAGGGTCAGCCAGCCACCGACAAGGAACTTCTCTATGGCCGTGACGATGAGGATCGTCGTGCAGACGACCAGGGCGATGATGTGTACGGGAAGGTGCTTTTTCCACGCCTTGTCCTTGTTTCGGTTCTTGATGAAGAACCTGGACATGCCCAGGTTCGAGAGGGAAAAGGTCAGGAAAACGTTGATGGAATACATGACGACGAGCGTCTGGATGCTGCCTCGGGCGTACAAGAGGAGGAGGATGGACGCCCCGCCCATGAGCAGAACGCCGTTCTGGATCGTAAAGCGGTCGGAGAGCGAGGCGAACCGACGCGGGAACCAGTAATCGACGGCCATGTTGGCCATGACCCGGGGGCCGTCCATGAACCCGGCCTGGGCCCCGACGAGGAGGAGCGCCCCCTCCGAGAAGATCGTGACAAGGGCCAGAAGCGGCCCGAAACCCCAGCCCTGGTAGAGCGTCGAGGCGAGAACGGCGTTGAGGGTCTTCCCGGCGATAGGGGTGACGTTGAGGAGAAGGTAGCAGACCAGGATGCCGCCCGCCGTGAAGGCCAGGGACGTCGAAAGATAAAGCATGGTCCTCTTGCCGTTATGGACCCTGGGCTCTCGGAGGACCTGGAGGCCGTTGGAAACGGCCTCGATCCCGGTGAAGGTCCCGCCGCCCATGGAGAACGCTTTTAGGAAGAGGAGCGCCAGGCCGCCCATCCCGAGGGTTGCGATCCCCTGTCTGAAATCGCCCCTGATGCCGTGGACGACGGGAGCGATCTGCGGGAGATGGGAGAAGATGCCATAGCCGATCATGAAGAGGTGGGTCGCCACGAAGACCAGGAAGATGGGGGCCAGAAAGGTCACCGATTCCTTGATCCCGCGCAGGTTCAGGACGACCAGCATCACAATCGCCAGGATCTCGAACGGGAGCTTGTATTCCTGGAACTGGGCCGGGAAGAAGCTGAAGAGGGCGTCCCCGCAGGCAACGATGGATACCGTGATGGTCAGCATATAGTCAACGAGGAGGGCGCATCCCGAGATGACGCCCGCCTTTTCGCCGAGAGTCTTGGTCGCGACGATGTAGCCACCGCCTCCGGAGGGAAAGTATTCGATGATCCGGGAATAAGAATAGGAAATGATGAAGACGGTCAAGGCCGTGGCCAGGGCCAGGAAGATCGCGAGGTATGTGTGTCGTCCGAGGGCCTTGAAAGCCTCCTCGGGTCCGTAGGCGGCGGACGACAACCCGTCGGCGCCCAACCCGATCCAAGCCAGGATCGGGATGAGGGCCAGCTTGTGGAAGAGCGACGGGTCTTTGATGTTCTTGGGCCCGCCGATCAGGGTCCGGCGAACCTTATGCAGAAGGGAGGGGTCTTCCCCGGACGTCTGCGATTCCTGTTTCATTTTCGGTTCACCTGCACTTTTCGCTCTCGGAAACCGCGCGCCCGAAAAGAAGGGACCATCCGGGTCCCCGTGACCGGCGTATGCGGCAGGTCCCTATTGTATGGAAAATCCTTGTTTCGGGCAAGTCGCCTTGACTCATGCCGCCCCGTATGCTATCGGATAGGGGAACGTCGATGGCGACGGGCCTGAACGCGACGGAGGAAAGCATGTTCGGCTGGACGGGCAATATTCTCAGGGTCAACCTGACCGATAAAACCTTCAAGAAAGAGAGCTTCGACGAGGATTTCGCGAAAAAATGGGTCGGCGGGCGCGGTTTCGCCGTCAAGATCCTTTACGATGAGCTCAAGCCGGGAATCGACCCCCTCGGCCCGGAGAATAAGCTCGTCGTCGCTCTAGGGCCGATCGCCGGCATCCCCGCCCCCAACACGGGCAAGGCGGTCGTCGCCGCCAAATCCCCCCTGACGGGCTTCTACGGCGACGGGAACTTGGGGACACGGGTCGCGGAACACCTCCGGAAGGCGGGCTACGACGCTTTGATCGTCGAGGGAAAGGCCGATCGCCCGACGCTCCTCGCCGTCGAGGATGACAAGGTCGAATTCCTCCCGGCCGGAGACGTCTGGGGCAAAGGGACCTACGAAACGAACGATTGGATCTACGCCAAGTACGGCAAGGGCGTCGGCGTCCTGAATATCGGGCAGGCGGGCGAGAACATGGCCCGCTACGCCGTCGTCCGCAGCCTCGAAGGGCGGGCAGGCGGCCGGCCGGGAATCGGCGCGGTCATGGGCTCCAAGCTCCTCAAGGCCATCGTCGTCAAGGGGACGCGCCCCATCCCGCAGGCTGACGCCGCCGGCATGAAGGCCCTAGGCTCCGGCGACCTCAAGAAGGTCGGCCAGATCGATAAGCAGACCGGTTGGTCCATCCAGAGCACCAACGGCGTCCTCGCCTGGTGCAACGAGGTGGCCGGGCTCCCCGTGCGGAACTTCCGCAAGACTCACCACCCCGACGCTTGGAAGGTCGACGGCGAGCGCCTGAACAACTCCCGGATCGCCACCTACGGCTGTCCGAACTGCACGATGCGCTGCGGCATCACGATCCACGACCGCGAGGGCCGCGAATCCGAGCTCGATTACGAGAACGTCGGCCTTCTCGGCCCGAACCTCGAGATCTTCGACCTCGACCAGGTCGGGTCGTTGAACTATCTCTGCGACGAATACGGCCTCGACACGATGTCGGCCGGATGCACCCTCAGCTTCTACGCCGACGCCATCGATCACGGCGCGACGGCCGGCGACTTCCGGTTCGGCGACGCCGAGGCGGCCAAGAAGCTCCTGGGCCTCGCCGCCCGCCGCGAGGGGCCCCTGGGAAACCTCCTCGCCGACGGCTCCCTGCGGATGGCCCGCGCGTTCGGACACGGCTCCGAAGCCTATGCCATGCAGGTCAAGGGGCTCGACGTGGCCGCCTACAACTGCAAGTTCATCCCCGGCCAGGCCCTGGCCTTCGGCGTCGCGCCGATGGGCGCCCACCACAAGGAAGCCTGGATCATCACCTTCGAGCTCAAGCACACGACCCGTGAATCCTACGGCCCAGAGAAAGCGGCCAAGGTTATCGAGCTCCAGCGCATCCGGGGCGGCATGTTCGAGTTCATCGTCTCCTGCCGGTTCCCTTGGATCGAGCTCGGTTGGGGCCTGGACAACTACCCCAAATACTTCAATGTCGTCACCGGTCTCGACTGGAACCTGGAGGACATGTGGCGAACGGCAGACAGGATCTACGCCATGATCAAGCTCCACTACCTCCGGGAGTTTCCGGACGCGAAACGCGAGGGCGACTATCCCCCGGCCGTCTGGTTCGATCCCTCCAACGCCGACACCGAAGGTCCGATCGCCGGAAAGATCCTGGAGCTCGACAAGTACGACGGGCTTCTCCAGCATTATTACGACCAGCGCGGCTACGACCGCAGGGGCATCCCGACAAAGGCGACGCTCGAACGGCTCGGCCTTTCGCGGGAAGCGGCGCAGGCGGAAAAGTACGGAAAGCTCGAATGAAGATCACGGTCAAGCTGATCGGACCGCTCATCTACGCGGCCGGTTTCAGCGAGAAGGACGTCGAGGTTTCCGGGACCTTCACCTCGGAGAAGCTTCTTGAGCTCGTCGGGATCGGGCAGGATCGCCCCCGAATCGTCACGCGCAACGGCAAGGCGATTGGCCCCTCCGAGACGTTCGCCGAAGGCGACCGGGTCGTCATTTCGCCCCTCTATTCCGGAGGATGATGCCGGACGTGAGGCCGGTGCTTGTCGGCGGCGCATGGCGTCTAGCCTCGTCCAAGGGCTCCTTCAGGGCCGTGGACCCGGCCACGGGGGCGCCCCTTCCCGACGAATATCCCGTTTCCGGCATCGAGGACCTCGAGGCCGCCCTTCGGGCGGCCGCACGCGTCATCGACGAATTCCCCGCCCTCGACCCGGACCGGCTGGCAAGCTTCCTCGAAGGCTTCGCCGCCGGGCTCGAAGCGAAGCGCGACGAAGCCGTGACCATGGCTCATTCAGAAACGGCGCTTTCCGAGGAACCACGCCTGCGTTCCGTCGAATTCCCCAGGATGACGGACCAGCTTCGTCAGGCGGCCGCCTCCTGCCGGAAACGAGACTGGTGTCTCGCGACGATCGATACGAAACGCGACATCCGGTCGATATACGGGCCGCTCGGCGGACCCGTCGTCGTTCTCGGTCCGAACAACTTTCCTTTCGCTTTCAATTCCGTCGCCGGCGGCGACTTCGCCGCTGCCATCGCCGCCGGGAACCCCGTCATCGCCAAGGCCAACCCCGGGCACCCCGGAACAACGAGGATCCTCGTCGAAGCCGCGTTTGAAGCCCTCCGGGAGAGCGGCCTGCCGGCCGCCCTGGTCCAGATGGTGTACCATTGCCGGCCCGAGGACGGACTACAGCTCGCCGCCCATCCCCTGGCCGGGGCCCTGGCCTTCACGGGAAGCCGCGTATCCGGCCTCGCCTTGAAAGAGGCGGCCGACCGGGCGGGGAAACCCGTCTACGTGGAGATGTCGAGCGTGAATCCGGTCCTCGTCCTCCCGGGCGCTCTCAAGGAAGGATCCGAACGGCTCGCCGCGGAGCTCTTCGGCTCCTGCACGTCCGGGGCGGGACAGTTCTGCACGAAGCCCGGCCTCGTCGCCCTGGCGCGCGGAGTTCACAGCGAAGAGTTCTGCGATTCCATCCGGCGGCTGTTCGACGGGGAGCCCGGGGGATTCCTTCTCGGCCGGGGAACGCTCCGGAAGCTGGCCGGGGCCGTCGCCGCACTCGAGCAGGCCGGGGCCATGCTCCTCGCCGGGGGCCACACCCTGCCCGGACCGGGGTTTCGGTTTGAGAACACCCTGTTCCGGATAACGGGGCGTCAATTTCTCGGGGACCCGGCCGCTTTTCAGACCGAGGCCTTCGGGAGTCTCACCGTGCTCGTCGTGGCGGAAGGCCCGGAGGAGCTCGCGGCGATCGTCCGCGCGTTCGAAGGGAACCTGACCGGGACTATCTGCAGCGGGCCGGGCGACGCGGACAGGGAGCTCCACGATCGGATCGAGCCCATCCTTCGAAGGAAAGTCGGACGCCTGCTCGACGACAAGATGCCCACGGGCGTCGCCGTATCCCCCGCCATGAATCATGGCGGCCCCTTCCCCGCCACGGGGCATCCCGGCTTCACGGCCGTCGGCTTCCCTGCGTCGATGCGGCGCTTCGCGGCCCTTCGTTGCTACGACAACGTCCGTCCCGACCGCCTTCCGCCGGAGCTCAGGGATAAGAATCCCACCGGCGGAATGTGGCGATATATCGACGGGGAATGGACCAAACGGAATATCTGAGATCTATTAGCGATAGAGGCACAGATATGCCGAATCCTCGGTGACCTTGAGCTGAAAATTAACCCTGGGGCCGACGGTGAATGATTCGCCCTTGCGGAAGACCTTCCATTTAGCCGAGCCCGGGAGCTTTACGGTGAGCGCGCCGCTGACGATGGTCATGATCTCCTTCGTCGACGTCCCGAATGCATATTCCCCCGGCGCCATGACACCGACCGTCGCCGGCCCGTCGGCCGCAGTGAAAGCGAGGGATTTGACCTTGCCGTCGAAATACTCATTGACCTTGAACATATCCGCCCTCCGTGAGATCTGCAGCCGCAGCCTTCAGGTTGCGTATCCCCGCCGATACGAAGGCTGAAGCCTGCGGCTACATTACGCGGGCCGTGTCCAAGGTCACGGCCGATTTGTAGCCACAAGCTTTAGCTTGCGCCCTTTCAGCTTGACCAAAAGCGCCACGACCAGATTGGCCTGGAGATTGGCGACGATCGCGACGCGGGGGGCCATCGGGCTCACGCCCTCCGGGCACTGGCTCTCTTCGTCGCCGCAGACGTACAGGTCGCCCATTCTCCGACTGTGGAGCTTTCGGTTTCCCCCATATCCGGCGAGCCCGGAGGCCACGACGATGGGTCTCCCCGGGCGTTGTGAAAGCCAGGTCTCGATCAGCATCCGCTTCGTTTCGGCCTTGTCGAAGGCCTCGACCATCACGTCCGCCTCTCCGAAGACGGGAATGACGTTCGCGGCCGTGACCTCGACGTCGTGGACGACATATTCCGAGAAGGGGTTGATCGCCTCAAGGTTCTCCTTGAGGGCAACGACTTTCCGCCGCCCGATCTGGCTTACGAAATACTGCTGGCGGTTGAGGTTGGAGGGTTCGATGGCGTCGTGGTCGGCGACGATGAGCCGGCCGACGCCGGCCCGGGCGAGCGAAACCGCGATATTCGAACCGAGGCCCCCGGCCCCAGCGATGCCGACCGTTCCTTTGCGCAGGGCGGCCAGAACGCGCGAATCGCGCTTCGAAAACAGTTCGTCGGCGACGGCCCCGGACGCCGGCAAAGGCGTCGCGACCAACAGGTCGGCAAGTTCTTTCGTCTGCGCAGTCCGCAAAACGGGCATAGCGCCCGCGGCCGAGCCGTCCGAAACCACGACCAGGAGTTCATCGGGAGAGACCGCGATCCGTTCGGCGTCTTCACGGACCAAGCTGATCTTCTTCAGGCCGCCGATCGCTTTTCCGCCCTCGACGAGGACGATGTCGGAGTCGGCAAAGAAACGGCGGGCGAGGGCCTCGACACTTGGAGCGGTCCTCAGGAAGACGGCCGCCCGGGAAGAAGTGACGATTCCGACCGTTTCGGCTCCGGCCTCGGTGAACGTCCAGGTGTCCTTGCCTTCCGAGTCGAGGGAGACGTCCTTTTGGGTGTGCTTGATGACACCGACCTTCAAGCCCCTCGATCGGAGCTCGGGTATGAGCCGGGCGATGAGGGTGGTCTTGCCGCTCCGGGACGGGCCGACAACGGCGAAAATCTTCATCTCGGGCTTTTTATAACATAGGGCCCGGGGACTGTCAAAAATCCCCCCAACCCCCCTTTTACAAAGGGGGACATCCATCCCCTCCTCACCCCCTTTTACAAAGGGGGGTACTTATTTCTCCCGATCCTCCTTTTGAAAAGGGGGGAGTTGTAGCCGCAACCTTTAGGTTGCGCTCTCAATCGATCTAAGCGCAGGCGGAAGCCTACGGCTGCACCTCGGCTGCCGCGGGCGATCTGCTCAGGGCTTGCCGCAGTCGCCGACGCGGCCCTTCATGAGCTCGACAGCATGGGATAGCGCCGGAAGGACAACCTCGAAGTTCTCGCGGGCAGCCTTCGGACTTCCGGGAAGATTGATGATAAGCGTCGCCTTCCGGATGCCGGCGACCGCGCGGGACAGCATGGCCGTCCCGGTCTTCTTCAAGCTTTCAGCCCGCATGGCCTCGGCGAGACCGGGGACTTCTTTGTCCAGGACGTCGCGGGTCGCCTCCGGCGTCACGTCTCGCGGCGCGAAACCGGTCCCTCCGGTGGTCAGGACGATATCGGCTGCCCCGGCGTCGGCGATCGCTTCGAGCTCCGCCCTAATGGCCGGTCTGTCATCGGGAAGGATCGCCGACCGCACGACTTCGCCGCCGCTCTGCCTGACGATCGCCTCGAGGAGCGGGCCGCTCGCGTCGGCGCGTTCGCCCCTCGAGGAACGATCCGATATCGTCAGGACCGCGAACCGGATGCCTTCAAGCATGACCCTCCTCCTTATCGTCCGGCCGGGATTCGACCTCGACGCGGTCTCCCGGCCCGATCTGCCCGCCCGCGAGGACGCGGGCAAAGATCCCTTCTCTGGGCATGACGCAATCCCCCGCCTGCTCGAAGATGGCGCAGCGGTCATGGCAGACCTTGCCTATCTGGCTAACCTCGAGACGCGCCCCACCGCCGACGCGGAGGACTGTCCCGACGGGAAGCGACACGAGCTCGAGCCCGGAGGTCGTGATGTTCTCGGCGAAGTCCCCGGGTCCGACGTCGAGGCCCTCCACCCTCATCTTTTCGATGCTCTCCAGGGCTAAAAGACTGACCTGACGATGTCCGTCCCCGGCATGGGCGTCGCCCTCGAGGCCAAGGCCGGGAACGACGCGGCATCCCAGGACCGGGGCTTTGCGGACGCCCTTCGTCCGGCTGATGTTGACGGAGACGACGGCCCCCCCCTCACCACGTGAACGGACCACTCTTGCCCCCTTCCTTCGACACCAAGTGAATCTCCCCGATGACCATCCTCTTATCCACGGCCTTGCACATATCGTAGGCGGTCAGGCAGGCCGCGGCCACGGCCGTCAGGGCCTCCATCTCGACGCCCGTCCGGTCGATCGCCTTGACCGTGGCGGTCACCCGGACGAGCCCTTTGCCGGGTAAGGGCACGACCGCTACGTCGATATGGGTAAGGCGCAGAGGGTGGCAAAGCGGGATCCACTCGGACGCCTTCTTCGCCGCCTGGATGCCGGCCAGGCGGGCGGTGTTCAGGACTTCGCCCTTGGGGACGGCGTTCGCAGCGATGAGTTCGAGCGTCTTGCGAGCGAGTTTGATCTCGCCGCAGGCCACCGCCGTCCGCACGGTTTCGTCCTTGCTGCCGACATCGACCATGCGCGGCCCACCCTTAGCATCGACATGCGTCAGTTTCATTCGCTAACCTCCGATCGTCCTCAACCCGTTCCCTCTCGCTCCCCCGGCCGCCGCTTCCTTGTTCCGAGGCTTCCGCGAGAGGGCGTCCTTGAGGACGTCCTTGAGACGATCGTCGTCGATCCCGGCCCTCATCAGGGATTTCAGGTCGACCGCCTCCGCGGCGAACAGGCACGGCAGGAGGCGTCCGTCCGACGAAACCCGGAGCCTGTTGCACGAAGCGCAGAAGTGGTCGGAATAAGGGCTTATGAATCCGAAGCTCCCCGCCAGCCCGGACATCGTATAGTACCGCGCGGGGCCGGCGCCCTCAGGAGCCGGAGCCCTTTCCAGAGGGCCGAAAGAGGCGAGCCGGGCCCTGGCGTCGGCGCACGAGACGAAATAGCCGCGGGCGGGGGAGAAGTCCATGAGCTCTATGAAGCGGACATGGACCGGCTTCTCCCGCGCCAGGGCCACGAATCGCGAGACGTCGTCGTTCTTGCCCTTGAGGAGAACGACGTTGATCTTGACAGGAGCGAAACCCTTGGCGAGCGCGCCGTCGATGGCCCCGAGAACATCGGCAAGCCGCCCTCCTCCGGTGATCTCCTCGAAGGTCTGCGGGTCCAAAGTGTCCAGACTGATGTTGATCCGCTTCAGGCCCGCGTCCCAAAGCTCGTCCAGATGGTCCTTGAGCAGGATGCCGTTGGTCGTGAGGGAGATGTCGTCGGCCCCCTTGAGACCGACGAGCGATCGGACGAATCCCGCGAGGCCCTTGCGGACGAGGGGCTCCCCGCCCGTCACCCGGAATTTGACGACGCCGATCTCCAGCGCGAGGCCGGCCAGCCGAAGAAATTCCTCGTAGGACAGGATCTCCTTCGGGGGGAGGAAGCGGAATTCGCGGCCCGGAGAGCAGTAGATGCACCGCAGGTTGCACCGGTCGGTCACCGACAGGCGCATGTAGTTGATCGTCCGGTCGTGGAGGTCTCTCACGTTACCACCCGACCCGGTGCGCTTTGACCTTCGTCCCGGCCGGCAAGAATTCCGCCTCGGCCGGGATCAGGGCCAGGGCGTCCACCGGAACCATGCTCCTCAGCAAGCCTGACCCTTGTCCGCCCGTTTCTGCCGCCCAGATCTCCCCGTCTCTCGTCGAGAGCTTCACCCGGAGGAAATGAAGGCGGCCGTTTTTCTTTTTAGTTTCCCGGGCGAGCCGGACCTCGAGCTCCTCCGGAAGGGAATCGGTCCGACCGGAAATAAGTCCCAGGAACGCGCGCACGTACTCTTCGAACAGGATCATCACGGCCCCGGGATTGCCCGGCAACCCGAAGAGCCAGCGAGGACCGTCGGTTCCATCGAGAACATAAAAGGCCAGAGGCATGCCGGGCTTCTGGGCGACTTTCCAGAAGACGCGTCGCGCGCCGATCGCCTCGAAGGCGTCCCGGACGAGGTCGTAATCCCCCATCGAAACGCCGCCCGTCGTGATAACGACCCGGCAGGTTCGGATGGCGTCCCGGAGGACGGCGACGGTTGCTCCCAAGTCGTCCCCGGCCCTACCGGCGAAGGAGAGCCGGGCGCCGGCCGAGGCGATCTGGGCCCCGAGGACGTAGCTGTTGCTGTCGTAAATGGCGCCCGGATCGAGCGTCTCCGAAACGTCCCGTATCTCACCGCCCGTCGTGATCGCAGCCACGGCCGGCCGAAGGGAGACAGGGACCTTCGCGATTCCGAGCGCGGCCAGGAAGCCGACCGCGGCCGAATTGAGGAGCGCCCCTTTTTCGAGGACGATTTCCCCTTTCCGGATGTCCTCCCCCGATCGGCGGATGTTCGCCCCCGAAGCGACCGGCCGAGAGACGACGATCTCCTCAGAGCCCTCCCGGACGTCCTCGCGCGGAATGACGGCGTCGGCTCCCGGCGGGACCGGGGCCCCGGTCATGATCTTGACCGCGGTCCCGGGGGCGACAGGATCGGACAACATCGTACCGGCGGGGGCTTCCCCGGCTATGCGGAGGGAGACCGTTCCCGCGGCCGTGTCGAAGCTCCGGACGGCGTAGCCGTCCATGGCCGAATTGTCGAAGGGAGGGAGGGCCCGGGGCGAGACGATGTCGGCCGCAAGGACCCTCCGGAAAGCCTCCTCCAGCCGAACCTCCTCTGTCCCTAAAGGCCGGGCCGCTTCAAAGACCGCCTTCCGGGCCGCTTCATAATCGATCATCTCATCCTTCTCCATTCCCGTTCTCGTTCTCCGCAGCCGCCGGCAGGGCCCTCAGGGAGGACGCCTTGACCCCCGCCCAAGCGGTCTCCCCGGGACGGATGCCAAGCTCTTCGACGGACGCTTTCGTCAGCAGGGCCTTCAGCGGGAATCCGCAGTCCAGGGTGATAAGGGCGAAACGGTCGGAAGGCGCGACCTCGGTCACCCGCCCTTCGAACCAGTTCCGGATACTGCTCTCGAACCGCTGTCTGGCAAGGAGGACATCCTCGGGCCTGACGAAGAGCATGACTTCGGAACGCGCGTCGGCCCGTCCGGCGGCCAGGATCCGGCGTCCGCCGTAGGAGATGATGAGGAGGTCTCCCCTCTGTTCCTCGACGACGCCCTTGAGGAGCGTCGCGTGGCCGAGGAGCCGTGCCGCCTCGTCGTCGGCCGGCGCGGCAAAAACCTCTTCCGTCGGGCCCTCCTGCAGGAGTTTCCCGCCGGAGAGAACGGCTAAACGGTCGCCCAGATACGCAGCCTCTTCCCGGTGGTGCGTGACGAAGACGGCGGTCTGCCCGGTCGCCCGGAGGACGCGGCCGAGTTCGGCGATGAGCTCTTCCCGGCTCGGGGCGTCGAGCGGAGAGAACGGCTCGTCCAGGAACAGAATGTCGGGCTCGAGGACGAACGCCCGCGCGAGGTTGACCCGCTGGGCTTCCCCTCCGGAGAGCTTCCGCGCGTCCCGGCATAGAAGATGCCCGACGGAAAAGAGGGAGGCCGCCTTTTCGAGCCGCCGCTTCATTTCCGGACGAGGGACCCTGCGGACCTTCATCCCATAAAGGATATTCCGTTCGACGGAGCCGGCGAACAGGAACGGCCTCTGGAGCAGAAGCACGAAACGGCGCCTGATATCCAGGCCATTCCTTGGACGGATCTCCTCGCCCCTGTACGATATCTTCCCCTGAGTGGGTCTTTCCTGGAGGGAGGCGAGGCGTAGGAGCGTGCTCTTGCCGGACCCGTTGGGCCCCAGCACGGCAAGACATTCCCTGCTGAAGACGGAGAAGCGGGGGACGTCCAGGACGGGGACCGTCCCATAGGCGTGTCGAACCCCCGTCATTTCCAGGTGTGCGGCTTCCACGCCTTGGCTCCTTTCTGCTGGATCGAAGTCAGGAGGAAATTAACGGCGAAGCTCAAGGCCAGAAGAACGAGGGAAAGCGCGATCGCAACCTCGAAACGCCCCATCCGCGTCTCTTGGACGATGGCCGTCGTCAGAACCCGGGTATGGCCTTTGATGTTCCCGCCGACCATCAGAACGGCCCCGACCTCGGAGATGGCGCCGCCGAAGCCGGCCATCACGGCGGCCAACTGCGGGAGACGGGCCTCCCGGAACAGGACGAGGGCGGCCTGGAGATTCGAGGCTCCGAGGGCCCTAGCCTGGAGGACGGCCAAGGGATCGATGTTCTGGAAGGCCGCGAGGGAAAGCCCGGCGATGATCGGCACGACGATGATCACCTGGGCGATCACCATGGCCGCCGGGGTGTAGATGAGATGGAGCCCGCCCAGGGGGCCCGTCCGCCAGAGGAACAGGGCGACGAAGAGGCCGACGACGACCGGAGGAAGCCCCATGCCCGTATTGATGAGGGAAATGAGTAGGCGTCTTCCGGGAAAGCGAGCCATCGATAGCCAGAGACCCAGCGGGATCCCCAGAGCGAGCGCGAGCAAGGTCGCGAGCCCGGACACTTTAAGAGTGAGTAGGGCCGCCCGGGCAACTTCAGGATCCAGCGACGCCAGCATCCCGAAGGCTTGGCGGAGTCCGGTCCAAATGAGCTCCAAGCTTATTCCCTGGCGCCTGTCACGGGCGCTTTCAGGACGGGCTTGAACAACGGAACGCCGAACTTGTCCAGCCCGAACTCGCCGATGGCCTTCTGGGTGGCCGAACTCAGGAGGAATTCCATGAACGCCTCGGCGCCCAGGATATCGATGTCCGCGTGCCTCTCAGGATTGACCGTGATGACATGATAGACGTTCAGCAGGTCGGCCTCCCCTTCGACGAGCACGACAAGGTCCAGCCGCGCCCTGACGGCGAGGAAGGTTCCCCTGTCCGTCAGGGTATAGCCCGCCTTTTCTGAAGCGATCCTCAGGGTTTCAGCCATTCCTTGGCCGCTCTCGAGATACCACGCTCCCGCCGGGGTCAGGCCGGTCTTTTTCCAGAGGCCCTTTTCCTTCTTATCCGTTCCCGAAGCGTCAGCCCTGGAAACGAAGACGGACCCGCGGCCGCTAATCGACCGCAGGGAGTCGGCGACAGAAAGCCCCCGGACCTTGGCCGGATCCCCGGTCGGCCCGACGATGACGAAATCGTTGGACATCAGCTCCTTCCGTTCCTTGCCGAACCCGGCGGCCATGAACTTTTCCTCGTCGGCGGGAGAATGGACGACGAGGACGTCGGCGCTCCCCTGCTCCCCCATCCTCAAGGCTTCGCCGGAGCCTACGGCGATCGCCTTGACGCGGTACGGGAACAACGCCTCGAACCGCGGGAGGAGGATATCGAGGAGCCCGGAATCCTGGAGGCTCGTGGTCGTCGCCAGGATCAGGTCCCGGGATGCTCCCGCTCCCGCCGCGTCCCCGCCCAGGGGGGCCGCAGCCCACGCGCTCAAAGCTATCCCGGAGACGATCGTCGCGCAAAGAATCGCCGTTCGGAAGCTGTTCTTCGTCATCTTAATTTCTCCGTTCCCGCGGCCCCGACCGTCATGCCAGCCCAAGGTCCACGTCGATGCCTTGCATCGCTCCGAGACAGACGGAGATGAACTCGTCGAGGCCGAGGCCGAGGTTCACGCACTTCTCGATCTCCTCGCGGCGTGCGCCCTTGGCGAAGCTCTTCTCCTTGTAGCGCCTCTTTACGAACTCGAGGTCGATGGCCTTGAGCTTCTTTTCTGGATGCATCAGGGCCGCCGCGATGATCAGCCCGGTCAGGGGATCGATGGAATAGATCGCCCAGTCCATGGGGCTCTCGCACGGGACTTTCCCGGCGTGCGCCCGGACCGCGTGGACGACGACAGGATCGACGGTCCGTCCCTCGAGGACCTTCACCGTTTCCACCGTATGGAGCTCAGGGCTCTTTTCGGTGACCTCGTAATCAAGATCGTGGACGAGGCCCGCCAACCCCCATGAGTCAGGATGGTGCCCAAGCTTTAACGCGGCCGCTTTCATGCAGGCCTCGACGGCCAGGCAATGCTTGATCAGGTTCCTGTTCTTCAGATGACTGTGGACCAGCGACAAGGCGTCTTCGCGCGTCATTTCGCTATCTCCTTTTTATCGGGTGCTCCGAGTTTTTTCTCGAGCCGTTTTTCGATGACGAAGGGAATCTCGGCCTCCTTGGACTGCGTGGCGTCGGTCACCACGACCCCGACGGTGTAAGTGCCTTCGGCCGCCGCGTTCCAGGTCCAAGTGCTTTTTTCGGAGGCCGCCTGGGCGACCTCGCGCTTGTCCCCGGTCTTGACATAGAACTCGTACCGGGGTTCGAGGAAGCCTACGGCGGTAACGGAGAAGGGAATCTCCTCCCCTGCCGGTTGAGGCGAGGCTTTCTGGGGGGCTAGCGTGACTTGAACGGGGCGTTTAACGATGACGAAAGGGACCTCAACCTCCCGAGCCTGTTTGGCATCGGTCACCGAGACCCCGATAGTGTAGGAGCCTTCGGTTTCCGCATACCAGGTCCAGGCGCTTTTTTCGGAGGCCTTTTGAATGACCTCGCGCTTATCTCCGGTCTTAACGTAGAACTCGTACCGGGGCTCGAAAAAGCCGATGACGGAGACCGAGAAGGGGATCTCCTCGCCTACCGGCAGGGGCGAGGCCTTTTGCGGCGACAGGAGGACCTGGACTTCCTTCTTCAAGAGAACGAGCTTACCCTCGTCGGTCACGGCGTCGTGATGGACGATCACAAGAAAAGGGTCGGCCCAGGCGGCGTTGGCGCGGAGGTCTCGCCCGGCCGCGAACTCGCCAACCTTGCGCCCCGTCAGGGCGTTAAAAGCCAGCAGGACGGAGGAGAGCGAGGCCACGATCACCTTGTCCTCGACCACCGCGAGGTCGTAGGCCGTCCGGGAAGGGACATTTGCCCACCAGAGGACGTCTCCGCCGGATCTCCGGATGCAGTACAGGACGCTGTTCGTCGCCAGGAAATAGAGCCTGCCGCCGCGGACGACGGGTTCGGTCGCCGGCACACCTCCGAGCCGGACCTTCCATTTCGGTCCCTTCGCACCGATCTTCAGGCAAAAGTGCCTGCGGTCCGCGGTACTGAAGAAAAGGAACTTCCCGTCGCTTCCGATCGGTCCGACGATCTTGCCGGGCGCCCGGAAGGTCCACGTGGCCTCCCCTCCGAGCTCCTGGACGTGGAGATCCCCATCGTCGGACCCAAAGATAACTCGGGAACCGGAAACCAGGGGGCCGCCGGCGACGGGCCCGCCCGCCTGCAACACGCGGTCATTCTTCCCGTCGATGGCGATCGACCAGAGCCTTCCCTTGTCGGTGCCAAAAAAGACCCGGCCCCCGCCTTCAACGACGGGCGTCAGGATCTTCTCTCCCACAGACCTCTTCCATAAAAGCTCGCCACCGGCGCTCAAGCAATAGAGAACGTCCGCTTCGTCCCGCACATAGACGTTCTCCGCCCCAACGAACGGCGGCTCGAGGAGACGGTTATCCGTCTTGAACATCCACACCGCCTTCCTACCGGCGACGTCGATGCTCCATACGAAGCCGATCCGGGTGCTCACGTAGATGGACCCACCGCGCGCCCGGATCCCTCCCGCCGGCCGGCCCTGGAACGGTACGGAGCCGTCCTCGACGACGGGGAACGCCACCCCGGCAGGATAGGGCGCGGTTCGAGGTTTCAGGAAGCGGCACCCGGTCCCGGCCTGAGCGGCCGAGAGGAGCATAACGAGGAGCAGATATCTTCTCATGGTGCCAAGACGGCTATCATAACATTATCCTTTTGCCAGCTCAACGACCGGAGGAACAAGGGCGAATACGAATCGTCCGCCGGGGACCATGGGCAGGATCATGGCCCGAAAATTGAACATCGAGGCCTGACCCCGCCCAAGGAAGGGTTTTCCAAGGAATGACATGGATTACCGTCGAAAAGGCCATTATTGGACAGAAAATTGGCTCAAAAACAAAAGTAGCCCCGAAAATGGCCGCTTCTGGATAGCGCTATGGGCCTGAATACGAGGAATAGGCCCCGGTTATCTCCTAAAAATGGCGAATTCAGCCTGATTTTTCGCCCGAATGTCTCGAGCCGGGCCTTAGAACAACCCCGGATTATCTGATTTGGGGGCCACTCCATCCTTGTATAAGGTGCATCGCGGCCGGGATCATTCCCTCGCCCGTCCGGGCGGCTAGGACGAGAGCTTGGTCGGCCCCGCGCTGGGGCCGCCTCGCAATGCCCTGCCGATAGTGATAGAATTGACGTTCGAGGAGAACGGAAGATGAAAAAAACTCTGCTCGCAGCCCTGCTCCCGCTTCTATTGGCCCGACCCGGGTTGGCCGAGCTTTCCAGCTTGTCTCAGCTCTACGCCCAGGGCAAGACCGTCCAGGACCTCGACGGCGACGGGCACGGCGAGAAGATCGTCATGTCCATTATCATCCCGGACAACTCCTCCGCGGCCGAGCTCGCTCTCGCGTCGGACATCGCGGCCCGGGTCAACCTGGAAAGCCTGGCTCAGGACTTCGCGGTCGTCCTCCGGGAATCCGAGGTAGCGAGCTGGGAGGCCCTCCCCAATCCGATCCTTATCGGCCCCGGCGTGCGATGGGTCCGGGACATCGCCAAAGACAGGAAGCTCGACGTGGCGGGCTTGGGCCCGGATAAAGGCCTCGTCTTCGTGTACGCTCACAAGAGCCAGCGGGGCATCGCCTGCGTCGCCGGCTCAGACGACGCCCTGCTAAGGACTGGGCGGGCCTTCTTCCTGCGCTGGCCCTACTTCTGGGAGGTATGGGGCCGTGAGTCCGGCGCCACCTTCCTTTCCTTCGAAAGCGACCTCGCCGGGTTCCTGGCCCAGGAGGGCGTCCTTCTGCTGAAGACGGTCGTCAGAGAGGCCGCCTACGAATTCCCGCCCGCGGCCTCGGCCCGGGGCGCCCTGAAGAACCTGGACTTCTCCGCCGGCGAGATCCGCAACCTCGTCGTCGAGCTCCATTTCACCGACGAGGACGACCAGAAGAAGGCATTCCGCGCGCTGGATCTCCTCGCCAAACAGCGCCCCAAGGGACTGCGCTCCGCGGTCCTCTCCTATCCTGCCTGCGCCCTGATCTCGTTCGAGCTCAAGTACGGCAAAAAGAGCTTGCACGCGGCCCTCCCGCGGCCCGGGTCGACCAAACGACTTCTCACGCCGGCCTTCAAAGAAGAGGCGCCGACCGATGTCTCCGGCAGAGAGTTTGACCTGCTCAGCCTTTTCACGACAAAAGGCCTGTACGCCGACCGGGACGGGGACGGAATCCTCGACGGGCTGGAAGCCTCGGTCATCATCCCGACCGGCCTGAACGGCAAAGGAGTGGCGGGGCTCGCGTCCAAGCTCGTCCTCCCCACGGCCGGCGCGTCCTTCCCCATCGTCTATCTGGATTCGGAGATCGAACGGCCCAAGGGCCTCGCGGCACCGGTCCTTGTGGGGATGAACCGCTTAACCCGCGAGCTCGTCCGGACGGGCAAACTCCAGCTGCCGGACCTCGAGAACGCGAGGGGGATCGTCCGGGTCGTCCCCAAGGCCTTCAACGGCTCAAGCGCTCTCGTCATCCATGCCCCGGATACGCCAGGTCTGGAGAAGCTCCTGGCCTATATCTCCGAAACGTTCCCTTATTTCGATGAGTACCGGGAAGGACGGCCGCAGATCCGGGACGTCCCCGCGGATCTCGCGGCGTTCCTCAAGGGAGATAAAGGCGGAGCCGAAGCCTATTTCGCCTCCCGCCTGAAGGACCTCGCGGCTGAACTGGCCGGTACCGAACTGGAGTCCGTCGATATCCGGTTGACCCTTCCCCGGGGGAATCCGGCCTTCGAGCAGGCCGTCCGGAAGGACGTCGGGAGCCTCCTCGGACCGCGGTCCGTCTCGGTGACGACGAGGTCCCTCAGGGACGGCAAGGCCGTCTTTGAAAAGGACAAGGAATTCGATTGGGAGGTCGACGACGCCGTCGCCCTCCTTGGAGACGCCCTGAAATCCCTCGGCGAAGGAAAGCCGGTCAGGGTCAGCCTCGGCGTCAGCGAATCCCCCGGGGTGCGAGCACAGGTGAAGGGACGGATCGATAAGCTCCTTGCCGAGAGCGGGAACGCCGGGGCGGAGGTAGAGGTCGCTTCCGCCTATAAACAAGGATTCTATTGGCTCACCGAAAAAGTCGCTCCTTCCCTCAAAGGAAAGAACGTGTATCGGCTGACCGTCCGGTTCCAGGCGGACGAGGATCCACGGAACGTCCTCAAGCGGTCCTATGCCGAGCCCTGCCGGTGGCTGCAGGAACTCTATCCGGCCGACGAGATCGTCGCCGGGGACCTCCAGATCCCCTCCGAGAGGATCGAGTTCGAGATCAAGCCGTCCGCCGGGCCCATCTACGAGGTCCTGGCCTTCGATGAGAAGAACGGCCTGGTTTCCCAACAGGCCTTCTCGCCGCGGACCCGGGAGATTCCCTTCCTCAACGTCCTTCCGGAATGGGGCCGGGTTTTGGCGACGACCGGCTGGCTGAGGGTCGAGACCGGAAAAGAGACTGTCCTCGACGTTTCACTCCGGACCGATATGGAGAGGTTCTGGGAGTTCTACCAGGAGGAGGTCCTGAGACCCGTCCACGCCCACGTCCTTCGAAAGACCGGCTACGATCCCGTCTTCGCCAAGCAGCCGTATTTCAAAAAGCTCCTCGTCGAGCTGTGGGCCAGCGAGCCCGACTATCGTCTCGGATTGGATGAGGAGTCCGTCAGCAGCCTGGAATCCATCCACGACGAGATCTATTTCGATACGCTCGACCTCCTCAGGGGCGTCACCCGGTTCGGCGACTCGGAAACCCCCGTCCCGGAAGACACCTCGCGCTCGTCCGCGCCGGGAAACGTCCTCCCGGTCATCCATGGGTCCACCGAGGGCGGCAGAGCCAGGGTCCGGGTAACCTTCGAGGACTGGCCGGCGGCCGGGCCGGAAATGGAGGTTCGATGGAAGGAGCCTGGCCGCGAGGAAGCCGTCCGGACGATCGGGTTCCCGGACCTGAAGGTCGCGAACGTGAACGTGCCTGGTTTCATTTTCGATGGCCGGGAGGACCGGATGGAGAGGCTCTTCCTGGAAATGGAGGCCGAAAAGGAATCCGATTACCTGGCACTCCTGGACCTCGCGGAATCCCTGAGGACGCTTCGGGACCGGGGCCTCGTGGCCGGACCCTTCGCCTATCCGAAGCTCGGGAGCGTCACGGCAAGGATCCGTTGGCGGGACCTCGTCAAGGAGGAGGACCTGCCCGTCGTCTACGCGCCCCCTGAGGCCAGGCCCCTGCCCACCCCGCCGGGGCCTGAGGAGCCGATGGTCCCCACGGGGGAGAGCATATCTCCGGAATCGTGCCGGGACATCATCGACCGGTTGGGGACCTTCAAGGCGATCCGGGCCTATACGGGGGGGCGGTCCTACGAGGACAGGCCTATCCCGGTCATCGAGATCTTCACGCCCCAGGAGGGGATCGTTTCGACCGCCCGCCTCGTCACGTTCAAGCCGACGCTCCAGCTGAGCGCCCGGCAACACGCCAACGAAATTTCCTCGACCAATTACACGCTCAAGCTGGTTGAGCTTCTCGCACGCGACCGCGCCTGGCAGGACGCCGCCAGGCGGATCAATTTCGTCATCCAGCCCATGGAGAATCCCGACGGCGCCGCCCTTGCCTCCGAGCTTTCCCAACTGGCGCCCTTCCACAGCCTGCACGCCGGGAGATACGGAACCCTAGGGGTCGATATCGGCGCCCAGGTCGACTCGGGGAGGCCGGTCCTCCCCGAAGCCGCCGTCCGGACGACGCTGTACGACAAATGGCTGCCGGACATCTATCTGAACCTGCACGGCTATCCTTCGCATGAATGGGTCCAACAGTTCTCGAACTACTCCCCTTACCTCTTCCGGGATTACCGGATCCCTCGCGGCTGGTTCGCCTATTTCCGGGCGCCCGGCCTTTCCGTGTACGAAAAATGGAAAGAGGCCGGCGAAGAACTCTTGTCCTTCGTAACCCGGGAGATCCAGGCGGACGAAAGGATCCGCGACTCCAACAAGCGGCTCTATGACCGATACAACCGCTGGGCGACCCGCTGGCAGCCTTTCCTCAGCCCCCTCGAGGTCATCGACGACGTCAACATCTATGCCCGGAGGCGGTCCTCCAGGGAAAACCGCCTGACGTTCCGAAGCCGGCTCACATTCGTCGAGCAGACGCCGGAGCTCATGGACGAGACAGCCTCGGGGGCCTGGCTGAGCTTTCTCTGCGAGCAGGGGCTGGCCTACGTCCGGGCCCACGTCAAGTATCTGGGCCAGGTCCGGTTCGAGACGGCGCGCATCGAGGAGGAGGTCCGGGACAGGATCCGCATCGAATTCCACCGCGAGCGCCCCGGGGCCGTGCCCAAGGCCGGGCGCGTCCCGGGAGACTGAAGCTCCATAGACTCGTGCCCTTGGGATCCGGCTTTTGCAAGCTTTGGAGCGCACTTATGGAAGCCATGAGTACGGGCAAGGCCGCCTGTCCCCGAAGCGGGGACTTGCCATTCCTCCACGGACCCACCGTCCGTGGAATCCCGCAAAGGGGATTGAAAACGGGGCCGCGAATTGATAAGATGAGGGCACGCGTCCGGGCGATGGAGTGATATGGAACTGCCGACAAACCTATTGGTCGTTTCCCGTGATTTCTCACTTTACGATGCTGTGAAAAGATCGTCTCTCCCGGGCGACACGAGCCTCTTCTTCTGCCAGCCCGACGAGGACCTCATCGCGGTCGTCCGCGACAACGGGATTCGGACAGCCCTCCTCGACGCGCCGAAGGCCGGGCCCGACGCGGCCCCGCTTCTGAAGAAGCTGAAAAGGTTCGATCCGCTGATCGACGTCGTCATCCTGGGGGATGATCTCGGGCCGGAAACCATCCTCGACTGGATCCACAAGGGCGCCACCGACCACGTCCGGAAACCTATCCAGACCGGCTCGATCACCGAGGTCCTCGTGCGGATCGCGGAGCGGCGCACCCTGCGGAAGGAGACGTTCCAGCTGGAGAAGAAGCTCGAACGGAAATATGTCTTCCAGGGCATGATCAGCCGGAGCCCGACGATGCTCGAGATCTTCGCCCTGATCGAGAACATCGCCCGGCATTTTTCCGCGGTCCTCGTCACCGGGGAGACCGGAACGGGCAAGGAGGGAGCGGCCCGGGCCATCCACGCCCTGAGCCCCTTTAAGGATCGGCCGCTGGTCGTCTGCGACTGCGCCGCGATCCCCGAGAACCTATTCGAGTCGGAGCTCTTCGGCTACCGGAAGGGGGCCTTCACCGGGGCGGACAGGGATAAGCGCGGGCTGTTCGAGGAGGCGGACCAGGGCGTCATCTTCCTCGATGAGATCGCCGAGATCCCCGTGCCCGTCCAGGCCAAGCTGTTGCGGGTCCTGGAGAATCACCAGTTCCGTCCCTTGGGCGCAACCGAAAACACGGACATCGAGGTCCGGGTGATCGCGGCGACGAACCGCGACCTCGGCGAGGCCATCCGGGCGGGCACTTTCCGCGAGGACCTTTACCACCGGTTGAACCGGGTCGAGATCCGGCTGCCTCACCTCAGGGAGCGGCTCGAGGACGTTCCGCTCCTCGTCCGTCATTTCGTCCAGGCCTTCGGGAAGAAATTCTCCAAGAACCTGCGCGGCGTCGCCAGGGACGTCCAGAAGATCTTCCTGAAGTACGACTGGCCCGGGAATATCCGGGAACTGGAAAACGTCCTGGAGAGCGCCTCGATGCTCTGCCGGAAGGACTTCATCGAGGTCGCCAACCTGCCCAAGCACCTCAGGGACTTCGAGGCCCCGGCCGGGGCCCTCTCCCTCCTCCGCAAGGAGAACCTATCCACGCTCGAAAGCCTGGAGAGGGAGTATATCGTCTATCTTCTGAAGGTCACTCGGAACAACCTGAGGCGCACCGCCGGAATCCTCGGCATATCCCGGACGACACTCTACAACAAGATGGCGAAATTCAACCTTTCCCGAAAAGCTTAAAATAAGTATCCCAGGAGGAATGACACGGCGCCGTTCCGGATGTTGTCATCGGCCTCCTTGGACAGGGTCGTCAACCCGGCCGTGTAGCGTGCGTCAAACGTGATCTGGCCGCTTCCGAAGGGAATCTCGATCCCGGCCCCGGCGGCCAGGCCGACGTCCACCCCCATGACGTTGTCCAGAGTTTCCTCCTGGGATTCGCCGGCGAACTTCGAGTTGACTCGGGCGCGGATGTTCAAGGCCGGCGCCGGGCCGGCGAATACGTGAACCTTAAAGGCCCGGGAGAGCGGAAGGTAGTACTTGACGAGGATCGGCAGTTCGACGTATTCGAGGCTCATGGTCTCCCGGTAGGCGTCCGAACCCCTTCCGTTGACGTACTTCGACCCCTTCATCACGAACAGCAGCTCCGGCTGGACGGCAAACGTGCGGCTGAATCCGTAGGTCATGAAGATCCCGTAACTGAACCCCGCCCGGAACTTCTGGTCGTAGACGTCCCGGCCGAAGATATTGGAAATGGCGATCCCGGTCTTGACGCCGAATCCCGTGATCTCGGAGCACACGGGGACCGGCGCCAGCGAGAGGACGGACACGGATACCAGAAGCGCCGATAGCGTCTTTCTCATCCCAGGATCTCCTTTTCCCCGCCCCGCTCAGTCGGCGACGACGGTCCGCCCCCCCCCGAGTTCCTTGGCCCGGTACATGGCCTTGTCGGCCCGCGTCAGCACCTCCGCGGGAATCTCGTGTTCCTTGATAAGGGCCAGCCCGATGCTGAGGCTGAGCCGGGAGTCGCCCATCTCCGGGATGAACGCGTGGCCCGCAACCGCCTCGCAGAGCCTCTGAGCGAACTTTTCGGCCACGCCAAGGTCGACGTCCTCGAGGAGGACCGCGAATTCGTCTCCGCCCAGCCGCGTCAGAAGGTCGCTCCCGCGCATCAGCTTCCGCAGCAGGATCCCCAGATCGACAAGCACCTTGTCACCAGCGCCGTGGCCGTAGGCATCATTGACGTTCTTGAACCGGTCGAGATCCAGGACGAGGACGGCGCTGTCGACGTCGCGCTCCGTCCGGGAGATGGCGCGGGACAGATCGGTCTCGATCACGCGCCTGTTTGGGAGCCCGGTCAACTGGTCGTGCGTGGCCTGATAGAAGAGGTCCTGCTCATGGGTCTTCCTCTCGGTGATGTCGTAGCAGGACCCGAGGAAGCCGGCGAAATCCCCTTCGAGGTCGTTAAAGGGCCGGCCCACGTTCAGCATCCAGCGGAACCGGCCGTCGTGCCGCTTGATCCGGAATTCCATCTCGAAGGGTTCCCGCGCTTCGCGGGCCCTTGTATAGACGTCCCCGAACCGCTTGAGATCGTCGGAATGGACCCCCTGCATCCAGCCGTCGCCGATCTCCTCAGCCGCCGTCCTCCCGGTGAACTGGAGCCAGGCCCGGTTGAAGTAATCGAACCGGCCGTCCGGACCGGCCCTCCAGATGAGGGTCGGGAACTCCGCAAAGAGCGTCAGGTAGAAATCCCGGGCCCGGGCCACGGTCTTCTCCGCCTGTTTCAGGTAAGAGATGTCGTTGAGGATGACGATCGTCCCGACGAACTTTTCGTAGAGGTCGAGCATCCGCTTGAGCTTGATCTGGAAATGAATGAGCCCTCGCCGGGTCTCGACGTCCTTCTCGAAGCTTATTTCGAGCGCCTCACCCGTCCCAAACGACTCCAGGTCCTCCCGGATCCACGGCAGAATGTCGTCGAGCCGGACCTTGCCGTAATAATCGACTCCCGTCGGCAGAAGGTCGCGGAACAGTTCGAAGGCAACGTTGTTGATGTTATCGATCCTGTTCTCGACATCAAGGAGGAACGAGGGGTTGGGGATGACCTCGAAGATCGTCAGGTATCTGTCGCGTTCCGGGCCCATGTAGAGAATCTATAGCTCATTCGGACTTCTCCGTCAACCGCTTCTCTGAGCCGCGGGACCTTGTACCTGAGGATCGTCGGAGGGACCCTCGAGGAGGGAGTCCCGCGCCTTCCCGGAATCCGGGCTCCCCCTGTCCCCCCGGAAATACTAATTGATCTGTATTCGGTCATATGGTGATACATTTCTCTATATTAATTATTATTAATTACTTATATAGATTATAAGCAGAATAATGTCCTGTTATTAAACATTTCAATATGTTGCAGAACGGAGTTGAATATTCATCTATGTTATTTGTTATCTATAATATAATAATGTTTAGAGAGCTTGGCCCTTATCTTGCATGATAATGGGTATCATTGAAGAAAAGCACATGAGAAGTTATCTGGATTATTATCTCGAAACGGCAAAGGATGCCCCGGAGCTTCCGACGCTCAGGGACCTCGAGAAGGATTATATCGTCTATCTCCTGGAGATCACCGACCACAACGTCACCCTAGTCTCCAAGATCCTGGACATCTCGCGGACGGCCGTCTATCAAAAGATCACCCGGTACAACATCGCGAGGCCCAATTAAGCCCCTGTTTCTTTCATCCTTTCGAGGACCGCCCCAAGGCTCTCCAACCCGCGTTCGAGCTCGCCCTTCGGGACCCCGAACCCGAGCCTGAAGCTCCGGGGCTCCTCGAAAAAGCGTCCCGGGACGACGCACGTTCCATGCTCCTCGAGGAGCCGCCGCACGAGCTCGCCGGCGTCCCCGGCGCCGCGAAGCCGCGGGAAAGCGATGATCCCCGGCGAGGGCTCCGCCCATTCCAGAGCGTCCTCTTTCCCCATGAATTCCCGGACGGTCCGGAAGTTTGCTTCGACGAGGGGCTTTGATGCCGCTTTCATCCGATCCAGCCGCGCGAACAGCTTCGACGCGACCTGCTCCCCGATGAAGACCGGCTCCGCGAACATGTGGTCCATGAGCTTCCGGAGCGCCGATGCGAGTCCGACTGGGGCGAGGACCCAGCCACAGCGGAGCCCGCTCAACCCAAAGACCTTGGTCAGGCTCGAAGTGACCGCGATGTTGGGGGCCGCGCCAAACGAGGTCCCGGCCGACTCCCCCTCCAGAAATTCGAGGTAGACCTCGTCGACGAGGAGCGTCGCCCCCCTCTCCCCAGCGATCACCGCCAGGGCTCGGATCTCTTCCCTGCCGAGGGCGACCCCGCTCGGATTGTGCGGGTTCGTCATCAGGACAAGCTTGGTCCCGGCACCGAGCACGGACCGGAATTCGTCGGGGTCGACACGGTACCCGTTCTCGAGGCTCCGCTCGAACCTCCGGACCTCCGCCCCGAGAAGGCGGGGCACGGCCAGGAGGGGCTCGTAGGCCGGCTTTTCGGCCAGGACCGCGTCTCCGGGACCGACGAGGGCCGCGCAGACGGAGAAAACTCCCTGGGAGGCCCCGAGCGTCGGACAGACGTTACGAACGTCCGTACGATGCCTGGCGGCGATGGCTTCGAGGAGGGGCGGATAGCCGTAAGGATGTTCCCCGTTGAGGGCGATCTCTCCCCAATCGATGCCGAGGTCGGCGAGGGCGGGGCCGGCGAGCCCGCTCAGGCTCAGGTTGACGGCGGCCGCGGGCCTGGCCTTGGCCCATTCCATGTAGGCGACGGATCGGACGTTCATGGCAGCATTGTGGAACATTCCGCCCCTAATAATCAATCCGTTCTTCGCATTGGATCGCCTTCTCAGGACTCGGGGACATCCCTCCGTCCTTCGTGCGGCGATCCCAAAGCTCGCTTTGCGGCTTCCCTTTCCGCCGATTTTTCGATAGAATTGGCGCATCCCGGAACGGAACCGCGATGGAACTTCAGGAGGAAACATGAAAAAAGCGCTTATCGGGATGCTCGCCGCGGCCTGCATCATCTCTTCGCTTCCCGTCTTGGGATACGGCCAGGAGGCCGGGCAGGTCCTGGAAAAGATGATCGAGGCCCAGGGCGGCCGCAAGGTCCTCGAAAGCCTCAAGGACACGACCGTCTCAGGCACGATGGAACTCATCCAGCAGGGCATGAACGCCACGCTGACCATGTACCAGAAGGAGCCCAACCTGATGCGGATGGACATCGAGGTCATGGGCATGGTCATCACCCAGGCCTTCGACGGCCAGAAGGGCTGGTTCCTCAATCCCCAGACCGGGGCGGCCCAGGACATGGACGAGAACATGAACAAGGAGTTCAAGCGCCAGGCCTTGGGGAACGACAGCCTCCTCAACCCGGCCAAGTACGGGATAACTTATGCCTACAAGGGTAAGGAAAAGGCCGGCGAAAAGGAATTCCTGGTCCTCGAGCAGACCATGGCGGACGGTCACAAGAGCACGCTTTTCCTCGACCCGGACAGCTATCTGATCGCTAAGGCCAAAACGACGACGATGTCCCAGATGGGTGGCGGCGAGGTCCTGTCCGAAACGGTCTTCGGGGACTACAGGAAGGAGGGCGAAGCCATGGTGGCCCATTCCCTAACAATCCTGCAGGACGGCGCCGAATTCGCCCGGATGACCCTGACCAAGATCGCTTACAATGCGGGCCTCGAGGACTCGCTGTTCCAGATGGCCCGGTAACGCGGGGGCCCGGTGACAACGAGACGTGCGGCCGTTTCCGGCCTGATCTCGGTCTGTCTGTTCACGGCATCCTGCGCCGTCAATCCCGTTTCGGGAAAGAAGGAGCTGAGCCTGTTCTCGGAACGGCAGGAGCTGGCCCTGGGCAAGCAGACCGACGTCGAGGTCCGGGGCCAATATGGGGCCTACGCCGACGAGCGGCTCACCGCTTATGTCGCCTCCGCCGGCAAGACCATCGCCACAGGAACCCACCGGCCCAATCTGCCCTATCGCTTCATCGTCCTCGACAGCCCCGTGATCAACGCCTTCGCCGTTCCAGGCGGGTACATCTACCTTACGCGCGGCATCCTCGCCCTGATGAGTTCGGAGGCCGAGATGGCCGTCGTCCTGGGCCACGAGCTCGGCCACGTCAACGCCCGCCACAGCGTGCGGAAGCTAAGCCAGATGATCCTTGTCCAAGTCGGCCTGGCCGTCGGCAGTGCTCTCAGCGACACGTTCGCCAAGATCTCGGGCGTCGCCGGGATCGGCGTCCAGCTCCTCTTCCTGAAGTACAGCCGGGACGACGAACGCGAGGCCGACCGGCTCGGCGTCGCCTATTCGCGGAAGGCCGGGTACGACCCCTCGAGGATGGTCGACTTCTTCACGTCCCTCCAAAAGATGGGCGACCTTTCCGGGAAGGGCTCGGCCCTTCCGGGCTTCCTCTCGACGCATCCGCTGACGAAAGAGCGGATCCGCAACGTCGGCGGCATGCTCCTCGCCTCGGACCGCAAGCTCCTCGAGCGGGATATCGAATACGCCGGCCGGCTCGACGGCCTCGTCTACGGCGACGATCCGCGTCAGGGATTCTCTGATGGCCGCGGCTTCTATCACCCGGGGCTGAGATTCCAGTGCACGTTCCCCGACGGTTGGAAGGTCCAGAACACGCCCACACAGGTCACCCTGACCTCCCCGACAGACGACGCGGCAATCGTCCTCCAGGCGGAAAGGACATCCGAGGCCCTCGAGGCCTATGCCCGGAAAAAGGCGGCCGCCCTCGAGGGCGGGACCTTTGTCAACGGGCAGGCCGCCCTCGTCCACGGCCTGTCCTGCCTCCACCGGACCTATGACGTCGCCCAGCCGCAGAAGGAGGCCCTGCGCGTACGTTACTCGTTTATCCGGAAGGGGGATTCCGTCTTCGCGTTCGCAGCCCTCAGCACGGCCGCGGGCTTCGGCCGGAACGACGGGGATTTCCTCCGGGTCGTCGATTCCTTCCAGGAGCTCCGGGACCCCGCTCGATTGAACAGGCAGCCCCGCCGCATCCGCGTGGTCGAGGCCGACGGGACTCGGACCCTCCGGGCGATCTTCGAAGGGGTGGGGATGAACAAGGAGCTGTGGTCCCGATTCGCGGTGATGAATGGGCTCGCCCTCGACGCCGTGCCCCCCCGAGGGCGGCCGGTCAAGGTCGTCCGGTGAGCAGCGTCAGGCCTCCGACTCACGAATGACGTCATAGGCCAGCCTCAGGGCCCTCAGGCCCTCCTCGCCGCTGACCTTGGTCATCTTACCCGTGTCAACGCATTCCAGGAAATTCTTCAGCTCCCTCTTGAGGGGCTCGTCCTTCTGTATTTTTAGGGTCTTGATGTCGGTCTGGCGGCCGTCGAGGGGGAAGACCTTGACCTCCTGGTCAATGTAGTCGATCGAATAATAAGACGTCGGCTCGAAGATGCGGAGCTTGCGGACCTTTCCCTGGTGGACTCGGCTGGCGGTCAGGGTGGCCACGCAGCCGGACTTGAACTCCAGCCTGGCGTTGGCGATGTCGGTCTTTTCGGAGACGACATGGATGCCGGAGGACTTGATGGCCACGACCTCGTCCTTGATCAGGGCAAGGATGATGTCCAGATCATGGATCATGAGGTCGAGGACAACGTCAATATCGAGCGACCGGGCCGAGAACGACCCCAGCCTCTGGACCTCGATGAACCGCGGGTCGGAGATGACATTCTCGACCGCTTCCACGGCGGGGTTGAACCGTTCGAGGTGTCCGACCTGGAGGATGAGGTTCTTCTTCGCCGCTAGCTCCACGAGGCGCTCGCCCTGCTCGACGGTCTCGGTGATCGGCTTTTCCACCAGGACGTGCTTGCCGTGCCGGAGGAGGTTCTCCGAGACCTGGAAATGGGCCGACGTGTTGGTGGCCACGACGGCGGCGTCGATCTCGTCGATCATCTCCTCGTAGTTCTCGAAGTACCGGACGCCGTGGCGATTCCCGATCTGGAGAGCCTTCTGGAAGTCGATGTCGGCCACCGCTTGGAGATCGGCCTCCTCGAGGTACGACAGGATGCGGGCATGCTGGGTGCCCAGATAGCCGACGCCGACGATTCCCACTCTGATGCTGTTCATGTTCCGCTCCTTGGATCCCGCCGCTCGCCGGGGGGGGCCGTCGCGACGAGGGCGATCCCGTGCTCGTCCGCCGCGGCAACAGCCTCGTCCTTTCGGAAGAAGACGACCTTCCCGGCTTCGAAAGCGAAGGCCGCGGCCCGGGCTTCGATGAGGCTTAGGACCGTCCGCAAGCCGGCTCCGGGGAGGTCGATCCTCGGGTCCTGGTTCGAGCGGGCAACCTTGACCACGACGGCCCCGGGTCCGGCCAGCTCGCCTCCCCTGAGGATGGCCTGGTCCGTCCCCTCGGCCCCTTCGAGGGCGACGACCGCGCCGTCTTTGACGATGACGGTCTGGCCGGCGTCCAGGTCGGACAGCGTCCGGGCGATCGAGAAGCCGCGTCCTATATCCGCCAGAACGGCCGGCGACGGCTGCGTCCGCGTCAGGACCCCGGGCGGGAAGAACCGGTCCGCGAGGAAGGGAGAGGGATCTAAGACACGAATCCCCTGCTCCTCAAGGAAAGCGATCAGGCTCCCGATCAGCCGGGATGGGCTCGCCCCCCCGGTCCGATCGAGGACGCGGAGGGCGGCGGAGTCGGCGGCCCCGGGCCGGAGCACGGACTCCGGGCGGACTTTGCCCGCGATGAGGACGTCCGAAATCCCCCGGCTCTTCAGGAATCCGAGAAGGCTGCCGAGCTCGCCGGGTCCGAACCAAACGGCGTCCGGGACCGCGTCCCCGAGCGTTTCCTCGGCCTCGCCGCGGACCGCCGCGACGGTCGCTTCGAGACCCCGCCGACGCGCTTCAGCGACGGCAAGGAGGGGAAATTCTCCGGAGCCCGCGATTATTCCGATTCGCTGTCCCATTTCTCGGACGCCTTCTTGATGATCCCCCGACGGGACGACCGGACGAAGCCGACCAGCTCGTCCCGGTCCTCTCCGGGGGGGAAGGACGCCTCGATCCTTTCCAGCGCCTGGGTCGTATTGAGGCTGGAAAAGAACAGGACCTTGATCATGTTCCTCAGGGCGCGGACCCTCTCGGCGGAGAACCCCCGGCGTCTCAAGCAGACGCTGTTCAGGCCGTAGATCCGGACCGGGCGCATGCCGGCGACCTTGCAGAAGGGGGGGAGGTCCTGAGTGATGACGGTGAACCCGCCGGAGAACGCGTACCTGCCGATCCGGCAGAACTGATGGACCCCGGTGAAGGCGGAGAGCATGGCATAATCCTGGACGATGACATGGCCGGCCAGAGTGGCGTTGTTGGTGAAGACGATCTCGTTGCCGACCTGACAGTCGTGGGCGATGTGAGTGTAGGCCATGAGGAAGTTGCGGTCGCCGATCCGGGTGACCCCGCCGCCCTTGACCGTTCCCCTATGGACGGTGACGAACTCCTTGAAGACGTTGCCGTCGCCGATCCGGACGACCGTCGGGTCGTCCTTATAGCCGAGGTCTTGGGGCTCGGAGCCGATCGAGACGAACGGAGCGAACCGGCAATCGGCCCCAACCTCGGTCGTCCCGATGATCGAAACGTGGGATTCCAGGAACGTGTTCTTCCCCAGCCGGACGTCGGGCCCGACGACGCAGTCCGGGCCTATCCGGACGCCGGCGTCAAGTTCGGCCTTCGGGTGGACGGTCGCAGCGGGGTGGATGACGACTTCAGGGGCGCTCATTCACGTCCTCGAGGTCGAGGAGACCGGCGACCAGCTCCCCCTCGGCGACCACCTCCCCGTCGACGGTTGCCCGGCCGCTCAGGTGGCAGAACTTGGTCTTGAGCTTCAGGATCTCGGCCTCGAGCCTCAGCTGGTCCCCGGGAACCACGGGCCTCCGGAACTTTGCGTTGCTGATCTTGCTGAGCACAAAGAACTTGCGTTCGGGATCCGGGATCGAATGGAACAAAAGGATCCCTCCCGCTTGGGCGATGGCCTCAACGATCAGGACCCCTGGCATGATCTTCCGGTCGGGGAAGTGCCCCTGGAAGAACGGCTCGTCGATGCTGACGTTCTTGAGGGCGACGATGGACCGGCCCGGGTGGATCTCCATCACCCGGTCCACGAGAAGGAACGGGAACCGGTGCGGGAGATGCTTCAGGATCCCTTCGATGGAGATCAAGGCCGCGTCACTTAGCCGGGGCCGCCTTGGACGCATCGTAACGGCGGATGACCTCGTCGGTCATGTCGATGACCGGATTGAAGTAGACGGCGCCGCTCTTGGCCAGGTCGAAGATGACGTCCATCCCCTTTTCCTTGCCCAAGCCCTCGATGATGGGGATGAGCTCGCCCTGGACCTTGTTGAATAGCCGGTACTGGAGCTCCTGGAGCTCACGGACAGCGTCCTCGGAAAGCCTCTTCTGGTCGGTCCTCTTCTTCTCGAGGTCCGAGTTGATCTGAATGGCCGCTTCCTCGGTCAGGGTAAGTCTCTGGGTGCTCAGTTTGGTCTCGAGGGCCTTGATCTCGTTGTCTAGCCGGCTGAGGTCGCCCTGACTCTTCTTGTCCCGGTCCTGGAGCTGGGAGATGACCCTTTTGCCTTCCGCGGCCTTCTCGAGGACCATCTGGGAATTGATGACGCCGATCTTCCCCGTCTGCTGGGCAAAACCCGCCGACACGAAGGACAGGGCGAAGACGGCCAGAATCAAAAGATGAACGGTGCGTCTTGACATCGCAAAAGCCTCCTCTGTTTTTTGTCTATCGCGAGGCACCTTAAAACGTGGTGCCGACCGCAAAGCGGAACGCGAAATTCGATTCGTCGCTATAGATCTTCGGACTATTATACGCGAAAATCAGCCGGAACGGAACCCTCAAGGCCGGAACGAAGACTCGCGCCTCCAGGCCCGCCGACGTGTACATGCTCTTCAGGCTAAACTTCTGGCCGGCTGCAAGGGAGTTCCCCATGTCGTAGAACAGAATCGCCCAGAGCGGCCCGCCGATGGGAACGATATATTCCGCGTTGAGGACGAAGGATTTTTCGCCGCCGAGGATCGTCCCCGTGGAGCTCCGAGGGCCGATGGTATAGATCTCGTAGCCTCGGATGGAGCGTTCGCCGCCGAGGTAGAATTTCTCCCAGAACGGGAGCGAGGACCCCTTCAAAGGCTTGACATACTGGTATTCCAGATGGAGCCCGATCACGTGGCTGGCGATAAACGGCTGGAAATGGGAGAGCTCGATTCTCGGCCGGTAAAGGCTGACCTCCCCCCCGAGGAACGAGCCGGCGAACTTGAACGACAGGGAGCACATCGTTCCGCGAGTGGGGGTCAACGGGCTGTCGATCGTCGACCGGTAGAGGAGCGGCTCGATTGAGCTTATGTTGTATTTCCCAACGCCGTACATGGACGAGTAATAGGCGTAATACGAGCTGTCCGAGGGCACGGTGACATCGACATTCTGATAGCTATATGTCACATTGGCCCGCCAGTATTCGATGAGCCTTGCGCCGAGCGTCATATCGATCCCCTTGCTCTTCTGATTGTAGAGATAGGGATAGTCGATCCTGCGGTCAAAAACATTGAAACCCAGCGTGATCGGCTGATCGAAGAGGTAGGGCTCGGTGAACCCGAACGAGTAGTTCCGGACCCGCTTCCCGGTCTGGATCATGAACTCCAGGGTCTCCCCCGCCCCGAGGAAGTTGACTGTCGAGTAGCTCAGGGCCACGAAGGTCCCTTCATAGCCGCTGTACCCGGCCGTGAACTGGATGTTGTTCCTCTGGAGCTCCTTGACGTTCACCTGGACATCGATCTGGGTCGGGTCCTCCGGGTTGGGGTTGATGTCCGGTTCCTTCTCCAGGTCGACGAGCCCGAGCTGCTTGATCCGGAGGATGCTGTCCTTGAAGTAGGCTAGGCTGAAGCGGTCCCCTTCGCGGATGATCATCTCCCGGCGAATGACCTTGTCCTTGGTGTAGTTGTTGCCCCTGAACTCCAACCGGTGAAGGAAGGCGATCTCCCCTTCATAGACGTTGAAGGTGACGTTGACGACCTTGTGCTTGGGATCGAGGCTCTCGACCGGGGCGACCTGGGCGTAGAGATATCCCCCGTCGCGGTAGACCTCC
>CAZPEP010000015.1:0-96760 GCA_964585685.1 uncultured Eubacteriales bacterium | reverse complement strand
CGCCTCTACGCCCTGGCCGACGGGATCCGACAGTTTCTCTACAGCCAGACCCAGGGACTGAAGAAGCTCTTAGCGCTACAAAACCCTCTCCCTGTCCAACCAACGCTTTTCGATCCATAATCTTTTTGGGGGAACTCCTGGCCATCTTAAGGCTTGCATTCCGGTCCCGAATAACGCTAAAATCGGAGACGCCATCTGTAAGCGCGAATTTTTGGGAGGAGGAATAATGAAAAGAAAGAGTCTGATCGTCATCGGCCTGGTGCTCGTCGCCTTCTCGCTCCAGAGCTGTTCGTCCAATCCCGAGGAAGGGCTTCTGAAAAAGTATTTCAACGCCGTCCGGTATAACGACAACTCGACCATGTCCTCCATGGCGCTGGAGCCCCTTACCATGGAGATCTCCGGCTTCGATATCGTCAGCGTGAGCCCCACAAGGATCGAGCCGGCCGTCCTCGCCGCATTAGGCGCGAAGGAAGCTGAGCTCAAGAAGAAGCTCGAAGAGCACGTCGGCCCGACCATCGACGCGAAGGACGCCGTTGACGTCGCCAAGGAAGAACTGGACACCGCCAGGACCAAGGCCGCCAAGCAGGCCGCCCAGAAGAAGGTTGACGAGATGCAGGCCAAGTACGACCAGGAATTCGGCCTCCACAAGGACCTCCAGAAGGGCTATAACGACGCCAAGGCGGCCGCCGCGAGGGAAGAGGAGATCACGGCCTTCTCTCTGGGCGCCAAGAACCTGGCCAATATCCGCGACCTGACCGGGAACGTCCATGCCAAGGAAGTCGAGCTCAAGGTCCACCAGAAGTCCGGCGGCGACAAGTCCTACAAGTTGCTCATGCGCAGCTATAGCTTGAAGGAAGAGGCCGCTGGCCTGAAGCACAACGGGCGTTGGGTCATCGTCAAGTTCGAGCCGATGGGCTGAGCCCGGCGGTTCCCTTACGGGGGCCCTTGACTCTTTGTGGACATTCGTCTATTAATAGTCGTCCCTTAAGGTGGGCCGTTAGCTCAGAGGGAGAGCACCGGCCTTTTAAGTCGGGTGTCGCTGGTTCGAGTCCAGCACGGCTCATTTTCTCCGCCCCTGTCGTCTAGAGGCCCAGGACATCGCCCTTTCACGGCGGCAACGCGGGTTCGAATCCCGCCGGGGGCGCCACAACCGGCGACGCGGTCCTTCTCATGAGCCCCCTTTAAATTCTAAAGGGGGTAGGGGGAATCAAGAAATCCAAGCAGATTCTTGGACGCATCGTCGTTATCTTGGATATTCTTCCGTCATCGACGCCTGCGAATCCGTTCCGCCAATCTCGTCCGGCTCCTCTTGCCTTCTTCGCCTGTCTCGCTTCTTCTTATATAACCAGAACATGACGAAGGCGGGGAACTGGTAGACGACGAAGATCACCGGGGACAGGATGAGCCAATAAATGTTGAAATCCCTGATGAACAGGAATATGAATCCGGCGATGCCCAATACGGATAGGATGACGGCAAGGAACGGTAAGGGGTTAGGTCTTAACATATTGCATTTCCTCCCGATGATCGGCGTCACCCCAAGCCTAACATAGGGCCGTATTAAAAGTTAAGACCTGCCCTTCAATAAATCATCGTTGCCCGAAGGACGCAGGGGATATCTCGGAGGGTAACGGCGACACGGTCCGGCTTCATGGTAGTCTTAATCCCCCTTCCCCTCTTGGAATTCAGGGGGGACTTGATGTTCGTGTCTCCGTCAAAGGTCGGAGAAGATTCGTGCCCGTATGTCTGAGCGTGCTTCTGGCTTTCAAGAACGTCACGATGGCGGCATGATCAAGAAGAAATCCTGAGTGCCAAATTGCGAGTTGCGAGACCGCCGGAGATGACGGCGAGGGAACGGCGTTAAAAACCCGACCGGGGGAGAGGCCGGCCCGTCGGAGCCAGTGAACCAGTCCGCACGTGGTGTTGGAACCTAGTAAGGTCCCCTTATTCCAATGAAAATCCTTTTTCCTTGAACAGCCGGAGGCAGGCTTCAACGACGGCTGTGTCGTAGAGGGTCCCCTTGTGGAGCGTGATCTCCTCGATGGCCTTGCCGATACCGTGGGAAGGTCGGTAGGGACGATGGGAGGACATGGCCTCGACAACGTCGGCGACGATGATGATCCGGGCCTCGAGGAGGATGGCGTCGCCCTTGAGCCCGGCGGGATAGCCGCCGCCGTCGAGCCTCTCGTGGTGCTGGACCACGATGTCGGCGATCGGCCAGGGAAACTCGACGTTCTTCAGAATGTCGTAGCCGACCTGGGGGTGGGTCTTGATGATCGTGAACTCGATGTCCGTGAGCTTGCCCGGCTTGCTCAGGATCTCGGCCGGGACATAGATCTTGCCGATGTCGTGAATGTCCCCGGCCATGCGGATTCCCTCGATCTGTAGTTCGGGCAGGCCCATTTCGCGGGCGATGGCGACAGACAGCCGGCTCACCCGCCGCTGGTGGCCCGCGGTGTAGGGGTCCCGCATTTCGATCGTGACCGACATGGCCTGGACCACCCCTTCCAAGGCGCGGCGCAGGCGGTCCTCGGACTCCTTCCGGCGGGAGATGTCCCGGAAGACGTACACGTTGCCCCGCGGTCCCTTTTTCCCTTCGATGAGGGGGGCTGAGGACAGCTCGATGGGGAACGTCTCACCGCTCCGGGACGCGAGGACCTCCTCGACGGCCACGAGGCTGGCCGTTTCTCCGATGCCGCCCTTGGCCGCCGGCGCCTTCCTGCCATCCGGGCTTGCCGCCCCGGCGGCAAAGACCTCGCCGAGGGGCCTTTCGAGGGCCTCCTCAAGGGGCCAGCCCGTCAGCCGCTCGGCCAGCGGGTTCATGAACTCGATTCGCCCCCCGGCGTCCGCGGCGATGATGCCGTCCCCGATGCTCCTGAGGATGGTCGACAGCCACTGCTCCCTCTCCCGGAGACGTATCTCCATCTTGGACTTGTAGAGGGCTATCTCGATGGCCGTCTGCAGCTCACGCTCTTCAAAGGGCTTGAGGAGGTAGCCGAAGGGCTTGGTCAGCTTGGCCCTCTCGAACGTCGTGTCGTCGGCGTAGGCGGTCAGATAGATGACGGGGATGCCATACTCCTCCCACAGCTTTTCGGCAGCGGCGATGCCGTCGATATTGCCCTTGAGAACGATGTCCATCAGGACGAGGTCAGGGGCCGACACTGCCGCCTTCCGGAGGGCCAGCTCGCCGCTGGGGACGATGTCCATCACATCGTATCCGAGACTCCGGAGCATGTTCTGGATGTCACGGGCGACGAGGCTCTCATCTTCCACCACGAGGATCTTGATCTTCGACATCTCTGACCTTGCCTCCTAATTCTAGTCTAGCGCTTTTGCGGCGATCGCGAAAGCCACCCCGATATCCCGTGCCGGGCGCGGCCCGCCGTTCGCTCAGATCCGGGGCTTGTACTTGAGCTCCCGGAAGGAGATGCGGAACACGGTCCCCGGCTTACTGGTGAGCTCGATGGCGCCGTCGAGCTGGTCGACGAGCATGGTTACGAGCTGCATGCCCAACGTATCGGTCTTGCGGAAGTCGGCGCCCCTCGGCCATCCGACACCGTTGTCGCCGACCGTGAGGGTGAACCGGCCGTCCGCCCCGGGGTGGAGGCTCACGCGGACCTCGCCCTTCCGCCCGCCGGGGAAAGCGTATTTCAGGGCGTTGGTCACCAGCTCGTTGACGATGAGGCCGCAGGGGATGGCCGTGTTGATGTCCAGGGCGGCGTCCCTGACGTCGACCTTCATCCGGACGCGCCCGGAGTCGACCTGGTAGGAGTCGATGAGGTACACGACGAGGTTCTGGATGTACTGCCCGAAATCGATCCGCGATAGGTCCTTGGACTGGTAGAGCTTCTCGTGGACGAGGGCCATCGACCGGATGCGGTGCTGGCTTTCCTTGAACATCCCGATGGCCTTGGAGTCCTCGAGGTGCCGGGACTGGAGGCTGAGGAGGGAGGAGATGACCTGCATGTTGTTCTTGACCCGGTGGTGGATCTCCTTGAGCAGGACCTCCTTCTCGTGGAGGGAAATCTTCAGGGCCTCCTCGGCCCTCTTCCGCTCGATGGCCACGGCGATCTGCGAGGAGAAGTACGTCAGGATATCCATGTCCTCAGGCCTGTAGCGGACGCCCTCCGTGTATGTCTGGACGACCATGGCCCCGATCGTTCTGTCTTGTGTCTTCAGCGGAACGCCCAGCCAATCGATCGAGGGCGCGCCGATGAGTTCTACTTCGCCAGCCTTCACGAGTTCGAGGAATTTCGCGGGGTCCGCCAGCAGAGGCTTGCCTTTGCGGAGGACGTAGTCTGTGAGGCCCCGGCCGAGGGGCTCGGGCCCGGGAGGGGGGTCGAACTCGTCGACGTAATAGGGGAAGCTGAGCATCCGGGTCTCTTCGTCGTACATCGCGATGTAGAAGTTACGGGCCGGCATCAGGCTACTGACGATCTCGTGGATGGAACGGAACAGCTCGCCGAGGTTTTCGGCCGTTTGAGCGATCTCCGAGATCCTGTAGACGGCGGCGCGAATGTCCTCCGCCCTCTTCCGCTTGGTGACGTCCCGGAAGCCCCAAACACGGCCGATGATCCGCGTCTTGATCCTCTGGGGTTTAGAGGCCCGCTCGAAGACACGGCCGTCCTTAAATGCGATGACGTCAAAGTTTTCCTTCGAAGGGTGGGCGTACAGCCACTTTACCTTGGCCAGGAACGCTTCGGGGTCCTTGAGCTGGGAGAGAACATGTTCGAGCAGGGGTGCGTCGTTCCCGGTGGCGGCCACGGCCGGCGGGATTCTCCACATGTCTATGAACTTCTGGTTCGTCGTCTGGATCTTGCCCGCCCGGTCCACGACCAGGATGCCGTCGGCAGTAGATTCCAGCGTGGCCTTGAGAAGGGATAACGAGCTTTCGAGGGCCTCCTCGCCCCTATGCCGCTCCGTGACGTCGGTCATCGTCCCCAGCATCCTCGTGACCCGACCGCCCTTCCCTCTGACGAAAATGCCCACATCGCGAATGCGCCGATATCCCCCGTCACGCCTCCGGAACCGGTACTCTGCCTGGAAGCGGTCGCCCTTCCTCCGGGCAGCGGCGAGGATCCTGACGGTCGGAGCCCGGTCGTCGGGGTGGATCATGTCTTCCCAGTCCCCGACGCCCGACGGGAACGCCTCCGGGGTGAACCCGGTGACCTCTTCGACGGCCCCCCCCCATTCGATCCGGCCCGAACCGATGTCGTAATCGTAGATGAGCTGTCCCGTCGCCCGGGCGACAAGGGCGAACTTTTCCTCGGTCTCCTTGAGCCTCTCGGCGGTGACGCTCCGTTTCATCCCGGACTCCTTCCTTCGGCTGGACCGTGCGGGGACCTCCAGGGCGTCAGGCCCCGACGGCCTCGGTCACCCGGACTTCCTCCCGGCCCTGGGTTCGGGGCCTTGGGCCGGCGGCGAGTACAGCTTGAACGTGTTCCGGCCGCCTTCCTTGGCGGCGTACATGGCGATGTCGGAGTTCTTGGTGAGCGATTCGACGTCCTCCCCGTCCCGGGGGTAAAAGGCGATTCCGATGCTGGCCGTGATCGGGAGCTTCCTGTCCTTGAGATCGATCGGCTGTTTGAAGGCCCGCAGGATGCGCCGGGCTATGCGGCCGGCCGAACCCGGGCCCGAGATCTCGGGCAGGAGGATCATGAACTCGTCCCCGCCCAGGCGGGCGATGGTGTCGCTCTTGCGGAGGAGCCCCCCGAGCCGTTCCGCGACGGACTTGAGGAGGCGGTCCCCGACGGAATGGCCCAAGGTGTCGTTGACCCTCTTGAACCGGTCGAGGTCCAGCATCAGGACGGCGATCCCCCTCTTTCGGCGGGCCGCGTTGGCGAGGGCCAGGGTCAGCCGGTCGTTAAACAGAACCCGGTTGGGGAGTTCGGTCAGGGCGTCGTGGATGGCCAGGAAGGCGAGCCGTTCCTGTTGCTGCCTGCGCTCGGTGACGTTCCGGAAGACGAGCACTGTGCCGTCGACCCGGCCCTTCTCGTCGTGGATGAGCGCGGCCCCGATTTCGACCGGAAGCTTGTCCTCGCCCCGCAGGAGCAGGAGGCCCTGGCCGTCCGGGGTGCGCCCGCGTTTCCGGGAGGTCTTTCGGGCGGAGAAAGAGATCTTCCGGCCCGTCTTTTCCCCGACGATGGCAAGGACTTCGTCGAGGTCGCGGCCGAGGCACGCGTCCTTCCGGCGGTCGGTCAGGCCTTCGGCCACGGAGTTCATGAAGGTGACCCGGCCCTCCCGGTCCGTGGAGATGACCCCGTCGCCGATCGAGGTCAGGATGGTGGACAGCCAGCGCTCGCGCTCCTTGAGCTCGCGGTCCGTCTTGTGCTTGTACAGGGCCATTTCGATGGCCGTGTAGAGTTCGCGTTCCTCGAAGGGTTTGAGAAGGTAGCCGAACGGGTCGGTGACCTTGGCCCGCTCGAGGGTGGCCTCGTCGGCGTAGGCCGTCAGGTAAACGACGGGAATGGCCGCCTTGTCCCATATCTGCTCTGAGGCCCCAATACCGTCCATGTCCCCCCGGAGCATGATGTCCATGAGGACGAGGTCGGGAACGGTCTCGAGGGCGATCCGGATCGCGTCCTCTCCCGTAGCGGCGACCCCGGCAACATCGTAGCCGAGGCCTCGGACCATGTTCTCGATATGCTTGGCGACGAGGCGTTCGTCCTCGACGACAAGGATCCTTCTTCTGTTCATGCGCTTAGGTCCTCGACCGAGGGACCCTAGTGGCTCTTATACCAGAGAATCGGCAAATAAGTCAAAAAATTGACAAACGGGACCCGTTTCTCTACGCTTAGAGAACGCCGGGCGTTGCCCAAAATGGTGCCTCAGGCTTTAGCCTGAGCTCGGTGGAAGACGCCGGCTGAAGCCTGCGTCCGCGTTGGACGCCGGACCCGTGGGCGGTTAGCTCAGCGGTAGAGCATCGGTCTTACACGCCGGGGGTCACTGGTTCGAATCCGGTACCGCCCACCAACCCAAGCGCGAGGCTCTCATGTCTCGCTCTTCTTTGATTGACATAAATCCGCCCATATGCTACATTTAACGTCCCGTTTGTATTTTTTTTTAAAAAAGGGTAGGCACATGTATGCTGTGATCAAGACCGGCGGAAAGCAGTACCGCGTCAAGGAAGGCGACGTCCTGGACGTCGAGAAGCTCGGCGTCGATCAGGGCGGCACGGTCATCTTCGACCGGGTCCTGCTGATAGAGGACGAGGGCAAGGTCCTCGTCGGGACCCCGGACGTCGCTGGAGCGGTGGTCAAGGCCGAGGTCGCCGAGAACTTCAAGGGAGACAAGGTCCTCATCTTCAAGAAAAAGAGGAGGAAACAATACCGGCGGACAAAGGGCCACCGCCAGCAGCTCGCCAAGGTCCGGATCGTGAAGATCTACCCCGACGCGACGTTCGTTCCCGCGGAGGAACTGCAGGCCACGTCGCCCGCCGCCCCGGCCCCCAAGACCCCGGCGGCCCCGAAGAAGCCTGTGGCCAAGCCGGCTCCGAAGGAGGCACCCGCGGAGAAGAAGGCGAAGAAAAGGGCGCCGGCCAAGCCCAAGCCGGCCGCGAAGCCGAAGAAAGCGGCGAAGGAGTAGGTCATGGCACAGAAAGGCGGAGCGGCACGGAACGGAAGGGACAGCCAGTCCAAGAGGCTCGGCGTCAAGAGGTTCGGCGGCCAGCAGGTCAATGCGGGGACGATCATCGTCCGCCAGAGGGGCACGCCCATCAAGCCCGGCGTCAACGTGGGCAAAGGCAAGGACGACACGCTCTACGCGCTCGTCACCGGAACGGTCCTTTTCGAAGACAAGGGAAAGAAAGGCAAGCGCGTCGCGGTCATCCCGGCCTGATGTCCACCGCGCGGACGGGCTCGCAGAGGGCTGGGGACCGGGTTCCCGGAGCGGATCTTGCGGATGTGAGCCGGCTTTCGGGGGGATAAGACTCCGTTGTTCGTCGACCAGGTCCATATCGTCGTCAAGGCGGGAAAGGGCGGTAACGGATGCGTCAGCTTCCGCCGCGAATCCAAGGTGCCGAAAGGCGGGCCGGACGGTGGCCGCGGCGGCGACGGCGGGAGCGTCCTCCTCGTCTCCGAAACGAACCTGAACTCCCTCGTCTACTTCCGGTTCCACCCCCTCAATAGGGCCAAGAACGGCAAGCCCGGCGAGGGAAGCAACCGCCAGGGGAAACGGGGCGAGGATATCATTCTGCGCGTCCCGGTCGGGACCATCGTCCGGGAGGAAGGACGGGAGGAGATCCTTCACGATTTCCTGGAGCAGGGGGAGGCCTTCGTCGCGGCCAAGGGAGGCAAGGGCGGGCGGGGGAACGCCTCCTTCGCCACCTCGACGCATCAAGTACCCCGAGAATTCCAGCCGGGCCGTCCGGGCGAGGAGAAGGAACTCTTCCTCGAGCTGAAGATCATCGCCGACATCGGTCTTGTGGGGTTCCCGAACGTCGGCAAATCGACTCTGATATCGGGGATGTCCGCCGCCAGGCCGGTCATCGCCGACTACCCGTTCACGACGCTCACGCCGAACCTGGGGGTCGTGGACGTCGGCGGGCCCCGGCGCTTCGTCGTTGCCGACATCCCGGGGCTTATCGAAGGCGCGCATAAGGGGCACGGCCTGGGGATCCGGTTCCTCAAGCATATCGAGCGGACGAAGGTTCTCGTCCACCTCATCGACGTCTCCCCGGCGACGGGCCGAGATCCCATCGACGATTACGCCGTCGTCATGAAGGAGCTCGAGGCCTACGGCTCGGCCCTGACGGTCCGGCCGAAAATCATCGTGGCCAACAAGACCGACACGCTCGGGGGCCAAAGATCCCGGCTCGAACGGGTTCGGCGGCTGGCCGCGAAGGAGGGCGCCCCCTTCTTCGCGATCTCGGCGCTCACGGGGAAAGGGCTCAAGGAGCTGGCGGCCGGCATGGCCCGCGCTCTGGAGCCCCTCGCGAGCGGGGAAGGGAAAGCCCCGGAATGACGGAGCGGATAGGACTCTTCGGCGGGACGTTCGATCCCATCCATCTCGGGCACCTCCGGGCGGCCCGGGAGATCCTGGAGAGGTTCGCCCTGGACAGGATCCTGTTCGTCCCCTCCTTCATCCCCCCTCACAAGGAGAGGAAGGGAATGGCCCCGGCCCGGGACCGCCTCCGGATGGTCGAGATGGCCTGCGCCGGAGAGCCGCGTTTCGCGGCCTCGTCCATTGAGGTCGATGCGGGCGGGAAGTCCTATTCCATCCTCACCTTGGAGCGGATCCGGGGGCTCTATCCAGGAGCCCGGGTCTTCTTCATCCTGGGGGCGGACGCGTTCCTCGAAATCGGGACGTGGCGCGAGCACAAACGGGTCCTCGATGAATCCCTGTTCATTGTCATGACCCGGCCCGGGGCGCGCCTCGAGGACGCGGCCGAGGTCGTCGGGGAGCCTCTCCAGAAGAGGATTCGCGCGATCGCCGAGGAGGAGACCGTCGACGAGGCCATGCTCGGGGACCATCGGATTTTCCTCTTGCCCATCCGGGCCCTGGACGTCTCGTCGACCGAGGTCCGGAGGCGCGTTGGGGCAGGGGAGACGATCGCGGGCCTGGTTCCGGAGACCGTCTGGGACTATATCCGGTCCCATGGACTTTATCGAGAGATGGAGGCATAGAGGACGATGACCGAAAAGACGACGAAAAAGTTCGGTAAACGAAACCTTCCCGCGGAGGTCCGGCTGACGGTCAAGGCCGCCCAGGCGAAGATGGGCGAAGGCATCCGCGTCCTGGACCTCCGGGAAATCGCCGCGTTCACGGACTTCTTCGTCATCATGAACGGGAATTCCTCCCGGCATATCGCGGCCCTCCTCGAGTCCGTCGAGGACGAGCTGAAGGCGTCGGGCCTCCGGCCGCTGAGCGTCGAGGGGAGGAATTCGTCCGACTGGGGCCTTCTCGACTACGGGTCCTTCCTCGTCCACGTTTTCTCCGATACGGCCCGTGATTTTTACGCCCTGGAGAAGCTCTGGGGGGATGCTCCGAAGGTTGAATATTAGGCCTTGACTTTTCCCTTCCGAATCATTATTTTGTATGAACCTTGACGGGCTGTCGTCGGGATTTCCGATGGAATTGAGATTCATTTGGCCTGGAAAAACGAAGAATCCGGGAGCCAGGGCGCTCCAGGAATTTTACCTGGCCCGCATCCGGCCGATGGCCTCCTCGAGCGTCATCGAAACGCGGGAAGCCCGAGGGTTGAACGAACGCGCGGCCGCGAAGATCCTGGACGTCGAGGCCCGGGGATTGGAAGAACGGCTGGACGGGAATTTCGTGATCTGCCTCGCCGATGATGGGAAAGAGATGACATCGGTCGAATTCGCCCGGTTCCTCTTGAAGCGCGCCGTCGCGCCGGCCCGTCGGCCGGCCTTCGTCGTAGGCGGGTTCCTCGGCTTGGCCGGGAGGGTCCTCGAGAGAGCGGACTTGCGCCTCTCGCTGTCGCGGATGACGTTTTCGCACGAGATGGCGAGGGTCGTCCTGCTGGAGCAGATCTACAGGTCCCTGACCATAATGAAGGGCACACACTACGCCAAATGAGGGGGTCGGAGAAGTGACAAAGAAAATGAACAAGAAAGAGAAGCAGGAATTCCAGAAGACGCTTCTGGATAAGAAGGAGCAGATCGTCCACAAGCTCAGCCAGGTTCTGATCGAAAGCAAAGAAGTCGAGGCGAACGTCGCCCAGGACCTGGTCGACAAGGCTGAGAGCTCGTACACCAAGGAGTTCCTTCTGAGCCTTTCGGATACCGAACGCAATCAACTGATGCTGATCGACGAAGCCCTCCGCCGGCTGGAGAGGGACGGCTTCGGCCTCTGCCAGCTGTGCGGCCAGGAGATCGGAAAGAAGAGGATCGAGGCTTTGCCCTGGACGCCGACCTGCATCCATTGCCAACAGAAGGCGGAGGAAGAGTCCGCCTCGCAGTGACCCGCCCAGCCGGGGGCGCCTGGCTCCGTCTGGCCGAACTCGTTTTCTTCCCCTCGTTCTGCCGCCGCTGCGGGCGGCTCCTCGACCGGGCCGGCGAACGCGTCGTCTGCCGGGACTGCTGGGCGGAGGCCCGCCCCCCCCGCTCCGCACCGCGTTGCACGGTCTGTGGCCGCTTCTTCGAGGGGGCCGGGGAATCTCACGTCTGCCGGGCCTGCGTCGAAGCCCGCCCCCCGTACGCCTTTCATCGGTCCGGCGGGCCGTACGATGGGGCCCTGAAGGACATCATCCTCCTCTTCAAGTACCGGAGGCTTTCCATCCTCGGCCGGGGCCTGGCCGGGATCGCGAAGGAGGCCGTTGGCGGCGAAGAGGAACTCTGGCGGGGCGTCGAGGCCATCATCCCCGTACCGCTCCACCCGCGGCGGAAACGCGAGCGCGGCTTCAACCAGTCACGCGTCTTTGCCGGGGAGCTCGGAAAGCTGATGGAAGTCGGCGTTTGTGACGGGGCTCTGGTCAAGGTCCGGAACGCCCCGCCGCAGACGTCCCTGGAGGGGCGCGAGCGGGCCGGGAACGTCCGGGGCGCGTATCGCGTCAAAAAAGAGATTTGCATCCGGGGGAAAGTGCTCCTCCTCGCCGACGACGTCTACACGACGGGCGCCACCATCGGGGAGTGCGCCCGGACCCTTCTCGATGCCGGCGCTAAAGAGGTCCGGGCGGTCACCATCGCCCGGGCATGAAGACCAGGGCCGGAACCATAAATCCCCCCTAACCCCCCTTTAAAAAAGAGGGGCAGGGGGAGTGTCTGATATTCCCCTTTGTAAAAGGGGGGTTAAGGGTAGGGTCTGATGCCCCTCTTTGTAGAGGGGGGGGGCAAGAGGTGGAGCTGATACCCCCCTTTGTAAAATGGGGGTAGGGGGAGGGCCTGATACCCGCCTTTGTAAAAGGGGGGTTAAGGGTAGGGTCTGATGCCCCTCTTTGCAGAGGGGGGGGCAAGGGGTGGAGCTGATACCCCCCTTTGTAAAATGGGGGTTAGGGGGAGTGTCTGATACCCCCCTTTAGAAAAGGGGGGTAGGGGGGATTTATGCTCCGTGCACGAGGACCGTGGCTTCGCCCTTGAAGGTCCGCTTCGCGGCGGCTTCGATAAGCTCCGAGGCGGCGCCCCGTATGAACTCCTCGTGGATCTTCGTCAACTCCCTGGCGATGACGGTTCTTCGGTCGCCCAGTGTCTCCAGGATCGCCGCCAGGAACTCAGGGATGCGGCGGACGGGAAGGTAAAAGACCAGGGTAGCTTCCTCGTCCTTCAGGGACGCCAGGAGCTTTCGGGTGGCCTCCTTTTTCGGCGGGGGAAAGCCCGCGAACAGGACCCGGTGCGTCGGGAGACCGGCCGCCGAGAGCGCCGCGGCGAGCGCCGATGGCCCCGGGATGGGGACGACGTTCATTCCCTCTTTCAGGGCCTCCCGGATCAGGGGGAACCCGGGGTCCGAGATGCCCGGAGTCCCTGCGTCCGAGACCAGGGCAACGTCCTTTCCGGCCTTGAGGAGGGCGATGATCTCCGGAATCCTTTGCCGTTCCCGGGGGTGGAAATACGAGATGAGCCGCTTCCGGATGTCGTAGGAGTTGAGGATCTTGATGGTCTGACGCGTGTCCTCGCAGGCCACCGCTTCGACCTCCTTCAGGACGCGGAGCGCCCGCAGGGTGACGTCCTCGAGGTTCCCGATGGGCGTCGCTACGATGAAGAGGGTCCCCTTTCCAGAAGCCCCGGCGGGTCGTGCGTCCACGTTCACTTCTCCCGGTCGTAGGGATAGAGGAAGTCGTGGCCGACGGTTCTGGACGAGATCTTGGCGATCGGCGGGAGCTTCCTCTTGAATTCCGAATTCCGGACCATGGCCGCGACCCGCTCGACGGTTTCGCCCTTGAAGCCCATCGCGACGATTTCCGGAACGGCCTTCCGCCGGTCCGCCATCTCGTAGAGGATCGCGTCAAGCTCGGCGTAGGCGATCCCAAGCTCGCCCTCGTCGGTCTGGCCGGGCCAGAGCCCGGCCGTGGGCCTCTTCTCCAGGATGGGCTTCGGCACCCCCAGCCAGACCCCGAGCTCGCGGACCTGGGTCTTGAAAAGGTCGCCCATAGGGTTAATGGCGCAGGCCATGTCACCGTGGATCGTACCGTAGCCGATGAGGAGTTCGGTCTTGTTGCTCGTTCCCAGGATGAGGGCTTTCTCCCGGGCGGAAAAGTCGTAAAGGATGGACATTCTCTCCCGGGCCATCTTGTTTCCCCGGAGGACGCGGTTGTCGGTCGGATACCGGGAGAAATAGGCGTCGACCTGCGGGGCGATGTCGACGGTTTCGGACCTGATGCCCAGGAGGCGGGCCAGGGCGGTCGCGTCCGCGACGTCGGCTGGGAAGCCCTCGCCGTAGGGCATGATGAGAGCCAGGACGTTCTCCGGGCCGAGAGCGCGGGCCGCGAGGACGGCGCACACCGCGGAGTCCAGGCCCCCGGAGAGCCCGAGGATGCCTTTTGAAAAACCGAACCGGCAGAGCTCCTCGCGGATGAACCGCGTCAGGATCTTTTCGACGAAGGCACCGCTAATCTTCATAGCCGCGGACGATCCTTTCCAGGGAGTGGAGAATGATCTCGGGCCTTTCGTCCCGCTTGAACGTCCATCTCTTCCGGACGTCCCGGACAAGGTCCAGGTCGATGTCGCAGACGAGGACTGCCTCGTCGAGGTCCGGGGCGCGGAGAAGGAGCGTCCCTTCCGGGCCGAAGACGAAAGAGCCTCCCGCGAAGGTGACCCCGTCCTCGGAGCCGACCCGGTTGCAATACAGGACGAAGGCGGTGGAAAAATGGGAGATGGCCTCCCCCATCAGCTCCCACATCCGGCTCGTCTCGAAGCCCTCGGTCCCGGAGACCCCCCGGCCCGGAGCGGCCGATATGACGATGAAGACCTCGGCGCCGCCGGCGAAGAGGAGGTAGCTCGCGCCGTACTGGAGGAAATCCCGGCAGATCATCATCCCCGCTTTCCCGAACGGGGCCCGGAAGGGCAGGACGTTCCGGCCCTGGGCGAAGATCTTCGCCTCCTCGAACATCCCGAAGGTGGGGAGGAAGACCTTCCTGTGGACGTGGACGATCCGGCCTTCGGCCAGGAACGCCGACGAGTTGTAGAAGAGGCCACGCTCGTCCTTTTTCTCCTCGACAAAACCCACGACAACGGACATCCCCCGTCCGGCGTCCAGGAGCTTCTTAAAGAGGGGGCTGACGGCTGGGCTCACGGCCACGTCGGGGACGAGGTCCTTGAGAGTGTAGCCCGTGAGGCCGAGCTCGGGGAACACGACGAGCTCCGCCTTTTCCTCGCGGGCGCGTTCCAGCGCCTCCAGGTGCAGATCGAGGTTCGCCCCGACGTCGCCGAGCCGCGGGGCCATCTGGACCAAATGGACTTTCATAACCCAAAATTAGCACAATTAGGCGGCCAAGTAAAATCCCCGGCCGGGCCGGCAGGGACCCGGTGCATCGGGCCTTTTTCGTCTTGCAAATCCGTTCCGAATTCGTTATAAATAAGAACAAGAATGAAACATGTAGCCATTTTTCTCCACGATATTTATTTTCGCAAGAAATCGGGGCGACTCGTCTTCAAACGCGGGGACATCGAAAAATACTTCTTTTTCACCGACGGGGTCCTCCTCCAGATCAAGACAAACCAGCCCGAGGAACGGCTGGGAGAGGTCCTGTTCCGGTTGGAGAAGATCACGCGCGATGACCACGCCCGGATGGATGACTTCATCGAGCCCCACACGAACATCGGCGAGGTCCTGAAGAGCAAAGGCCTGATCTCGGAAGGGGACTTGGAGGAGGCCCTCGTCTACCAACTCAGGGAAACGACCCTGAACACCTTTCCCTATTTCGACGCCGAAGTGGTCTTCCAGGAGCGCGCCGAGGCCTCGGCCGAGAAGGGCGTCCACCGGATCAGCGTTCCCTTCCTGATCGAATACGGGATTCGGCGCATGGCCTACGACCCGGCCATCAAGGCCTTCATGGCGAGGAAGACCCCCCGGCCGCATTCCCGGTCTATGGTCCACCTCCTGACCGAAGAGGAGAAAAAGGTCCTGGGCGTGATCAACGGTGGGGTTCCTGCCGAAAAGGTCCTGGCGGGGCTCTCGGTGTCCGCCGAGTTCTTCTGGAAGAGCCTCTTTCTCCTGTTCTGCTTGGATCTCGTCGACCTCGGGCCGGAGGCGTCCTCGGCGCAGGCGGAGGTACCGGCCCCTCAGATGGTGCCCGAGCCTGCCCGCGGGATCCCCGCGGGCGAGAGGACGGCAGAGATTGCCGATGTGATGGCGATGCACGAGGACCTGGAGACGATGACCTACTACCAGATCCTGAACCTGCCGAGAACGGCGACCGAAGAGGAGATCAAAAAGGCGTACTTCAACTTTGCCCGGAGGTTCCATCCCGATCGGTTCGACCGCAAGGTCCAGGCCGCCCACCGTGACCTGATCGACGAGGTCTTCGACGCCATCACCAACGCCTACCGGACCCTCATCAACCGGGAGAAGCGCAGGGCTTACGATTCGGGCCCCGGCGGCCGTGGCGAAGAGCCCCAGGACACATTGAAGGCTGCGGACACCAAGTTCCGGCAAGGGAAGACCCTCTATACCCAGGAGCGTTACGACGACGCTGTCTCCCTGCTCGAGGAAGCCGTCCGCCTCCGTAAGAACAAGGGCGACTTCTACCTGCTCCTGGCGATGGCCGAGTCCAAGATCCCCGCCTACCGGCAGAAGGCCGAGGGGGATTTCCTCAAGGCCATCGGCCTTGAGCCATGGAACCCCGAGGCGTACGTCGGGCTGGGTTATCTGTACAAGAACGAGGGGCTTATGACCAAGGCCGCCCGGCAGTTCAAGAAGGCCGTCGAAGCCGACCCCGACCATAGGCTGGCCCTGCAGGAGCTCCAGCTGATCAACAAGGGGACCCGGCCGAAAGGCCTCAAGGGCCTCCTGTCCATGTCGATCTTCGGCTCCAAGAAGAAATAGCCCTCAGCGCTTGCCGAGGAGCTCGAGGAATTCCTCTTCATCGATGACCCGGATCCCCAGGGTTCTGGCCTTGTCGAGCTTCGAGCCCGGCGACTCGCCGGCGAGGAGGCAGGTCGTCCGGCCCGAGATCGAGTCCGCCGTCTCTCCTCCCATGGCCTCGATCCGCCGGCGCGCCTCGTCGCGGCCGAGATTCCGGAGCGTCCCCGTGATAACGAAGAGCTGGCCCGCGAGCGGGCCCCCGGCGGCGACCTCCCCGCCGGACGACGGGTCGAGACCCACTTCCTTCAACCGGGCAACGAGCTTTCCGTTCTCGGCCTGGGCGAAAAAGAAAACGACGCTCTCCGCGACCCTGGGTCCGACGTCCTTGACCGTGGCCAGCTCTTCGGCCGGCGCCGCGGCTAGCGCGTCGAGCGTCCGGAACTGCTCCGCGAGGCTCCGGGCGAGGCGTTCGCCGACGTGGCGAATGCCCAGGGCGAAGACGAGGCGGGCGAGGTCCCGCGTCCTCGACTCGGCGACGCGGTCCAGCAGGTTCCGGGCGCTCGTGGGCCCCATGCGGTCCAAGGCGGCCAGATCCTCGAACCGGAGGGCGTAGAGGTCCGGGATCTCCCGGACGAGCCCCTTAGCGAGGAGCTGGTCCACGAGCGCCTCCCCGAGGCCGTCGATGTTCATGGCCCGGCGGGAGGCGAAGTGGAGGACGGATTCCCGGATCCGAGCCGGGCAGGAGGGATTGACGCAGCGAGAGATGGCCTCGCCCTCGGGCCGGAAGACGGCCGACCGGCAGACGGGGCACTTCGTCGGCCAGACGAAGGGGCGCTCCTTCCCGGTCCGGCGCTCCATCATCACCGAAACGACGTGTGGGATGACGTCGCCGCTCCGCTCGAGGAGGATGACGTCGCCGACGCGGATGTCTTTGCGGCGGAGTTCGTCCTCATTGTGGAGGGTCGAGCGACTGATCGTCGTGCCGGAGAGCTTGACGGGTTCGAGGAGAGCAACGGGCGTCAGGGCGCCCGTCCGGCCGACCTGGATGACGATGTCGTTGATTCGGGTCGTCGCCTGCCGGGCCGGGAACTTGTAGGATATCGCCCAACGCGGTGACTTGGCCGTCGTCCCGAGGGCCTGCCGCTCGTCGGCCGCGTCGATCTTGACGACGACGCCGTCGGCCTCGAAGTTCAGCGTGTCCCTTTTGTCCGTCCACTCGCGGTAGTAGGCGAGGACGTTGTCGATGGTCGGGCAGAGCCGGGAGTTGGGATTCGTCTTGAAGCCGAGCTCCCGCATCCGTGTCAGGCTCTCCCACTGGGTGGCGGGCTCCCGCCCGTCGACGAAGAGGGTGTAGAGGAAGACGTCCAGGTTCCGCGCCGCGACCTCCTTCGCGTCGAGAAGACGGATCGAGCCGGCCGCCGCGTTCCGCGGGTTGGCGAAGAGGGGCTCCTCCCGCTCTTCTCGTCCCCTGTTGATCTCGAGGAAGGCCTCGGTCGGGAGGTAGATCTCGCCCCGGACCTCGACGTCCCCGATCTCGGCGATGGACAAGGGCAGGGACCGGATCGTCTTGACGTTGGCGGTGACGTCGTCGCCCCGAACGCCGTCGCCGCGCGTCACGGCCCGGGCGTACTTCCCACCCTGGTAAAGAAGGGAGATGCCGAGCCCGTCGATCTTGAGCTCGGCTACGTAAGAGATCTTCTTGTCGGGGAGGAGCCGGCGGACCCGGTCCTCGAAGTCCCGAAGCCCCTTCTCGTCGTAGCAGTTGTCGATGCTCAGCATCGGTCGGTCATGGACGACCGGTGCGAAACCAAGGACAGGCATTTCCCCGACCCGCTGGGTGGGGGATTCTGGGGTGACAAGGTCGGGAAACCGGGCCTCGAGGCCGCCGAGTTCCCGTATGAGCGCGTCGAATTCGGCGTCGGAGATCTGAGGGTCGTTATCGACGTAGTATTTCTTCTCGTGGTAAGCGATCTCCCTGCGCAGGTCCGCGATCCTTTTCGCGGCGGCCTGCCGGGAGATGGACCCCTTCAAATGTTCTTCCCCGAAAACTGCGGGATCGAGGGCCGGGACGATCAGCTCGTCTCGAGCCTCTTCTTGACGTCCTCCATGCGCTTCGTCCACCGGCCGGTCATCTCGCTCGACGACGATTGGAGCTTGGCGATCTCGGCCTTCTGGACGTCGATGTCGGACAGGATCTTCTTCATCTCGGCCTTCTCATTGTCGGTCAGGTCCTCTTCGTTCTTGTCCGTGAACTTGGTGTTGAAGGATTTGGTCAGCTCGTCGATCTTCGCCTGCTTCTCCTGGATCTTGTTGATAACGTCGTTGATCTTGGCGTCGGGCGAGGAGGTGAAGAAGAGGTTCTGGGCCATGCCGAGGGCGTTCTGGGACTGGGCCGGGTAGCGGAAACTGGCCACGATGAGGTAGTCGATGGCCTCCTGGGGGACCTTCTTGGCGAGGATGATGCCGATGTTGTAGGCGAGCTCCCCGGTCTGCTTCTTGGCGTAGGCTTCTTTGAAGAGGGTCAGGGCCTCATCGGCCTTGTTGTTCCGATAGAGGGTCTGGCCGAGGATCAGGGCGCTCTCGGCATCCTTGGAGTGGTTGTAAAGGGTCCGGAAGACCTGCTCGGCCTGGGCGAATTGCTTGGCGTCGTAGAGCGTCTTGGCCAGCTTCCTGATCTGGGCCATGATCTTCGGGTCCTTCAGGATGACATAGGAGGCGATGTAGGCGTCGGAGGCGGCGCCCATGTCCTTGGCCTTTTCGGCCGCCTGGCCCTGGAGGAAGTACCCGGCTCCGATGAGCTTTCCCCATTGGGCCTCGGACGGGTCCTTTTCCTTGTTGGCCTTGGCGAGGTCGATAAGCTTGCCCGCCGCGGCCTTGGCCTTGTCGAGGTTCTGGCCGCTCTGGATGTAGAGGCTGGTGATGGTGACCAGAAGCTGCGTCCGGGTGCCATCATCGACCCCTTCCATGGTCAGAGCCTTCTCGCCGTACTCGATCTTTTCGGCCGCCGGCTGGCTCGGGCAGGGGGTCAAGCACAGGTAAACGTGCGCGAAGTTCTCGTATTGCGTGCCCTTGCCGGCGTATTTCTGGACATAGGTTTTGAGCGCTTGGACCTTCTGGCAGGGATCGCTCTGGGTCATGGCCTTGACGTAGGCGTCGTCCGCCTCGTTCTGGGCGGCCACAAAACCCGTCGCGGCGACCGCGAGAAGGAGGACCGTCATCAGGATTCTTTTCATGCGCTACCTCGTAACTAAATTTCAAAAATGATAGCTTGTGCCCAAGGGAATGTCAACACAACGCATCGTCGAAAATTATAGCAAAATATGTGCCAAAGGGATATATAAGGGCGATTAGAGGTTCGAAGCATAGGGGGCAAGGATGACCTGGGGCGATGAAGGCTACCCTGAAGCCCTCCGTGCCGGAGGGGGGGCCGCCGAGCCTGGCCTCCATAACGAGCCTCCGAAACCCCATTAGACATCCGGGATGGCGATGATCTAGAATACGCGCATGGACAGGATTGCAGACCTCGACGCCCGGTTCCTCGAGGCCGTCGGGAGGCCTCTCGTGAGGGGTGTTTCTCTGAAGGAACTGTCCAGCTTCCGGATCGGCGGCCCGGCCGACCTCTTCTTTGAGGTGGCGACCAGCGAAGAGCTTGTGGCCGCGGTTGGGTTCGCCCGTAGGACCGGGGTCCCGCATTATGTCATCGGCGGCGGGTACAACATCCTGTTCGCGGACGAGGGATATCGGGGCCTGATCGTTCATAACCGGGCCCAGGGTTTGACGCCCGGGCCGGAGCCCGGCGAGGTCGAAGTCCTTTCCGGAACCCCCCTGTCCCGGCTGCTCCAGCATGCCCTCGACGGCGGCCTCGAAGGCCTGGAGTTCTTGGCCGGCATCCCCGGGACCGTCGGCGGCGCGCTCTACGGCAATGCCGGGGCGTTTGGGAGGGCGATGGGCGACGTGTTCGTCCGGGCGGTCTTCCTGGGCGACGACGGGAACGAGCACCCGGCGACCCGGGAGGACATGACCTTTGGTTACCGGAACTCGGTCCTTAAGACGAAACCGGTCGTGATCCTGAACGCGGTTTTCGAGGCCGTTCCCGGAGACCTGGAGCGTGTCGGAAAGGCGGTCCGGGAAAACCTGGAATGCCGGCGGGAGAGACAGCCCGCCTGGGGGACGCCGTGCGCCGGGAGCTATTTCAAGAACCCCGTCCGCGCCGACGGGACTAAGGTCCCGGCCGGGCGCCTGCTCGAGGAGGTCGGGGCCAAGAAGCTCCGCGTGGGCGATGCCGCGGTGTTTTCGGGGCACGCGAACTTCCTCATCAATCTCGGCGGCGCGAGGGCGGCCGACGTCTTGGCGCTGGCCGCCGAACTCAAGGAAAGAGTGTGGGAACGCTCCGGGATCGTTCTGGAAGAGGAGGTTATCTATCTTTCAGCAGCCGTTTCAGGGCCCTGACCGTCTTCAGGGAAAGCGTCCTCTTTCCGGCCATTTCAAGGCCCGCCATTCCCAGTGCCGCGTACAGCGCGCGGGCCGGGCCCTCCTCGGGTAAGGCCTTGATATGGGCACGGACGGCCTTCACATCGCCGCGGGAAACCGGCCCGGTCAGCGCCCCCGCCACGCCAATTTCCTTTACGTTCCGTAAAGTCCTTTGGGCGAGCGGAAGGAGGACGCGTGTCGCCTCGCCGGGGCCTAATCCCATTCCTGCGAGAAGGCCGGAGGCGGAATCGAAGAGTGCGACCGCCCCGCCCGAGCAGAGAACGCAGGCCGCGTGAAAGAGCGTCTTTTCCTTTTCGGTGAGGATGAGGGCGGCCCCGCCGAGCCTGCGGACGATCCTCAAGGCCGTCCTCATGGCTTCAGGATCCCCTTCGAGCCCCCAAAAAATGCCGCGGAAGAGGCCTGGGTCGGCTTCCTTGCGGGCGAATGTCTGGACCGGATGGAAGGAGGCCGTGAACGCCCCCGCGCGCGCGAGAGGCTCGAGCACCCGGGCGGGGACCAGGCCGCTCGTATGAAAGACCGTCCGCTTCCGCCAGTCCAGAGGGGAAGCGGCAAGCGACGCGGCGACGGCCGGGAGGGCGCCGTCCGGCACGCACAGGAAGACCACCGGGGAATCCCCTGCCGCCCTGACGATGTCGGTGAACGCCCGGCCCGCGCCGACGATCCGGGTGCTTTCGCGGGCAGAGCGCGACGTCCGGCAGGAGAGGGCCCGGAGGTCGCAGCCTTTGCGAGCCAGGGCGTGGCCCAACGATGCGCCGAGCCGTCCCGCCCCGATGATGGAAACGCCGGTCATTTCATCCCGGCGGCCAGGTCATCTTACGCCCGCCGAGGACGTGGAAGTGGATGTGGAAGACGTCCTGGCCGGAGTCCCTGGCCGTATTGAGCACGACGCGGTAACCGCTCTTCCCGACGCCCTTCGCCTCGGCCACCGCGCGGGCTTTCGCGAGGATCCGGCCGAGCAGGTCCTCCCGGCCCTTCGGGAGCTCATTGAGCGAGGCGAAGTGCTCCCTGGGGATGAGGAGAACGTGGACGGGGGCCTTAGGGTTGATGTCGTCGAAGGCCAGCATCTCGTCGTCCTCGTAGACTACAGATGCCGGGATCTCTTTCGCCGCGATCCTGCAGAAGATGCAGCCGTCCATGGCCCCTCCTCAGTTCCGGATACGCTCGATGGAGGCGCCGAGCCCCCGGAGCTTTTCCTCGATCCTCTCGTAGCCACGGTCGAGGTGGTCGATCTCGTTGATGACCGTCTCGCCGCCGGCGATAAGGCCGGCCAGGACGAGCGAGGCCGACGCCCTGAGGTCGGTGGCGATAACCTCGGCGCCCGAGAGCGGGGTTCGGCCCTTCACCGTGGCCTTGTCCCCCTGGACCTCGATATTGGCCCCGAGCCGAAGGAGTTCGTTGACGTGCGAGAACCGCCGGTCGAAGATCGTCTCGGTGATGATGGACGTCCCCAGGGCCTGGGTCATCAGGACCATGAACTGGGCCTGCATGTCCGTGGGGAAGCCTGGGTAGGGGGAGGTCGTGATGTCCTGGGGACGGATCTCCCGGCCCCCGACGACGCGCAGGGCGTCCCCTTGGACCGGCTCGAAGACGGTCCCGGAGTACTTCAGCCTCTGGACGATTGTCTGAAGATGGGCAGGCTGGATGCCGGTGAGCAGGATGTCGCCGCGGGTCAAGGCCCCGGCGACCAGAAAAGTCCCGGCTTCAATGCGGTCGGGGATGATCTCGTGGCTGGCGCCGCCGAGCTCCTTGACGCCTTGGATGCGCATCGTCTCCTCGCCGATCCCGTCGATCCGGGCTCCCATCTTGACCAGGAGCTCGCAGAGATTGACGATCTCCGGCTCGCAGGCGCAGTTCCGGAGGACGGTCTCGCCCTCGGCCAGGGCGGCGGCCATGACCAGGTTCTCGGTCCCGGTCACCGTCTTCTTCTCGAACTCGATCGGCGCGCCAGTGAGCTTGTCTGCGTGGGCCTGGATGTAGCCGTGCTCGAGATTGATCGTCGCGCCGAGCTTCTGGAGCCCGCTGATGTGGAGGTCGATGGGCCGCGAGCCGATGGCGCAACCCCCTGGCAGGGCGACGACGGCCTTCCCGTAGCGCGCCAGGAGCGGGCCCAGAACGAGAATGGAGGCCCTCATCGCCCGGACCAGCTCATAGGCTGCCTCGTCCGAGGTGATCTCCCCGATCCGGATGTCGAGGGCGTTCCCCGCGACGGAGTATTCGGCGCCCAGCTGTTTCATCAGGGTGAGGATGGTGTGGACGTCCTTGACGAGGGGGATGTTGGTCAGGTGGAGGTTCTCGCGGGTGAGCAGGGCGGCCGCGATGGCCGGGAGGACGGCGTTCTTCGACCCGCTGATGCGGACCTCGCCCCGGAGGCGCAGGTCGTGGTTTCCCCAGATGCGGATGCTTTCCATGACACCTTATTTTAGGCTACCGGCACTGAAATATCAATCGAATGCCGGCGGTCGCGCCCTAGATGGATTTCAATGCCTGGTCGAGGTCGGCGATGATGTCGTCGGGGTCCTCTCCGCCGACGCAGAGCCGGATGAGCTGGGGCGGGATGTCGGCCAACCGCCGGGCTTCCTCGCCCTGCTGGGAGTGGGTCGAGATGGCGGGAATGGTGGCGATGCTCTTGATCCGTCCGAGGTCGGTGGCCCGGTAGATGATCCGGAAGGTGTCGAAGGCCTTCCGGGCGTTCGCCGGCGGGCCGTCCACCCGGAAGCTCATGAGGTGGCCGTAGCGGTTGACCTCGTTCCCTTCGCTGTCGCCGGAGTCCACGAGCTTCATGTACTTCTTTGCGATCGGGTGGAGGCGATAGCTGGGCAGGCCGAGGTAATCGACCTGGTATACCTTGGGGTGGGTCGCCAGGAACTCGGCGACCTTCTGGCAGTTCCGGCTGACGAGGTCCATTTTTATACGCAGGGTGCGGAGATCGTTCAGGGCGAAGAGCGCGTTGACGGGGGATGCAGCCGGGCCGTTGTCCCGGAAAGGCCAGAACTTGACGTACTCGGCGAAGCTCTCCTTGAACAGGGGATCATCGTTGCGGACCTTGGTAACGATCGGCTTCCGGCTGATGAGCGCGCCGCCGACGGCCAGTCCTCCGGAGGTGATAGACTTTGTCAGCGAATGGACGACGACATCGACCCCGTGGGCGATGGGCCGCATCAGGGCCGGCGTCGCGCAGGTCGCGTCGAAGATGACCGGGATCCCCCACGAATGGGCCAGGCCGGCCAGGGCCTTGACGTCGCAGAAGGACTGCTGGGGGTTGCTCGGCGCCTCCATGTAGAGGAACCGAGTATCCTCGTCGATCTTCGACCGCCACTCCTCCATGTCCTCCGAGTGGAGGACCCAGCGGCACTCGATTCCCCTCTCCTTCATCTTCCGGACGGAGAAGTGCTGGAACGTCCCGCCGTAGACCTGGATCGACGAGACGAAGTTGATGCGCTCGGGGCCGTCCTTCTGCTTGACGAGAAAGGGGTCGACCGCAGACATGATGGCCGACATGCCCGACGCGGTCACGAGGCCGGACGTGTCCGAGCCCGTCCGGTAGCCTTCGAGGAGGGCCAGCATCCATTCCAGGTAATAAGTCGTAGGGTTGGCGATCCGCGTGTAGCACCAAGTCGGCACGAGGTAGCCCAGGGCGGCCTCGAGCTCGTCGGCGTCGTGGTAGGCCTGAGAGCTCGCGAGGTAAAGGGGCTCGATGATGGCTCCCTGGTTGCGGTTGAGGGCCTCCTCCATGGAGTAGAGCCCGTGGACGGACAGGGTGTCGAACTTCATCGTCTTCATCCGGGCAAGATCGGCCTCCCGCTCGGCGATGAGCTTGGCGGCCTGCTCAACGTATTTGCGGACTCCCGGGCTGTACTGCGGATCAGGACACATGATGCCTCCAGGATAGAATTATGACGTGGCGGGCTTTGGAAGAAAGAGAACTTATAAGGCCGGAATGCATAACACAGAGTCTATGACGACCCTAAGCTACCTTCAAACGGGGCATAAAGTCAAGTTGGAGCCTTAGGCTTCAGCCTGAGCCTAAAATCAGATGCAGGTTAAAGCTTGCGGCTACAGGGATTTCGGGCTTAGGGCCGTTCCGAGTCTCGCTCGTCTCGCTCATTTATGACACCCGTTTTATCTCTATCGGCATGTTGTTCTCAACAAAACAGAAAAGGCCAAGAGGACAGCGCTTTGGAGGAACCATTGTTCACGGGGCCGCGCATATTAAGGAGCGGCTTGGTCCGCGTTGATATTGCGCGTCCAATATGCGAAAATGGATAACTCTTGGCTTCTTTCCGACCCGCACCGAATGCGGCCCGGCCTTACCGTATTTAATGGAGGTACCGTTACTTGACTCTTCACCGATCCGCAAGCTTCCTGATCCCCTTTATCTTATGTCTCGCGCTCGGCCCGTTGGCCGCGGCCGACCTGACCTTTGACCGCTACCATAAGCCCGAGGAACTGGCCGTGGCGGTCCAAGACCTGGCCCGGGCCAACCCCGGCTTCGCTCGCGTCCACATCCTGGCTAAGAGCCCCGGCGGCCGCGAGCTCGTCCTCCTCGAAGTCGGCCCCGAGACCGCGAAAACCGCCAAAAGTCTTCCCGCCGTATTCATCGCGGCCAACATGGAAGGAACCGTGCCCATCTCCGGCGAGGCGGCCCTCTTCCTGGCCAAACTCATCTGCGAGAAAGCCGACCTGCGCTCCGACCGGACCTGGTATATTCTCGTCTGTGGCAACCCGGACGCCGCGGCCCTCTATTTCGACAAACCCCAGCGCCGCGACGGCCGCAACGCCCGCCCCCGCAACGACGACCAGGACGACCAGATCGACGAGGACGGGCCGGATGACCTCGACGGCGACGGCCTCATCACCCAGATGAGGGTCAAGGATCCCGAGGGCGCCTGGATCGCCGTCCCCGGAGAACCACGCTTGATGAAGAAGGCCGACGGGTCCAAGGGCGAGAAGGGCGTCTGGAAGCTCTATCCCGAGGGCCTCGACAACGACGGTGACGGCCAGATCAACGAGGACGGGTCCGGCGGTGTCAACGTCGGCACCTCCTTCCCCCACCTCTTCAAATACCACGCTCCGGATTCCGGCCCCTGGCCGGGCAGCGAGGCAGAGACCTTCGCCCTGCTCAAGTTCTTCGACGTCCACCGGGAGGTCGGTTTGACCTTCGTCTTTGGCGAAGCGAACTTCTGCCTCGCCCCGCCCCGCAGCAGCCGAAAAGGGGAGACGGACCTCAACCAGATCAAGGTCCCGGAGAACATGGTCGGCTTCATCAACGCCGACCCGAACAGGACCTACGCCATCGCCGAGATCATGGACATGGTCCGGCCGCTCGTCCCGCCCGGCATAGAGGTGACCGAGTCCATGATCGCCGGGTTCCTGGGTCTCGGGGCGGTGGTGAATCCCCTCGACGACGACCTCAAGTTCTACAAGGAGCTCTCCGACAAATACAAGGAGTTCCTGAAAGCCGCGAAGCTCGACGCCAAGCGCCTCGACCCGGCGCCCGACAACGACGGCTCGCTCGAGCTCTATGCCTACTACCACCTCGGCCTGCCCTCCTTCGCCCTGGACTTCTGGACCCTGCCCGAGGTCAAGGAGGAGAAGGCGGCCGACGAGATCACGCCCGAGAAGCTCGAGAAGATGACCAACGACGAGTTCATCGCCCTGGGCGAGGAGAAGATCGACACCTTCCTCAAGGCCTCCGGTGCGCCCGACCAGTTCAAGGCCAAGCAGGTCATCGAAGGGCTCAAGGGCGGCATGATGGACACCAAGAAAATGGCCGAGATGATGAAACAGATGCCCAAGAAGCCGGGCGAGGAAGGGACCGACCCGAAGGAAAAGGCTCTTCTCGCCTGGAGCGACAAGGAGCTCGGCGGCAAGGGGTTCGTCGCCTGGAAGCCGTTCAAGCACCCGACCCTCGGCGACGTCGAGATCGGCGGCGCCGCGCCCTTCACCGACAACACGCCGCCCGCCGCGATGGTCGATGGCCTGCTCAAGGGCCAGGTCCCGTGGGTGTTCGAGATCGCCAAGAAGATGGCCAGGATCAAAATCGCCGACGCTAAGGTCAAGCGGCTGGGCGGCGGCGTCTACGAAGTCAAGGTCTGGGTCGAAAACACGGGCGACCTGCCCTACCCGACGGGGATGGGCCGTCGCAACGAGCGCGTCCTGCCCGTCATCGTCAGCCTCGGCGGGCAGGGCTTTGAGATCGTCCAAGGGAAAAAGAGGAGCCTTGTCCCGGCCGTGCCGGCCCACGGCTCGCAGCCGGTGACCTGGATCGTCCGGGCCTCGAAACCCGTCAAGCTAGAGGTCAAGGCGGAGACGAAGATCGCCTGGGGCGATTCCCGCATTGTTGACCTGGGAGTTACGAAATGAAAAAGATCGCCATTGTCACCCTGACCCTCATTCTCTTCGCGTCGACTCTGCCGGCGCAGAAGTCCGAAATCACGGTCCCCTTGAGGTTCGACCAGTATTGCTCGCTGGACCAGGTCTACGAGGCGCTGCGGGCGCTCAACAAAGCCTACCCTCAGCTGACGACGCTCGAAACGGTCGGCAAGAGCGAGGAAGGCCGGCCCATCATGGCCTTTACCGTAAACAACCCCAAGACGGGCGCCGCCCTGGACAAGCCCGGGGTCTACGTCGACGGGAATATGCACGGCAACGAGATCCAGGGCGGGGACATTTCGCTCTACTTCCTCGACTATATGCTCGGCAACTACGGCAACAACCCCGAGATGACCCGGCTTGTGGACAAGATCTGCTTCTACGTCGTGCCCGTCGTCAACGTCGACGGCCGATTCCACTTCATGACGGACGCCAACTCCCCGGGCAGCAACCGCAGCTTGCGGATTCCCGTGGACGACGACAGGGACGGCCTCTTCGACGAGGACCCCTCCGACGACCTCGATGGCGACGGCAACATCTGCACAATGCGCAAGAAAGACCCCTTCGGTCAGTTCAAGACGGATCCTGAAGACCCGCGCCTGATGGTCCGCATCAAGCCGGGCGAGAAGGGGGAATGGACGATGCTCGGCGAGGAAGGCCTCGACAACGACGGCGACGGCCAGGTCAACGAGGACGGCGAAGGCTACGTCGATCCCAACCGCAACTGGGGCTTCGACTGGGCGCCGCCGTACGTCCAGGGCGGTTCGGGCGAATACCCCTTTTCCGGGGTCGGGCTCAAGGCCCTGGCCGAGTGGACGATGACCAAGACCAACATCGCCTTCGCCTGGTCCTTCCACAACAACGGGGGCATGCTCCTCCGCGGCCCCAGCCGGAAAGGGCTCGGCGAGTACCCGCAGCAGGACGTCGCGGTCTACGACTACCTCGGCAAGCAGGGGGAGCGGATCATCCCCGGTTACCGCTACATGATCTCCTGGAAGGATCTCTACACAACGTACGGTGACTCCGGCGAGTGGATCACTCAAACGATGGGCGCATATTTCTACTGCGCCGAAGTCTTCCAGGGCGAGTCGGAGGCCTTCAAGGGCGTCTCGGAAAGGCCCGAACCCGGCACGCCCCGGGAAGAGGCGGTGCGGGACATCTTTTCCGAGGGGGTCTCCGACCGCGAGCGCATCAAGTTCAGCGACAACGTCGTCCAGGGCGAGCTCTACAAGCCCTGGAAGCTTTTCAAGCACCCCGACTACGGCGACATCGAGATCGGGGGCTGGGTCAAGATGAGCTCCCGCCTCGGTGCGCCCTTCATGATCAAGGACCTCGTCCACCGCAACGCCATGGCCATCCTGTTCACGGCCAAGCACGTTCCCGAGGTCGCCCTCGAGGTGACCGAGGTCAAGACGCTGGGCGGGAACCTCTACCGGGTCCGGACGCGTTTAGCCAATCCCAAGGCCATGCCGACGATGAGCTATCTCGCCCAGAAGACCAACCTCTACCCCAAGGACATGCTCAAGGTCGGCGGGGCCGGTGCCAAGGTCGTCGCCGGGGGCGTTCTCCTCGACCCTTACCTCGACCAGGTCGCCCATAAGAAGGACAAGCCCGAGATCCAGTTCCTGGTCGTCCCCGGCTTCGGCAAGGTCGAGCACCAGTTCCTGGTCGAAGGGAAGGGCGAGGTGACGCTCCGCTACGAATCGCGCCATGGCGGGAAGTTGACGAAGACGGTCAAGCTCGAATAGGCGCGGGCGAAAAGACGGATCCGCTCGCCATTTCCCGCACGGCGGGAGCATTATGGGCGCCGGGAATCGTAGAGCCGCTGAAAGGAGTCTGTCGATGCTCAGACGCTAACAGATCGACGAGCACACCCTCAATTCCGCCCTCGACCCCGACGAGCAGGCGCGCCTCGAGCGTGAGCCGAACCACACCGCCTTCATCTACAAGCGGCCCAAGAATTTTTCCGCCGCCAGCTCTTTGCCGGCTTCCGGCCGAGCCGGTGTGAAAGGGGCAATGGGATTAAAAGCGATTAGGGACTCAGCGCCCCCTATTGTTCCGAGTCTCGCTCGTTTCGTTTATTTATGACAGCGATGAATGGCGAGCATATCCGAGAGGATGGAATACCCGGTCTCGATCTTGCCGGCACCCGCGCCCTGGATGGTGATCTTCCCCATGAGGTCGGTGTCGAACGTCAGGGCGTTGTGGGCGCCCATCACCCCGGCCAGAGGATCGGACAGGGGGAGCTTGACGGGGGCGACAGAGGCCTCTATCTTCCCGTCGACGAGGGCGGCCCGGCCGATGAGCTTGTAACGGAACCCCTGACTCTTGGCGGCGAGGACGTCGGCCCGGGAGATCGCGGAGATACCGGTCCGGGCTACGTCGCCGGTGCCGATCGACCCGCCCAGAAGGACGTTGGATAGGATGACGACCTTGGCCAGGGCGTCGAAGCCCTCGACGTCGGCTGTCGGGTCGGCCTCGGCATAGCCCAGCTTCTGGGCGAGCGCCAGGGCGTCGCTATATTCCATGCCGTCCTGTTCCATCTTGCTCAGGATGAAGTTGGTCGTCCCGTTGAGGATGCCCCGGACCTCGCGGATGCCGTTGCCGACGAGGCCGCACTCAAACAGGTGAAAGACGGGGGTGCCGCTCATGACGGTCCCCTCGATCCGGAACTGCAGGCCGTTCTGGCGGGCCATGTCGGCGAGTTCCTTGTAGTGGAGGGCGGCCGGGCCCTTGTTCGAGGTGACGACGTGCTTGCCCGTTCGCAGGGCCTTGCGGATGTAGGAGGTCGCCGGCTCGCCGGTTTTGATGTCGGTGTAGGTCAGTTCAGCGATGATGTTGGCCTCGCACTTCTCGATCATGTCCAGCGCGTCGGAGACCTCGACCTTCGGGGTTTTGGGGTTCTCGTAGGCGCCGAGGGGCTTCCCTTCGGCCAGGAGCGCGAGGAGCTTCGGGATGTCGATGCCGTCGGGGACGAGGAGCGAGCCCTTGAGCTTGTCGCTCACCGCGACGAGCCGGACTTCGAAGTCGTAGGTGTCCCGCAGGTGTTCGCGCTTCGATTCCAGGATCTCGAGGAGCCCCTGCCCCACCGTGCCGCAGCCGATCAGGCCAAGCTTGTATTCCATGGTTCACAGCCTCCCGAATTTCGTAGGCAATTATCTTTCGGTTCCGGGAACGATGTTAACATAAACCGGGACCCGAGGGAAACACCGGTGCCGGGGTTAGAGATGCGAGGTTAGAGGTTTGAGGTTAGCGTTAAAGCATCGGTCGAATTAGCGGGGGCCCGGCGATAAAGGCCTCCCGGAAGCCCCCCCTAGCGGAGGGGGAACCGCCGGGACTGGTTCCGGGGAGGTCGGGGGAGAGGGGCGGCATTTATAGCCCCTAAACAAGAGGGCCACCCCTCTTTCGAAGGGTGGCCCCGTGTCTTTCGTTCTTCCGTTCGGCTTACTTGGCCGGAGCGGCCTTGACCTGGCTCTCGACCCACTCGGTCGTGACGCTCTTCGGTCTTTCGAGGGGCAGGCCGAGGGCGCGATCCCAGATGAGTTGGGATAGGACGCCGATGGCCCGGGAGACCCCGAAGAACACCGTGTAGAAGTCGTACTCGGTGACCCCGTAGTGGTAGAGGAGGCAGCCGGAATGGGCGTCGACGTTCGGCCATGGGTTCTTGGCCTTGCCGTGCTGGGTCAGGATGTCGGGCGCGACCTCGTAGATGGAGCTGACGACCTTGAAAATATCGTCGTTCGGGAGGTGCTTAAGGGCGAACTCCCGCTGGGCGACGTACCGGGGGTCTGTCTTGCGGAGGACGGCGTGGCCGTATCCGGGGACGACCTTCCCGCCGTTGAGCGTGTCCCAGATGTACTTCTTGAGCTGGTCCTTCGACGGAACGCCGCCGAGGTCCTTCATCAGGTCCATGATCCAGCGCAGGACTTCCTGGTTGGCCAGCCCGTGGAGAGGCCCGGCCAGGCCGTCCATGGCGCCGGACAGGGAGTAATAGGCGTCGGAGAGGGCCGAGCCGACCAGCCGGCAGGTGTGGGCAGAGACGTTTCCGCCCTCGTGGTCGCAGTGGATGACGAGGTAGAGCCGCATCAGGTCGACGAACGCCGGGTCGTCGGTGATGCCCAGCATCTTGGCCATGTTGCCGCCCCAGTCGAGCTTCGGGTCGGCGGGGATGTGCTTGTCGCCTTTGTAGCTCTTGCGGTAGATGTACGCGGCGATGCCCGGCAGTTTAGCCAGGATGTTCATGACATCCTCGTACATCGGGTCCCAGTAGTCCATCTTGTTGATGCCCTTGCGGTAGCGCTCAGCGAAGATGGAATCCTTCTGGAGCTGGAGGATGGCCAGGGCGAACTGGGTCATCGGGTGCGTGTCGGAGGGGATGGCCTTGAGGACGTCGATAAGGTACTTCGGCAGGGCGCTCCTCTTCCGCCATTCCTCGGTGATCTCCACGGTATCCTCGTAGGTGGGCATGTCGCCCGTGAGGAGCAGGTGGAAGATGCCCTCAGGGATGGGCTCTTCGCCGCCGGGGGCCCTGGGGAGCTTCTGCTGGAGCTCGGGGATGGTGTAGCCGCGGAACCGGATGCCTTCCATCGGGTCCAGGGCCGAGGTTTCCCAGACCATGCACTTGACGCTGCGGGCGCCGCCGTAGGCCTGGGCGATCGTCACGTCGGAGATCTTCATATCTCCGTGTTCCTTGAGGACCTTCTGGATCCTCTCGCGCATCGGGACCATTTTCGAAGCGAACTTTTCCTTCAGGCTAACCATAGATCATCCTCCTTGAATTTTCCATTTTGGATGTCAAATATAGCATGGGTTTATTCGCAAAGTCAATCGAAAAAGAGGGCCGTGGCGGGTCCCGGGGTGCGAATTCCCCTTGATTTTTAGTCCGATTACCCCTATTTTAAAAGGGAATGCCCCCGAAAGCCCGGGGGGAAGGAGGAACCCATGGGATTCGCCGTCGTATTGCTCATCATCATCGCCGCGGTCGCCCTGATGGCCGTCGGCATGTACAACAGCCTCATTACTCTGAGGAACCGCTGCGACAATGCCTGGTCCCAAGTCGACGTCCAGCTCCGGCGCCGGTTCGACCTCATCCCCAACCTGGTCGAGACGGTCAAGGGATACGCCAAGCATGAGAGCGGCGTCTTCGAGCGGGTGACCCAGGCCCGGACCCAGGCCATGGGGGCGGCGACGCCCAAGGAGGTCGGCCAGGCTGAGAACGTCCTCACGGGCGCCCTCAAGTCCCTGTTCGCCGTCGCCGAAGCCTATCCCGACCTCAAGGCCAACCAGAACTTCCTGATGCTCCAGGAGGAGCTGGCCGGGACCGAGAGCAAGATCGCCTACGCCCGCCAGTTCTACAACGACGTCGTCATGAAGTTCAACATGAAACAGCAGGTCTTTCCCTCGAACATCATCGCCAACATGTTCGCCTTCAAGGAGAAGGAGTACTTCGAGATCGGGGACGAGGCGGCCAAGGGGCCGGTCAAGGTCAGTTTCTGACCGGGGACACAAAGCCGATTTCCGAATTATCCGGCCTTACGGCTTTCGCTCGCGCCTGAAGCCCCATGTACGAACAGATCGCCCGGAACAAGTGGAAATCCGCCGCCTTGGTGCTGTTCTTCGTCGCCTTCATTTTCGTCCTGACCTGGGTCTTCGAGCAGGTCACGGGATGGGGGAAGGGGGGCCTCATCCTGGCCCTCGGGGTCTCCGTGATGATGGCGGCCGGGGGGTATTTCGCGAGCGACAAGATCGTCCTGGCAATCAGCCGGGCCCGGCCGGTGACGAAGGAAGAGTTCCCCTACCTTTATAATGTCGTCGAAGGCCTGACCATCGCGGCGGGCATCCCGGCGCCGCGGTGCTATGTCATCGAGGACACGGCCCCGAATGCCTTTGCCACAGGCCGCGACCCGAAGAACGCCGTCATCTGCGTCACGATCGGTATCCTCCAGAAGCTCAACCGGGTCGAGCTCGAGGGCGTTGTCGCCCACGAGATGTCCCACATTAAGAACTACGATGTCCGCCTCCAGACCGTGGTCGTGGTCATGGCCGGCGTGGTGGCCCTGTTGAGCGACTGGATCCTCAGGAGCTTTTTATGGGGCGGCGGGCGGAGGCGGAGCCGGAACGACCGGGGATCGGGCGGCGCCGGGGCCATTCTGGTCGTAGTGGGGCTCGTCTTCGCCCTCCTTTCACCGCTTATCGCGACGATCATCCAGCTCGCCGTCTCCAGGAAGCGCGAGTTCCTGGCCGATGCGAGCGCGGCCATGCTGACCCGCTATCCGGCGGGGTTGGCCTCGGCCCTCCGGAAGATTTCCGCCGACACGGAGCCTCTCGAGGCCGCCAACAAGGCCACCGCCCACCTCTATATCGTCAACCCGCTCAAGGACATCAAGGGCGGCGTCAACAAGCTCTTCAGCACCCACCCGCCCATCGAGGAGCGCATCGCGGCCCTCGAGAAGATGTAGGGACGGGATGCAACCGAACGCCGGCGCGCTTGGTTCTTCCGATTAAGAGCACGGGTTGAAACAGGGAGGAAGCCCTAAACATGAAAAAGCGGTTCGTCCCGATATTCGCGGTCGCGTTTCTAGCCATGGCCGGCCTTGCCCAAGAGACCAAGGTTATTCTCCCCGAAACGCCGGCCGGGCGGAGCGTCGCGGCCTATGTCAAGGCCTTCAACGGCGGGGAAGCGGCCATGAAGGAATTCTTCGAGGGCCGCGTCGCGAAGGAGGCGCTCCTCAAGACGCCGGTCGAGGCCCGGTTGGACCGCTATCGGCAGATGCGGGAACGGATGGGCACGATCGATCTTCGGAAAGTCGTCGAGTCGCGGGGGGCTTTCGTGAGCGTCGTCGCCCGGACGACGAACGGCCCGACCGTCCGGATGGACTTCGAATTCGAGCCCAACGAGCCGTTCGGGCTCCTCGGCATACGCGTCGAGGCCGTGGAGGAAGGCGGGGAGAACGGCACCGATCCCAAGAAAGACGACGGAGAGCTGATTGCCGCCGTCAAGGAATATGGGGAGCGGGAGGCACGGGCCGAAGAATTTTCCGGGGTCATCCTGATCGCCAGGAACGGCAAACCTATCTTAGAACAGGCCTACGGATATGCCGATCGTGAAAAGAATATTTTGAACCGCGTCGACACGAAATTCAACGTCGGCTCTATCAATAAGTCCTTCACGGCGCTTGCGGTCCGCCAGCTCATCGCGAAGGGGAAGATCGCGTCCACCGATACTATCGGGAAGTTCCTGCCGGATTATCCGAACAAGGACGCTGCGGCCAAGGTTACGGTTCGCCACCTCCTTGACATGACCTCGGGCATCGGCGATTTCTTCGGCGAACGATACGAGGCGGCGCCCAAGGAGAAGCTCCTCTCGCTCGAGGATTACCTGCCTCTCTTTGCCGACAAGCCCCTCGAGTTCGAGCCGGGCGCGAGGGAGCGCTATTCGAACGGCGGCTATGTCGTTCTGGGCCTCATCGTCGCGAAAGCTTCCGGCCAGAATTACTACGACTATGTCAGAGACCATATCTTCAAGCTGGCGGGCATGAATGATACGGCCTCGTACCCGATGGACGCCGATGTCCCAAACCGGGCGCTCGGCTATGCGCGGGACGGCTCGGTGTGGAAGCAGAACTACGAGACCCTGCCCGGGCGGGGAAGCTCTGCAGGCGGAGGATACTCCACGGCGCATGACCTTCTTAAGTACACGATTGCCCTCGGCAACGGGAAGCTGGCCGGGGTCACGGAGAAGACGCGCGGCGGGTTCGGCATCGCCGGCGGCGCCCCCGGCCTCAACGCCGTCCTCGAATGGGACCCGGAAAGCGGCTACGTGATCGTTGTCATGTCCAATATCAGCCCCCCTAGCGCCGAGCGCGTCGGCCGCCAGATCCGCGCCTGGCTGCCGAGAGCGGTCAGGTCTTAACATTTATTTTTTTTTGTTAAATATTAAGATCTGCCCCCCCCTTTATAGGAGGGCTATTGAATTTGAACGGCCGAATCCGTATAATGACGGCGCCCATTTTGCGGGGTCGTAGTTCAGCTGGTTAGAACGCCGGCCTGTCACGCCGGAGGTCGCGAGTTCGAGTCTCGTCGACCCCGCCATGTCCACCCCATATTTTCCATTGTTTTCCGAGCACTTTCTTTGGGCACCGTTATCTATTTTTACGCGAGTTTAGTAGACTTTTTGTGACGTATTTGTGACAAGGGTCACTAAAGACCAGTGCCGGTCTAAAGGGCCGGTCCGGTCTAAATCTATTAAGGAGGTTCTATCATGGCATGGAGAATGTGGAGCAAAATGGCAAGGCGTCTCTTCACGCCGGAGGAACAATTCAAGATTGAGACGGAGCTTGGGATTTCCCATATCGGCCCCTCCCCCACTCGCTCAATCGGAAAGGCGAAAGCAGAGGACAAGAAGGTAGCCGCTAAGAAGAAGTAACGGGGCAAAGCCTCCCCAGGGAGACATAGGGTCTAGGTTCCCCACGCCCGGACCTTTGCCTTTAGCAAAACAGGGTATCAGTATATGCATAGACGCATAGGGACATACACCCCCCCCCTGTTTGGGGGGAGGGGGAGTAGATATAAACATAACCCTCCCGCTTTTGGGGGCGAGGAAGATAGGGGCTAGCTGCTTATGCTACGCACAAGGACCAGACCCGTCACCCCCCGTGAGATCCGAGGGCGTGTAATAGGCACCGCAAAAACGTGCGATACCATTTTTCCCATGCCCTTTTGGGATCAAGTTCGGGGGGCGCCGCGCCCGTAAAGGCCTAGAAGCGTGCACTCCTAGGCTCTGCGCAGGATTAAAATACAACCGCCTGAGTAGTGACTTTGTTGTCGTTCCCCATTCCGGTTCCATAGACCCTCCCGGTTAATGTTATTAGCCCGAGTTTCGCCACATAACTGGTCACGGCAATTCGGTATATCATTGAAGTGCTCCCCGCTATCGACTTGGCCTGGCGAACAACATAATAGTAGGCGCCATCTGCACAACGCAGGTCGTATTCGAGTTTAAATGACTTCGTTGTAGTGGTCCAATTAATAACAGTAACCTGCATGTAGATTGTGCCACCGGTATAATGAACAAAGTTCATGGGGGTCCAAGCGGAATCCGCGAGACTAACCGTCAAGGCCAAGGCCCCCCCAGGTGTGCTCGCCGTCCCTATCGGCGCGCCCGTGATTGATCCGGCATAGATCTCCTCTTGTTGCGCGGCCAGATCGTTGAATTGGGCAAAGCCAAAGACCAAAACCAGACATAAGAATAGACGCTTCATGATTCCTCCTGTAAGAAACATGCTGAAATGGGTTTGAGTGGGGAACATGGCCAAGTGAAAATGTTTCCGTCTTTTACTTTGGTCTTCGGTCACCACACTCACCCCCAATATATTGTAAACCCTCATAATCCGAAAGGGCAAGCGCCATAATCAGTTGGGCTAAAGAAGGCCCCCTATAGTTGGTCAAGAAGAATGTCCGGCAGGTCGCCCCTAGGAAGCTCGCCAGGGAACGACCTAAAACCGCCCCTCTAATAATGGCGAAAACGTAACTTGTTTAATGATAATGAGATAAGCCGAAACAATGATGGAAACAGGGGCAAGGACGGGAAAAGTGGCTACTACCCTACACACCCCCCTAAAAGCAACAAAAACGACCCCCGTTAAAACATTGAGAATCAGCACGTTACAGAGGCCGTTTCGGACGGAAAACGGAGGTCACGGACTTTTTGACCCTGTTTTGACTAGGCTAGGCATAACCGGCTAGGGAAGGCCTCTACAAGGCCTGTTTTCTCCCGCTCTACAGTTTGGGGGACGCATGGGAAACGGATAACTCTGGGGGCGATGCTTCCTATCCATGCCCTTGACATATCTCGTCGTCCGGGAATATCCTTTCTTCGGAAGGGGAGTTGAACAATGATTAAGAACGCCCGGCTTATTTGCTTATTTCTTTTTTCGTTTTCTGTGATTCAATGCTCTACGATGAAAACTTATTCCAAGGTTAGCAGTGATGTGAATTTCACTGAAAAAGAATCTTATTTAATCAGAGTAAAAACCGGCAATGAAACAATGGATAGAATGGTCTATGAGTTTGCTGATCTAGAGTTCGGGAAATATTTCTCTATTGTAACTAAAGATGATTACTCTCGAACAATTGACATTATTTTTGGCAGTTCATCCGAGAGCTCTTTTGTGGGCTCGAGGACGGCGTATTCAACTTCATCTGGTTATGCCAATGGCTGGTATACCGGGAATGCCGTTAATGTAAGCGGGACTTCTTCTACGTCCACAACTGGCATAGTTTCGGGCGGCTTTCTTACCTGGCAAAATAGCACCATGATCGTCTCAATAAAAGACAAGGACGAGAAAAGATTATGGACGGCCGATTATAAATATAAGGGCGGTTGGGAAATGTCCGGCTTTGCCGTTAATACGCCCCAGGAAGCCGCAAGGTTATGCATAGAACGCATAAGCAAACGAATGAAAGCGGAGCTGCGCTTATAGTCCCTGGCCCCCCCCTAGCGCCTCCGCCCAATACTAAGAATACCCCGATTGTTGATTAGGGCCGAATAGGGGCTCACGGATGCCTCGTAGGATGCCCGTTTTCCCGAATCTCAAACTGTAGAACAAGCACCACGGCCAAAAACTCAGAGGGCCGCTATACCCCTACGGGCAAAAACCCTATCAGGCAGGAATATGGGCCTGTTGCCCCTTTATCCGCTCAAACGTATGAGCGTATTCCCAAAAACTAACAGGGTAGGCATAAGGGCAGGGGCAGCCCGACTTTTTGCGTCCTACGACAAGTCTTATCTATAAAACGAGCCTTCTGAACAAGCCTACGTTTCTCTTACAACGCCATTCTTGGCCGTCTCCCCCCCCAGAGCATTATGCGGACCGTCCGGGGCCTATCTCTATCGCTCCACGTCCTGAGATAAATGCAAATGACAGGGAATCGGGTTGCTATAAATGCTGGCTAGTTACAGGTAGGGATAGAGAGCTACGGGGCCGCGGCAGGGTCCGTAAACCCCGCCTTCCTTCACGGTTCCCAAGGGCCAAAGACCAAGGGATCAAGGGCTAGCTTGACGCAATGGCCGCACAGATGGTGATACAAACACTCAGATAATGACATGAGGTATTCATACTACCCCAAGTCGTCGCAATACCGTCACCTTTGCATACGGTCAATACTGCCTCTTCCGGCTTGCTCCGCACCAGGACAATCAATTCGGGCTCACTCCATTCTTTCTCTTCCATAAGACACTCCTTCCCGTATTGAGGCGCTTAATTTTGCCGACTTCTATTTTGTATCACAAGGGCTTTCCCCTTGGCAAGCTACAGGCAAGAGCAGGCAGCAACGTCCGGGGGGCGTGGTAGGACAAGGGAGAGGCCTGGGAAGGCCCGGACCCCTGAGGATCCAGGCGCTTCCCATAGATTGCAGGACGGGCCGAAGCCCGAACATGGCCCCTACTGTAAGGACGCTAAGGGCTCCCCGATCTTCTCACTGGCCCCCAAATTAACCCTATACAGATATGCCCCCCCCCTGATCACCAAACCGTCATATATCATCAAGGCAGCCGGCCAGGGGCCTAATCTCCGCCCCCATACCCACGGCCCAACAACCCAGAACCCCCGGCAGGAGAGAGATATGGGGCAAATAATAGCTCGATATCCCTCAAAATATGGACCCCGATAATGCTCCTAGAGGAGAGGAGAGGAGAAGAGAGTAAAGGAGAGGAGAGGACAGAAGAACAAGAAAGTCCCCCTCCATCCTCCACGACCTCCACCGCCTCCGCCGTTGGCTCCGGCAGTCCCTTCGAGAAAGAGGATTCACTTAGAGGGTCCGGTCCTCCACCAACCGAAGAGCATGATTCCCCCGCCGTGGCCGAGATCATCGCTATGTTGAAGGGGTGTGGAATTCCTGCTATCGCTGAATTGGAGGAAGGCTTCGTCGCTTTCGTTCGTGCCGCCGTCAGAGATCGGGGGCCCGATGCCTCCGGCGAGATAGGCCAAGAGCTTGCCCTGATTCGGGAACACCCGGATTGGATCGAGGTTTCAACGGGCGGCGATGCTCTTGACCGTCTATGTGGGATCTTCAACGCCGCAATCAAAAAAGAGGAGAGCTTACAGGCGGTTCCCGGCCAGGGCCGGGCCAAGGCCGAATTCCTATCGGCGCTACGGTCCTGCCCCGGATATCCTTTCGATGAATACGAAGATACCTGCTACTTCAATTATGCTCACGGGGAATTTCCGGGCGTCGATTTAGTAGCCAAAACCAAGAAGAAGATCGATTACTGGAAAAAGAACCCTGCCGCTCTTGAGGGCAGCAAGTCTCCCCACGAACAATTAACGAAATGGTTCGAGGGTGATTTTAATAATAAGAAATAGGGGGGAAAATGATTTACTCACAAACAAATTACATCATTCCAATTGGGGAAGGCCGGGCGCTTTGGGTCGATGTCATCGGGCCCAATGAAGAGCCTTCCGTTATGATCCGAGACTGCGTAAACGCGTGTTCTTGGGGTCGGGACATGAGGCCGCAAGGCGAAGCCCTCGTTATCCCTGCCAACATCCTTCCCGAGCTAATCAAAACACTTGGGGCGGCAAAGGACGGACTGGCCGAGCCCAATTAAGGGACAGCCTTATGATCCGGGGGGACCAAAGCCCCGGGGGCAGACCATGGAACACTGGGGACTACTAACAGTAAAAGACCTGAGCGGATATCTACGGGCGTCCGCCAGCTGCATATATTCCATGGTCGAGGGTGGGGCCATTCCACACAAGCGGCTGCCCGGCGGGGGGATTCGTTTTACCCGCGAGGAAGTCGACGTGTGGCTTAGCTCCTCGTCCTTAAGCCCTTCCTCGAATTCCCTCTTATGGCCTCAGAATAGCCACGGCATGGCCTTTATCGATACTAAAGAAAAAAAGACAAGCGTCTTGACATTAGGTCCCGCCGAACCAATATTAAGGCCAGGAGGAAAACGAGCCATGGCGAAAGCCAAATCAACGGCTCGCGTAAATTGTGGATACGGTGCCATATTTCAAAGAAGCTCGACGGATGGGAAAAGGGTCAGGTGGTACTTGGATTACTGGGGCCCTGACGGAAAGCGGGTCCAGAAGGTCGCGAAGTTTTCCCTGACCAAAGAGGAAGCGATGTTTGCCCTCCAGGAAGAGCGGAGACGTGCCTTCGATAAAGAGTACGAGGTTGTTCGGCGCAGTAAGCAGATCAGTTTCGGGGAATTAAGCGCCCGGTACATCGAAGACTACGCGAAAACGCACAAGAAGTCCTGGAAGGACGATGAGTACAGGGTCAAGGCGAGCATGAATCCGTTTTTTGGGGACACAAAGCTCCGGGACATTACGGTCCCCCTCATTGAAGGCTATATGCGGCACAGGCTCGAAGCCGGGGTCTCGCAGCCCTCAGTTAACCGCGAGCTCACGATCATGAAGAAGATGTTTAGCCTGGCCCTCGATTGGGAGCTTGCCGACAAGAACCCCTTTTCCCGCGTGAAGTTCTTCAAGGAGGCCGGAAGGGCCAAGCAGAGAATCCTTGAGCTCGACGAAGAGCGGGCCCTTTTGACCAAATGCCCGGACTACCTGAGGCCGATTCTCTTTACGGCCCTCAACACGGGAATGCGGAGAGGCGAGATCCTGGGGCTCAGATGGGCGGACGTGGACCTTGCGGCGGGCATCCTCACGGCGCGCGAAACCAAGAATGGCAAGCCGCGACTGATACCCCTTAATGATCCCCTGGCTTCGGAGCTTCGGGGGATTCGGGCTACGGGGCCGGATTCCGAGCTCGTCTTTCCGAACCCCGAAACCGGGAAGCCCTTCGTCGATATCAAGAAGAGCTTCAAGGCCGCGTGTGCTGAGCTCGGGATCTTCGACCTTCGCTTCCATGACCTTCGGCACACCTACGCGACACGCTTAGTAGAGGCGGGGGCGGACGTAGCCACGGTCCGGGACATCTTGGGGCATAGCAGCATCAAGGTGACAGATCGCTACACGCATTCGAACCTGGACCGCATGAAAAAGGCCGTCCGGCTACTGGCCGAAAAACAGGCCGAAACGCCCGAAAATGGGGCCGATTTGTTGCATATTTGTGACATTTCGGACGGATCAAAAACCGGAGTTCCCGTAAAGGGCACACAGGTAATCAATTAGAATGGGGAACGCTTGATGGACCGCCTTCCTGTCACGCCGGAGGTCGCGAGTTCGAGTCTCGTCGACCCCGCCATTCCTTAGTCAAAAACGCCTACCTTTGGTTCCCCCTAATTATAGAGGGAAATAAGGGGGGATGAAGAAATACGGGCATAGTCTTACGAAGCGTCTCGGTGACGTCCCTCTCGGCTTCGGGGCCGCCGGCCTCGAGCTCCATTACGTCCAGATGAAGCGATTCTAGGCACAATCTGTTATACCGTTGTCATACGGTGCGGAGGTTTATCCATGTTTCAGTAGCCGGGGAGTGCCCAGGAAACATCCTTCAATCCCCTGGTTGCTAAACTCCAGTGTCCCCGCGGTTGAAGGGATAACCTTGTCTAAGAAAAGATACTCGCCAGCACTATGTGGCGGCACCCCGGTCGTTGCAGCCTGGAGTCGACCGTAGTCCGCGAGCCTGGGGGATGCCGTGTTTGACGGTGCCGCTCCGCCGCGGCTATAATCACGGGGATTCAGTGAGGATGATTCGTCGAGAAGATGCCGGCTGACAAAGTGACGGAGGAGAGATTGAGAAACGAATCCGGGTTCGGTCCTTGCCGCATCGGACGATATTCAGGCCCGTTGTTGCACGCCCTCGTTGCTTTACTCGCGGCCTTCGGGCCCGCTATCTTGACCGCCCAGCCTCCGGCTGGGAACCCCGGTCCGAGAGCGCTTGCCATGGAGGCCGACGGCCGCGAAGCGCTCCGCGCGCTCCCCTTCGACCATTTCCTCCGATACGACGAGCTGACCGCGCTCCTGAAGTCATGGGTGGACGCCCGGCCCGACCTTGTCCGGCTCGAGAGCATCGGCCTCACGCCCGAGGGGCGCGAGCTGTGGTTTCTCACGTTGACGAACCGCTCCACCGGCCCGGCGAACGAGAAGCCGGCCCTGCTCGTCGACGGCAACATGCACGCGTTGGAGTGGACGGGCGGCGTCGCCGCGCTCAATTTCGTCTGGCGGACGCTGCGTGACTACGGTACGGATGAGCGCATCACGCGCCTCCTCGACACTCGGTGCGTCTATGTTCTCCCGCGCCTGAGCCCGGACGGCGTCGAAGCGACCCTGCGGGAAGGAAGGATCGTCCGCTCCGTCATCCGGCCGGGCGTGGGCGAGGCGCCGGGTCCCGGCCTCCGTATGTGCGACATCGACGGCGATGGCCGTATCGTCTACATGCGCTTCCGCGATCCGAACGGGCCTTGGAAAACGCATCCCGGCGAACCGCGCCTCCTCGTCCCGCGAAGTCCCGACGAGCCCGGCGGCGACGACGCCTGGCGCGTGGTCCCCGAGGGAGTGATCGAAGGCTATGACGGGGCGACGATCCCGGTCCTCCCGGCGCTCGAGGGACTCGACTTCGGGATGTTCTTTCCCGACGACCGCGGGACGCCTCCGTCCGGCGGGACGTTCCGCCCGGAAGCCGCCGCCTTGCCCGAGGTCGCCGCGTATGTCGCCGCCATCGTGAGCCGTCCCAACATCGGCGCCTACGTCACCTGCCATTCGTTCGGCGGGGGCATCCTCATGCCCCCCGTCAATCCGGACGAGCAGATGCCCATGGCCGATCGCCTGGCCTACGCAGTGTTCGGGGCGAAAGCGAAAGAGCTGACGACCTACGACACGATGTCCTACCTCGACCTCCGTGCCGGGCAGGCCCTGGACGTCCACATCCCAACCGAGATCGGTTGGCTATACAACGTCCGCGGCATCTTTTCGTTCATCGCCGAGTTCTGGAACCCGCTCCGCGCCGCCGGTGTCCGTCTCGAAGGCATGATGTCGGCCTGGCTGGGGGGCTTCCACCCCGTCGAGGACGAGCTGAAGCTCCTGCGATGGAACGACGAGACCCTCGGCGGGGCCGGGTTCGTCGCCTGGCATGCCTTCGAACACCCCCAACTCGGGCCGGTCGAGATCGGCGGCTGGGACAAGGTGCATTACTGGTACAACGTCCCGTTCGACCGCCTCGAGAAGGAGGTTGCGGGGCACGCCGACTGGCTCGTCTACCTCGGGCTCGCCTCGCCGCGGCTCGAGATACGCTCGTTCGATGCGACCCCGACGGTCGAGGGGCACTGGCGCGTCCGTCTCGTGGTCGAGAACACCGGCTGGCTGCCGACCAGCGGCTCCCAGCGGGCGCTCGACGGGAAGCTTGCCGGCGATCTCGAGGCCAGGCTGATCGTCCCGAACGGTGCCCGCCTCGTCAACGGGGAGCTTCATCGGTCCGTGGGCCAGCTAGCCGGCCGCAATGAACAGCGCTCGACCGCCACCTGGTGGGGCTATGCGCCCGGGACACCCGACCGCGCGGTCCTCGATTGGGTCGTCGCCGCGCCCGCGGGGGCCGAGCTCTCCGTGACGGCGAGCCACGTCCGCGCCGGAACGGCGCGCGCCCGGTGCGTCCTCCGGCGCGCTCAAGAACGCTGAATTGTCTAGCCTTCCATGAAATGAATCGCATCCGCCCTCGATGCGGCTTGGGACAAGCTCGGCCTGCCGAGCGGCGTAGACTTCTTCTGCGAGTACCGGAAATTCATCATCGAGCACACCGACACCTTCGTGTTAGGGCCGACCTCCGCCGCGGAGTACTTGGCGGGACGGACCAAGCGACAAGGGCTTCACTAGGCTCGGTGTCGAGCGTCGCGTTGAGGAGCATGTCCGGAAATATTTCCTGGACTTGGCTGATGGTAAAACGAATACCGGGCAAGGCGAACAGATTTAGGATCGTTCAGGATGATGCGCTTCTCAAGAGGTCTCGGGTCAAGACGCCGGCCTCGATCACTGGTATGGGCTCCTGAATTCCCTTGCCGGCAAGCACTGAGCGCAGCGGTCATCAGCTAACGGGGAATAATATAAGTCCATATTCTTGACATCGCCGCGCGGCCGGCGATAGTATCCCAACATGACGTTGATCCGCCAGGGTGATTTGTCGATCAGGCTCATGCACGACGACGACCATGACCACGCGTTGCTCGCTTCGTGGCTCAGCGACCCGCGGGTGCTCGAGTGGTACGAGGGGCGCGACCGGCCGTTCGATTTCAATCGTGTCCGTGAGACGTACTCGCCGCTGGTCCAGGCCGACGAGGGTGTGCGGCCGTGCATCGTGCTCGAGCGTGATGCGCCGATCGGCTATCTCCAGTTCTTCCCGGTCGCACCGTTCGCCCGCAAGTACGAGATCGGTCCCGACGTCGACGGCTCACGCACATGGGCCGTTGACCTGTTCCTCGGCGATCCGGAGCAGTGGGGCCGTGGTCTGGGCACCACGGTGCTTTCGATGCTGGTGGCGCACCTGTTCGTGGAGCGCCGCGCCGAGCGGGTGCTCGTCGATCCGCGGCTGGGCAACGATCGGGCGATCCGCTCGTTCGAGAAGGTCGGCTTCCGCAAGCGCAAGGTGCTTGCCGGATGCGAGCTCCACGAGGGGCAGGAAAGGGACTGCTGGTTGATGGAGCTCGATGTGCTCGATCATCCGGTGGGCCTCACGGCGCGGCTCGCGGAGATCGACTCGGTAAACCCCAGCCTGGTGCCGGGTGCAGCCGGCGAGGGACGGATGGCCGAGTTCGTGGCGGCATGGTGTGAGCAGCGTGGTTTCGAGGTGCATCGCTGCGAGGTCGCGCCGGGCCGGTTCAACGTGGTGGCGATCAGGCGCGGTCGCGGGGGAGGGCGGTCGCTGCTGTTCAACAGCCACCTTGACACCGTCGGCACCATTGGCCCGGCCACGAAGAAGGTGCGGTTGGTCGACGGACGTCTTGAGGGCCGCGGCGTGCTCGACACCAAGGGCGGCCTCGCCGCTGCCTTGCTGGCCGCTGCCTCGGTGGACGCCGGCGAGTTCGCCGGCGACGTCATCGTGGCGGGCGTGGTTGACGAGGAGTACGGAAGCATCGGCACCGAGGCGCTGGTGGCCGATTGGCCGGCCGACGCGGCGGTCGTAGTCGAGCCCACCTCGTTGACGATCATTTCGCGCCACCGCGGCTTCGCCGTCGTTTCGGTCACGTTCACCGGCCGCTCCGCTCACACGTCACAGCCCGAGCGCGGAGTCAACGCAGTGCATGCCGCGGCCCGCGCGTCACTGGCCGTGAACGAGCTCGATGCGCGGTGGGCAGAGGGGGCGGGAGACCCGGTCGAGCGCCCGTCGGCACTCGTGAGCCGCGTGCAAAGCACCGGCGAGATATTCACCGTGCCGGCGCTCTGCGAGCTCATCGTCGAGGTGCGCACCACCGAAGGTGGAGCCCAGCACCAGATCGACGAGGCGGTCCGCGCCATCCTGGGTGCTGCCGACGACGTACATGTGGAGGCCGAAGTGGTGCTTGCGAGATCGCCGCTGGGTCTGTCCGCTCAGCATCCGCTGGTGACCGAGCTCGCCGCGGCCCTCGGCCAGGTCTTGCATCGCGAGCCCATAATCGCCACGGCTCCGTATTGGACCGACGCCGCGTTGCACGCCGAGCACGGCACGCCGGCCGTGGTGTTCGGCCCCGCGGGCGAGGGCCTCCACGAAGATCTTGAATGGGTCACCACCGACAGCCTCGTGCAATGCACCGCAGCGCTCACCGATCTCGTCCGCCGCTGGTGCGGGCCCGGCCACCGGGCTCGCTGACCGGGCGGGCGCGGGATCCCGGCTTCTCCCGGGGATTCCCCCGCCGGTTCAGGCCCCAGCAGAGCTCCCCGAAGAGTTCTTAATTCGGTGTCAAGCAATGGATTGCCGATATTCTCATGAGAGGACTCCGTTGCCCGGCACCGTTACTGGGCACGGATCTAGCAAACCGGGTCGTTATGGCATTGTTGATTTTTGAGATAGGCCCCCCGTGATTGACCAGCCTGATGGGCTGTGATAAAAACCATTTTCTGGAGAGTGAACATGAAAAAGATCCTTTGGACAATTCTGATCATTATCGGCTTGGCTGTCACCGGGCACGCCCAGGAAAAGCAGGCTGCGCCTGATAAGCCGTCCGAACCGGCCAAGCCGGCGGCTCCGGCCGCTCAGATTCCCGGCCCGGCTTTCAAGGACGTCCTGAGCCTTAAATCCGTCGGGAGCCCGGTCATCTCTCCTTGCGGAAAGCACATCCTTTTTACCGTGCGCCAGCCCGATTGGGAAAAAAACAAATATGACACCGAAATCTGGCTCAGCCAGGACGGTGCCGCCCCGTTCCAGCTCACCCAAACGACCGATGATAGCAGCGACTCGCCGTCCTGGGCGCCCGACGGCCGTCGGATCGCCTTCCTCGCCAACCGCGACGGCAAGAGCCGGAAGATCTACCTCATCAACCCCGCCGGCGGAGAGGCCTTCAAGCTCACCGACCATAAGGAGGACGTCAATTCCTATGAATGGTCTCCCTCGGGCGGGCACATCGCCTTCACCTCGACCGAGCCCCAGAGCAAGGAGCTCAAGGGCCGCGAGAAACAATACGGCAAGTTCCAAGTCGAGGACGCCGAATACCGGATGACCCATCTCTGGCTTGTCTCCGTCGAGCCGGGCAAGACGCCGGAGGCGAAACGCCTGACCTCGGGCCCGGATTTCACCGTCGACGGTTTCGCCTGGTCGCCCGACGGGAAGAAAATCGCCTTTGCCCACCGCCCCGACCCTCTGACCAACTCCTATTCCCGGAGCGACATCTCCATCCTCGACGTGGAATCCGGGAAAATCTCACCGCTCGTCACCCAGTCGGGCTCGGACAGCGGGCCTATGTGGTCTCCCGACGGCCAATGGATCGCCTTTTCCACCGCGATGGGGGACGACCGTTACTTTATCAACCGCAAAATCGCCAAGATGCCGGCAGAGGGAGGCCCGATCACGGTCCTGACCTCGACCTTCGATGAGAATCCTTACCTGCTCACGTGGACTAAGGCCGGCCTTGCCTTTATGAGTTCCGAAAAGGTCTTCGGGCGACTCTATCTCCTTGATCCGGCGAACGGAAGATTTACCAGAATCGCCTCCACGCCCGAAAATATCTCCGAAGCAAGCTTCGCCGAGGATGGCAATGCGATTGCCTTCGCCGGGTTTGACCGGACGACCCTCACCGAGATCTATCGCACGACCCTGGATTCGTGGAAACCGGAGGCCGTCACCAAGATGACGGAACAGGTCGCCGACTGGAAGACCGGAACACGCGAGGTCGTCCGGTGGAAGAGCAAAGATGGGGCGGCGATCGAGGGCGTCCTCTGGAAGCCCGACGGGTTCGAACCCGGCCGGAAATACCCGCTGCTCGTCATCATTCACGGCGGACCGGCGGGCACCTCGGTCCCGGTCCTGGTCGATGCCTACGTCTATCCCTACCTCGAATGGCTGAGCAAGGGGGCCCTGATCCTCGAACCGAACTATCGGGGCTCGACGGGTTACGGCGAGAAATTCCGGTCCCTGAACGTCCGCAACCTGGGCCTGGGCGACATGTGGGACGTGGAATCCGGGGTCGACAGCCTGATCGCAAACGGCCTGGTCGATCCCGACCGGGTAGGAGCTATGGGTTGGAGCCAAGGCGGCTACATCTCGGCTTTCCTGGCCACCAATTCCACGAAGTTCAAGGCGATATCGGTCGGGGCCGGGATCTCCGACTGGGTGACCTATTACGTCAACACCGACATCCATCCCTTTACCCGCCACTATCTTAAGGCCACGCCTTGGGAAGACATGCAGATCTATCTGAAGACGTCGCCCATGACCAATATCAGGAAGGCGCGCACCCCCACCCTGATCCAGCACGGCGAGTTCGACAGGCGCGTGCCCATCCCCAACGCTTACGAACTCTTCCAGGGACTGCAGGATGTGGGCGTCCCGACGAAGCTCATCGTCTATAAGGATTTCGGTCACGGCATCTCAAAGCCCAAGGAACAGCTTGCGGCCACATGGCACAACTGGCAGTGGTTCGCCAAGTACATATGGGGCGAGGACGTTGTCATCCCCATCGAAGTCGAAGAGGAAAAAGAAAAGGACGAAGAGGCGAAGAAATAGAGCAGACAAAGGCCAGGGCGCTGTTCTTCGCCCTGTCCCGTCGGAGGTCGCGAGTTCGAGTTTCGGCGGCCCGCCATACCGCTGCCAAAACTGCCTACCTTCAGCCCCCCCCTAACCACAGAGGGGGGCAGAGGGGTTAAGACAATTATTCAAAGTCTTGCAAGGGCATCTTTGTTCTTGTTGGGCCCTTCTCCTAGTCCCCGCCCAAAAAAGCAGCCTGGAGGAGAAGGGGGGTAAGCGATCATGACGACCATGAGTCCCGGCGATCGGGGAAACTTGACAATTCGGAAGCACCCCCTATATTGAAATGGGTCACGGAAAGAGGAGGAGGGGATTAAAACGCTCTGCGAAGCACTGCTGGCGCTTGTTGTCTTGACTCTGCTCGTTCACGGCCGGGAAATTTCTGTATCCGTAGGGAATCAGCCGGAAAGCGCCGCGACATACGTTCTTCCCAGGGTTCAGGGCAAGGTCGTGCTCGATGGGATGAGCACCGAGCCGGCCTGGGATGGGATCAAGCCTCTCCCCGTCGTTGTTTACACGCCGAATTCCGGGGCGGAGCCTTCCGAGATCACGGAGATCCTCGTCGCCTGCGACGATGATTTTATCTATGTCGCCGGGCGCCTTTATGACCGGGAGCCGGATAAGATCCAGGCCACATCCAAGAAGCGCGATGACATGAAACTCAGCAATGACTGGATGGGGATCATTCTGGATACATTCCACGATCATGAAAACGCCCTCGGCTTTTTCACGACGCCCGCCGGCCTGAGGCTGGATATGTCGATCTTCCATGACGCCGAAGGGGAGTTCCCGGCGAACAAGAACTGGAATACGTTTTGGGATGTGAAAGCGATCCGCAACATCGAGGGGTGGTTCGTTGAAATGCGGATCCCGCTCTCGAGCCTTCGGTTCCAGGCCGCGGGAGGCCGGGTCGTCATGGGACTTACCGCCTGGCGCTATATCGCCCGGAAGACCGAAACCATCACCTCTCCCGCCATCCCGCCGAAATGGGGATTCTGGGGATCTTTCAAGCCCTCGCAGGCCCGGGAGGTCGTCCTGGAGGGCGTCTCCAGCCACAAGCCGCTTTATATCGCTCCATATTTGCTCGGGGGATACGGACGTTCCCGCGAGCTCAATGACGCGAAAACGGCTTATGAGCACAAAGACAAGTTCGCCCGCGAGGCCGGCCTCGACGTCAAGTATGGATTCACGAACAATCTGACCCTGGACCTCACCGTGAACACTGATTTTGCCCAGGTGGAAGCGGACGACCAGCAGGTCAACCTGACACGCTTCTCGCTGTTCTTCCCGGAGAAAAGGCTTTTCTTCCAGGAACGGGCGAGCATTTTTGACTTCAAGTTCGGCGATGAGAGCAGCCTCTTTTACAGCCGGCGCATCGGCATTCAAGAAGAAACGCTTGTCCCCATTTATGGGGGAGCCCGCATGATCGGCCGTGCCGGCCCTTGGGACCTCGGGTTTCTCGACATGCAAACGGCGGCCGTCGATGGCCTGCCTTCGGAAAATTTCGGGGTTCTGCGCGTCCGGCGGCAGGTCCTCAACCCCAACTCGTGGGTGGGCGCGATGGCCACCAGCCGGATCGGCGCGGATGGAACGTTCAACACGGCCTACGGCTTCGACGGCATCGTCAAGGTTTTCGGAGATGATTATCTGTCGTGGAATTGGGCCGAGACATTCGCTCCAGGGGAAAAGAACAAAGCGTTTTCGCTGGACCCGGCCAAGTTCCGCGTCAACTGGAAGCGCCGGACCCTAGAAGGTTTGGGCTATGACCTGGATTTTTCGCGGGCGGGCGTCGACTATGAACCCGGCATGGGATTCGAGTTCCGGGACGACTACAGCCGGGTCGGAAGCCGTCTCCTCTACGGATGGTTTCCAGGAGAGAGATCCTGGCTGCTGCGCCACAATGTTTTCGTCAACGGTTTTCTCTATTTGCGGAACGCCGACGGCGCCGTGGAGTCCTCCGAGATCGGGCCGGGCTGGCAGTTCACTTCGAAATCCGGCTATTACGCGATGATCAACCCCAAATTCTGCTTTGAGAATGTCCTCGAAGACTTTTCCCTCTCCGATGAGGCCGACATCCCGGCCGGACGGTACCGTTTCTTCAATCTGAACTTCACATTCACGACGCCGTCCGCTAAGACCACCTATCTCGAAGGCTCTCTGGACGTTGGCTCATTTTATGACGGGAGAAGGATCTCCTTGGGAATTTCGCCTCTCTGGGACGTGTCGAGCAACCTGGAGATCGGCGGATTCTATGAATTCGACCGGGCGACGTTCCCCCGAAGGCATCAGGAGTTCGTTGCTCATATCGGAAGGCTGCACGTTCTGGCCATGCTAAGCACCAGGTTTTCGGCCGCCGCCTTCGTTCAGTACAGCAGCGAGGCCAAGGGGATCACGGCGAACATCCGTATCAGGTACAATCCCCGGGAAGGAATCGACCTCTATATCGTCTACGATGACGGATTGAACACCGACCGCTTGAGCGAGGTTCCGGCGTTGCCTCGTTCCATGGGCCGCACCCTACTTGTGAAATATAGCTACACGTTCAATTTCTGAGGAACCGTCCGTCCTGACCGGCGACCCCCAAATCTGGACGCCGCTAGTCACGAAGGCGTCGTTTTTCCAGGCACCCGGCACTTCCGGCCGGTCTCGTTGATTCCCTCCGGGTCAAACTAGATGAGATCAGCTTCCTGGCTCCGCGCATATGCTTGTTCTGGCAATGGACAACCATACACCGTGACATCACCAAAACTATTTTCACATCTGTCGTTCTCGAATCCGGTTATATTCACAAATCATGGTGGCCAGCTCCTCTTCGGTGAGCTTCGCTCCTTCACGATTAGCCTGGAAGAATGCTTTAGGCAACGTATCCGTGGAACGATCAAGCCCCTCGCGACGGTTATATTGGCGAGTCAGATTGGTAATGTTATTTGCTAGATCCTCCAGCTGCGGCTTAGTGAGTTTCATGCCGGTCGACCCGGCCACCAAATCAAGCAAATCTTCCCATTGAAAAAAATCGCGGAAGAAGCGACAGAGGATCAAGGAATCAAACAACGCGGCCCGATCTTCATAATCTATATGCAGTTTTGCTTTGCCCTCGATCTGCTCTTTGGGTATTTGACCGGACAACTCGGCTTTGTAGAAAGTGCCGCGCAGATGACAGGCACCACGGGCTGAGGTTGCATAGGATAGCCCCATGCCTTTGAGGACACGGGGATCGAATCCCCCTGGCTCCAAGCCCTTGACATGAACCGCGATATCTTCCAATCCCAATTCTTTTGCACAGGTCTTGATCCCTTTGGCAAAAATATCGCCCACGCCTTTTCGTTGCGCCAGCAGTCGATAGAATTCCGCCACCCGATCAGGCTGATTGTAGTCGATGGCAAAATCTATCTTGCCCAAACGATACGCTTCAACAGCAAATGCCGATAGATTGCCTGCGCTCATCGTATCTATACCTAACCGGTCACACAAATCATTAAGCCAGGCGATTTCTTCCAGACTGTCAATACAATTGAGCCCACCAATGGCATAAATGGTTTCAAATTCCGGGCCTTCGACCTCCAAGCCGGCATGTCGCCCGTGTTTCACGACGGAGTGTTTAGTGCATCGGAGAAAACAGAATGGACAACCTTTGGAAGTAACAGTGAAATTGGCCTGCATATAGTCAGCCGAAATATTCTGCCAGTTTTCAAAAACGCCGCTTTTCCAGTATTCAGTGGGGAAACATTTATTGATGTTGGTTACTTTAACTTGGCTAGGTGTGCCGAAATTCTGATAGTTTGCGGTCACGGGACTACCCCGACCCAACTCAGCCATCTTTCGCGCGATTGTTTTGATCAACGGCTCGTCGGCTACCGCGCATGTCTTGTTCCCCGCAAAAGCCATGCCCTTAATGTTTTTGACACCAAGAACGGCACCCAAACCGCCGCGACCCAGACTCCGCCAGCGATCGGACTTGATGCAAGCGCAGGCCACCAAGTTCTCACCGGCGGGCCCGATGACCATGGCCCGCGCGCCTGCCGGAGCTTGTTGTAGAATGTATTCTTCGGCAGCAAAGGTTTCTGCTCCCCGAATGGCCTGGGCATCATTAAAACGAACGCCATTTTCATCGATCATCAGGTATGTCAGCCTGTCCGCGCGTCCCTGGATGATCACGGCATCCACACCGCAGCCTTTAAGCTTCGGCGCCAAGCTGCCGCCGCAATATGATTCGCCGAACCCGTCTGTCGCCGGGCTTTTGGCAAAAGCAGCAAAGCGCGAATGGCTCCATATATTGGTTCCCGTAATGGGGCCGGCGGTAAGAATAAAAACATTTTCAGGTGAGAGGGCTTTGACACCCGGAGGATTCTCCTGCAACAACAAATGGGTCCCCAACCCCTTCCCCCCCAACGTCTTCTTCAAGACCTCATCAGGCAAATCTTCATAGGCAAAAGTGCTTTGGCTCAAATTGATACGCAGGAGTTTGTTGAAGAAGCCTTTCATGTCCCACCCTTTTCAGCTAAATTCACCTCTAAATGACCGGCGATAAATCTTCTCTGCATCCGTCAAAGAAATCGTCCGGGGATTATTATTCATCAGCCGCGTCACTTTCAGAGCGGCCTCCGCCATTGCTGGGATAGCCGTTTCCGGAATACCCAACTCCTTGATGCTCGATGGAATTCCCGCCCGCTGCGAAATCTGGCGAATCCGCATGATACCCTGGCTCGCCAAGTTTTCCACATTATCAGCCTGTGGGACGCCGACCGCTGTCGCGATGTTGGCATATTTCTGGGTGCAGGCGGACAAATTAAAATGCATCACAAAAGGCAGCAATACCGAGTTAGCCACACCATGGGGAATCTTAAATTCACCGCCCAATGGGTAAGCCATGGCATGGACACCTGCGGTATTTACCGGGCCAAGACATAAACCACCATAAAGACTGCCAAGTGCCATAGCAGCGCGCGCCTCTTGATCCATGCCGTTCTTTACGGCGCGCTCTAGATTAGCCGCAATAAGACGTATTCCTTCGAGAGCAATGTTATCGATGACGGGATGAGAAAAACGGTTGGTGTATGCTTCTATACAATGGGTCATCGCGTCCACCCCGGTGGCTGCCGTGATAGGGGCCGGTACGGAAAAAGTGAGTTCGGGATCAATAATGGCCACATCAGGCACAAGAAATTTGCTGACGACACCCTTTTTGGTTTTATTTTCTACATCCGTCAAAACCGCGATGGGCGTGACTTCACTGCCAGTCCCTGACGTCGTGGTGGCCGTGATCAGTTTTACCTCGCGACAGTTCACCTTCCCGATACCCACGACATCGGGAGCTTGTTGTTTCCCGTTAAACAACACGGCCACCAATTTGGCCAAATCAATGGCCGATCCACCACCAATGCCGACGACAGCATCAGGGCCAAACTCTTTCACGGGCGGCAACAACTTAGCGAGAGCGGCGAAAGGCGGTTCAGGCACCACCTCCGTGGACACCATAATATGCAGTCCCCGCTGTTTGAGGGCTGCCAGCACAGGGTCAATTTTGCTCTTAATAGGCACATCGATCAGAAAGAAAACCCGCCGGCATCCCTCAAGGTGTTCCATGAGAGATTGAATTTTGCCCAGGCCAAATTCAATGACGGCAGGCCAATTGAGGGTTGTGTTGTTGATCATATCAATTCCATTCATTCATGAGTGATTGAGTATGAAAACCCTATTCTACCACAACAAAGGTTGTCCTCTTGTCCTATCAGCCTCCGGCACCCCGCCTTCATGTCGGGCGCGGATGTTTGGTCCTTTTTTGGCTAGGGCTGCCATCCCATGCTCCCCCAGGCTTCCGTTATGTGATGTTCAAAACGCATGTTATCTATGTTAGGAAGCCTTCCCGAAAAAACTCAGCAGGGCCCGGACGATGATGTAGACATAAAAGATGAAACCGGCGCTCAGCACGACCACCGACAGCAGGCTCGGCCTCAGCTCTTTGGGGAAGCCCTTATAGAGGACGATTTTGCCGATGATCGTGGCGAAGACCGAGACGACCAGGCTGACGAGCGAAAGCATGGCCGAGTAAGTGACGAAGCTGAAAGGATTGATCTTCCCGCCGAAGTATTGGAGCGCGATCAGCACGAAGGAAATAGCCAGGTAGATCCCCCACCAGACGAAGTAGACCTTCTTGGTGTCGAACTTGCGCAGGAAGGTCATGGTCGCGTCGGCGTTCTGCCGGACCACGGCCTCGGAGATGGCCATCTGGTTGTTGAAGAAGAAGAGCCAGGCCATGACCAGGAAGAGGACCGCTCCGAAAGCTCCCAACGGTTCTTTGAAGAACAGGGCCTGGTGCTTGATGACGTCGAAGCCGCTCGGGACGAGGCCCCGGGGCCTTAAGATCGAGTCCGAAAGCCCGACCACGATCAGGATCGTCATAAGGCTCCCGACGAAATAGGCCCCCCACAGGACGAGATTCGACCGGCCGAGCCAGACCCGGAGGCGGGACACGTTTTCCGGCGTGAATTCCGGGAACTGTCCCTCGGACCGGATCTTGACGGTCTTGCCCATGCCGCCCGGGATCGAACCGAAGTTACGGGCCATGCCCCAGCCGGCGTCCTTCATCCAGTACGTGTACCAGAGCAGTGTCGGCCCGCCGCCGACCCAGGCCAGCGTCGAACCCAGGATCCACCAGTTCATCTTCTCCGGGATATCCCAGAAGATGAGGTGCTTGCCGATGTCGGCGACGCTGCCCAGCTTGATCGTGGTGATGGCCGCGACGATGAGCAGGCCCCAGGCGAGGAGCGTGGCCACGGTGGCGATGCGCTCGATCCAGCTCCGGGCGACCTTGGATAGGAAGACGACGGCGAAGACGAGGAGGAACGACACGTAGGCCCAGAAGACCGTGCCGATCTCCTTTGCCGCCGGCCACTTGACGAGCTCGAGGAGGGCCGTGGCGGCGACGCTCGCCCAGGCCGGGATGGCGAAGGCGATGAACATGAAGAAGGTAATGGCAACGAGCGCGCCCACCGAGGAGATGATCCGGGAGTTGAACTTCACGCCGTGCTCGCCTGTCATGACCGTCCAGCGGGCCATTTCCTGGGCCCAGACGGTCTGGAAGATGAGCGAGAGGACCATCATTCCGACCCACCCGGTGCCGAACTCGGCCGTCAGCCGTGGGTAGAGGATGAGCTCGCTTGTGCCGAGGCCCAGGGCGATGGTCATCATGGCCGGACCGATGTAGACCATGAATTTCCGGAAGGGAGGGGGAGAGGGGACCTCGGGAAGGGTTTCGACGTCTTGACCCAGGATTTTCATCGGTCGGGCCTCCTTTGCTCGCTTTGACTATTCAAAATAGCGCCGATTTGTCATCCCGTTCCTGGAGCATATAACCGTTTTCAAGAGGGCCGTTGCTCTGCCTCAGCTTAATGTATCATCTCTAAAGCGGGATTTTCAAGCTTTCCGGCCTCCGGTGCTCGCGGCCTGTATCCTCTTCGATCTATCCGGCACCGAACCGGATTCCCTTCCGGCAACACTCGGAATATCCCGAATTCGGCGCGCCGGGATCGAGGGGCCGCGAGATACGCCCCCGGGGCGTCCCCGCACGCGAGTTGACAGGCGTCTGCGGCCGACGATAGAATCCATTCGGGACACTCGTCCGCGGATGTCATTGAGAACCGAGGCCAAGCATGAAGATCGAAGGAAGAACGGAAAACGGGCGCCTCATCATCAAGGTCGAGGGACGGATGGACGCCGTCTCCGCCCCGGAGTTCGACCGGAAATGCGAGGAGTGGATCGCTGCCGGAGCGGTCATGTTGGTCCTCGATTTCGGGGGCCTGGAATACATCAGCAGCGCGGGGCTGCGCAGTCTGCTTATCCTGGGCAAGAAGCTGTCGTCCAAGAAAGGCAAGGTCGTTATCGCGTCCTTGAAGGACGTGGTCAAAGAGGTCTTCGCGATCTCCGGATTCGGCTCGATCTTCACCGTCGTGGATTCGGTCGAAGCCGCGCTCAGACAAGTTTGAAACTCCGGGGGAGGGAACCTACCGATGGCCCATCTTCGTTTATCGGCCCGTCTCGAGTCGCTGGACGAGTTCCGTAGCTTCGTCGCCGACCGCGCCGCCGAAAGCGGGTTTTCGCCCTCCCGGGTCGAGGAGATCCAACTGGCCGTCGAAGAAGCGATCGTCAATATCATCCGTCATGCCTATCCCCAGGGCCGGGGGGAGGTCGAATTGCGATGGCTGAAAGGGGTCGACCCCGCCCAGGCCGTGATCGAGATCGAAGACACGGGATCGCCTTTCGATCTGCGGTCGGCCCCGGCTCCGGACCTCCAGGCCGGCCTTGAAGAGCGCAAGGTCGGCGGATTGGGTGTTTTTTTTATCGGGCGGATGGCCGACAAGGCGGCCTCCCGCCGGGAGGGCGAAAAGAACATCCTGTCGCTCGCCTTCGGCCTGCAGAGACAGGCTTCCGGGCCGGGGTCATCCGCCGCCAGGACGGCCGATGAAGGCCTGCGATTCCCGTTGGAGGCCATGGCCCGGGAGACCTTCAAGAAAGGGGAGACTCTTTTTTTGGCGGGGGACCGGGCGGACAAGATGTATTATATCGCCCGCGGATCGCTCAATCTTTTGGAGATCGGCAAGGTCGTGAAGGAGGGGGAAATCATCGGCGAGATGGGGATCCTTTCGCCCTTCCATGCCCGAACGGCCTCGGCTGTCTGCGAAGAGGACCTGGTGGCGTACTCGATCGATAAGGAGGATGTCATCCGACTCTTCAACCGGGATTCCGCCCTCGCCTTCCAGCTCGTGCATCTGTGCATCAGACGCTTCATCGAGAACCTGCGGGCGGAAACCGAGGCCAAGGAACGGATCCAGAGCGAGCTGCGGATCGCCCGCGACATTCAGGTCGGCATGCTGCCCCGTGTCTTCCCCCCGTTCCCGGACCGGGCCGAGTTCGAGATCTTCGCGACGATGGAGCCGGCCAAGGAGGTGGGCGGAGATTTCTATGATTTCTTTTTCGTCGACAACAAGCACCTTTGCGTCGTGATCGGCGACGTCTCCGGCAAGGGTGTTCCGGCCGCCTTGTTCATGGCCATCTGCAAAACACTTCTGAAAGCCGAAGCCCTGCGCGGTCTTTCTCCCGGGGAGATCCTGGGGCGGGTCAACCGGACGCTCCTTCCCGACAATGAAACCATGATGTTCGTAACGGTGTTCCTCCTCATCCTGAACGTGGAGACGGGGGAGGTCCGGTATTCGAATGGCGGGCATCCGCCCCCGCTCGTTTCGGCGGGTCCGGACCGGTTCGAGATACTGGCCGGCCCGACCGGGACAGTCCTCGGAGCGGTCGATGGGTGTTCGTACCCGACGGCGACGCGGAAATTGATGCCCGGCGACGGCATTCTCCTGTATACGGACGGAATGTCGGAAGCGATGAACGTGAACCAGGAGTTGTTTTCCGAGGCTCGGTTGAAGAATTGTTTCGGCGAAGGAGGGGGGATGGGCGCGGCCGACCTCGTCCGGCACATGAGAGCCGCCGTCCAGGCCTTCGCGGGGGCAACCCCGCCCTCGGACGATATCACGATGGTGGCCCTCGCCTTCAAGGGGCCTGCCGGCCGCGTTCCCTCCGAGCCCTGAGCCGGGGCGGGACTTACCGCTGTTCCCCGGTCATTTCCGTCCCAGCATGTGCAGTTCCCAGAGGTCCTGCCGGCTGCGATGGAGGATCGGACCGACCACCCGCATCCCCGTCTTGCCGACGCTCCTTTCCAAATACGTCAATTCCTCGAATTTTTCGCGAACGTTCGCTTCCGGCTTGACCGGGAAGCCGGCCTCCTTCATCAGCAGGATGCCCTTGGCGCTGATGGAAAGCTCGAGGTGGATCCGGATCAGGCAGAGCATATCGGCCAAGACCTCGCCCGCGAATCTGCCCTTGAGGGATATGAGGTATTTCCCGATGTTGGTCGTCGACAGGCGGCCCGCGGTGAGGAGGCCCAGGAGCTCGACGTCCGAATCGAAGCCCACATCCAGCCATTTCCGGGTGCCCTTTTCACTGATGATGAAAAGATTGACGGCGACGAGCGGCAGGACGACGAGCATGGCCGCCGTCGTGACGAGGGGCGGCAGGAGAAAATGGTTGAATGCGGAATGGAGGACAAAGGACAGGCCGAGGCCCGGGAGGCACAGACCCCAGACGTTCCTGGCCCGACGGTCGGCCAAGGCCTTGGTGACGACGGCGAAAATGGCGATCGTCCCGCCGTGCATCATTGCCGTCCCGAATCCGCGGATCACCCAGACGCCGAGATTGGCTTCGGGCGTAGTGCTCAAGTAATAGACGTTCTCGAACAGGGAGAATCCTGCGCCTGCGGCGAATCCCAGGATCGCCCCGTCGACGAGGAAGCCGATCCTCTGGGCTTGGAAGAAGCAGAGCAGGACGACCGCTTTGAACGCTTCCTCGACCAAGGGGGAGGCATAACGGGAATATACGAAAAAATCGTTCTGGAAGAGATGGATCAGCTCCGAATTCAGGAAATAGCTCGTTCCCGCGGCCGCCGCGCCTCCGAGAATGGCAAAGCACAGCATACTCGGCCTGACCAGCTTGTAGCTGTCCATGAAAACCAGGACGAGCAGGAAGATCAGGACCGGCAAGAGGGCGACCAGGATCTTCGGCGCGGAGAACGAAATGATTCCTGACATGGGAGAAGTTCGCCTGTCATTTTATGACATTTCGACGCCCAGTCAAGCCAAAGACCTTGACACGATCGTTCGAGACAAAGTATACATTGGATATCTTCGGCCAGTGTTGAACGGCAATTTGGGATATTCGATATTGAACCTGTTTCCCCCCGCGTTCGCCTGTCGCGGTATCTCCGGTCCCGTTCTGCCGCGGGGAGTCCGCGAAATTTTCGGGGAAAGGCCAACTTGGGGCCCGTTCGATTGTAATTATGATTGAAGACAAAGATCTCGAGGCCGTTCGCGCGTGCCTCCGGGGCAAGGTCGACGCCTTTGAAGCGATCATCGTCCGATATCAGAAGCCGGTGTTAAGCTTGGCCTATCGCATCGTTCGCAACTCCGAAGACGCCCGGGATATCTCCCAATCCGTCTTTGTCAAGGCCTTCGCGAGCCTGTCTTCGTTCGATCCCCGATACAAGCTCTTCAGCTGGCTGTACCGGATCGCCGTCAACGAATCGTTGAATTTTGTCGATAGGCGGAACCGGCGGGCCGATCCCGACCCGTCCTGGCCGGCCGCGGTCCCGAGTCCTGACGACGAGCTCGCGGCCGGCGAATTGGGCGAGAGGATCGAGAAGGCCTTGAGGGGGTTGAACGCGTCCCAGAGAGCTCTTCTGGCCCTGGGCGCCGACGGCTTCTCCTATAAGGACATCGGCCTGACGCTCGGGCTGTCGGAAAAGAAAGTGAAATCGAAGCTGTTTTCGGCGCGTCACAAGCTGAGGGAGGTCCTCCGGCAGGACGGGTGGACGGCCCATGATCGGTAAAAAGCGGCTCCGGCTGATGAACCAGGAATTGGACGGGACCAATTCCGCTGGCGAAAGCCGCGCCTTGAAAGAATACCTGGACGGAAGCGACGAGGGCCGGACCCGCTTCCGCGAACTTCGGGCCGTGATGGATCTCATCCGGAGCGGTCAGGGCCCGGAGCCGGGGCCGGATTTCAAGGCTAAGGTCCTCGATGAGATCGGCCGTAAAGCCGCGGGACGGCGCGTTCCCGTCCCGGCCGTCTTTGAGGAAGAGATTTTGAATATGGATCGACAAGGCAGGGAGAGGTCAAAGGAGGATTTCATGACCCCAAAACAACGAGTTCTTTCGGTCGGCGCGGTCGTTATCGCTGCCGTGGTGATTCTCATCGTGGTCTTCAGCCCCAATCTTCTAAAGAAGGCCGACCAGGGCGATCTTTCCGGCACCATCGTCAAGGCCGACCGCTACAGGGCCGTCCAGCTGACGGCCAAGGACGTCGTCCTGACGAAGGCGGACGTCATCAAGCTCCTTCAGAATCCGTATTTCCAGAACATGCTTCGCAACATCCGCTTCATGAAGCTCATGGGGGACCCGAATTTCGCGGCCCTGATGGCGGACGCGAACTTTGCCGCCCTTCTGAAAGACTCCAACTTGGCGAACATGTTGGCGCAGGCGAGTTTTGCGGCCCTGATGGCGGACGCGAACTTCACCGCTCTGATGGCCGACGCGAATTTCGCGGCCCTGATGAAGAACGCGAGCTTCGCCGGTCTGATGAAAGATGCGAACTTTGCCGCCCTGATGAAGAGCGCGAGCTTCGCCAACCTTCTCAGGCGCGCCGAGTTTGCCGACCTGCTCAGGCGCGCGGAGTTCGCCGACCTCCTCAGGCGCGCGGAATTCGCCAACCTGCTGAGGGACGCGGAGTTTGCCGGCCTGTTGAGAAGGGCACAATTTGCTGACCTCATGAAGAGCGCCGAGTTCGCCGCGCTGCTGAGGCGCGCGGAGTTCGCCGGCCTGTTGAAAAGCGCGAGCTTCGCGGCCCTGATGAAGAACACCGAGTTCGCCAACCTTCTGGCGGACGCGAGCTTCGCCGATCTGATGAAGGACGCGAATTTCGGCGGCTTGATCGCGGATGCGAGCTTTGCCGGCCTGCTGGCCGACGCGAATTTCGCCGGCCTTATAAAAAGGGCGAGCTTTGCCAATCTGCTGGCGGACGCGAATTTCGCGGCTCTGATGAAGAACGCGAATTTCGCCGGCCTGATGAAGAGCGCGAGCTTTGCCGGTCTGCTGGCGGACGCGAACTTCGCCGGCCTTATAAAGAGGGCGAGCTTTGCCGGCCTGCTGGCGGACGCGAATTTCGCGGACCTGATGAAGAACGCGAACTTTGCCGGCCTGGTGAAGGACGCGAATTTCGCGGCCCTGATGAAGAGCGCGAGCTTCGCCAACCTGATGAAGAGCGCCGAGTTTGCCGACCTTCTCAGGCGCGCGGAGTTCGCTAACCTGATGAAAGATGCGAACTTTGCCGCCCTGATGAAGAGCGCGAGCTTCGCCAACCTTCTCAGGCGCGCGGAATTCGCCGACCTGCTCAGGCGCGCGGAATTCGCCAACCTGCTGAGGGACGCGGAGTTTGCCGGCCTGTTGAGAAGGGCACAATTTGCTGATCTCATGAAGAGTGCCGAGTTCGCCGCGCTGCTGAGGCGCGCGGAGTTCGCCGGCCTGTTGAAAAGCGCGAGCTTCGCCGACCTGATGAAGAGCGCTGAGTTTGCCGACCTTCTCAGGCGCGCGGAGTTCGCCGGCCTGATGAAAGATGCGAACTTTGCCGGTCTGATCGCGAACGCGAGCTTCGCCAACCTTCTGGCCGACGCGAACTTCGCCGACCTGATGAAGGACGCGAATTTCGCCGGCCTGATGGCGAACGCGAGCTTTGCCGGCCTGCTGGCGGACGCGAATTTCGCCGGCCTGATGAAGAGCGCGAGCTTTGCCGGTCTGCTGGCCGACGCGAGCTTTGCCGGCCTGATGAAGAACGCGAACTTTGCCGGCCTGATGCAGGATCCCGACTTCGCCGGCCTCTTGAAAGGCGCGAACTTCGCGAATCTGATGAAGAACGCCGAGTTCGCCAACCTCTCCAGGCAGGCGGAGTTCGCCAATTTGATGAAGGACGCGAATTTCGCGGCCCTAATGAAGAGCGCGAGCTTCGCCAGCCTTCTCAGGCGCGCCGAGTTCGCCGACCTTCTCAGACGCGCGGAGTTTGCCGCTCTGATGAAGGATGCGGAGTTCGCCGGCCTGTTGAAAAGGGCACAATTTGCTGATCTCATGAAGAGCGCCGAGTTCGCCGCGCTGCTGAGGCGCGCGGAGTTCGCCGGCCTGTTGAAAAGCGCGAGCTTCGCCAACCTGATGAAGAACGCGGAGTTCGCCGACCTCCTCAGGCGCGCGGAGTTCGCCAACCTGATGAAAGATGCGAACTTCGCCGGTCTGATCGCGAACGCGGGCTTCGCCGGCCTTCTGGCCGACGCGAACTTCGCCGGCCTGATGAAGGACGCGAATTTTGCGGCCCTGATGAGGAGCGCGAGCTTCGCGAGCCTTCTGGCCGATGCGAATTTCACCAACCTCATGAGGTCCGGGGACATGGCCAATCTGCTGGCGGACGCGAATTTCGCCGGCCTGATGAAGGACGCCGAGCTTTCCGGCCTTCTGCAGGGCGCGAATTTTGCCGACCTCATGAAGGAGGCGACCGCCCGGACCCCGTGACCGTCGACGGTCTTGATCTCGGGCCTCCCGACGGGGCTGCCGAGGCCCCCGCCGGGAGGCCTTTATCGCCCCCGCCCGTGAAATGGCTTGCAATGACCGCCCATCTTGGATATCTATGAGGAGACTCCGAGATGGGGAGGGGAGGTCCATGAGATCACGCCGCAACGTCTGGGTCGGTTTCGTTCTCGTCTTGGCGGCATCGGCCGCGATCCTGCCCGCGCAATCGCTCTTCAGCTTCAAGGCCCCCGGACTCGATCTGGTCTATTACTCCCGGGTCCATGAGTTCATCATGTCGCATCTGGCCCGTTCTTACATCAACACGATGGGGTTCTACACGAAATTCTTCGATTACAAACCCGCCGAAAGAACGTCCCTGTTCCTCCAGGATTTCAGCGATTGGGGCAACGGCGGGGCGACGGCCGTCCCCAGGAACCTGGTCTTCCTCGAGCTGTCCCCGTTCCAGCACGCGTACGACATGATGCCGGGCTACGAGCGCATGAGCCTGATCATGAACCATGAGCTGGTCCACGTCATCACCATGGACAAGCCCGTCGGGTCGTCCTCCTTTTTCCGCAAGGTGTTTTTCGGCAAGGTCATGGCGAGCAAAGAAAATCCCCTGTCCATGGCCTACGCCTACCTGACAAGCCCCCGCACGTATACTCCTCGCTGGTACGTCGAAGGGATCGCGGTCTTCATGGAGACCTGGATGGACGGGGGACTGGGCCGGGCCCTGGGTTCCTACGACGAAATGGTCTTCCGGACCAAGGTCCTCGAGAACAGCATCATCTATGACGCCCTCGGACTCGAATCCGAAGGCACGGCCGTCGACTTTCAGATCGGGGCCATCTCCTATTTGTACGGCACGCGATTCTTCACGCATCTGGCTCTCAAGTACGGGCCCCGGAAAGTCGTCGACTGGACGTCCGCGGGCAAGGGCAGTAGGAGTTACTTCGCCGCCGAGTTCAAGCGGACCTTCGGATCGCCCCTGGCCGCGGAATGGGCCGAATGGGTCAAGGCCGAAAAGGAATGGCAAACGGCCAACATCAACCTGATCCGCAAGTATCCGGTCACCCCTTTCACCCCGTTGACGACCGAACAGATGGGATCGGTGTCCAGGGGGTTCTTTGATCCCGTAAAGGGCAAGATCTACGCGGGGATCAATTATCCCGGACAGGTCGCCCACATTGCCGCTTTGGACGTCGTCAGCGGCCGGATCGACCGCATTTGCGATATCAAGGGGGCGCAGCTTTATTCCGTCGGGTCCCTGGCTTATGATCCTTCCGCCGGCAGGATATTCTTCACCACCGACAACAACGCCTACCGCGACCTCAATGTCGTCGATCTCAAGACCGGCCGGTCGGACAGGTTGATCACGAACCTGCGGGCCGGCGATCTGGCGTTCAACCCGGCGGACGGAAGCCTCTGGGCGATCCGCCATAACATCGGGCTCTCCACCATCATCAAGATCGACCCGCCCTACCGCGATTGGACCGCCGTCACCGGTTTCGACTACTTCACCGATATCTATGACCTGGACATATCTCCGGACGGGGCCTTCCTGACGGCGGCGACCTCCGATGTCTCCGGACAGCAGAAGCTGGTCCGTTTCCGGACGGCCGATCTCCTTGAGGGCCGCTTGTCGACGGAGACGCTGCACGAGTTCGGGACGGATTCGCCCGCGAATTTCCGGTTCTCGCCCGACGGCCGGTTTCTCTTCGGATCGTCCTACACAACGGGCGTCTCGAATATCTTCCGGTACGATTTCCGGAACGGGACCATGGACGCGGTCAGCAACGCCGAGACCGGCTTCTTCCGTCCTGTCCCTGTCGGGGACGACGCGTTGATCGTTTTCAAGTTCACGGGAGACGGGTTCGTTCCCGGACGGATCCCCAACCAGCCGGTGAAGGACGTGAGCGCGGTCCGATTCCTGGGTCAGGAAATCGTGGAAAAGTACCCTGTCGTCAAAACCTGGATGGCGGGATCGCCGGCGGCCGTTCCCATCGATTCGCTGACCGAGTCCAACGGGCCCTACAACTCGTGGCGCGACATCAGGCTGAACTCCGCGTACCCCGTTTTGGAGGGCTACAAGGATTGCCTTGCCGTGGGCGTGCGGATGGAATTTCTGAATCCCCTCCGCTTCAACGGATTCGACCTTTCGGCCTCTTATACCCCCGACCCAGCGATCCCCGCCGGCGAGCGCGTCCATCTCGGATTTAATTATCACTATTGGGATTGGACCCTGAGCGCTACGGTCAACGGCGCCAGCTTTTACGACATGTTCGGTCCGACCAAGGTCAGCCGGAAAGGCTATTCCGTGGGCTTGCAATATGCGAAAGGGCTGATCTCCGATTCCCCCCGGACGCTGGATCTGGACTTCGAGATCGCCGGATACGGCGGTCTGGAGAAGATGCCCGACTATCAGAACGTCGATGCCACGTATGACAAGTTCCTCTCGAGCCGCGTCGGGCTGAGGTACGAATTTGTCCGGCGCTCGCTGGGGGCCGTCGACGAGGAGAAGGGGTACCGGTTCCACGTTTTTGCCCAGGCCAACTACGTGAACGGGCGGCTCTACCCCCGCCTCTACGGGAAATGGGATTACGGCCTCGCCCTTCCCCTCAACCACTCCTCGGTCTGGCTCCGGACCTCCGTCGGTCAATCGGCGGGGGACCGCGACAACAATTTCGTCAAGTTCTATTTCGGCGGTTTCGGGAACAACTGGATCGATTATCTGCCCGAGAAGCGATATCGGGAGTACTACAGCTTTCCGGGCGTCGACCTCAACGCGGTCGGGGGGCGGAACTACGCGAAAGGGATGCTGGAATGGACGCTTCCTCCTCTGACCTTCCGCCGTTTCGGCTTCCTGAGCATGTACTGCAACTGGGCGCGGCTGGCCGTCTTCACTTCGGGGATCGTCACCGATTTCGACAAGGCGGCCCGCAGCCGGAAACTGGCCAATTTCGGGGCCCAGCTCGATTTCCGGGTGGTCCTTTTCTCTCTGCTCAACACGACGTTTTCCGTCGGCTACGCCCGAGCGTATGAAAAGGGGCTTCCGGCCAGGGACGAATTCATGTTCTCCTTGAAGCTGCTGTAGAGCGGGGCATTCGGGGGCGTATCTCTTCCTCCCGGCATATTCGGCGCGCTTCGGCATCCGATGCGGCTTGTCTTTTGACGATGAGGGTGGCTCCCCGTCATGTACGCTGATAGCACGTAAAGGTTGCAAAGATTCTTGACAGCCGCAGGCGGGCCCGCGCCTGATTCCTTCCTTCCGAAGGCATGGCCGGATTGGCATATTTTGTGCTGTGAGACGGGGTGAAAGAGAATGATCAAACTGCAATCCTTCACCGAGGTTCCCGGATGTTACTTTGCCTTGCCCGGCAAGGTGGTCGTCGATGCAGGCTGCGGCACGGGGGATCTCGTGCGCTGGATGACGAACAAGAGCGCCAGTGTCATCGGCGTCGATACCGCGGCCATGATCGCCAGGGCGGAGCAGAATCCGCGGGCCGGGGAGGAGTCGTACCTGGTCGGCTCGGCGGAGGAGTTGGCGTTCGGCGATGGATCCCGCGCCCTGCTGACCTATTTCGCCAGCCTCCATCATGGGCCGCGGAACGAAATGCCCCGGGCCCTGGGAAAGTGCCTTGAGATCCTGAAGCCGGGCGGCGCCGCGATTTTCCTCGGGCGGCTGGAGGAGGAAGGCTCCCATTATGAAATCGTTCGTTTGGTGGACGACGAAACGGAGATCCGGGCTCTGGCCTATAACGCCATTAAATCGGTGGTCTCATTGGGCTTTAGGCCGACGATCGAAGAGTTCTTTTACGTGGAACGGTCCTTTGCCGACTATCAGGCGCTTCTGGAGGTCTCCGTGGATGATGCCGGCCGGAGGTCCGAGATCCTTGAGGCCGCCTGAATGGTGACCGAACGTTTGGGCCGGGAAAGTGGCGAAAGCCTCGAAGCTGTCCGCTGCCGGTCCATTTGCCGCCTGAAAAACCTGGAAAAAGCGGGCTGAATAGCGAAGGAGAAAAAAACATGCGAAATAGGACAGCCTTGTTCGGAATCACGTTCTTCGTCCTCTTCATGCGGCTTTCGTTCGCATTTCCTCAACAACCCGGGGATCTTACGGACCGGGCATACAAGAACGGCGTCCTTCAGAAGATCACCGGCTTGCTCGAAAGCCAATATGTCCTCGCCGACAAGGCCAAAAGCTTCGCCGACGAATTTAAGGCCAAATGCGCGTCCGGAGCCTATGATCCCTATACGGCGGCCAAGAAATTCGCGGAGAAAGTCACCGCCGATCTCATCGCCATCACCCACGACAAGCATCTGAACTTCCGCGTGATGGTGCCCAGCGATGTCGGGGAAAAAGCCTCAGGCTCTCTGCACCACCCCGTCCGCTACTTCCGTTTGCGGGCCAAGGAGAATACCGGCTTCTATAGGCTGGAATGGATCGAGCCGAGGATCGGCTATGTCGATCTTCGACGGTTCTATTCCTTCGACCAGGCCAAGGACATGGCCGTCGCCTCCATGAAATTTCTGGCGAACGCCCAGGCGATCATCATCGACGTCCGGGAGAACGGCGGCGGCTCGGGAGATTTTCTGAGCAGCTACTTCCTGCCGTATCCGACCCAATTGAGCGGCTCGTTCTCCCGTCAAACCGATTCGTTGACCGAATCTTGGACTCGCCGGGATATCGGCATGGAACCGCGCCTCGATGTCCCCCTCTTCATCCTGACGGGCCCGAATACATTCTCCGCCTCCGAATCCTTCGCCTACGACATGCAATCCCGGAAACGGGCGATCCTCATTGGAGAGCCTACGAAAGGCGGGGCCCACTCCGTCGACGTCTTCGGCATCGATGACCAATTCGAATTCTATATCTCGACGGAACGGTCGATCAGCCCCGTCACCGGAGGGAATTGGGAGGGGACCGGCGTCATCCCCGATATTCGCGTTCCCGCCGCGTCGGCCGTGGCCGCCGCCGTCATCGAGGCGAAAAAAGCGGCCGAGGCGTATGGCCGGGGCCAGGACGCGGGATTGAAAAAAGCCGTCGAGGAGATGCAGGCGCTTGCGGATAACGCGGCCGGGCTCTATCGCGAGGGGAAGGACCAAGCCGCCGATGCGGCTTTGGATTCGCTGTTCAAGATCGCCCGGCGAGCGGGAATGATCAGCGAGTTTTTCATCAATGTCTTCGCCTATACCTTTCAATCCCCCCAGGATGAGCAAATGGGTTTCGCCATTCTCAAAAAAAGCATCGAGTTCTTCCCCGAGTCCTTCACCGCCTACGAGCTCTTAGCGTCCGTTTACTCCTCCAAGGGGAACAAAGAGCTCGCCCTGCGATATTTCCGGAAAGTCCTGGAATTGGATCCCGGCAACCGGAATGCGGTGTGCATGATCAAGAAGCTTCAGGAACAATAGTCGGCGATCTATCGCTTTTCATTTGCCGAGTCGGCAAGATAACCCCAGGCTGAGGTGATAGTTGAAGCCTCCCCCGCCGGGATTAAAGAGGACCCCGGCTTCCGGCCGGAGATTCAGGGACCCGCCGCCCGGCCGGATCCCCAATCCCAGGTTGAGCGCGTATAGAGTATCGGATCCTTTATGGAGGGGGATAAGCGTCTTGGCCGAAAGATTGAGGTCCACGATTTTTGCGAGCGGGAGCGTGAAGACGGCTGTCGGCATGAATTCCCACGTATCGCTCGGGAATACGCTCTTGCCGAACGCAAAGCCGACGGGCAGGCAGAGGGCTAAATGGTTTTTAATTAGGCTGAATTTCGGGCCTGTGGCGACCGTGTGCGCTGAATCGCTGGCGTCGTACTCGCCTCCGGAATCCGGGTGATACAGGTATTCGTATCGAAACCCGACGTCGAGCCATCCGGCGACCCCCCAAAAGCCCTGGACCCCGTAATCGTTCTGAACATGACTGGAGTCCCCGTCGCTCGACGAGTTGATCGACGAATAGAAGGGGGTAAGTTCGACTTTCCCCTTGCCTACGAGCCGGGCGTCCTGAAGGGAGGAGAACGGAGGGACAAGGCAGGCCGACATCCCGATCATCAGGATCGTTGCCAGCACAAGTCCCCTCAACCGACCTTTCATCCAAGTGTTGTTCATGGTGTCCTCCTTGACCATCGGCGGGCTCACGGCCCGTCCGACCTGAATATAGGCCGCGGCGTCGTCGGAGGTGTCATTGAAGTGTCAAAAGATTGTTAAGGATTCGTCAAAGGGAAGGCGGGCGAATCCTGTGTCCCCTCCCCCGGCCCGAGTCCCTCGCCCGACGATATCGAAGGAGATCGGCTTACCAGCTCTTCATGATCTCTGCGAAGCACAGCAGGCCGCTCGGGATGACCGCGCTATAGCCGCCGCCGGGATTCGTCCAGGCGCCCGCGAGATAGAGGTTCTTGACGGGCGTCTGCTGGGGAAAGCGGGACGCGCCGGAGTTGTCGAGCGTCTGGTCCCAGCCGTAGATGGCCCCGCGCGGGTTCGCCGTGTAGCGGATGTTCGTCAGCGGGGTCGCCACCTCCATGATCTCGATGGCCTTGCGTAAGCCTGGGAACAGGGCCTTCTCCGCCTGATCGATGAGGATGTCGGCCATGCGATTCTTCTCGGCCCGGTAAGCGTCCTTTTTCCCCGCGAAATAATCGGCTGCGTATTTTTCCCAATGGTCGAAGCCCTGGAGGGTCATGATGGACAGGGTGTTCTTCCCCTTCGGCGAGTATCCTTTGTAGAGATTGTCGTATAACGTGGCCCCGAAGCCCGCGTTCGTGAAATCGCCGCGGACAACGGCGCCATAATCGGCCTCGATGTCGTAGCCCGTGTTGTAGAAGACCTCCGTATCCTCGAGGCCGAGCTCCCCGACGAGGTCCTTTTTCAGCCCGAGAAAGACCTGGAACGAGGAGAGGCTCGTGCTCAACTTCGCCATCCGGGCCAACGTCGCCTTCAAGAGGTCCGGCTCGTCGAGCATCTCTGAGAACGTATCCGGGGCATTGGCGTTCGAGACGACGACCCTCGCGCCGAACTCACGGCCGTCCTCGGTTCTCACACCGACGGCCGCGCCGTCCTTCACGAGGATCTTCGCGACGCGCGTCTTGAGCATGACCTCCCCGCCGCCGTCCCTGATGTACTTGGCGAAGGCGTCGCTGATCTTCTGAGACTTCCCCACGGGATAATAGCCGCCCTCCTGGAGATAGCCGATCGTAGGGAGGGCATAATAATAAGGAGACAGCCGTGACGGCGGGAGCCCGTAATAACCCCACAGCGCGGAGAAGATCGCTTTGAGCTTCGCGTTCGTGAGGCGCGCGTCGACCATCGCCCCCCATGTCTTGCCGAAAGTCTTGGCGAGCGCGGGATAGTCCTGAACGAAGCGGGTCATGTCGACCTTGCCCCCGGCCGCGGAATACTTGCCGATGTCCGAGGCGAGGCCCTGCATGTCGCCGACGAGGCCCTCGATGCCCTCCTTTTCTTCGGGGAAAAGGCCCGAGAGCCCGCGGACGTATCCCGGGACGTCGCGGCTCGGCACGCGGATGTCGTGCTCGGGATAGATGACGCGGTACAGGACCTTGTGCGGGACGAATTCGACGCCCTTGATCTCCGGAAAGCCGGGGATTAGGTCGCGGACTCCGTTTCGTTCCCCGACCGTGGTCGAGTGCAAGGACGCGTCGAAGACGAAGCCGCCCGGCCGCCCGAACGTCGTGGCGTATCCGCCCGGCTTGATGTGTTTCTCGATGACGAGAGGCCGGAAACCCTGCCGGACGAACGCGGCGCCGCAGCTCAAGCCGCCCAGTCCGGCGCCGATGATGACGGCGTCATGGGCCGGGCTGTTCGCCTTCGGTACGGCGTTCTGCTTCCCCCTGGGGAAGCTCTCCCAGTCCAGGGCGGCGATCGGAATTCCCACCAGCATGGATGTCAAAAACTCCCTCCGCGGCATTTGTTTCGGGGTCATTGTCCCTCCTTGCATCGACACCGGAAATATAAACTCACTTCCCGCCGGCTGTCAAACCCCTGAACTCCTCCCTCCGCCCGGTGTTTCACTAATGTCGTGGACGAGTTCAGCCTCTTGACGCGGGCCCGGGACCGGAATATCTTCTGGATGAGGGGGGGCCCATGAAAAGCATCAAGACAGGTGCGGTCACGGCGGCCCTTCTGGTCCTTTCTGTTTCCGTTTCCGCGAAGACCATCTCCGTCACGCAACCGCTTGGCGGGGAGTTCCGGGCGGGGACTTCGATGACGATCGCCTGGACCAAGAATTTCACGCCCATCGGTCCCGGCGCGGCTCGCCTGCTCGTCAAGCTCTACCATCGGAACGGCGACATCACCTCCGATCTCGGCCTCATCGAAGAGGTGGACGTCAGCGCGGGCCAGTTCGTCTGGACAAAGGTCGGGCACACAAAGACCGGCGAGGTTCCTGCCGACTCGAATTACTCGATCCTCCTGATCATGAAATCGGATTCCTTGACGTTTGCTCTCAGCCCGGAGTTCGCCATCAAGCCGATTTTCAAGCGGAGCGCAAGCGTGGTGGAGTTGAAGATCATCAGGATCTACTCGCCGCCGCAGGATGTGGTCTTCCTGTTCGACAAGCCCAACCCCGTCATGTGGGACCGGAGCCTGATTAGGGCGTACGACAAGGTTTATTTCTATGTGCGCCGCCCGGACGGATCGAACGCGGGGTTCAACCAGATGTTCGCCACGGCCCCCAATGCGCCGTATCCGAAATCGTCAACGGATCCGTTCTGCTGGTCCGGCAACTGCGGGCTTTACATGATCACGATCTCCCAGGACACCCTCCTGCCGTCCCCGAACGACCAGTACTATCTCGACATGTTCACCCCGGACCGCAAATACATGGGCAAAAGCAAGCTGTTCTACTGGAAGAAGGGCTGACGGGAGCCCGAGCGCGAGGCCGCGAGGATCCGCGGCGGGCGAATATCGATTCTCGAAGCTGCCCAGGCGGGGGGAGCGGGATGATGATCATGCTTCGGATCATGGGGGGGCTTTTTCTTGCGATCGTTTTTTCCTTTTCCGGAGCCGTTCAAGAAAGGAAAGCGGGCGAAGAACCGAACAGTCCCGAGCTCATCGACAGGCTGAACACGAGGAATTGGGCCAAGGCCGTCGAGGATCTCGTCGGGATCGGGGAGCCTGCCGTAGGCCCGCTTATCGAGGCCTTGAGCCGGGATGACCGGTTCATTCCCGGCAGGGCCTGCATCGCCCTCGCCAGGATCGGGACCCCGGCGGCCGTCGAGGCCGTTTACGGCGCGTTTCGGAGACCGGCTATCCGGACGAAAGACGATGTCGTCGCCGGCCGCTCGATTGCCGAGATCACCGACCTCGGACGGCCCGGAGGGCTGTCGACGGACGGATTCCTGACCGGCAGTGAAGACACCCTGACCGTCCTGGCCGGGGACAACCGGCTGGTTTCCCGCATGGGTCTCACCCATCCCGAGCTGGCCCGTCCCTTGTTCCATATCTGGAACATGATCCTCGCCGATACCCGGCGGAACTCTTGAAACAGGACGGAACATCGCTGGGGTAGCATCCGGCATATCCTCTTCAACGGGAACGAGGTCTTGCTGAATGCCGGCGATACTAAAGGAGGGCAGAAGTCGATCTTCGAGGACGGTCTTGGAGGAACGTTCTGGATCGAGATCGGACGCGAATGGAATCCGCGCGAAGAGGCGTTCCTTCGGGAAAGGTATGGGCATCTGCCCGCGAATCGGCTGAGTGCGATGAAGGACAGGCTGTCCAGGATACGGACCGGAGAGATGGAACCCCATTACATCCGGTGGTACGGCTTTTACGAAGGGCATACCTCATGGAGGGCGGATCCTCTTGCCATCGCCTTCGTCTTCGGGTTGAAGGGCATCGAGGATATCGAGCGGGCCTTCCCCGGAAAACCGGAAGAAGTGCTCACGAAAGATTTCGCAAAGTGAGAATCCCAGGTTATCTCAAGCGTTCTTAGTTTAGAGGATGCAATGATCCGGCGCGGGGAAACACGTTCTCTTCAGGCATGGACAAGAGCAATCTATTGCACCAAATATATTGTCTGCCTGTAAGGAGCGAACATGACGAAGAGCTTCCCCCTCCGCCTCCCTCATGATGAATACGCGGCGTTCGACGCCATCTGCAACGAACGGGGATACGGCAAGACGGGCAAGATCAGGGGGTTCATCAGAAATATGGTCAAAGAAGAGCTTAAACCGGCGACGCTGAGCGCCCAGGAATGGAAGGGGATCGCCGGCGCGATCAGAGAGATCGAACGCGGCGCCTATGTTCCTTTCGAGGAATTAAAGCGTGGCATTTCCAAAAGAACGCTGGCGCATAACAAAAGTTGCCGGTAGCGCCAAGCGGCGGTTCGATAAGCTGGATTCGGAAATCAAGGGGACTCTTCTTGACGGGATGGAACGGCTTACCCTCGATCCCCATGAGGGGGATGTTCGGAAAATCCAAGGCAAGGATGATCTATTCCGACTCGGAATCGAGGACAACAAGGCCGGAATAAGAGACAAGACCATCCAAAGGTTATAGGGGTTTGGGTTTGAGGAGGAGGACGGCGCGGCTGAAACGGATCGGGGCCGGGCCGGCCGAGACGAACCCTACCCTGGTGGCGGTCCCGGCGATCTCAGCGAAAGCTTTTGCGTGGACATGAAGGCGCGGCTCGACAAGCAACAGAATCCCGCCCGGCACGAGACAGGCCAGGATCTCCGAAAACAGCCTCTCCTTGTCCGGGACTTCGTGGACCACCCAGAAGGCCAGGGCGAAATCCACGCGATCCGAGGGGATATCAAGACTGTCGGGTCGCGCGAGATGCGGGCGGACCCGCTCTAACAAGCCCGCCTTTTCCACCCGCCTTCGGACCCTCTCGAGCATCCATTCCTGGATGTCCGAGGCTATGACAAGTCCGTTCTCGCCCACGAGTTTGGCCATCGCCGTCGTGAAATAGCCGGGGCCGCAGCCGACATCCAGAACGGTGTTTCCCGGCCGGACGAACGGCCGAAGCACTTTCGCGGGGTTCTGAGTCAGGCTCCGGAACGGGTTGACGAGAGTCCAGGACAGCCAGGGCGGGCAAACATGCTCAACTTTTTTCATGGGGTTCGGATTCTCTTCCTGACGGGATAATGGCTCGGCTCCCGTCGGAAGTCAAGAATCTTTGGATGATTCGACCGGCGCAACCAGGGTTGACCCGTTCGCCCGTTTCCTGCTAATTTGACCGTGTGCCCCACGATAGGCGCGCGGAGGTGACCGTGAATCGATTCCCCAAGCTTCTTCCCGTCGTCCTCCTGCTGGCTGCGGCGTTCGTTTCCTGCGGCGGCCGGGATGATACGGTGGCGTTCGACAAGGCCCTGGACAAGCTGTTCGCGAAGGGCTATCCGCAGGGGCTGGTCGAACACTTTTGTTCGTTGGGCACCAACGCCGATTTGGGCTTCCGATGGGCCGGGACCACGGCCGAGCGCGCCGTCGGCGAACGGGTGGCGGCCGAAATGCGGGCCATGGGCCTCTCGAACGTGAGGCTCGAGCCTGTTCCCGTCGATGTGTTCGAATTCGAGAAGGCGGGCGTCACCGTCGGGGACCGCGCGATGACGGCATCGACCATCGCGGGCGTGCCGCCGACCGCGGACGGCGGCATCACGGCGCCGGTCGTCTATGTCAAAGACGGTACGGCGGCCGATTTCGACGCCGCCGGCGACGTCGCCGGCAAGCTCGTCCTTGTCGACATGCGGATGAGCTCGTGGTGGTTCTTCTGGCCGGCCTTCGAGGCCGCGCACAGAAAGGCCGCAGGCGTTATCTGCACCTACACGCCGGAGGACGAAAAATACTTCTCGGTCAGCGACACAGCCCTCGGAAGCTTCGACGGCCAGTACGACCTCGACGCTCCGCCCTGGGTCTATGTCGCGCCGCGTGACGGCGATTGGCTCAAGGCGAAGCTCGCCGCCGGGCCCATGACGGCGACCCTGATCCTCAAGGAAAAGATCACGTTCGCGCGAGACGGCGGCGTCGCCTACAACGTGGTTGGCGAGCTTCCCGGTGAGCGCGGCGATGGCCAAATGGTGCTGCTGGCCGCGCACCAGGACGCCCACTTCCGCGCCGGCGTCGACGACACGGGTGCGCTTGCGAACATGCTGACCATCGCCAAGGCGATGCGCGCCTCCAGCCGCCGCCCGAAGAGCACGTTGGTGTTCCTCGCGACGGCCGGCGAGGAATTCGGCTGGACGAATTCCAATTACGACTGGCTTGCCGGCGCCTGGTGGGCCGTCGCCCGCGCCCACCCGGACTGGGCGGGCCGGATCCGGGCGATGATCAATCTCGAGAGCATGGCGGTCAAGGGGGCGCCGCTCGGCCTTCGCTCCAATCCGGAGCTCCAGCCCTGGCTGAAAAAGCTCGTCGCCCGGCACCCGGAACTGGTCCCCAACGGGTTCGAACCCTTGACGCCCGTCAACTCGTGGAACGACCAATGGCCGTTCTCGGCGTCCGGCATCCCCAGCGTGAAGTTCGAGACGTTCGACGATGCGTATGACAAGCTTTACCATTCGAATTTCGAGACCGCGACGCTGGTGGATTGGGATTATCTTGCGAAGCTCGCGAAGTTCGCCTTCCGCATCGCCGAAGACCTTGATCGCGGCCTCCTGCCCTACAGCCTCGGGGCGCGGGTCGACGACCTCGCCGCCGCCGTGAATGCCGAAGAGCTCGGCGCCGCCGGAGCAGACCCCGCGACCGTCTCCCGGCTGGTTGCGGGGGTCTCCGCGTTCAAGGCCGCAGCGGCCGCGTTCGACGCGGGCTCAGGTGCGATACCTGCCGCCGGGATAGAACCCGCGAATGCCGTCCTCCTTTCCGTCGAGAAGGATATTAACAGCGGTTTCACGGCACTCTCTCCCGCCGACGACGATATCACGATCTATCCGCACCAGGCGATCCTCAAGGAAGCCCAGGGCCTTCGGAAGGCGCTCGCCGCCCTTAAGGCGACGAAGCCCGACCGCCCGGCCGCGCTCGAAGCGTTAGCCGGGACCGGAATGACGCGGTTCGGCATCCGCTTCAGCTATCCCGTATATCAAAAGCAACTCTCCCGCCTCGCCCCCGGCTTCCCGAGGCTGGGCTTCGGCGAGCTTGGCCATCTGCCCGAGCCCCTCGACGTCGTGCCCCAGTACCGCAAGATCGAGTCCGGCGACACGGCCGGGCGGGAGGTTGTTCCGGAGCTTGAGACCGCGCTTCGCGCGCGGCTCGACCTTCTCGACAAACGCCTTGGGGAGATGGCCGAGGTCCTCGAACGCGTTACCGCCTGCGTCCGGGACCTCGCCCGTTCTTGACAATTCGCGGACACAACTCCCATTCCCAGGTCCTCAGAGTAGGCTGAGGAAAACGGGAATTTGGTATTGCGTCCCCTTTATGCCCTTCGAAAGCGATCCCGCTCCTTTTACAGATACCGGCGCTTATGGTATATATGGACGTTGAAACGAGGCTTGGAGGACAGCATGGCCGACGCGAAGAAAGTGCTCATTATCGACGACGACCCCGCGATCTGCGAATCCGTAAAGGCGATCCTGGAGGGCAGCGGGTTCGATGCGTCCTATGCCCTCAGCGGCAGGGACGGGCTGGAGGCGTTCCGGAAGACGGCGCCCGACGTCGTCCTCTGCGACATGATGATGGAGGACATCGATGCCGGGGCCAAGGTGGCCAAGGTCATGAAGGCCGAGAGGCCGGACGTCCCGGTGTTCCTCCTGAGCACGATCGGCGACGCCACCGCCAACACCATCGGGCTGGGCGACCTGGGCTTCAGCGGCGTCTTCCAGAAGCCCGTCAACTTCGACCTGCTCCTCGCCGTGATCGGGCGGTTCGCCAAGCCCAGGTAAGGCGCTCCGGTCCCGGACCATGAGCGCTTCTCTCGCCGAGATCTTCCGCCGCGAACCCGACCTCGGGTCCTTCCGCCGGGCGGTCGGCGCCCTCGGGGGCGATTTCCCCTTCTCGAGCGCCGACATGATCGATCTGGGGACCGCGTATTTCGAGCGCTATCCCGACCGCGTCCACGATCGGAATGCGGAGGAGGTCCGCCTCGGTTACGCCATCGTCCGGACCGCGGTCATCGAGAAGGCCGTCCTCGGGCTGGGCCCGGACCGGAGGCCGGCGTTCAGGGCGATGCTCGATGATGTCTCCCGCGTCGGGCCGGAGGTCGAGGGGCTCCTCGGCTCGGTCGGTCCCGGAGCGTTCGTCGCCGACATCGAAAAACTCTCCTCCGGCCTGGCCGCCCTGCGGGCGACGATCGACGAGCTCCCGAAGGGGATGGTCAAGGAACGCTTCGTCGGCGGCATCTCCAATCTCTTCAATATCCTCTATGTGATCAGGATGAAGGCCCCCCGTCCGGAGCCTCGATAGCGGGGGCGCGGGGGAGTTACAAGCCCGTTCTCAGGCCCACCCTCTATTTACACGAAGGGTGAATTCTGGTATCTTATATTTTAATTAATTCCTGCGGCGGAGGGGCTTAGGTCCTCTGTCAATGGCAAGCCAAACCCCACGAGGGTGTCGTTCCTTCTTCGGGCGCTGCCGCAAGGTTCAGGCCATTTATTCCGAGGAGAGAGTGGCATGATCTACAGAACAGGCATCTGCAACTTCTGCGGGACGGGATGCGGCCATCTGCTCAAGGTGGGCGACGGCGCCGTCCGGGGCGTGTTCGCGTCCCCCGGCCACCCCATCAGCCGGGGCCGGCTATGCGTCCGCGGCTGGCATATCCACGAGCTCCTCGCGACAGGGGAACGGATCGCCGCCCCCCTCGTCCGGAAGAACGGCCGCCACGAGCCGATTTCCTACGACGAGGCCGTTGCCCTTGCCGCCGAACGCCTCTCCAGCTACTCCGGCGACGAGATCGCGTTCCTCGCCTCGCCTCGCGCGTCCAACGAGGATAATTTCCTCCTGGCCGGGCTGGCACGGGACGTTTTCCATACGAACAATATCGCCCTCGCCTCCGACCAGGGCCACGCCCACAGCGCGGACGTCCTCTTTGAAGGGACCGGGATGCCCGCCATGATCGGCGCCCTGACCGAGGTCCGCAGATCCGGGCTCATTCTGGTCGTCGGGGCGGACATCACGAAGCTCAATCCCATCATCGGGAGCGAGATCCACATGGCTGCCCGGGGAGGCGCCGACCTCGTCACCCTGAGCAGCCGCCGGACCCAGATCGCCGAGCTCAGCCGGACCCACCTCTGGCTAAAGCCCGGATCCGAGAGGACCGCCCTCGCCGCCGTCGCCAAGGTGATAATCAAGCAGGGCTGGCAGGACGGGGAATTCGTCCGGGCGCGGACCGATGGGTTTGACGCCTTCGCCCGCTCCCTTGCCGGGCTCGACCTCGACGGGATCGAGCCCGCGACCGGCCTGACCATGGCCGAGGTCGAGGACCTGGCCCGCAGGCTGTCGGGCGCCGGGAGCGCGATGGCCTTCTTCCCTTCGGGCATATCCGGCCTGGACCGGGAGACCGTCGCCATGATCTACGATCTGTTCCTCCTCGCAGGGAAGGTAGGCCGCGAGGGCTGCGGCGTCAATCCCGTCACGGGCATCTGCAACATCGTCGGGAGCTACGACGTCGGCGCCGCCCGCGGCTTTTTCCCCGGCCATCGCAGGGCCTCGGGACCGGCTGCCGGGAAGTCCCCGGACGAGCTTCTGGCCGCCGACCCGACCCCGCTCAAAGCCCTCGTCGTTGCCGACCACGACGAGGAGCTCATCCGACACGCGGAGAGGATCAAGGGGCTCGAGCTTATCGTCTACGTCGGCGCCTACAAGAACCCGTTCGCCGATCTGGCCCACATCGTCCTGCCCGCGGCGACCTATGCCGAGGCCGACGGAACCTTCACCAACTCCGAGCGGAGGATCCAGCTCAACCGCAAGAAGGTGGAGCCTCCGACGGGCGTCCTTCCGGCGTGGTGCATCTATGCGGACATCGCCGCGAAGAGGGGCGTTTCCCGGGCCTACGCTTCCGCCGAAGAAGTCATGGCGGACATCGCCGCTGCCGTCCCGGCGTACTCTGCGGTCACCTATCCGAAGTTGGAGAAAGACTTCGGCCTGCAATGGCCGGTCGACGCCGCCCATCCGGACGGCACCCGCCGCCTTTCCGTCGAGGACATCTCCCGCCGGCTGAAATTCGTCCCTATCCGTGGAGAATTCGGCGGGCCCGCCGTGTCGGACGGGTTCCCCATCCGGCTCATGACGGGCAAGGCCAGCACCTTCTGGCATCAGAACAACGTCATGAAGAAGACCCATATCCCCAAACGGGAATACAACGCCCTTCTCCTCCTTTATCCGGAGGGCTTCGTCGAGATCGCGGCCGAGGACGCGGTGAAGCTCGGCGTCAGGGACCGCGGACCCGTCGCCGTCGTTTCGGCGGGCGGCTCGATGAAAGTCGCCGCCCGCGTGTCCAGGGACATCAAGCCCGGGACGGCCTACGTCCCGTACTTCATCGGGAAGATGGTCCCCGGTTTGCTGGATGTCCCCGGTGCCGCCGTTGAGCAGGGCGAGGATTCCGTCATTCCCGTACGGATCGAGAAGGTGTGACCATGTATATCCTTCCCAGAAAAGAGACCCGAAGAATGATCTCCGTCCTCGCGGAGGACTATGAGATCTACGGCCCCGTCCTCCATGAAGTGTCCGGAGAGCCGCTGTTCGACAAGGCCGCGGACCCGACTGACATCCGGCTGGACGCCGCCATCCCCTACAATCCGCCCAAGGGCGTGCTCTTCCCCCAGTCGGAACGGATCATGTCCTACAGCTATGACCGGCAGAGCAAGCAGGCCTCCGTCAGCCGGGAGGACCTGGTCCGGCCTAAGGCCCTCGTCGGCTTGAGGTCCTGCGACCTTAACGGCCTCCTGTGCCTCGATCGGTTCTTCCTCGGCCAGGAGTACGTCGACGAGGTTTACCGCGACCACCGGAAGAAGATGTTCATCGTCGCCAACACCTGCGTCCGCCCCTTCCCCCAGTGCTTCTGCGTCTGCACCGATAGCGGGCCTTCAGCCTGGGAGGGCTACGACGTCAACCTGACCGCGGATGGGGAGGATTATCTCTTTGAGGCCGGGAGCGAAAAGGGCGAGGCCCTGGCGAAGAGGCTCGGCCTGAAAGAGGCCGGCCCGGACGCGGCCGGCCGCAAGGCCCGCATTGTCAACGCCTCGATCTCCCGCTTCGATGCCGAGGCCACGGAGAACAAGGCTTGGATCTCGCGGGTCGTCAACCGGATCACGACTGGCTTCATTAGCAACGACGTGTGGGAATACATCGGCGACCAATGCTTCGAATGCGGCGCCTGTTCGTTCGTCTGCCCGACCTGCTCCTGCTTCAACATCGAGGACGTCGGCGCGGGAGGGGAACGGACCGACCGTCTGCGGAGCTGGGACTCCTGCTCCTTCGAGGGCTACACTCGAATGGCCGGGGACCACAACCCCCGCAAGCCCGTCGAGGACCGGAGGAACAAGCGCTTCTTCTGCAAGCTGTCCTACTCCCAGTCGAAGAAATACCTCAGGCCGGGGTGCGTCGGCTGCGGACGGTGCGCCCGGGTCTGCCCCGGCGACATCGGCCTCCCGAACGTCGTCACCACCATCCGGAGAGAGATCACGAAGGCAGGTGCCCGATGAACGACAGGAACGCGCGCGCGATCGTCGCCGTCCCCGAGGTCGCGGTTATCGACGAGATCAAGCACGAGATCGAGGACGTCCGGACGCTCTACTTTTCGTTCGAAAGGAAAGAGGTCGAGCGGAATTTTCGGATCCGGTCCGGGCAGTTCGTCATGTGCACGGTCTTTGGGGCCGGCGAGTTCGCCGTCTCCCTGCCGTTTAGCCCCGAAAACGACCGGCTCCACCTCTCGGTCCGTCAGGTCGGGAAGGTGACCCGGGCCCTCCACGAGCTCGGTGTGGGGGACAAGATCGGCATCCGGGGGCCCTTCGGCAACGGCTTCCCGTTCGACGAGATCAAGGGCCGGAACGTCGTTTATGCCGCGGGCGGCATCGGTATCATCCCTTTGCGCTCGTCCATCGTCCACGTCCTCCAGCACAGGCAGGACTTCGGCCGGATCATCCTCCTCTATGGGGCGCGCTCCTCGAAGGACTTGATGTACAGGTACATGATCGACGAGTGGCGGAGGATCCCCGGCTTCGAGACCCATATCGGCATCGACCGCGCGGAACCCGGCTGGACGGGCGAGGTTGGGTTCGTCCACACCCTGATCGCCAAGGCGCAGGTTCCCGCCAAGGATACGACGGCCTTCGTCTGCGGGCCGCCCGTCATGTTCAACTCGGTCATCAAGGAGCTCCTGGCAAACGGCCTGAAGGACGACACCATCATCTCGACCCTCGAGCGGCACATGAAGTGCGGCATCGGGAAATGTCAGCATTGCGCCATCGGCCGGACGCTCGTCTGCACGGACGGACCGGTCTATACCTACCGGCAGATCAAGACCCTCGGGGAGCAGATATAAGGATCGCCATGATCCGCCTCGAAGACGTGCTTGCGGACGGCGCCTGCTTGGTCGGGACGGGAAACCCCTGGCGGCGGGACGACGGCGTCGGGCCGTGGCTCGCCGAAGGCCTCAAGGTGGCTGGCATCCCGGTCTTCAACGCCGAGGACGTCCTCGAGAACCATGTCTACGACATTGCCCGGGAGGATTGCCGGAACGTCGTCATTATGGACGCCGTCGCGGCGGGCCTCGAGCCCGGGACGATTGTCTTCGAACCCCTCGACGGACTCGGGGAGCCGGTCGGCCTGTCCACCCACAAGCTCGCCCTTGGGCTTTGCGGAAAGATCCTCGAAGCCCACGGCAAGCGGACGTACCTTCTGGGCATCGTCCCGCGCGACCTCGACTTCGGCCGGGGACTGACGCCGGAGGTCGAGAAGGCCGCGTCCGGTGTCCGGGACCTCATCCTTCGGGCGCGCCGCCCGTCAAGAGGAGTATCTCCATGAACGCTGACATCGTCACGAAGCTGTTCGTTGCCCTGGGGCTCCTAGCGGCCTCGGCGGTCGTCTCCCCGCTCCTTGCGGGGAAGAGAAGGCTCGCCGGGATTGTCAACCTTCTCCTTGTCACCGCGTCCTCGGTCGTCCTGTTCATCGTGAGCTACGCCTCGATCTTCGGCGGCGCCGGGCACGCGTCCCGGACGGTCATCCTCGGGCCGGTCAGCCTCCCGTTCCTCGTCGACGGGTTCTCAGGGGTCTTCCTTGCCGTCATCGCCCTGATGGCCGTCGCGAGCGCCCTCTACTCCATCCGGTACATGGAACATTATCCGGAGTACGGCCTGCGGGGCTATTATCTCTGCTACCCTCTCTTCATCCTCGGCATGGCGGGGCTCGTGACGGTGGACGACCTGGCGGTCGGCTTCAGCCTGTCGTGGCAGATCATGACCGTCGCCTCCTACTTCCTCATCCGGTTCGAGTACCGGAAGCCCGGCAACACCCGGAACGCGGCCAAGTATCTTGTTCTGATGGAACTCGCCTGGCTGCTCATCGTCGTCGGGGCCTTCTTTGTCCGCGGCTACCGGTTCGGCGAGCCCCTGGCCGAGACGGCCGGCAAGATTGCTCTGACCGGCGGCCTGCCGCTCCTCGGGTTCTTCGGGTTCCTCCTGGCCGGGTTCGGAATGAAGGCCGGCGTCTTTCCCCTCGGCCAGCTCTGGCTGCCCGACGCTCATTCCATCGCCCCCTCGCCCGTCAGCGCCCTGCTCAGCGGTGTCATGCTCAAGACCGGGATCTACGGGCTCATGAGGACATTCCTCTTCATGGCCCCGGCCGGGAACCCGGCGTTTGACGCGAAGGCCTGGGGCCTCGCGATCGCCGCCCTCGGCGTGGCGACGCTCCTCATCGGCACGGTCCAGTCGATGAAGCAGAGCGATGCCAAGCGGCTCCTGGCCTACAGCTCGATCGGCCAGATCGGCTACATCGTCCTGGCCGTAGGGACGGTCCTCCTCCTCGGGAATTCCTTCGAACCGGCGCTCCGGGTCCTGGCTGTCGTCGCAGCGGTCGGCGCCCTCTACCACGTCCTCAACCACGCCATCTTTAAGGGACTGCTCTTTTTAACGAGCGGCAGCATCCTCTACGCGACGGGGACAAAGGATCTCAACAAGTTGGGCGGGCTCATCAACCTCATGCCGGTGAGCGCTCTCGTCGCTGGGATCGCCTCCCTCTCCATCTCCGGGATGCCGCCGACGAGCGGGTTCGCGAGCAAGTGGAGCATCATCACGAGTTCCCTGCTCGCCGGGAACGCGACGGTGTTCCTGGTCCTGTTCGGGATCGTCGCCCTTTTCACGAGCGCCGTCACCCTCGCCTGCTACGTCAAGTTCTTCGGGATGGCGTTCACGTCGGCCGGCTCCGAATGGAACGTCTCGAAGCCGGTCCGCGAGGTCCCGGCCTCGATGCTCGCCCCGAAGATTGCCCTGACGGCTGTGTGCCTCGCCCAGGGGCTTTTCCCGGCCGCCTTCTACGGTCTCATCATGGCCGTTCTCCGACGGTCCGAAGGGTTCCTGCTGGCCGACGGGCTTGCTGCGGCCCGGGACTCGATGTCGGTCTCGTTCCTCGGCATCCGGCTGGGCGGCCTCGACGGGATGCCCCTGAATTCGGCCTTCGCGCCGCTGGCCGTCCTGCTCGTCCTGGGCCTGGCCCTGGGCGCCGGGGCGTTCCTCAGGCGGTCGGCCGGCTCGAAGGAGGTCCCCGCGGCGACCTGGCTCTGCGGCTACCAGGACCTTAACGACGCCAACCGGTACGCCGACCGGAGCATGTTCGCCGGGCTTCGGGGGCTCTTTCGCTGGGCCGGGGGGAAAGGCGGGAGGTGAGGATATGAAGGAAGAGAGGAACACGTCCATGGGCATCATCGACAGGATCACCGAGACGCTCAAGACCCGGTTCAGGGCCGCCGTGAAGGGCGCGTCCAGCCCGTCGGGAAACAGGCTCTTCGTGGACATCGACCGCGGCTCCCTCAGGGCCTCGTCGAGGACCCTCATGGAGCTCGGCGCCCGGTACCAGGTAGGCATCGGATACGACGAGATCGCCCGGAATGGGACGCTCGGCCTCGTCCACGCCTTCGCCTTCGACGCCGACCACGTCGCCGTCCTCCTTCGGACCTCCGCTCCGGCCGGCGACCCGACGTTCGAATCCATCACGCCGGACATCCCCAATGCCGGATGGTCCGAGCGCGAATATATGGACCTCCTCGGGATGATATTCGAGGGGCACCCGAAGCCCAAGCGGCTCATCCTGGCCGACGACTGGCCTGCGGGCATCCACCCGCTCCGCAAGGAGGTCCCGCACAACCTCGTGCCCCCGGCGGCCGAGGACGTTGCCTACCAGCTCGACGAGGCGCCCCCCGGGACGACGATCATCCCCGTCGGGCCGTTCCACTCGAGCCTCCACGAGCCCGAGCACTTCGCCGTCTACGTCGACGGCGAGACCATCAAGGGCTGTGATTACCGCGGCTTCATGACCCACCGCGGCATCGAGAAGCTCTGCCAGACGCAGGTCAGCTACAACGAAATTCCGTTCGTCGCCGAGCGCATCTGCGGCATCTGCGGCTCGGTCCACGCCGCCTGCTATTCCCAAGCCGTGGAGATGGCCGCGGGGATCAGGATCTCGCGGAGGGCCGAGTACATCCGGATTGTCATGCTGGAGATCGAGCGCCTCCACAGCCATCTCCTCTGGCTCGGCGTCGCCGGACACCTCATCGGCTTCGACACGGTCTTTATGCACGCCTGGCGTATCCGGGAGAAGATCATGTGGCTGGCCGAGCGCATCACCGGGAACCGGAAGACCTACGGGATGATCGTCATCGGCGGCGTCCGCCGCGATATCACCCCCGAGGTCCGGGCCGAGATCGAGGAGACACTGGCGACCCTCGAAAAAGAGGTCGTCGTCCTCAAGAACTCGATCATCGGGGACAGCGCCATCCACCGGCGGACCAAGGGCGTCGGCTATCTCTCGAAGGAGGACGCGGTCCTCTGGAGCCTGGTCGGTCCGGTCGCCCGGGCCCGCGGCCTCGGGATGGACGTCCGGAAGGACCATCCCTACGCCGCCTACGACGACATGGAGTTCGACGTTCCCGTCGCCGCGAGTTGCGACGTCTGGGGGACGCTCGTCGTCCGGGTCCTCGAGATCTTCGAGGCCATCAGGATCATACGTCAGGCGCTGGCCAAGATGCCGGCGGACGGGCCGCTCCTCCTCGAGATTCCGGAGGCCCTGCCGCCGCTGCGCCACGCCGTATCCATGGTCGAGGCGCCCAGGGGCGAGTCGGTCCATTACGTCATCACCGGCGAGGATAATCGGCCGGAGAGGTGGCGCGTCCGCGCCCCGTCCTACCCTAATCTCCAGGGCGTGCCGCTGATGCTCCTTGACAACCAGTTCGCCGATTTCCCCATCATCGTGGGCAGCATCGACCCCTGCTTCTCGTGCACGGACCGGGTGGCAGTCGTCGACGTCCGGTCGGGCGCGCGCCGCGTCCTGGGCCGGGCGGAACTCGAGGGGAGGAGATGACCATGAGCATCGTCTATGCGTTCGTCAACGTCGTCCTGTTCCTCCTCTTGGCGCCCCTGTTTGAAGGAGTCATGCGGAAGATCACGGCCAGGGTCCAGTCCCGCCAGGGCCCGCCTGTCATCCAGCCCTACTACGACCTCCTCAAGCTCCTCGGCAAGGAGCGGATGAGCTCGGCCCGGAACTGGGCCTTCCGGCTTGCCCCGCTCGCAGCCTTTGCCTCCATCCTGACCGTGACCGCCCTTGTCCCGCTCGGCGGGAAGCTGAACGCATTCGGGGCCCGCGTTGACGCCATGACCGTCGTCTATCTGCTGACGCTCGGAGGGGTCTCGGTACTCCTGGGAGCCCTGGCCGGGCGCAACACGTTCGCCATGATCGGCGCGAGCCGCGAGATGGTGACCATAATCATGGTCGAGCCCGTCCTGGCCATGACGCTCATCATGGGCGCCGTCCGGATGAGGAGCCTCGGGCTGGGCTCGGCGATATCCGGGGCGTTCGGAGCGGGCGCTTGGATCTCGCCGGCCGTCATGCTCGCCGTCTACCTCCTGGCCCTCCAGGCCTTCGTTGCCAAGCAGCCGTTCGACACCTCCGAGGCCGAGATCGAGATCCTCGAGGGGCCGTTCATCGAGTACAGCGGCCCGGACTACGCCCTGTTCCGGTACGCCATGATGATGAAGCAGATGTTCTACGCCTGGCTCTTCGTGTCGGTGTTCGTGCCGACGGTCCGGGCGGGCTACATCCCGGCCGTCGCTGTCCAGCTGGCCGGGACGCTCGTCGTGTTCGTTCTCATCGCCCTGGTCGGGTCCACCAATCCCCGTCTGCGGATCGACCAGGCCGTCAAATATTATGCCGTCCTGATCCTGGTCGCGCTGGGTGCGATCGGGCTTGCGGTGAAGGGTCTCTAGGGGCGCGCGGGAGAGATGCACATGTGGCTGACAAGCAAGATCAAACAGGTCCTGATGGTCATGAAGCCGGGCGTCGTTACCCTGAAGTATCCCTTCGAGCCCCGGCCGGCGCCGAAGGACTTTCGGGGCGCCCCGCACTGGGACCACACTAAGTGCATCGGCTGCGGCGGTTGCGCCAACCACTGCCCGGCCCGGACCGTCATGGTCCGCGATATCTGCCAGGAGATCCGCGTCCTTCTCTACGATGGGGCCCGGTGCACTTACTGCGGGCGATGCGCCGACGTCTGCCCGGAGAAGGCCATCGCGATGACGGAACGGTACGAGCTGGCGACTGACGATCGGAACGACATCACCGAGAACCTGGAGCTCTTCATGCTGACGTGCAACCGGTGCGGCCGGTGCTACGATATGGAGACAAAGAACGCCATCGACAAGCTCGGGCTCACCGGGTACCGGTACGACAGCCTGGAGGCCCGGACAGTCATCCGCCGGGCGACGGACCGGTTCGAACCGAAGGAGCTCCCCGGGACCGAGCGCTACGCCCGGCCCGGGAAGACAGGAGACTGATATGCTGGCGAAGATCTCGAAGAAATGCTTTTTCAAGTCCCTCTGGGTTTATCACTGCAACAGCGGCGCCTGCAACGGCTGTGATATCGAGGTCCTGAACATCCTGACGCCGTTCTACGACGTCGAGCGGTTCGGGATCAAGCTCGTCGGCTCGCCGCGGCACGCCGACGTCATGCTCTTGTCGGGGGCCGTGACCCGGCCAACCCTGCCGCTCGTCAAGAAGGCCTATGCCGCCATGCCCGGCCCGAAGCTCGTCTTCGGCATCGGCTCCTGCGCCGCGGGCGGAGGCTGCTGGTTCGACACGTACAACGTGGCCGGAGGCGGCGCGACGGCCGTCCCGGTCAACTACTACATCCCTGGCTGCCCGCCCCGGCCCGAGGCCATCATCTACGGCGTGGCCCTCGCCCTGGGCCTCGTCGACAAGAAGGCCGCGCCGGTCGAACTCAAACAGGTCGAGTTCCCGATCGATATGTACGAGCGAAACAAGGCCTGGGAGGAGAGGAACGTCATCTACGAGATCCTCAACAAGTGACGGAGCGGAAAGGAGAAAACCCATGGCCAAGAAGATCCTCGTCGTCGACGACGACAGAGACCTTGTCACGAGCTTGGAGCGCATCATCTGACGGAGCGGAAAGGAGCAAACCCATGGCCAAGAAGATCCTCGTCGTCGACGACGACAGAGACCTCGTCACGAGCTTGGAAAGGGTCCTGCGAAGCAACGCATACGACGTCGCCGTTGCCTACAGCGGGGCCGAAGGGCTCCGGGCCCTCCTCGCGGAGCGGCCGGACCTCCTCGTCCTCGATGTCATGATGGAGACGGACACGGCCGGGTTCGAGGCGGCTGACGCCATCCGCAGCCGCCGGGAGACGTCCCGCTACCGGGAGTTCCGGGACGTCCCCATCTTCATCCTCACGGCCATCGACCAGGTCACCAACTCCCGGTTCTCGATGGACCAGGGGGAGAGCTTCCTTCCAGGGACGAACGTGTTCCTGACCAAGCCCGTCGACCTCGACGAACTGCTGGCGAAAATCGCCGGCGCCTTGAAATGATCAAACCGGCCTTCCGTTCGAACATCCGCTTCAAGCTCGTCGTCAGCCTCCTGTCCATCGTCATCCTGACAGGAACGCTGGCGACGGTCGTCGGCATCAACCTCATCAACAAGAACGTCATCCGCGAGGCCTACGGGACCGTCCGGAACAGCCTCGAGGCGACCAACGAGCTCTACGGGGAGGAGATCGCCCAGAGGTTGCACATCATCGAGTACCTGGCCAAGACTCCCGAGATCGTCCGGGCTGCGGGAGCCGGGGACCGGGCGGCCCTCTACGGGAAGCTTCTCCAGATCCGCGGGGAATTCGCCTTCGACATCGTCAACGTCGTCGACCCGGAGGGCCGGGTCCTCGTCCGTGCCAACGCCTACGAGGCTTTCGGCGACAGCATGGCCCACTACCGGACCATCCAGGAGGTCATCCGGAAGCTGATGCCGGCGGCCGGGACCGGGGTCCTCGATCCCGAGAACATCCGCTTCGAAGGACCGTCTGTCGTCGACCGGACTCTCATCCAGGTCGTCCCGACGCCGCTCGCCCGGGTTCGGACGTCGCCCGTCGAGAGGCGGGCCATGGTCATGAAGATCGCCGCCCCCATCCTGGAAGGGGACCGGCTGAGGGGCATCCTGTACGCAGCCGTCCTGCTCAACAATAACTCCGAATTCATCGACCGCTTTAAGCGGCTGGTCTTCAAGGACGAGAAGATCCGGGGCAGGGATGTCGGGACGACCACCCTTTTCCTGGGGGACGTCCGCATCGCCACGAACGTCGTCGACAGCTCGGACCGCCGGGCCATCGGGACCCAGATCTCCGAAGAGGTCTATCGCCGGGTCTTCGTCGAGGAGAAGGTCTGGCTGGGCAAGGCCTTCGTCGTCAACAAGTGGTACCTGTCGGGCTACAGCCCGCTCTTCGACATCGACAACAAGCCCCTCGGCATCCTCTACGTCGGTATCCTCCAGCAGAAGTACGACCTCGTCCTCCGGGCGACGACCCTGTCGTTCCTCCTGGTCATCTTCGTGACGACGGCCCTGGCCATCGGCATCGCCGTGTACCTCATCAACATCTATACCCGGCCGCTCAAGAAGATTATCGCCGCCTCGACGGAGATGGCCCTGGGCTTCTACCACAGGATCGAGGTCGACCCGCGCGACGACGACGCCCGGAACCTCGGCCAGGCCTTCAACGCCATGGTGGACGCCATCCAGGAGCGCGACCACCAGCTGAAGGAGCAGGCCGAGCGAACCATCCTCAAGTCCGAGAAACTGGCCTCCATCGGCCGTCTGGCCTCGGGCATCGCTCACGAGATCAACAACCCCCTGACCGGCGTCCTGACCTACAGCAGTCTTCTCCTGGAGGACATGAAGGGGACGAAGTACGAGGAGGACCTCAAGGTCATCCGCGACGAGACCCTGCGCTGCCGGGGGATTGTCCGGGGGATCCTGGATTTCGCCCGCGACACGAAGCCGGAGAAGGCTCCGGCCGACATCAACGGGATCATCGAGGACAGTCTCCATATCCTGGAGAAGCACGTCAATTTCCAGAACGTCGCCATCGTCCGGGCCCTTGATCTGGGGCTCCCGCCGGTCAGCGTGGACGCGGGCGAGATCCGGTCGGTCATCAACAACCTCGCCGTTAACGCCGCCGACGCCATGCCGAACGGCGGGACGCTGACCATCACGACGGGGAGGGAGGCCGGGACCGGGATGGTCGTCGTCCGGGTCGCGGATACGGGTGTAGGCATCTCCCCGGAGAACCTGGGCAAAATCTCAGAGCCCTTCTTCACGACCAAGGACCGAGGCAAGGGGACGGGGCTCGGCCTGGCCATGGCCTACGGTGTCATCCAGCGGCACAACGGGACGATCGACGTCCGGAGCAAGGTCGGGGAGGGAACGGAATTCGTCATCAAGCTGCCCGCGCCGTGAGGCCGGGCGTTCGGGGAGATCGCCATGTCAAACAAGCTTCTGTTCATCGACGATGAGGATATCGTCCTCAGGAGTTCGCGCCGGATCTTCGAAGGGTCGGGGTACGAGATCGCCACGGCCGCGTCCGGCGACGAGGGCCTGGAGATGGCCCGGGCCGGGAACTTCGACGTCGTCGTCACGGACCTGAAGATGCCCGGCCTCGGCGGGATGGAAGTTCTGAAGGCCCTGCGGAAGGAAAAGCCCGACGTCGTCGTGGTCATCTTCACCGGCTACGCCAACGTCGAGACCGCCCGCGAGGCGCTGAAGAACGGGGCCTTCGACTACGTCCCGAAGCCCTTCACGCCAGAAGAGCTCCGGAGCGTCGTCGCGAACGCCCTCGAGGCGCGGAAGAACGCGGCCGGGGCAAAGATGTTGGACCTCATGGCCATTGTCTCCCACGAACTCAAGAGCCCGCTGGCCGCGGTCCAGACGACCGCTGCGACCCTCCACCGCGGCTATTTCGGGAAGCTCGAGCCCGAACAGCAGAAGATCGTCGAGACCATCATCCGTAACTGCGGCTACCTAGAGGACATCATCCGGAGCTACATCGACCTGTCCAAGATGGAGCTCGACAGTTTGGACGCGTTCAAGGAGCGCGTCCCGTTCGCCTCCGGGATCGTCAAGGAGGTCCTGGACATGCCGGGAGTGCGGGACAACGTCCGCCGGATGCCCATCGTCGAGGAGTTCGAGGGAGACCCCGTCATCGAGGGCGATGTGCGGCTCCTGAAGATCGTCGCCGGGAACCTGGTGAACAACGCCATCAAGTACGGGAAAGAGGGGACGCCGGTCCACCTCAAGCTGGCGGTGAAGGGGAAGGAGATCGTCTTCTCCGTCCGCAACGAGGGCGTCGGCATCTCGACGGAGGACATCCGCGATCGGCTCTTCAAGAGGTTTGAGCGCTTAAGACAGAGGGGCACCGAGGGCGTCAAGGGCTCGGGCCTCGGCCTCTACATCTGCAAGACCATCGTCGACAAGCACAAGGGCCGCATCTGGGCCGAGTCCGAGCAGGGCAAGTGGGTCGAGTTCTTCATCGCGCTCCCGATGTAGACGCAGGAGACGAACGACCCGCGACAATGAACCTATTTAATGACCATTCTAAAAAATGAGAATGCATACGCCGGAAGCGTCACCAGCAGGCCGACGAGCGAAGCCAGGGCCAGGCTGTGGAAGAAGACGTAGCGGAGGATCTCACCTTCGTGGCCGTCGAGGCGACGATGATGCTTTGGGGGGCGAGCATAGCGGCCACGGTGAGGAGAGAGAAGCGCTCGCACTTGAGGGTCTTCCACCATACCGCCGCCGCCTCTCGAAACCGGTAGTCCATAATGAAAGCGGAGAGGATCGCCGTGACGAAGATCCCCGTTCCGGTGAAGGACAGGGCGTTGAAGGCGAAGACGGCATGCTCGGGCGCCGGAGCCGGGACCACGGGCGGCACACGGTTGATCAGCCCGTTTCCGCCCGGGACAGGGATCTTGAGGCTGAAGAGCCCGCCGAGGAATATGACATTCAGGATGATCCAGCCGATGGGGAGGAGGCGAGGGCTTTGCCTGCGGGCATGCCGAACGCGAAGACGGAAACGGTCAGGGCCGAGCTGAGACCGAGGAGGGCGGCAGTGGGCCCTGATCCACAGGAACGCCAGGGAGCTGAGCAGGACGACGATCGGCAAGGCGGGGTTGCCCAGCGGGTCATAAACTCGGTTCCAGGGAAGACGGGCCGATTGTCTTGATAATCGGGGAGAGAGCCAATATTTGACAAGCCCACCCCATGCTCATATAATAAACTTTGTAAGGATATGGGGGCGAACTGGTCTCGACGGAGATAGTGAGACCGGGGCTGCACGTCGAGGTCCCACCCACCTCGAAAAACAGGTGGAAAAAAATTAACTGCACAACCTTTAGCAGTCGCCGCCTAATAGAATAGGCAGCCGTTTCCCGGGTTCACTCCTGCGGTTCCCGGGGAGCGTCAACCAGCAGGATAGCGAGCGAGCTAAGTCCTGGAGCTCGGGAGCGAAATTTCCGCAGGGCTGGTCCTTCGGGTCTCCTTCCTCTTCGGAGCCCGGGGGACGACAATGAAGAAGGGGATATGCGTGTAGAAGGCCTCGGTTGAATGTCTTCGGACGCGGGTTCGATTCCCGCCGCCTCCATTTTTTTGCGAAGATCAAGGACGAAGGAACGTGAAACGACAAGCGACGCTGGCCTTTCTGAGCGCTGTCTTTCTCCTGTCCGCCGTCGGTCCGTCGCGGCCTGGGCCGCTGTCCGGTCCGGGGCCCCAGGCGCGCCGACCCGCCGCGCTCGTCATTTCCGTCATCGACCTCGGCGGCTCGAGTCGGGTGACGCTCTCGTCGATTGTTCCCCTGCCCTATTCTTTCCAAAAGAGGACGAGTGCCCTTCAGGTCACCTTCGAGACCCCGCTGACTTTCCGCGTCCGGCAGGCCACCTTCTCGGGCGGGTTCGTCAGGTCCGTAGGGTGGTCCCAGGGACGTGGAGCCTACGCGTTCACGATCGAACTGGCCTCGGAGGCGTTTTCCTTTAAGCCTTCGGTCCGAGAGGATCCCTTCGAGCTTTCCATCGATTTCTCGCCGGCTCCGGCCGAAGCCCCGAGACCCGCAACGGCCCCGGTCACGACCGATCCGCCGGCCGTTGGAGGGGAAGCGCCGGCCCCGTCAGGGGCCGTCCCGTCGCCCGGGGGCCAGCCCGCCAAGTTCAAGACCATCGTCATAGACCCAGGCCACGGCGGCATCGAGACGGGGGCCAGGGGGAAGTTCGGCGCCCTCGAGAAGGACGTCACCCTGGCCATCGGCCTGAAGCTTAGGGCCATCATCGAAAGGAACCTTGCGTTCCGGGTGTTCATGACCCGGGACAAGGATATGGACGTCAGCCTAGAAAACCGGTCCGCCCTGGCCAACAACCACAAGGCCGACCTGTTCATCAGCGTCCACGCCAACGGATCCCCGCGGAAGAACTCCCGCGGCTCGGAGACCTACTTCCTGAGCCAGAACGCGACCGACGAGGAGGCGCGCCGGTTGGCCTACCTGGAGAACACGTCCGGGTCCCTGGAAGGGCGGATCGAAGAGGACGGCAAGGACGACATCAAGCTGATCCTCTGGGACCTCGCCCAGGCTGCGTACCTGAAGCAGAGCAGCCAGCTCGCCGAGCGGATTCAGGAGGGCCTCAACGCCCTCCTGGGGACGGCGAACAGGGGCGTCAAGCAAGCTCCCTTCAAGGTCCTGACGGGGGCGGCCTGCCCCGCTGTGCTCGTGGAGACGGCGTTCATCTCGAACCCCGAGGAGGAGAAGGCCCTCGGGACCGAGGGGTTCCAGGACAGCGTCGCCCAGGCCATCTATCTCAGTCTCGTGGAATACCTTAAGCTCTATCCCTAATATGACCAAGAAACGCAAAAAAAACCCAAAGATCCTGCTCCTCGCGGCCCTCGCCGTGATCTTCGTCGTCCTGGTCGTCGTCTACTTCTCGGGCGGAGGCGGAGAGAAGATCCGTCACGAGACCGAGCCGTCCGCTCCGGAAGGCCGCTCGGCCGAAGGCGAAGCGCCGACGACAAGAACGATCCTGCTCTTCTTCCTTTCGGAGAACGACGACCTTCTCCACGCCGAGAAACGGGAGGTCCCGGCCGGGAAATCCGTCGCCGAGGACGTCGAGACCGCCGTCGGCGAGCTCCTCAAAGGGTCATCGGCGGACCTTATTTCCCCGCTCCCGCCGGAGACCAGGGTCAGGCAGGTCTTCGTGGACGCCGACGGGACGGCCCACGTCGATTTCTCGAAGGAATTCGCGGAGAACGCGACCTTTGGCGCTTCTTCGGAGATGTCGGCCGTCTACGCCGTCGTCAACACCGTAGCTGTCAACCACAAGGCCATCAAAAGGGTCTCCATCCTCATCGAGGGCGGGGAGAGGGAGACCCTGGGGGGGCACATCGACCTGAGCCGGCCCCTCCTCCCGCAGTACTCCCTGGTCGCCAAATAGGGGACGCCATTCCGTCATGAAGAGAATACCCAGGGTCGCCATCGTCGGGTTCCCCAACGTCGGGAAATCCACGCTGTTCAACAGGCTCCTCGGCCGGAAGAAAGCCCTGGTCCACAACCTCCCCGGGATGACGAGGGATTGCGTCGCCGCCCGGCAGCGTTTCGGCGACCGCGCGTTCGAGCTCGTAGATACGGGGGGGATCTTTGGGATGCCCGACGAGCCGTTATCCGGGAAGGTCCGGGACAAAGCTTGGGAGGCCGCCCGAACGGCGGACGTCGTCGTCCTCGTCCTCGACGGGAAAAGGGATCTGGCCCCGGCGGAAGAGGAGCTGTATATCGGCCTGAAAAAACTCGGCCGCCCCGTCCTCGTTGTGGTCAACAAGATGGACGCCCCGAGCGGCGAGGACCACCTCGCCGAATTCTACAGGCTCGGGGACAGGGACATCATCCCCCTCTCGGCCGAGCACAAGGTCAATATCGGCGAGCTCCGGGAGAGGATCGCCTCCCTCCTCCCCGCGGCGGCCGAGGAGGACACAGCAGAGCCCCTGCGCATCGCCGTGGTCGGCCGCATCAACGTCGGTAAATCATCCATCATCAATCGTTTGTGCGGCGAGGAGCGGCTCCTCGTCAGCGAGGTCCCCGGCACGACCCGGGACAGCACGGACACGATCATCCTGAGAGACGGGAAGCCGTATTGCCTGGTCGATACGGCCGGCATCCGGAAGCCCGCCGGGGCGAGCGACAGCCGCGAAAAGGCGGGCATCGTCAAGTCCCGGAAGAACATCCTCGAGGCCGACGTCATCGTCCTCGTCCTGGACGCCCGGGAGTTCCCGACGCGCCAGGACACCCATATCGCCCGCATGGCGCGGGATTCGGGCAAGCCCCTCATCCTTGTTCTGAACAAGTGGGACCTGGTGGACCGCCTGAAGGTCGACCCTGAGGAGGTCCGGGCCCTCGTCCGGACCAAGCTCGAGTTCGTGGGCTACGCGCCGCTCCTCTTCGTCTCCGCCCTGACCGGTCAGCGGGTCGTCAAGGTCCTCGACATGGCCGACAAGGTCCACCGGGACTCCCGGAAGAGGGTCGACACGGCCCGGCTGAACGAGTTCCTGGCCAAGCTCAACGAGGAGCACCCCCCGCGGGGGAAGGACGGGTCCAAGATCAAGGTCAAGTATATGACCCAGCAGGGGGTGGCCCCCCCGACCTTCGTCCTCTTCGGGCACTCCCGGACCATCCTTTCCCCGGCCTACGAAAAGTCCCTGGCCGGCCTTCTCAGACAGGAATACGACTTCTGGGGGACGCCGATACGGATATTCTTAAGAAAGAGCTAAAGCAAGGCAAAAGACTTAGAGGTTCGAGGTTAAGGTCAAGATTCCTTCAAAGATAGATGCCTTGACAATAGCCTCTTAGATCGCACCTCTAACCGGCAATTCCCACGCTTATTCTTGACTTTAAACGCCCGTTCGTTTATAAATTAAGTTCAGTCCTTACGGGCTTTATGGACAGGATATACGACGATCAAGGAGGTCAGGATGTTTCGTAAAAGGACGAACGGTCTTCTGATAACAGCCCTCGCGCTCATCCTCGTCTTTTCCGCCGTCGGGTGCGAAAAGCTGAAGTTCGGTAAGCTGAGGTCGAGCTACCATTTCAACAAGGCCAACCAGCTTTTCACCGAGAACCAGTACCGAAAGGCCATCGTCGAATACGAGGCTGCCCTGAAGTACGACCCAAACCTGATCCAAGCGTACCGGTTCCTGGGCGAGAGCTATAAGCAGCTCTTCAAGCCCGCCGTCGAGACGGCGCTGAACAAGGACATCGAGAAGAGGGCCCTGGACGCCCTGACCAAGGCCCACGAGATCGACCCTAACAACAAGGATATCATCTACTCCCTGGGCGATATGTACGACAAGCTCCGGAAGTTCGACGAATCCGAGAAGCTCTACCTCCGCATCATCGAGCTCGAACCCGGCAACATGAGCAATTACTACGTCGTCGCCGAATTCTACAAGAGATACGCCGGCGACAAGCCCGACGCCGCCCGGAAGGCCGAATCGATGTACCTCCGGAGGCTCGAGGCCGATCCCGAGAATCCCCAGGGATACGCGTACATCGCCAATTACTACGAGAACCTCCCCGCCTCGGCCGATAACATCGACCAGGCCATGAACAACTTCGACCTGGCCAACAACTTCCAGGATATGCGCATTAAGCTCCAGCCCGACAACCCCGCGGCCTGGCTCGCCAAGGGCATCAACCGCTGGTCCAAGGCATTCCGGTTCCAGAACCTGTCCAAGGAGCAAAGGCTTGCCGTGGCTCAGGACGCCCTCCGGTCCGTCGAGAAGGCCAGGGATCTGGACCCCAGCTATCCCGAGCCCTACAGCTGGCTAAGCGTTATCTACAAGAGCGTCCTCACTAAGCTCGAACCCGACAAGGAAGCCCGTTACGCCGCCGAGGGCGACAGGAACCTCGACAAGTTCCAGGACCTCCGGAAGCGGTCCGCCGAGCGGAAGAAGCTCGAGGACGAACTCAAGAAGGCTCAGTAAAGCATCGGCATATCCCGGGGGCGGACGCTTCGCCGCGTCCGCCCCTTTTTTTTAGCTCTTCTCCGGCTCAAGTCTCGCGCCTCTAACCTGTTCTCTCTATTGTGTTGACATTTCCCAGGCAAAACCGTATCCTATATGGGTATTTGGCTCCTTGAACCCCCGTCTTTCCTCTTCCGGGTGAATCACCGAAGCCGGGACCGAGCGTGTTGCCGTATGAGTTTGACTTTTAAGGCCAGATTGAGTATTGTAATCAATCACTAAAGTTCTATTTTAAGGTTGACAGGCATGAAGACGTACAATCCGAAAAAAGAAGAGATCGAGCGCAAGTGGTGGCTGGTCGACGCCGACGGCAAGGTGCTCGGCCGCATGGCCACCGAGATCGCCGTCCTGCTTCGCGGAAAGAACAAGCCCGGCTTCGCGGCCCACGTCGATACGGGGGATTTCGTCGTCGTGATCAACGCCGAGAAGGTCCGGGTCACCGGGAACAAGCTCGAAGAGAAGATGTACTACAACCACTCCCTCTATCCCGGCGGGTTGAGAGAACGGACCATGAAGGAAGTGCTGGCCAAGAAGCCCGAAGAGGTCGTCGAGAGGGCCGTCCGGGGGATGATCCCCCACAACAAGCTCGGCCGCGCGGTCTTCAAGAAACTGAAGGTCTACAAGGGCCAGGCCCACCCCCACGAAGCCCAGAACCCTCAGGAATACAAGTTTTAGGAGGCATCTTGAGTCTTATCCAGTACTACGGGACAGGCAAGAGAAAGACGTCCATCGCCCGCGTCTTCCTGAGGTCCGGGAAGGGCGACCTGACGCTGTACGTCAACAAGAGGCCCCGGCCCTTTCAGGATTATTTCAGCATGGAGCCGCTCCGGTACATCATCAAGCAGCCGCTCCTCCTGACCGAGACGGAGAACAAGTTCGATATCTTCATGAGGGTCAACGGCGGCGGGACGAAGGGCCAGGCCGAAGCCATCCGGCTCGGCATCGCCCGGGCCCTCATCGAATTCAACCGCGAGCTCCGGCCCGTCCTCAAGGCCGCCAGCCTCCTGACACGGGATGCCAGGATCAAGGAACGCAAGAAGTACGGGCTGCTGGGCGCTCGCAAAGCACCTCAGTACCACAAGAGATAACAGGGAGGAGTCGAGTTGGTATCCGTAACCATGAAAGAGCTATTGGAGGCCGGCGTTCATTTTGGCCACCAGACGAAGCGCTGGAACCCCAAGATGAAGGAATACATCTTCGGCCAGAGGAACGGCATCTACATCGTCGACCTGCAGAAGACGAT
>CAZPEP010000014.1:0-49017 GCA_964585685.1 uncultured Eubacteriales bacterium | reverse complement strand
GGATGAAATCGATGAGGCCGTCCGAGGCGATGAACCACGTCTCGGGGACCTTGAAATCGCCGATAGCCGGGTTGGACATCCGGTGGGCCGAGAGGATGCGCTCGGCGACGACCATACCGGCCGCCTTCCCCCCAAGCTTCCCCGTTCCCTGGCTCGGTCCCGTGACCCGGTCGAGAAGGCAGTCGAAATCATGGATGTTCAGATGGTCCCGTGCGACGCGGATGAAAGGCAGGCGCTCGCTGAGGAACCTCCGGGTGAGGGCGACCCGCGCCTGGAGGTCGTCGGACATGGAGAGGGCCTGTTCGTCCTCGGAGGTGGACCGGCAGAAGCGGTCGACGATCTCCTTGATGGCGACGAGCGAGATGTCCCGCTTCTCGGTCGCCAAGATGAAGAACCCCAGTCGGTCCTGGCGCATCCACTGCTTGATCAGCCGGGACATCTCCGCCTCGGGGACGGCGAGCGAGGCGATGGCCATCGCTTCCTCGAAGACCCCCTCGAGGGCGACGACGTCGTGCCGGGGGACGGGTTGATTGTCGTCCCGGCCGTCGCCCGGCCAGCCGGCGTAGAACTCCGGTGTGAACTGGAGCAGGAGGCCATGGATCCCGGGAACGCCCTGGCTATGGAGGTGGTTCATAAGCCGGCGCAGGATGCGCTTGTATAGGACCGGGTCGGTCTCTTTGAGGAGGTCCATGATCACGACCCACTCGGGCTTCCTTTTGCCGCCCTCCGCGGCCCTCTCACGGCCCGGAACAGCGGCCCCCCCGGCGTCCCATTCCTCGACGAGGCGGCCGAGGCGGCTGGCAGCGAGTTCGATGAGCTTCTTTTCCTCCAGGAGGAACGGATCTTCGCGGCCGCCCGGGCCCTTCTCCAGGTAGCAGACCTCGATAGTGCCGACGGGGGCGCCCCCCGCCATGAGCGGGACCCTCTGGATCCAGGGCGTCTCGGCGAAGTCGGAGGACTGGGTGACGGAGCCCCGGAAAGTGATCCGGACCCGGCAGAGGTCCGGGAACTGCCAGCCGGAGGGGATAATGTCGATAAGGCTCCGAAAGACCTTGTCGGGAGGGAGCCCGAAGGTTTCGATGACGGAGACGATGCCCTGCAGGCAGCGGAGCTCCTTGACGCGCTCGCGCAGGAGCCCGCCGGGAACGGACTCGGAACCTCTGGTCGCCATCATGAAGCTATGCTGCCCTCCCCGTCTCAAACCCAGCCGCGCAGGCGGCAGGCGTCGGCGACCCGCGCGATGGCGATCATGTACGCGGCGTCGCGCATGTAGACCTTCTTCTTGTGGGCCAGCTCGGAAACGGCCTTGAACCCGGCCGTCATCTTCTCGTCGAGCCGGGTCAGGACCTCGTCGCGGGTCCAGAAGTAGTTCATGTTGCACTGGACCTGCTCGAAGTAGCTGCAGGTGACCCCGCCGGCGTTGCAGAGGAAATCGGGAATCATGAAGATGCCCCGCTCGCGGATGATCGCGTCGGCCTCGGGTGTGGTCGGCCCGTTGGCGCCTTCGGCGACGATCTTGACGTTCTTGTGGATCCGGGTCGCGTTCGCGCCCGTCACCTGGTTCTCCAGGGCCGCGGGCACGAGGAGGTCGACGTCCTGCTCGATCCAGGCCTCGCCTGGGAGGACCTCGTAGCCGGCCTTGCGGGCCTTGTCCTTGTCGATCGTCCCGAACTTGTCGGTGATGGCGACGAGCTCGTCGGGGTCGATGCCGCTCATCCGGCGGAAGGTGTAGGAGATCTGGTCGTGCTGGTCCCAGCAGGCGACGAGAATCGGCGTCCCGCCGTATTCCTTGAAGAGCCGGACGGCGTACTGGGACACGTTGCCGAAGCCCTGGAAGGCGGCCTTGGTCTTCCGGATGTCGATGCCGAGCTCCTTCATGGCCTCGCGAACGGTGTACATGACGCCGTAACCGGTGGCCTCGGTCCGGCCAAGCGAGCCGCCCATGCCGACCGGCTTGCCGGTGATGAAGCCGGGGAGCTTGGCGCCGCGGATGCGCTCGAGCTCGTCGAGCATCCAGATCATATGCTGGCCATGGGTCATGACGTCGGGGGCGGGGACGTCCTGGAAGGGCCCTACGTTCGGGGCGACCTGGCGGACCCAGCCGCGGCAGATCCCTTCCTGCTCGCGGTCGCTGAGGTTGTGCGGGTCGCAGATGACGCCGCCCTTGCCGCCGCCGAGCGGGATGTCGACCACAGCGCACTTCCAGGTCATCCACATGGCCAAGGCGCGGACCGTGTCCACCGTCTCGTGCGGATGGAACCGGATGCCCCCCTTGCAGGGGCCGCGGGCGTCGTTGTGCTGGACGCGGAAGCCCTTGAACACCGTGGTGCTGCCGTCGTCCATGCGGACCGGTAACAGGAAGTGATACTCGCGCAGGGGGTTCCGGAGCAGGTCCCGGGTGGCGGGGTTGAGGCCGAGCTTTTCGGCCACGGCGTCGAACTGCTGCTGGGCCATTTCGAACGCGTTAAACGGCTTTTTTTCCATCGAAACTTCTCCTTAAGTATTGTAAGACTTATCGGGATATGATGAGCATTTAATATAAGCTTTCAAAGGGGGCCTGTCAAACGGGCCCGGGGCCCGCGTAGAGGGCGTCGGGAGGCCCCCCGGATGCCCCGCGAAAGGGGCTTTGTGGCAGGGACGGCCCGTGTTATAATCGGCGCACTTTAGAAGGGAGGTGTCCGTATGAAAACCATCAGAGAGATCGCCGAACAGTCCCTCCTTAACGCCGTCCAGCTCAAGAAGGTCGAGGAGATCATGCTGGCCGACGGGTTCTACCCCGAGGCGACACTCCGCAAGGAGCTCGACGCCTTCTGCACGGGCCTTGGGATGAGCGAGTTCTACTTCCGGACGACACCCCTCGAGACCATCGCCCACCACATCGAGGCCCTCCGGGCGGCGGAGATCCTGGCGACCCTTCGCCGGGAGGAGGTCGTTCGCATCGACTTCCAGACCGAGCACGAGAACGACGCTCTCTACCTCATCGAGGAGGACAACCGCCGGGGCGTCGAGATCGAACAGCGGATCGAGGACAAGTACCCCCATTACCGGCTCCAGTCCTACCGGACCCTGCGCAAGGCCCGAGGCCTCCAGCACCTCCGAATGTACGTCGTCTACAAGCCTCAATACCCCGCCGAAAAGGCAGGCCCCGACGAGGCGGACATCCGCAAGATCGGGGACAAGACCTTCCTGGCCACCGTGCCCCAGGAGACCGTCGACCGCTACGAGGGCCTCCTCCGAAGGGCCAAGGGCTGGGAGAGCCCCCTCATTGACGTCACCCCCGTCCCTCGGGATAAGGAGCTCCGCATCTCGGTCGTCATCAGGACCGACGCCAGCCCGCGGTTCTTCTCGAACGTCTCGGACGTCATCAATTCCCACGGGCTGTTCTCCAAACGGAAATACATCGAGCATTTCGGGAACGGCCGGACCGTCTACACCTTCTACCTGGACGAGATCAAGAGCCGCGAGAAGCTCCAGGACCTCATCGAGGACATCAGCCTCATCTACGTCATTCCGGAGAGCCCGCTGTCCTCGCTCTTCCGCGACGGCCGGCTGACCGCCCAGGAGTTCGTCTTCGCCAACTCCGCCTGGAGCTTCGCCCACCAGTTCCTCGGCGGCTACAACGAGGAGTACCTGAAGCTCGCCGACGCCCTCAAGGGCTCCCCCGAACTCCTGGGCATCCTCCGCGACCTCAAGGTCAAGCTGGCTCGGGAGACCTACACCGAATCCCGGTGCTGGGAGGCCTTCATCGCCAACCCTAGTCCTATCCGGAAGCTTTTCGTCCTCTTCGATAAAAAGTTCAACCCTGCCATCAAGAATCCCGACATCAAGGCCGGGTTGGCCGCACTCCGGAAGGACATCCAGAAGACCGTCCCGACCGAGGCCGACCGGAACATCTTCCTGGCCGCCGCCCTCTTCGTGGACATCATCCTCAAAACGAACTTCTACGTCCGGGAAAAGGTCGCCATCTCGTTCATGTACCGGCCGGACTTCCTCGACCCGGTCGATTACCCGGTCAAGCCGTTCGGGGTGTTCCATATCATCGGCCGCGAGCTCCGCGGCTTCCACATCCGGTTCCGGGACATCGCCCGGGGGGGCATCCGCATCGTCCGGTCGGCCAACCTCCAGGGCTACCTGGCGAATTCCGACCTCATTTTCGACGAGAACTACAACCTGGCCGCGACCCAGCAGAGGAAGAACAAGGACCTGCCCGACGGCGGCTCCAAGGGCACCATCCTCCTACGATGGGGCTTCCAGGACCGGCCGGAGGCGGCCTTTAAGAAGTACGTTGACGGCCTCCTCGACCTCATGCTCCCCGACCCCGGCGTCGTGGATTATTACGGCGAGGAGATCCTCCTCTTCCTCGGCCCGGATGAGGGTACGGCCGAGCTCATGGAATGGGCCGCGCTCCGGGCCAAGGCCCGGGGCTACAGGTTCTGGAAGGCCTTCACCACCGGCAAGCCGGTTACGATGGGCGGCATTCCTCACGACCTCTACGGCATGACGACGACCTCCGTCCGCGAGTACGTCGTCCGGTCCCTGGCCAAGCTCGGCCTCAGGGAAGAGAGGATGACCAAGGTCATCACGGGCGGCCCGGACGGCGACTTGGGCTCGAACGAGATCCTCATGGGCCGGGAGAAGCTCCTGGCCGTCGTCGACGGCTCCGGGGTCCTCTACGACCCGGCGGGTATCGACCGGAAGGAGCTCGTCCGCCTGGCCAGGGCCCGGAAGATGGTCGAAAACTTCAATCGCAAGCGCCTCTCGGAGGGCGGCTTCCTGGTCAACGTCAAGGACGCCGACGTAATCCTTCCCGGCGGCGAGAAGGTCGAGAGCGGCTTCGAGTTCCGCAACGGCTTCCACCTCCACCCGAAGTTCAAGGCCGACGTCTTCGTCCCCTGCGGCGGCCGGCCCTCTTCCATCACCATCACCAACTGGACGCAATGGCTCGAGCCGAACGGCGAGCCGCGCTTCAGGATCCTCGTCGAGGGCGCCAACCTCTTCATCACCCAGCAGGCGCGCCTCCGGCTCGAGGAGAAGGGCGTTATCCTTTACAAGGACGCCTCGGCCAACAAGGGCGGCGTGACGTCTTCCCACCTCGAGGTCCTGGCCAGCCTGGCCATGACCGACGCGGAGTGGGACGATCTGATGTGCGTCAAGGACGGGGTGATCTCCGAATTCCGGAAAAAGTACGTCGCGGAGGACCTGGACTTCATCCGGAAGAACGCGGCCCTGGAGTTCGAGGTCATCTGGAAGGAGAACGCCCGTACCGGCATCCCTCGCTCCGTCCTGTCCGACCTTGTCAGCGAGAAGATCAACCGCATCAAGGACGCCGTCGGGGATTCGGCTCTCTTTGAGGACAAGGAGCTCTTGCGGAAGGCCATCGAGTGCTGCATTCCGCCGGTCCTCGTCGCCACGGTCGGCTTCGCGAAGATCCTCCAAAGGGTCCCGACGACGTACCTCCGGGCCCTGTTCGCCTCGCGCCTGGCCGGGCACTATATCTACGCCCACGGCCTCGACGCCAACGAGGTGGATTTCTTCGCGTTCCTGCAGGAATTCAGGAATCAAGGCTAGCGAGAAAAGCGAGACAGGAGGGCGGAAAAGAGCTATTTTTTGTCCCTGACCCCGCGCCCGTAGATGATCAGGGTCCGGTCGGCAACGAGCGGCCAGCCGTTCTTCCAGTCGTATTCCTCGACGCCGGCCGGTATCGGGTTGATCCGCAGGACGCAGGCCCCGCGTACACAGGCTCCGGCGTTGTGGTCGATGGCCGGGCTGAAGTCCCAGCCGTCGTCATAGGTCTCCGATTTGAGCGAGCGGTCGGGACGGCCGGGCTTGGCCGGATCGCCCCCCAGATCCCGCTGGGGTTTGATGAGCCGATACGGGCCCTCCCCGGTCAGCCGCCCCGTCCCTTTTTCGTAGGAAGATGGATCAAGCGGCCGGCCTTCCCTTTCAAAGGCGAGCAACAGCCAGGGGGCCCGGGGGATCATTTGCCCGTCGGCAAGGCCGTCTGGAAGACGGTCGGGATATTTGACGAAAGCCCGTTCGGTGCCGGCCAGGGAGCGCGGTCCGGCGTAGAAATAGCCCTGCGGGAAGGGTTGGAGAATGTCCTCCAGCGTGACGTCGACGCTGTAGCCATCGGGGGCGAAGACGGTCACGCCCGCCGCACCCTGAAGATCGACGCCCGCCCGTTTGAGGATGTCGAGCAGCGCGATGCCCTTGAACGTCACATAATCGTCGGTGGGCTCCCTGGTCGTGTTCATCAGCTGGAACTGTTCGCGCGCGGGAAGCTTATGCAGATCGTCCCACGTGAACCGGACGGTCGGGGCCAGAGCCTGGCCCGGACGGCTGGCCGGATCGCCGGGATTGCGCAGAACTGCGATCTCGACAGCATTGGATGTCCCATCGCCGTCGGAATCCTGGGATTCGATGGCGGTCAGGGCGGTCAAGCTGCGCCCGGCCTTCTTATACGCCGATCCGAAGGGATTCAAGGTTTCTTCGTAGGTCTTGGGCACGCCGGACTTGTAGCGGGCGTTGGGATAGACGAGGAGATGGCAGTAGCTGCAAGGGCTGTATTCCCGCTCGGCGTCGGTTCCCGCCGGGCCGCCGCGATGGCAGAGCTGGCAATCGTCGAGCCGGGTTCCGGCCGCCTGGGGATAGCGGCGGAGAAAAGTCTGGGAGTCGTCGTCGCTTTCGTGCCCGACGTAAGACCGCGAAGGAACGCGCTGGTCCCCCGAGTTCGCGAACAGGAGAGCTGCGGCGACCAGAACAAGAACGACGGCCGGGGCGAATATCACGATTTTGCGCATGACAGGCTCCTCGGAAGAATCTTGAAAAGGAATCATAGCCTAATGTCCCGCGTCCGGCAATGCGGCGGAGAAAGGGGCGTCCGTTCCGCGCGGGCTCCTTGACTCTTATTGCCCGGGGACGATGATCAACGCACCAGCCGCCGGCACCTGAGCTCGGCCCACGCGCGCCTAACGAGCGGAAAATGACCTTGCTCCAGTGCCCGGCACGGGTCGCCGGAGGGGCGTCCGGTAACGAACCGCCGGATCACAGCTTTTCCGTCCCGTCCCCACCAGTGGACGATCGCCGCATCCCCCGCGGCGTCCTGCCCGCCCGCCGGCCTCCGCGGGTCCGGAAGCCGACGCCCGCGGTTCCACTCGTCTCCGAGAAGCGTGAAGGCCTCCGGCCTCAGGCGCCACAGGTGCGCAAGCAGCGACTGGTCCTGGTGACAGGTTGGAATCTGCGAGCGGTCCAGGCTCTTCCAGTCGCGGCAGAGCCCCGCCCACCTCAGGACTATCTCGGAGCCGTGACGCACCACCACGACGCCGGCCTGGATCGGGTCGGACGCGCCCGGCACGTCGCGCACCACCCCGATCTCCGATCGGGTTTCCCCGAAAATCGGCTCGACGGGCTTGAGGATCTCGCAATCCAGGTCGGTCCAGAGGCTTTCCGAGTAGGGGCTTTGAATGATACCGAGGGGCTTCGCCAGGAAGGCGCTGGCAACGGGCACGCCCCCGCGCACAACCTCGCCCCGCGCCCGGCACCAGGCAAGGCCCCTCGGACTCAGTCCAAAGTCGACAAACACCACCGGCAGCCCGCTGTGCCGACGGACGTTCTCGTGCCACCACGGCAGCATCCACTCGTGCCGCGCATCGCATCCGGTGACGATGCACCGCGCCCTGTGACGGCATTCCCCCCACCGCAGGGTAGCCTTCGACGCGACCCGACGCACTTTTGCCATCCCTTCCCCTCCGAATGGATTCCCGGCATCTCCCCGTTACGGATCGGCTCTCGGCGCCTTTCTCCTTCGGGCAGCGTCCGGACAATATTCATGTCTTCTTCATCCCGGCGCTCGTCTGGGATTCAGCCGCTTCACAAGAGCAACGTAATCCGAACTCACCTTGGCCCAGTTGAAGCGCTCATTGAATTTGACGATATTGCGCGCCAAGTTTGCCAGTCGGAGCCTGTCGCTGTAAAGGGTCAAGATGCAAGCGGCCAGTTCGTCCATATCGCCCGGGGCGAAGAATTGGACGGACGTTTCCTCAAAATAAGCGGCAATGCCGGGGGTGCGCGCGGCGATGACCGGGATGCCCAGCGCCGCATATTCCATCATCTTGGTGGGGACGATCCCTCCTGTGAACACGCCATCCCGATACGGAACGATTGCAAGATCGGCGGTCTTGAGCAGTTTGGGTAACTCCGTCGTAGGCACACGAGACGTGCTGAACCGTACGTGATCTCCGAGACCCAGCTCGTCAACCAAGCTTTCCAGGGTCTGGCGATACTCGCCCCAACCATGAAGAGTAAGGCAGATGGCGGGAGCTATCTGTCGGGCTTGGCTAATGGCCTTCAGAGCCAGATCCAGGCCATGCCGTTGTCCCATGACACCATGATAGATCAGGCGAAAACAGCTTTCGTCGGGAATATGAGCGGCCGTGTCAAGGTAGAAAATGCGATCGTCGGCTACGTTCATGACGACTGTGACTTTTTCGGCCGGCTGACCACGCTCAATGAGCGCATGCCGCCACAGCTCGCTGACGGTGATGACATGATCGGCGAAGGAACAGGACACCCGTTCCTGCCAGCGGATAATGCGTACCGACAAGCTATCCATGGAACGCTGGAAACGCTCGGCATAGAACTCCGGCATCAGATCATGAAGGTCTATAATAATATTGGCCCCTGTTACTTTGGGGATTAGCGCGACAAAAACAAGAAAGTCGGGCAGATTGTGAACTTGGACAACATCATAGCGCCTGCGCAGATGCAATCTCGTGAGGCGGACAAAGGCCAGGATGAAAAACGATAGATATTCGAGCATCTGTACGACAAGACCGCTGCCTCTGTGCCGCCGCACAGGGAGGCGGTACACCTGTGCCCCGTTTACCAAAGCCGCTGTTGCCTCATGGGGTTCCTGCAGGCAGATAATGTCCACCTCGACGCCTTGCTCCAACAAGGCCATTGCCTCCCGTTCGACGCGGGTCTCCGCCATCGGGTAATAGGCATGGACGACCATGCAATGTCGGACGGGTTTCCTGTTTGGGTTGTGTTTCTCCGGATGCTTGCCCACATTCATCTCTCATTACCAGCAAATTCCCTCAACCCGAACATCTGTGAGAGTCAAATCTCTTGCCATGGATACTAAATCGATAATCACCTGGTCGGAGCGCACATGTTGGAGCACCTGGCGATATTCGGGTGAATTGTTGCCGATGACGATAACCTCGCTTTCGTTCACCACCTCATCCATTGAGTCGCGCATCAGGGTTGCGATGTGGGGAATCTCTCGTTCGATGTAAGTCCGGTTGGAGCCATGCAGGCGGGCCAGAGAGACGTTCTTGTCGTAAATCTTGACCTCAAAGCCTTTTCCGATGAGCATCTCAATGAGAAGGACCATGGGGCTCTCACGCAGATCGTCCGTGCCGGCCTTGAAGCTAATTCCAAGCACACCTGCCTTCTTGCGGCCCGTGTCTTTCACCATCTTGAAACTCCGCCTGATCTGGAGCTCGTTGCTGGGCAACAAGGCTTCCAACACAGGCAAACTCAGGTCCTGAGAATGGCTGTGATAGAGAAGGGCCCTTAAGTCTTTAGGCAAGCAAGGGCCCCCGAAAGCAAAACCGGGCTTGAGGTAATAGGGAGAAAGATTCAGCTGAGTATCCAAGCACAAGATGTCCATCACCCGGCGGCTATCTATCCCCTGACTTTTACAGATGTTCCCTATCTCGTTGGCAAAAGCAATCTTTACAGCGTGAAACGCGTTGTTGGCATACTTGACCATCTCGGCGCTCCGGAGGGGGACGGTCAACACAGGCGCATCCAGGTGTCCGTACAGGCTGGACGTTACTTCGGCTGCGCGGGAATCATATTGCCCGATGATCGTATAGGGAGGATGCAGAAAATCGTTGACGGATGTTCCCTCGCGCAGGAATTCCGGATTGAAACAGACGCCTACGTCCCGGCCGGCGACCCGACCGGAGGATCTTTCCAATGCCGGAATCACAATCGCCTGAGTGGTTCCGGGGAGAACTGTGCTGCGCAAGACTACCGTATGAAAGTCCTTCTTCTTGGTCAGCGCCCGGCCGATATCATGAACCACCCGTTCCACGAAGGTAAGATCCAAGCTCCCGTTGTGATTGCCGGGGGTCCCCACGCAGATCAGTGAAACATCCGAGCCAAGGACTCCTTCGGAAGCGCTGGTCGTAACTCTCAAACGGCCTGCTTTCACGACTTCCGCTATGATTCCGTCAAGATCCTGTTCAATCACCGGGCTGCGGCCCCTGTTGATGATCTCAACCTTTTGAGGATTAACGTCGACCCCGATCACTTGATGTCCCTGTTGTGCGAGACATGCGGCGGAGACTGTCCCTACGTATCCAAGTCCAAAAATGCTGATTCTCGTCCTCATATGCCTCCTTCGTTCGATGCTTCTCGAATCAAAACACCTGCGACGGACACCGCAGCGTCCACCCCTGATCCGTTCGATTTCCTCCCCTCACGCGAATGCAGACTCGACGAGGGCGAGGAATTGGGGGCACCCGTCCTTGTCTTCTCCTCGCATGATAAGCTTGCAGAAAAATGATATCCCCGCGATTGCGACCTTGGATGCGGGCAAATCAGGCGGGCTGTTCAGGGCTTCCCGGTTGGTCGGCCCGCAACAAATCCTGAAAGTCGGAAAATCCGCGGGCCCACTCGACTTGGAGTTGCTCGCGCAAGCATAAAATTCCCTTCTGTAGTACATCTTGTTCACGCTGTACCCGACGTACTCCTTCAAGAATACCATAAGCTGTATTTGGAATATGCACCGTACCCAAAGAGAAATAGTTCTTAAGAACCGGCCAATCCGACGTGATGAGGGGCTTCCCCACGGAAACGGCTTCGAACCCTCCCTGGAGCAAAGTATGATCCTGACTGGTCAGATCCATGACAGCATCTGCCCCGCGCAGCAAGCCCACGTATTGACCGTACGTCAGGTAACCGGTCAGGTGACAATTTTCCGGTTTGCGCGCCAACAAGGATCGGGGAATGCGTCTGGAATCGCCTGTGATATAGAAGCCGACCTCAGGAATGCCGGCCGCGGCATCAAAAATCACGGCGAGGGGCTCGTCGCTGGCGAACGTGCTGACCACGGCGATCCTGAATTGGCCGGCGAGAGGGCGAGTTGTCCCGGTTGGATAGTCGCCGGGGATGTATCCCAACACACTGTAGCGGCATCCCCACCTCTTGACGATTTCCTCCTGATCTACATTGTGGACGATAGTCACGCGCGCCCGGCGCGACAGCCGGCGATGCAGGCCCAGAGACCAACGCCAAACGGGCAATAGAAAAGCGCCTGTATGCGAGTCGATCACAAATTGCGTTCTCCATAATTGGCTGTAAAGGCAAACCAAGAGTGCGCATAAGATTGGCGGGTTCTGCACGAAAATAACACTCGGTCGTTCTCGGCGCAGGATGAAGACGGTTTTCAAAGCTTGCGCTGGATATTTCATCAAGGCATGCAGCCATTTGCCTTTCCGACCGTAGGCAATATTATGGACTTCAGCGCCCAGATGTTGCGCAAAAAGTTCGGGACGCCTATTGTAACGCTCCCAAACAATGAATACACTTTTCATTCTATATCACTGCGAATCGGCCAATCCGATTTTTTTCATCGTCGCCCCTCTTGTCCATAGCGGGACTGTACCTTCGGCCGGGCCGCAATGTCAATGATCGCAGCCTCGGTGAAAATGAGGGAAGGCGGCGGCTTCCAGGCCGCGAACGTCGGCTTCGGATGATCGATGAATGCAGGCATTTGCGTACGGCGCATAATCTCGGACCACGACCCGGCCCTGCAAACCGCTCGAAATGATGGGACAGCACCCTGTAGAAAACGGTCCGCTCCGGAAGGCGAAAGATGATCTTTTCAAAGGGGGTCGGGTTTGGCTGCCCCGGCGTCATTGCGGGCAAAGCCCTAAAACCTCAGCGGATGGCCGCGTCGCCGGGCTCCTTGCACTGACCGGAAGGCCAAGCTCTAACCGGCCGGAAAATTGCCGTGATCAGGGCCAGCGACGCCCAGAAAAGCACGCTCGGCTTCGATCCCAGCGGGATGGCGTCACCCAAGCCGAATATATGGAATGCCGCCTGCCCTGCGATGAGCCCCAGGGCAGCCACCCTCATCCAAAGATCCCTGGACCGCTTCCATACCGCCCATGCCATCCAGCCGACGCCCACCAAAACGGCGATATACGCCACGAGCCCCGGGATCCCCAATTCAGCGCCTGTCGTGATGAATTGGTTATGGGCGCTTGCGTTTTTGTAGCCAATGCCGGGATCAAGCCGCAAACGGTTCATCCCGATCCCCAAAACCGGCGCCCTCTTTATCGCCTCGGTCCCGGCCAACCACAGCCCGTATCGCACTTCGAACTTGACCGGTATGACGCTGTCCGTTGGGGCGGCCTTGCCTGTCCCCGCTGTCCCCGCCATCGTGAGCGGGGCGATCGTCCTCCTAAGCGGGCCGATCCCGGAAATGGCTCCGTAGAGCACGAGCGCCCCTGCCAGGCTCCAAGCTTTCCATTTCAGGCTCAGACCTATCAACCAAACGGCCAACATCAGGGCTATCCAGGCCCCGTAAGAATGCGTAAGAAAAAGCGCGGCGAGAAAGATCACCGAAGCCAAAGAAAGGAACAGGAGCCCGGGGATACGGGTCGGCCGAATAGCGATAGACCTTGAGGATCCGGCACCTTTCCGAGTTCGCCACGACCTCGAGCCCTGCCCCCCTTCTGCAGTTTCTGTCGGTCCGTTCTCTGTCCCTTCGGACGGGAGCCCCCCGGTTCCCTCGGCTTCCCGACCTGCTCCGCGAGCATCATCCCCGACCGCGGCCCCACGTGCCACAGCTGTCCGGCCGGATTCTCTTTCCACCTCGTTGACCGGAACCTTTGCCGGAACCCGTTTACTTTTGCCCCACATCCCACCTGTCAGGAAAAGGGCCAACGGAGCCACCCAGAGAAGGCTCCCCCCGACCGCGTTCGGGTTTATCCCGGCCTCCGCCCCAGGCAGGGCCCAATTGTGCCGGGGGAGAATCTTGACGATGCCGGGGAACACCTGTGCAATTGCCTCCTCGGGCGAAATGACTGTTCCCACGACCCCGAATATTGCAAGCCCGACGCCGATCAGTATGAACGCATAAATGCCGACCCTTATCGCCCTCTCCGTCCGCATCACCGCCACGGCCGCATAATACAACAAGATCCCGTACAGCGCCCCGGCGATCTTCCCCATGCTGAACTCAATATCCGGAACCACAAAACACGTCGCCAGGATCATCAGGCCCAGCCCGCCGATCGCCCAGTCCAGGGGCGTCCGCTCCAGGAACCGGCCCCCAATCGCCCCGCGGGCAACCAGCATCGCTCCCAAAACGACGCCGACCCACATATATCGCGCCCGCGGGAACAGAAATAGGGGAGCCGTGACCAGAACGGCCCCCGGGAACAGGCGGTCCGTCCATACTCCGGCCGTCTCCCTAAGGCGAAGGATAAGGAATTCCTTTTTTCCCGGCACCGAATTTTCCCCCATGTCCATAGCGGGACTGTACCTTCGGCCAGGCCGCATTGTCAATGATCGCAAAACCGCGCCCGAAGATCCGAGAATCCGACGGGTTGGCCGAAGCCGCCCGGACCGCTGGACAGAGGACCGTCAAGAAGGCGATGACCCGGGCGTCCGCGCACACCTGCTTCTGCGCCGTAAGGGCGTCGATCGTATCGTTAAGGGTCGATCCTGCGATTCTTGAACAGGGAGCGGGTCTTCCCGCTCGACACCTTGATGAATATTGACGGAACGCACGGAAGGGAATAGAAGAATACTTGGAAGGAACCAAGGGATAGCATCCGGCGCGCGGGCTTCGGAGACTCTGATGGCCATGAAATGTATGAAACGATTCGCCGAATTGCTCCAGGATTGGAGTCACTTTATCCGGCGCGACGGCTGGAGGGGGTCCTTGCCGGTCATCTGGAAGGAGCTCCTTCAAATTCCCTGCCGGCGTCTGAAGTTTCTGGTCATGACCCGTTCCCTCCAGGATCCTCTTCCGGACATCCAGCCTCGGATCCTATTGACAATTCGGCCTTTCACCAGGGACGACTTGGCCTATGTGAAGCACATGGACCGCCCCTCGGAAGCCAGAGCATCCGCCCTCAGACTCTCGCTCGGGCATCAAGGATTCATAGCCTTCCATCAAGGCCGGCCTGTTGGATATGCCTGGGCTTGCGCTAATCTCGAGCCGGACCTGGAAAGGCTCCGGATGAATCTCGAAGAAGGCGACGTTTATTTCGTGGACGATTTCACCGCCCCGGCTTATCGCGGTCACGGTGTGCATAAAGCCCTGTTTCTGGCGCGTTGCCGGCATTTCCGTGACCACGGGTATCGGAGAGCCGTCGCCCACATCGAATCTCGAAATGCGCCGTCATTAGCCGTATGGCGAAAACTCGGCGCCCGGGAGGCCGGGTCGATAAACTTCAGGCGAATCGGTCCTTGGCGGTAGTTGGGAGTATCCCGCCGGGGCTCCGTTCAGTTCCGGGAAATGACTGTCTTTATCCCGGCCAAGGCCGCTGTTGGTTGTTGCCGAATTTTTCGACTTTGCAGATAGCTCTCCGAAATCAGGGCTTCGTTTTGCCCCGGTTCATAATTCTCCTCAGCAGGTTCCTGTAAATTTCAACATCCGACGGCCTGATGATGAAGGTTTCGGCCAGGCCGTTTCCTGTTTCCTTGAGATAAAACGCGGTGATCGTCGCCGCATAAACAAAATAGGAAAAGACACTCGCCATGGCAGCCCCCGCCAAATGATATTTCGGAACAAGAACCGACAGAGAAATCACCGTTGCCGCGAGGCCGGACAGGGCAGCGTAGGAGTTATATATGGGCTTTCCGATCCCGGAAGTGTACCGTGTCAGGATCTTCCCCACGGCGAGGAAAACCATCCCCGGGAGAAGGATGAGGAGCGGACGGAAAGCGGGCAGGAATCTTTCTCCGAACGCAATTCTGATGACGGACCGGCCAAGGACGGCGATTCCCAGACAACCGAGGATCACGAGAAATATTCCGTTACGGCAGACCCGGGGGATGATCTTCCTAGCCTCCTCCCTGTCGCTCAGCGAGATTCTCGGGTAAAGGACGATGGCGATCGAATCGGGAATATGAGAAACGAGCTCGGCGAAGGAAACTGCGATCGAATAATACCCCAGGGATTCCGGTCCCAGCATGGCGGCCAGAAAAAACTGGTCCAGTCTCAAGTTCAAGTACTGGGCGACGGTTCCCGGATACTGCATCAGGCCGAAACGAATGGATTTTTTTAGAAGGGGGATGTGCAAACGAAAACGGAACGGCGCTGATCTTGACAGGAGCGAGAATGCGCATCCAGCCGTGAACAGGCTGCTCAGGACGACCGCCAGGACGGCCCCAAAAACGCCGCCACCCAGGATGACGACCAGGACGATGAGAAAAAGGATATCGGCCGCCCGGTTGATGATCTGACAGAGATTGTAGCGGCGGAGGTCATACATTCCGAGGAAGATGGATTCCCCGGACTTGAGAAACAACAGGACCGGCGTGATGAGTATGGGGATGACAACGTACCGTGGTTCCAGGGAATTGAAGAACAACCCCCGGAGCGGATTAATAAACGCCAGAAAAAGCATGACATAGATTAACCCCATAAGCAGAGAAACGATCATCCCGTTGGAAAACGCATCCCTGAGCGTGCAAGCTTTCCGGCCCAGGAAATAGATATAGCCGCCCTCAGTGCTCAGGCTGCCCAAGAAGGAGATCAACGACGGGAACAGGAAAGCGGCGGCCAACATCCCTTTGCCCACAGGGCCGAGCTGCCGAGCCACCAAAAGACTAAAAAAGACACCGAGAATGAACCCGGACGCTTTGGCCTGGAAAGTCATCATGACTTTCCCCTCGAAGCTCATGGTCGGTTCAGTCCCTTCCTTCTGCCGGGATTCCGCCTCTTCATCACGGTATCATAATAGATGAACGCTCTCCGGCCATTATAAGGATTTTGAAAACCGTATGCACTCTTTTTGGGGACGGTTGAGTTAACCTCGGCGGTTTCTCCTCGTTCCAGAGAGCATCGGTTGAACCCCCGGAAAAAACATGATAGACTCCCGCACCAGTATCGAGAAAACGGTCGGGTCTATTTTTCGATCTGTGAGAAAAATGGATCCGGGAGATTGGCCTGAGGAAAAAGGAGGCTCCATCATGAAAAGGATTCTCGTCCTCGGGGCAGGCGGACCGGCGGCGGTCAATTTCATCCGATCCCTCCGGTCCGCGCCCGACGAATTCTTTATCGTCGGGTTGGATATGAATAAATACCGGATCGAGCTCCCCGACCTTGACAAGCGCTTTCTCGTTCCCGAGAACTCCGATCCCCGCTACGTTGATATCCTCAACAGGATCATCCGGAGAGAGCGAATCGAGATGGTCCACCCGCAGCCGGACGCAGAAGTCAAATTTCTTTCCGATCATCGGGAAAAGATCGCGGCCCGGATTTTCCTGCCGAAGAAGGAGACCGTCGATTGGTGCCAGAACAAGTATGCGACCGCGTTGATCTGGAAAGAAAATGACATTCCCGTGGCCGCCAGCCTGATGGTGGAGAACGAGGAGGATGTGAGGAAGGCGGCCCAAGCCCTGGGACTCCCCTTTTGGATGCGGGCCCTTCATGGAGCGGGGGGGAAAGGCAGCACGCCCGTCGAGAACGTCGAGGTGGGGATCCACTGGCTCAAATACTGGAGATCGCGGGGCAAGGACTGGGAGTTCTTCGCCCAGGAATTCCTGCCCGGACAGAACATCGCTTTCACGTCCGTCTGGGATCGAGGCCGGATCGTCAGCTCCCAGGCAAGGGAACGGATCGAATACATTTATCCTTATCTGGCGCCGTCAAGCATCACGGGAACGCCGACCGTGGCCAAGACCATCTCTGATGATGAAGTCAACGAGATCGCCGCGGCCGCCGTCAAGGCGGTCGATCCCGAGGCGACCGGAATTTTCTGCGTCGATCTTAAGAGAAACCATCGGCGCGTTCCCTGTCCCACCGAGATCAACGCGGGCCGATTCTTCACCACCAGCTATTTCTTCACCCAGGCCGGCATCAACCTGCCCTTTATCTATGTCAAACTCGCCTTCGAAGAATGCGTCCCTCCGCAAAAGACATTCAACGCCGTCGAGGAAAACCAGTACTGGATCCGCCATATCGATTCGCTCCCCAAGCTCATCAAGGAGGGAGAATGGAGCAGCGAACGAGCCGACTGAAGAAACTGCTCATATTGGATTTCGATGGAACGATCGTTCGTTTGGATATCGATTACGACGGCCTTAGGGAAAGGCTCCGCGGCCACTTCCTGGAGTTCGGACTTTCCCCGGCTTTGAAACCCTTGCTCGAGGGCATGTCCGCCGCGCTGGATCAAATCCATTCCTCATATCCCGGGGAATTCGAGGCAACCCGCAAAGCTGTCCGGGACATTCTGGAGGAGGAGGAATGCCGGCCGGCGGGGAGCCTGGTCCTCGGCTCGCAGACCCAAAATGTCCTGGAAGATCTTAAGAGACGCCATCTCCGGCTGGCGATCATCACCCTCAATGGCCGAAAATGCGTTGAGGCGGCGCTTCAAAGGTTCGGCCTCTCGGATCTTTTCGACGCCGTCATCGCCAGGGAGGACTGCGCCGGGATCAAGCCGTCTCCCGAGGCCGTCGAGATGCTGCTCGAACGGTTCGGGATCGTCCGCGAAGAAACGCTGCTGGCGGGCGACGGCTGGCGCGACAGGGAAATGGCGCGGAACGCCGGAGTCGATTTCGTTTTGGTCCGAGGAAAGTCGCATGATGCCGGCCCTGAAGACGTCGGATCCGTCAATGATCTCAGTGAGCTTGAATATTTCGTGGGGGGATAAATGAGGCTCATCGTCTTGGGGGCCTGCGCGGTGTCTTTCCTCGCCTCCCATCTTCTCCTTCCCCTATGGATCAGAACAGCCCACCGCCGGGGAATCATCGGTTTCGACATGAACAAGCGGAACAAGCCTCCCGTCGCCGAGTCGGGAGGGATCGCGACCATTTTCGGCGCCATTTTAGGGATGGGCCTTTACGTCATGGGCACGAGAATCCTCCATGGATCTCCGGTCGGAGCGGAGGAAATTCTCGCGGTCATCGCCACCGTTTTCCTGGCCGGGCTCATCGGGGTCATCGACGATCTAAAAGGCTGGAAAAGGGGCCTCAAGCCTGCCGCCAAGCTCCTTCTGACCGTGCCCGCCGCCATTCCCCTGGCCGTCATCTGCGCGGAAAGAACGTCCCTAACCATTCCTCTCGCCGGGCGGCTCGAGCTCGGGTTCCTTTTTCCGCTTCTCGTCGTCCCCCTCGCCGTCGTCGGCGCCGCCACCGGATTCAACCTGGTCGCGGGATACAACGGCCTGGAAGCAGGATTGGGAATGATCATCCTCGGATGCCTGGCTCTCCTCTCCTGGCGCGGCGGGCCAAGCTCGGCATCCGTGGCGGCGGCATGCATGTTTTTCTCCCTGCTCGCTTTTTTCCTGCGCAACAAGGTTCCGGCGAAGGTCTTCCCGGGCGACAGTTTGACATATTCCACGGGCGCCGCCATCGCCTGCTCAGCCGTTCTGGGCAGGTTGGAAGCGATCGGCCTCCTCCTTTTCCTTCCCCACGTTTTCGACGCCGTCATGGTCGTCAAATACGGTCTCATCGAACGTAAATCGGGCATCGAAGCGTTCGCCAAAGTCACTGATGACGGCAGCTTGGATATGCCCTACGATAAGATCTATGGCTTCGAACACCTTGGTCTCTGGCTGGCCAAGCACGTCAAATCGAAAGTCGCCGAAGGGGATGTCGTCAGGACGATCCTGGGAATTGAATTTCTCCTGGTCTCGATCATCCTTGGGTTCCGGCTTCTCGGAGTCATGTGATGAACGGCTTGTCCGGCGAGTCGCTTCTTAATAGAACAGGGACCGGGTCCGGCCGTTCCCGCCCGTTGCGGCCCGTTCATTTCATCATTCTCGGCCTGGCCGGCCTGGCCGTAATCGTTCTCGCCCTATCGCCGGATATGAATCAAGTCTCCCTGCTCGCCGTTTTTCTCTCGATCCTGGCCGTCCTTTTAGCCAGGAATTCGGCGGTCTCTTTCCTGTTCGCCGCCCAACTGGCTGCGATCTTTCTGGAACTCGGCCTGGGGCTCAACCTGTCTTCCATCAAAGGGTTGAGTTTCATGAATTTTGCCATGGTCCCTGCGCTCCTGCTCGTCATGGTCCGTAACCTCGAGGACGAGAGGACCCTTTTTCAGAAGAGCCCCCTCAACGGCCCCCTGTTCCTCCTGAGCCTTTATTGTTTTTTCTCGATGCTTGTGACCTATTTCCAGGGCCATTACGATTTGAGAATATTCCCCGGTCTCCGCATGCTCAAGCCGTATTTTCCGGCCTCTACGCTCCCCGAGCTGCTCATCGAGTTCAAGAATTTTCTCAATCCCTTCCTGCTCTTCTTGATTTCCTTCAACTTGCCCCGGTCAAAAAAGGAAGTCAAGATCTGCTCCCTGATCCTTCTGGGATTCTTTCTCCTCTCCCTTTTGCTGAGCGTCCTGGCGTTCTACGGCCGGGCTGATTTCCTGTATTACCTCAGCGATACGCCCGAACAAGGACTCGACCCCTACCATCTCACGGGGGCCTATCAACCCGGCTACCGCCTGCGGGGAATCCTCCAGGAGCCGAATATCTTCGCCGCCTTCCTGGTCCTTTTTTTTCCTCTGATGGTCGGTTCGCTGTTGTTCTTCAAAAAGCCGGCCGTGAGGTTCGTCCTGCTCATCTCCCTTTATTTTTTCTTCGTGGTCATGATCATGACCGGGTCCAGAGGGGGGATTACGGGGATGCTGGTCGCCTCCGCAGTCCTTGGCTTCATTCTGGTGAGAAGGCGCGTCCTCAGCCGGAGGCAGGCCGTCTTTCTGGCCATTCTCCTGATCGGACTTCTGGGCGCCGTTGCGTTTTTCTTCCGGGACGTCCTTCTGTCAAATGTTGTCCAGAGGGTTTCCACGGGGGGAGAGTTCGACGTCAATGTCCTGAGCAACCGCCGGCTGGACCTCTGGAAGCTTGGCCTCCAGGAATTTCTGAGGGTCCCGGTGTTCGGGGCGGGCTGGGCCAACTTTCTCTTCGTCCACAACAATTTTCTTTACATTCTTGATACGCTGGGGATCGTCGGCCTGGGGCTCTATGGGCTGCTGTTCTCCCGAATGCTGGGAAGCGCCCGCGCCGGCGTCTCGAGGGCCGCCTTCGAATTCAAGCCTTTTCTGAACTCCGTTTTCCTGGCGGGCGTCTGCGGCCTGCTCGCGGCCATGTTCTTCGTCGAAGTTCTCGACTGCTTCCATTTCCTATTTCTCTATGCGGGATTGGCGCTCAAAAGCCGCGCGCTCCCGGAAGAAGGACCGGACGTCCCATCATCACGAAAAGGGGGAGACCATGAATGCATCCAATAAAGAGCTCGTTGATTACGCGGCCGTGCTATGGCGGCGCCGCCGGCTGATCCTCGTTCCGACCTTGTTCTGCGTCGCGGCGACGGCCGTCCTCGGTTTTCTCCTGCCGCCGAAATGGGAAGTGGATTGCCTCATCCAGCCCAGCAAATATTTCATCACCCAGCAGAACGGGGGGATCGAAGAGGTCTTGGTGGCCAGCCCCAGGCAGGTCGAGGAACAGATCAACCAGAATTCCTATCAGCGCGCCATCGCCGGCAGGCTCGGCATCCTCCCCAAGGATTTTCCCAAGATCAACGCTCAAAGCCTGAAACAGACGAACCTGGTCAGGGCCTCGGTGATCCATCGGGATGTTGACCAAGCGAAAAAGATCCTGGGGTGCCTGCTCGACGAGTTGAAGAAGGAGCACGATCCGAAATCCCAGGTGGAAAGCCAGGCCTTGGAGACGCAAATCAAGCAGCGCGAGGTGGACAAGGCCATCGTCCAGGGCACAATCGTTTCCCTGCGCAACAAGCTCCTCATCGTCGACCAAAGGAAAAAGGAGATCGGGCAGGAGACGACCGGCGTCCGGGACAGGATCCGCCTCATCGAGCGAGAGCAGACGGCCGGTCTGAAAAAAGAAAACAGGGATGAAGCGGGGAGCCTTTCCCTGCTGCTCTATTCTAATGAAGTCCAGCAAAGCCTCAGCTATCTGGACACCCTCAACGAATTGCTGAACTCCAAGAGAATCGACGAACAGGATTTCGAACAAGCCCTAGACAACGCGGAAAAAAGCATTTTCAAGATCGACAACGCCATCGACAACCTGCGGATCATGAAGCAGAGGATCGACGAGACTCGTTTCATCAAGGAGCCGACCCCGTCCCTATCCCCCGTCTCCCCCAAAAAGCTTCTGGGCGTCCTCATCGCCGCGCTCCTGGGGTTGACGGTCTTCTCGTCCTTTGCCTATCTGTTCGATTATTTCGAAGCCCGGTCGCGGAAATCCGAGACGATCCTGTGAAAAACCTCTTCAAAAGCCCGAATCACCCGGGCCCAATCGTAGCGTTCGGCCTCGCGGAGACAGGCGGCGCTCATTTTTTCGCGCAAGGCTTTGTCGTTCCATAACAGGCCGAGACAGGATCGGATCGCAAGGCTGTCCGCCGGAGGGACAAGAAAGCCCGTCCGGCCGTGATCCACGACATCGGGAATTCCCGCTGTGCGCGTGGCGACGACGGGCAGGCCTACGGCCATCGCCTCCAGCAGGACATTGGGCAATCCCTCACCGTGAACGGAAGGCAAAACAAGGGCAAAGCCCTGGAGGAGATATTTTCGGACTTCGTCGGGCTGAACCTCGCCCATGAAGGTGACGTTTGGCGATGCCCCGGTCTGTGCCTTCAACGCCGAGGCCTCCGGTCCCCCGCCAATGATCAGCGTTCCATAGGGCTGGTCCCTGACGGCTTCGATCAGGAAGCGGACGCCTTTGTCGTTGATTCGGCTGGAGACCAGCCGGCCGACAAAAACAGCCTTGGTCCCCGATGCCTTGTCTTTTCCCGGCATGATCCCGTTGGGGAGGACAGCGCTCGGAATCCCCGTCTTGTTCATCAGGTCCCTTTGCAAGGAGGGTGTCTGGGTGATAAAGGCCGCAGATCTTGCGGCCCGCTTGAGGACCTGCCTGAAAAAAAAATCTCGGGAGGCATATTCGCGTTCGCCTTCCACCAGAATGGCGACGGGCAGGCCGCTCAAGCGGCCGGCGAGACAGGCGATGAAGCCGTGACGGATGGACTTGGCGAAGAGCAGGTCGATGCCCTTGCGGTTCCTGCGGACATCGCGAAGGACAGACCAGGTGAAATGGGACAGGGGGACGGGAAAACGCCAGGATCTTCCAAACCGCTTGATCAAGAAGCCGTCCTTTTTCTCGATGGCAGGGAGGCGGCCGGATCGCCGGGTCATCACCACGACCCCGTTATTCCGCGCCAGCTCCGTTGCCAGGCCCAGGGTTTGGGTCTCCGATCCGCCGATCACATCGGGAGCTATGGCGTGCGTGAGAATGATCACATTCATTTTTCGTTCGGGAGTCGTCCCGCCTTCGCCGCCGGCCGCATTCGGCTTCCATTTCATGGCAGGAACGCCTTCAGTTTCTTCAAGAGCCCATAAGCCGTTTTGCTCAAACCCATCAGGGCGGGAGAATGCACGCGGACATTCCGGCCGTAATTGACCAGCGTTCCGCCGAATTTGGCCTTGAAATCCCGGACGCCGCCGGCCTCGCCGGGCTTGCCCGCTCCGCCAAAATCATAGAGACGGCAACCGTTTTCCGCCCCCCGGCGAAGGATGTCCCAATGCAGGATTTCGTTCGCGCCGTAAGGAGAATAGGCCCGGTCCATGCCCCCATACCAACCGTACATCGTCTTCTTGTACAGCAATTCCACGGAACAGGCCGCGGGCCGGCCATCGACTTCAGCCAGCGTAAGCCGGGCCATTCCCTTGGAATGGAGGATCCGCAAGACGGCTTCAAAGAGGGACCGGTCGGCCAAAGGGATCCGGGCGCGGCGATAGGTTTTTTTCAGGATGCGATACAAAGCCTTCAATCCTTCCGGACCGTCGACATGGACGACTCTCACGTGTCCTTTTTTCATCCCGCGGCGGATGACTTTTCGAGTTCTGCTCCCGAATCCCCGAAAAACCTGTTCCGGTGGCCGGCCGAGGTCGACCAAATAATTCAGATGGTCCTCAAAGGCATAGCCGCGGCGGCCCAAAATGGGCTGAAGATCAGCGGATTCGGATAAATTGCGGAGTTCCGTAAAAACAGGCGTCCAACCGGCTTCCCGGTTGTATGCCTGCAGGAGCTCGTCCGCCGCCTCCCGAGCTTCCGCCCCGGGAGCACAAAGAAGGCCCCCGTAGGCGATGGCTCTCTCGGTGAATGATCCCAACGGCCGACCCCATACCCTTACCCGAACAGGAAGGAAAAGAGCCAACACGCGGTCGTCGCTTCTCCGAGCGGCCCAGAGCTCCGGATGATACATCCTGGCCCGGGAAAAAACCTGGAACATTTCAGGCGTGTGAAAGATATTCCCGGAAGGGTGGAATTCGACAAAGTCCCGCCAGGCATCTTCCTGCAGACTCCGCACAATGGTCACGCCCATGGCTAGCCGCCGAACAGCCTCCACGCATAGTCCCAAAGAGTCCAAGCGTCGACATCCCCGGTGACGGAAAGGGCACTTCTCGTCCCGTTCGGCCAGCGGCCAAGGCGCACCAGGGGACGGTCCGAGTCCTCAATCAGGTTTATCAGACGGCGCCGGTCCCGGACATTAAAAGGCTTTTGTCCCAAATGAAAAGCATAAGCAAGACCGGGACCCGCCGTTTCCACGAGATATCCTTGCTGTTTGAGGAAATCGCCGAGGACGGGCGCCGAGTCGGGCGCCAGGCCGATCAGGGGGCGGACCGGAGCTTCGACGACAAAGGACCCGGCTTTGACTTGATGATATCCGCCGCTCCAGGGCGCCGTCGGCGCGTCCGCCGTCACGCCCCGGATGAGGATCGTTGCCTGCGGACAGCCCTCCACGCGGAACCGGTACCGGCCGGGAGCGACGTCTTCGATCCGGATCTCGGCGCGGTTCCGCGCCCGCCACCAGGAGTCAATCTCCTCCAGGCAAGCGATCCACACCCCGGGGCGGAGCCGCCGCGCTTCCTCGAGCACGGCGGTCAAAGAGTCTCGACAAACGGAAATTCGCTCGGGATGGAGACCAAGAACCAGCATCTCCCCCGACTCATATGACTTTTTCAACATGGCCGTCCAGACGGACGTCATCCGCTCCGCCGTATGCAAAGAAAGGCGGTTGATCATGGCCTCGTCATCGGGCAGGCTATAGGGAATGCGGACCAGCCCTTCTTCCAGACTGGGCACGGACGGGACGTCCGCCGCGGATAATGCCTGATAAAAACCCAGCAGATGGAGGTAGGCTGCATTCCATTCCTCCCCGAGAATTTCAAAGCTCAAGGCCTGGCTGCTGTCGTAGCTGACGTTCTGTTCCCGGAGGGAGGCCAGAGTATCATCATTGAAATGCATATAGGGCGCGCGATACCCGCGGGCCGGGATGCCGGCGGAGGCGAAAAGCTGTTTGGCCCGCTCGATATGAGCCGTTTGGGTCGGCTTGTCGAGCCTGCCGTAGTCGATATGACCGTACCCGTGGATCGCGAATTCCAAACCCCGATCCCTGAGTTTCTTGATGATTCCCGAATGCCGTCCTAGGACGGCCGCGGCGATGGGAACAGTCGCCCGGCATCCCGCCTTATCCAAAACCGAGAGGAACTGCCCCAGGCAGCCTTCCATCCGGGAGGCCGCAACGCCGTAGCTCCCGGCAATATCCAAGGCCCGCTTCGCCAGGATGATGGGGCCCTTGCCTCGAAAAGCCACGGAGAAAGCCTTCATGACGTCCCCGGCCGCTCCATTTTCATTTCGCGAAATATGTTTTGATCCGGGGAAAGTATACTCGAACCGCCGCGGAACAGGCAATCTCCGCCGAGCCGCAGGCAAAATCCTTTGAGCCCGGTTTTCCCAATGTTGACATTGTTTTTCCCGGGGTGATATATAATCGATAGGCTTGATGATCAGGCTTTCCGGATCAATCCGGATCCCCGATTCAAAAAGCATCCGATATCGAAAATGTCCGCCCGGATCGGCTATATCCTGCAAACGTACCCCGGTTTGACCATGACATTCATCTATCGGGAAGTGCTGGCTCTCCGGCGGCGGGGAGTGGGGGTCGACGTTTTCTCTGTTTGGAAGCCGAAGAAAGACCGGATTTCTCCCGAATCCGTGCCCCTGATGGAAGGGACCTATTACCTTTTTCCCCGTTCCTGGTTCCGCTTTTTGTCGGCGCACTTTTCCTTTCTGAGGTCTCATCCGTGGCGCTATGTCAGCACGGCCGTTTTCGTGATGACGCGGAGGGGCGAGAGGATGAAAAACAGGCTCCGCACCTCGTTCCATTTCGGGGAAGCCGTCGTCATCGCCCGCGAAGTCGAACGGCGGAACATCCGGCATCTGCATGCCCATTTCTCCCGCAATGCCGCCAGCATCGCCTTCATCATCGCCCGCCTTCTGGGCATCTCGTTCAGCTTCACCGGCCACAACGACTTTTTCACCGATCGTATCCTTTTGAAAGAAAAGGCCCGGGAAGCGCGCTTCGTCGCCGTCATCTCGGAATTCAGCCGGCGCTTTTTGCTGGATTTCTGTCCCGGCCTCGCCGGCCTGGGAAAAACCCATCTCGTCCGCTGCGGAATTTTCCCCGGGCAGTTTCCGCCGCGGGATCCTCCCGTAAACGAGGTCCCGCAGATCCTCTTCCTGGGCCAGCTGGCGGAAAGAAAGGGAGCGGCGGTTCTGATCGAAAGCTGCCGCGATTTGGCGGAAAGAGGGACAAAATTCCGGTGCATTATCGCCGGAGACGGGCCGGAAAGAGACTCCATCGAGAGGCTGGCCGCAAGATACGGATTGAAGGATTCGGTCGCCATGGTCGGCAGGGTCTTCCAGGAACAGGCCAGGGAATGGCTCAACAGCACCGACATCTTCGTGCTTCCCTGCATCAAAACGGCTCACGGGGACATGGATGGAATCCCCGTGGTCCTGATGGAGGCGATGGCCTGCGAAGTCCCCGTGATTTCCACCCGAATTTCCGGGATTCCGGAGCTCGTCGACGACGGAGAAAGCGGACTTCTCGTTGAGGAAAATGACGCCGCGGCCCTAGCCGACGCCCTGCAGCTCCTGATCGCGGACAAGGATCTGAGGCTTCGCTTGGGAAAAAACGGACGGCAAAAAGTATTGCGGGAGTTTGACGTCGACCGGTCGGCGTCCCGGCTGGCGGAGCTCCTTAATATTGGAGGACGTCCGGAAGTTTGATCTGTTGACAAAAAGAAAGTCTCTAATATATGTTCGTTGCCAGTCCGGGCAATAAAGGGAGGAAAACATTTTGGAAGTCCGGAAGCCGCTATTCGTCGTCGGGACCGGCCGTTGCGGATCGACGGTTTTTCATCAACTCATGTCGCATCACCCGCGGACGGCTTGGCTGACACCCTATTGCCTTGATTCCCGCCGTCACCCGGGACGAAACCGCCTGTTGATGCGGCTGCTCGACCTCCCCCTGCCTGCGGGATTGCTCAGGAAACGAATCTACCCGGGGGAATTTTATCCTTTCTGGGAACATTTTTGTCCCGGCTTTAGTGAACCCTGCCGTGATCTTGTAAAAGAGGACGTGACCATTGCCGTGAAAGAAAAAGCGACGGTGATCCTGGGCGGAATGCTCACGGCCAAGCGGGATCGCCTGCTGATCAAGATCACGGGCTGGCCCCGCATGGGGTTCCTCAAGGAGATCTTTCCCGACGCCAAGTTCATCCATATTTTCCGTGACGGCCGTTCGGTGGCGAACTCGTGGCTGCAGCTCGATTGGTGGTCGGGCTGGGGCGGGCCGGAGAGGTGGCGATGGGGCGGGCTTTCAGAGGAACAGCGCCAAAAGTGGGACCACTCCGGCAGATCATTCATCGTGCTGGCGGCTCTCGGTTGGGAAATCCTCATGAGAGCCTTCGCCGAAGCCGAACGATCGCTCCCCGACGGAGATGTGCTGAGAATCCCGTATGAAGGCTTGTGCCGGGAGCCGGGCCTCTGGTTCCGCCGAGCGGCGGAATTTGCGGAAATGGAATGGCCGGCCAAATTGGAAGAGATTGTCGGCCGATTCCCGTGGCACTGCGCCGACGACAAATGGCGGCACGATCTGACGGGTGCTCAGCAACAGATGCTCATCGAAGCGCTGGCCTGCACCTCGAAAAGATACGGATACGAATGAAGGCGGCCCGCCTACGATCCGGTTATTTCAGACACGGCATACTGGTGTTTACCAGACGGGAGTGGAGGGATCTCATCCACGAACTCAAATTCAACCGTAATACCGTCCCCAAAAGTCGCTTGAATGGTCCGCGAAATCTCGTCTAGAACGGATCGGGGAATCTCCCTTTCTTTGATGAGGCGCACGATCATCTTATCCAGGGCTTTTTGCACTATCTGGAATTGCTTAATGGCAGGGTGAGCCAGGCACCGAAATGCGGCCCCGGAAAACCCTGCCCATGCGGTATGTCCGTTCCGGGTCTTGAACGAATCCCCAATCCGGCCGTCCAAAGCCTTGAGCCGGGGGGCCTTTCTCCCGCAAGGGCAATCCTCCCCCACATACCAAGCGCCGGCGTCTTCAATACAATAGCGGATAAAAGGCATGCCTAAATTGTTCAAATTAGTGACGATAAGCTCCCCCGTCTCACCCGGTTCAGCCGGGCAACCACTTCTATGGATTTCCACATAATTGTTTTCTACGCTGATATGCAAGCCGGTATGGGCATCACACTCACAGGCAACACCTCCTAAATCAAGCGTGCCGTAGCGATCAAATACTTTGCATTGAAAGGTATTTTCGATAAACTCTCGTACCAAAGGAAGAAGCAATTCAGCGGAGCTATAAATCCCATTGAACGTTATCCCCTGAAAATGGCTCTGCCGGATAAACCGGGCAAATCGGTGCAGGCTGGTTGCATATCCAAAAAGGATCTTGGTCTTTTTCCGGCACACGTGCTCCGCAAGCTCGGCCATTGTCTTGTCCGTCATTTCAAAAGCATTGATCTGGAAGCGGTTCCAAACCCAATCAATCAATTGAGCGCGCAACCTTTCGCTTAAGCTCGGAGATAAACTTGTTCCCCAGATCACGGCTTGCGATTCACCCAGTTTCCATCCCCCCCAACCTATGTGGCGTTGAATATCAGCGGTCACAGCATCGCGAAAGTCACTGTCCTGCAGGAAGATCAAAGGCTGGCCTGTGGATCCGGATGTTGATAGTTTACTCATCCGGTGGCGCCGTTCTTGCGAGGTGGTCAGAAGCTCGTTTCGGTTCTTTCGAATGATTGCCTTCGTAAGGAGCGGGAGTCTTCTCAGATTCAACGGGTCTCGGCGAACATCGTCGGGTCGAAAACCAACCTCATCAAAGGTGCGCCGGTAATATGGCACGTATTGATAAGCATATTCCAACAGGCGGACGAGCTTAGCGTGCTGCAGAGCACACAGCTCATCGCGGCTCAGCCATTGGGTGCGGTTCAACTCTTCCAGGCGCGCCAGGATGCGCCGGCCGGTGATCTGCTCGTGCAGTTTTAACGCTTCTCGATTCCATGTCCCGTTCATTGTTCCCTCTGAATCGCAATCAGATAACTTCGCGTGACGCGAGCGTCCCGAGCGCCTGATATCTATCCGCCTTGTGATCGAACTGTTGAACCTCCGCTGCCGGGCGGCGACGGACGGGCCGTTGAGATTCTCGATATGGACAAAGAATTCCTTTTTCCGACATCCCGTGCATTCCCCCTCCGGCACTGATTTTACCCTCCCGTCGATAGTGGAACTGTATCCGCAGCCCGGCCTCGATGTCAATCGCTAAAACCGTCAGGACTTCCCCCAAAAAACAGGGCTGATTTAGCCTAAGTTTTGTTTTATCTATCAGATGCATGGGATTCCATGTGGAATCGTAAAAATGGGGGTACTTTCAAGTAAAATGGGGTCTCACACCATGCCAAGCCTGACCGCTTGCATACTTGCGTATGTCGGAGGAGACCCCATATGTATTTTGCCAGAACCGCCCAAAAATTGCGAGAGCAGATGTTCCGGTTTTCGGGGGAACTTTCCGCCGGGCTCCCGAAGGTCGCCCGTCGTTTCGTGGCCGAGATGGTCTTCGGGATCCAAGCGCGGGGCTCCGTTCGGTTGACGGAGGTGGGGCGGGCGCTGGGCGAGAGGATCTCGCTGAAGAAGACCGAGGAGAGACTCTCTCGTCAGTTGGGGCGCAAGCGCCTGGACCGCGAGATCCAACGACGGCTCGTCGAGCAGGCCGCGCCGCGCATCGAAGACGACACGCTTCTGGTCTTGGATCTTTCGGACGTGACCAAGAAGTACGCCGTGAAGATGGAACACTTGGCCCGGGTCCGGGACGGCAGCGAGAAGGAGTTGGGCTTGGGGTACTGGACGCTGAACATCGTCGGAGCCAACACCAAGGGGACGAAGATCGTGCCTATCTATGGACGGTTGTTTTCCCATACGGTCGGGGGCCACCGGAGCGAGAACGAGGAGATCCGAGAGGCGATCGGGGAGGTGTCGGACGGGGTGAGGAAGCGGGGCGTATGGGTCATGGATCGGGGCGGAGACAGGGGCTATCTCTTTGATTATCTGTTGGCTAACAAGCTCCGGTTCATGATCCGCGTTCGTGGGGACCGGGGGCTGAGGACGGCCCGGGGGATCGCGTCGGCTGTGGACCTGGCCCGCAGCTGCCCGATGCTGTTTAACGAGAGGGTGGTGAAGGAAGAGGCCGGGCACGAACGTTCGGTGCATCTTGAGTGCGGCCTGCGCAAGGTGCGCTTGCCCGACCGGAGGGAAGAGCTGACCCTGGTCGTGGTGAAGGGGTTCGGGGACGAGCCGTTGATGATCCTGACCAACCTTGCCGTGCGCCGCAGCCGGAAGTCGGTCTGGCATGTCGTCCAGTCCTACCTCACCCGCTGGAGGATCGAGGACGTCATCCGGTTCATCAAGCAGAGCTATCAGCTGGAGGATATCCGCTGCCTGACCTATCGCCGGCTTCAGGCCCTGATGGTGCTGGTGACGGCCGCCGCTTATTTTGCGGCCGTGTACCTGGGACTCCGGATGAAGCTCCGGGTGCTGGCCGGTCACGTCCTGCGGGCCGCCAAGCGCGTCTTCGGCATCCCCGACTTCCGCCTCTACGCCCTGGCCGACGGAATCAGACAGTTTCTCTACAGCCAGACCCAGGGACTGAAGAAGCTCTTAGCGCTACAAAACCCTCTCCCTGTCCAACCAACGCTTTTCGATCCATAATCTTTTTGGGGGAACTCCTGTGATTTCCACTGTTGACATTCGAATTCTCATACACAATCATATCAACCCACCTCGCTCTAACGAGAGGGAAAGGGAACTCAATAATGAAAAGAGCGCTATCCGTCTGTCTGCTCGTCGGCATCGCGGCGGCAGCCGCGTCCGCCCAAACCATTACCGTTAACAACCAGGGCTCCGGCGTGCCCCGGAAAAAGGGTGAGACGCACGCCATCACATGGACGAAGGACGGCAGCTCGATCTCCTTCCCCCTCTGAAAACGGGCGGCGCCACGCGGGTGGAACCGACGGCCGTGACCCCGCTTCACGTCATCGCTCCCGTCGACGGCAAGATGTATAAGAACGGGAAGGTTATCAGGATCGAACCCGAGGTCTGGCGCCAGAACCCAGGGGCGGACCCTGAAAAAGGCCTATGTCTTCATCCGGATCGAAGAGACCCTCCAGAATTGGGCGGGGCACAGCCAACCGCTCTGTCAGAATTGCGCCTGGACTATGTTCGCGATCACGCAACCGGGCAACGGAGGATGCGATTTCAAGGGAGAAGGCGTCGGCCAGGCCCCCGATTATGCTCAGATCCAAGTTAATATCACGGACGTGGTCAGAGGTTGGCTTGACGGGTGCCGGCCGAATTGCGGGCTGGGCGTCACCTGTCGCCCGCCCATCCAGGCCACGGCGGATTGGCGCGTCTCCTGGTTCAAGGCTTGGCTGAACATCGAATTCGAACAGCCTAAATGATCTAGCACGGCCCCCACTTGTGCAGGGGGTGACGTTTCTCGTATTCCTTCGCGGAATCCTTGGTGATCTTGTGCCAGGGGATGCCCTGCTTCGCCCCGACGATCCCGGCCAGGGAGCAGCGGCAGAGGGTCGGGTCGACCTTCTCCCTAAGCTCGTCGAAGACCTCGTACGGATCGCGATTCAGGAACTCTTCCTTTGTGGCGATCCCGATCCTCCCTAGCTTGGCCACGGTCACTTTGCCCATATTCGGGAGCGAAAGGAGTGAAGCCCCGCCCGTTCCCGCCTTTTTCCTGTCGTTCCCTGCGCTTTTTGGCATCGCCTCTCCTTTCCCGGTCCGCCCGGAATTATAGGCTTTTCTTCCGGTCGCGGGAATCCCCCGACAGCGCGAGCCGTCGGCCCTCGACGTCCGGACGCGGGTTCTTTGTAATGCCGGGAGCGCCGTGCTAGAATAATGGGACTTTCCTCTGGAGCGACGGACCATGTCTTCGGGCGAAACGTTAAAAGCGACGGCCGGCGAGAAAGAAAAGAAGACGGCGGCGGCGAACTCCGTCGTCGCGGCGGTCTTCCTGACGGGGATGAAACTCGTCGTCGGCCTCATGACAGGGAGCCTCGGCATCCTGGCCGAGGCCGCCCACTCCGCCCTCGACCTCGTCGCGGCCGTCGTCACTTTCCTGGCCGTCCATTTCTCCGACAAGCCGGCCGACCACGAACACCCCTACGGCCACGGCAAGATCGAGAATTTTTCAGCCCTCGTCGAGACCGTCCTCCTGTTCGCCACCTGCGCCTGGATCATTTACGAGGCCGTCCAGCGCCTCTTTTTCCACACTCGGGAGATCAACGTCAGCCTCTGGGCGTTCCTGGTCATGGCCATCTCCATCGCCGTGGACATCAGCCGTTCCCGGATGCTCTACCGGGCCGCCCGGAAATATCGCAGCCAGGCGCTCGAGGCCGACGCGCTCCACTTTCACACGGACATCTGGAGCTCGTCGGTCGTCATCGGCGGTCTCTCCCTCGTCTGGCTCGGCCAGAACGTCTTCCCGGGGGTCGCGAAGGTCTTGGCCCGCGCGGACGCCGTAGCCGCCGTGGGTGTAGCCGTCATCGTCCTCTTCGTCAGCTACAGGCTCGGTAAGAGGACCATCGACGTCCTCCTCGACAGAGCGCCCGACGGCGTGACCCGTGAGATCGCCGGCGCCGCGGGCGAAATCGAAGGCGTGATGAGCGTCGGCCAGGTCCGCGTCCGGCGCTCCGGCCCGCGCGTTTTCGTCGACCTCACCGTGGAGGTCGACCGCAACCTGTCCTTTGAACGGACCCACGGCATCTCCAACGCAGTCGAATCCCGCATCCGGACGATCTCGCCCGGCGCCGACGTCGTCATCCACACCGACCCCAGGGAAGGGGAGCGGGAGACGATCGCCCGCCGCATCCGGGCCGTGGCCGAGCGGAACCAGATGGCTGTTCACAATATCAGCGTTCAAGAGGACCGCGGACAGCTCACCGTGGACCTCCACATGGAGGTTGACGACCACCTGTCCCTCCAGCAGGCCCACGAGATGGCCAGCCACATCGAGCAGGACCTCCGGGCAGACCAGCCCCGGATCTCCCGGATTAACACCCACATCGAGTCCCGGGGGACCGGCGTCGGCGATGGCGAGGACGTGACGGCCCGGGAAACGCGGCTCGTGGAAACCGTCCGGAAGATCGCCGACGAGATCGTCGGGGGCCCGAGCTGCCACGAGGTCCACGTCCGCCGCCTGGGCCTGAAGTACGTCGTTGCTATACATTGCACGTTCGACGAACGGCTGTCGATCGTCCAGGTCCATGAGATCTCGTCGCACATCGAGGAGCGGCTTAAGAACACGGTCCCGGCGCTCGACCATGTCCTGGTCCATGCCGAGCCGGCCGCGCCTTCCGGGTCATCAACGAACCGCTGAGGAATCCCCATGCCGTCCTGGACCCAGGCTGGGTCAACTTCCGTTGCCGCCAGCAGGCCCCGAGCGTCTTTGATGGTGACGCCGGTCAAGATACCTCCAAAAACGGCCTGTACGGCTATCAGATCCCCGACATCGTCGGCGACGTGCCCGGCACGTTCATCATCAAGGCTTACGGTCATGTGCCCGCCGACCATTCCTGCTATGTCGAGGACGAGAACGACAGGCCCTTCATGAGCTACAAGGGATGGCAGCTCGAGCTCATTCTAAAGCAAGCGAACTTCTTTGCCCAAACCCACGGCACGACGGCCATGGATGTCATCGAGACCATCTTCCTGCCCGGAAGCATCGGCGGGCTCAACGGCGGGACGAACGCCCTGACGAGCGACATCCATGAGGCCGAAAAGCGCGGACCGGCCATGAACGTGCTTGGCGTCTTCTTCGGGTTCGGCGCCCGGACCATCCCCTTCCTCATCGGTACCCTGCTCGCGTCCCTCGGCATGGGAAGGATCCTCCTCCTGGCCGTCCTTCTGAGCCTCGTCCCGTTCGTCCTATTCGCCGCGTCCCGGTTCCCTCGGGCGAAGCAATCCCAGGGGTTCCCCATCAAGGACGCGGCCCGGATAGGCCGGGACCCCCTCCTTTGGCTCATCGCCGTCGGGCTGGCTGGGGGGATGCTGGCACCGTGGCTGGCCGGACGCATCGCCCGCGGGGCGGGCCTCCGCCAGGGCCTATTCCTTCCCGTCGTGAATTGCGCTATGATTATCGTCCTTCAGATCCTGATCGGGCGCGCAGTGAAACGGCGCCGGGCGGCGGCCTGAGAGCGCGGGCCGGCCCGATAAAAGGAGTCGCCACCATGAAGCGGATCGCTCTCACCGGCAACGTCATCCTTCCCGACGAGGTCCTTGCCGGCGGAGTCGTCCTCATCGACGGCGAGAACATCGCCGGGGTCTATTACAACGAAAGTGGACTTCCCGAGAACGACATCGAGTATCGCCGATACGAAGACGCCTGGATTGCGCCCGGGCTCATCGACGTCCACCTTCACGGCGCCCTGGGGCACGAGGTGATGGACGCCGACGTCGAGGGCATCCGGGAGATGGCCCGCCATCAAGCCCTCTGCGGCGTCACCGGGTTCCTCCCCGCCACCCTGACCGGACCGATCGACGCGGTCTGCCGGGCCGTGGCTTCAGTGAAGTTGGCCGCGGAGCTCCCTCTCGACTCCGAGGTCCTCGGGGTCCACCTGGAGGGCCCGTTCGTCTCCATGAAGCGCAAGGGCGCCCAGGACCCCAAATATATAAAGGATATCAACCGCGGGGACCTCGACCGCCTGTACGAGGCCACGGCCGGGCTTAAGACGCTCATCACCGTTGCCCCCGAGGTCGGGGAGAATCTGTCCTTCATCCCGGAGATGGTCGAGCACGGGTTCGTCGTCTCGATGGGCCACTCCGACGAGACCTGGGAGCAGGGGCTCCGGGCGGTCAAGGCCGGCGTCACCCACGCGACGCACCTTTTCAACGCGTGGCGCGAATTCCAGCACCGAGAGCCCGGCGGGATCGGGGCGGCCATGGATTCGAACGAGGTCTGCGCTGAGCTTATTGCCGACGGCATCCACGTCCACCCGTCCTTCCTGAGGCTGGCCATCGCCCGGAAGGGCAAGGACCGGATCTGCCTCATCACCGACTCGCTGGGCGTCTCGGGCCTTCCCGACGGGACGTACACGTGGGGCGAACTGGAGATCGTGCTCAAGGGACGGGAGGTCCGGCTCTCGGACAGCGGCGTCCTGGCCGGGAGCATCCTTCATCTCAACCAGGGCGTCCGGAACGTCATCGGCTGGACCGGGGCGGAGGTCTGGGAGGTCGTCAATATGGCCTCGCTGAACCCGGCCCGGAACCTCGGCATCGACGACCGCGTCGGGAGCATCGCCGCGGGCAAGCTCGCCAACATCGCCGTCCTCGACAAGGAGTTCGGCGTCATCGACACCTGGCTGCACGGACGCTCCGTCCTCGCCGTCAAGCCTCGTCCCTGAAACGGAGGATCCCATGGATCGCAAGAACGCTCGGAACGTCGTGAACCGGCGGGCGGCGGTCACGGCCGTCATCCTGACCCTCGTCCTCATGGGCGGGTCCGCCGGGGCCCTCCGGAGCCCGTCGCCGGCCGCAGGCGGCGAGGCGGCTAGGAAGCTGCTCACCAAGAACCATATCCAACTCCTCATGGAAAAGGGGATCTATGACGACCGGGGCCGGGAGATCCGCGACCGGCTCGGCGCGCTCTTCGCGGAAGCGGAACGGTTGGGGTTCGATTCCGCCCTGGGGACCGTCCAGTTCGTCCTGTCCCGGCTGAACTACCGCCCCAAAGACCTGGCGGGCTTTCCCGACTGCGCCTTCGACCGGCCCATCGGGGAGAAGCTCCTTGAATACGGGCACGCCTTTCCCGACGGGATCATGGATGGGACGGCCGAGGCCAGCGCCTGCCCGGTCGGCGGGATCGGCGCCGGGAGCTTCGAGCGGACCATGAGCGGCAACTTCCGGACCTGGTTCCTCAAACCGGGCTGGACGGTCGACGACACCGTCTGGGCCGTCTATGAGGCTCTCTTGAATAAATAGGATCAAATGAAGAAGCGAAGGGGCTCAAGGGCCATTGTCATCGTCCTGGCCGCCGCGGCGGCGGCCCTCTGTGTCTTTTTTTGGTTCATCCTCCGGCCCGGGAAGGCCCCTGCCCAAAAGATCCTTGGGATGTGGAAGGGACGGGGCGTCGAAAAACCCAACGTCCTCCTCATCACCCTGGATACGACGCGGGCCGACCACCTGGCCTGCTACGGATACAGGAACGGGCGAACCCCGGCCATCGATTCGTTGGCGGCACGCGGAATCGTCTTCGAGGAGTGCACTTCCACCTCGGCGTTCACTCTTCCCGCCCACTGCTCGATCATGACCGGCCATTACCCCACCTTTCATGGAGTGCGGATCAACGGCAACACGGCTCTTCCCGATCAGCAGGTGACGCTGGCCGAAGTCTTCAATCGTCAGGGATACCAGTGCGGCGCCTTTATCGGGGCTTTTGTCCTGGACGGCCGCTGGGGACTGAATCAGGGGTTCCAACACTATGACGATTATTTCGAGCTGGCAAAATACAAACAGCTGGACCTGGGCTACGTGCAGCGCCCCGGAAATGTCGTGGTGGATGCGGCGCTCGCCTGGCTGGAAGGCCGGAAAGAAGATCCCTTTTTCGCCTGGATCCACCTCTACGATCCCCATTCCCCGTATGAGCCTCCCGAGCCGTATTTTTCCGAATACAACAAGGGGCCTCGCGAACTGTACGACGGTGAGATCGCCTTCACCGATGAACAAGTGGGCCGGTGCATTTCCTGGCTGCGGAAGAACGGATTGGACAAGAAGACCATCGTGGTCATCGTCGGGGACCATGGGGAGGGACTGGGCAGCCACGGCGAATTGAGCCACGGCTTTTTCATTTATGACTATGCGGTTCAGGTCCCTTTTCTGGTGGTCACCCCGTTTGATAAATTAAAGGGGATTCGCGTCGCCCCCCAGGTCAGGTCGGTGGATATCTTTCCGACACTGCTGGACATGGCCATGATCCGGGGGACGGAGAACAGTCAGGGAACATCGCTCCTGCCTCTTCTTTTCCGGCCCGAGGGCGGCCGGGACTCATACGCTTACAGCGAATCCCTGGCCCCCAATATTCAGTTCGGCTGGGGGAAACTTCACAGCCTGAGGTCGACCCGCTATAAATTCATCGACGCCCCGCGCCCCGAACTCTATGACTTGATCCGGGACCCGGGAGAATCGGACAATTTGACCGATAAGCTTCCGGAGATCGCCAGGGATTACAGGACCGCGCTGGACAATCTCATCAAGGAAACGAGTCTCGGCGCGCCGGCACCCGAAGCGGCCAATCTGGACAAGGAGACCATGGAGCGTCTGGCCACCCTCGGCTATCTCGGAGCCGCTGCCTCGAAAAAGACTCCTTCGAACAGAGAGGAAATCCTGGCCGATCCCAAGGACAAACTTTCGATATTTGAATCCGTTCTCACGGCCGGGGAGCTTATCTTTCAGCAAAAATATCAACAGGCGGCTGGGCTTCTTGAAACGGTCCTGAAGCAGGACGCCCTCGTCCCCCAGGCCAATTTGAGCCTGTCCACCTGTTATGACAAGCTGGGGAGAAGAGAGGAGGCGAAAACCCAGCTGGACCTTGTTTTAAAGGACGATCCCAACAATATCCCGGCCCTCATCGCGATGGCCGCCATCTTCGAGAAAGAAGGGAAGAAAAAAGATGTGATCGCTCTGTGCCGCCGCGCCCTCTCCGTCGATGACCGGAACACTCAGGCTTACACGCTCATCGGCGAGGTTTACATCGCCGAGAAGGATCATGCGCAGGCCCTGCCCTTTCTCGAAAAAGCGGTTGAGATCCAGCCGAAGCTGGCCCAGAACCGACTGAACCTGGCCATCTGCCGCGTCGGCCTCAGGCAGTATGACCGGGCTGAGAGTTCCCTCAAAGAGATCATCGCCCAGTATCCGAAATTTCCCCTCGCCTATTATCATCTGGGTCTTCTTTACGAAGAACAGGGCCGGCTAGAAGAAGCGCGGACGGCGTATTCGGAGGAAGTGGCCCTCTACCCGAATCATTTTCGAGCCCGGTTCAATTTGGGCAAACTCCTGTTCAAAGCCAAAGACCTCAAGGGATATTTGGCGCAAATGAACGAGATCATCAAGGTCGCCCCGCAGCAGGCCGAGGGGTACTTGTTTTTAGCCCGCGGCCTGCTGTATGAATCCGCCGACCTCGATAGGATCCGGGAATTGATCGAAAAAGGGCTTTCCCTGACCCGGGAAGCGGAGCTCAAGGCCTTCGGCTATTTTCTCCTGGCCGACGTCTATACCGGGAAAAGACAACCGGACAAAGTCCGCGAAGCTCTGCAAAAGGCAAATTCGTTCAAAATGAAATAGGGGAGCGACCATGTGCCGTCCTAAAGCGTTTGCTTGGGGAGCCGTCCTCGTTTTCTTTGTGTTGTGTTTCCGCGTTCCGGGCGCAGCCCAATACAGGGAATACTATCTCCACGGGATCGTTCTGGACACCCACAAGCAACCGCTCGCCGGCGCGGAAATCAGGCTCAGGGACAAATCGACAAGTCGCAGCTACACGTTCACTACCGGGAAAAACGGCGAATTCAAATTTGCCGGGCTTCCCCATGGGGACTATGAAGCCGCGATCAAAAAGGAAGGGTATGCGATCAAGTCGGAGGAATGGAAATTTCCGACTCCTCAAGATCGAATGCAAAAAGTCGAGATCCCGCCTATCGTTCTGGTCTCCCAAACGCAGATCCAGGAAACGGAGCGCTTAAAAGAATTGAAGGCTGAGATCCAGAAGGCGGCCGAGAAGATCAAACAGAATGATTTCGACGGTTCTATCGCTCTCCTGACCAAGCTCTTGGAGCAGGACCCAAAGGATCCCAACGCGCTCTATTTCGTCGGGATCAGCTACTCTCGAAAAAAAATGTATCCGGAAGCGATCGCCTCGTTGACCGAGGTCACCCGGCTGACTCCGAATTTTCCCGCCGCCTACTTCGAATTGGGCCTCTGCTACCAGCAGCAGGAGGACCTTCCCAACGCTCTTGAAAATTACCAAAAAAATCTGGAACTCGATCCCTCCAATACGGTCAGCGCCTACAATTCCGGCCTGATCCTTTTCGGGCAGGCGCGGATCGACGAAGCGCTGACCTGCTTCGAAAAGGCCTTGAGTCTGAAGCCGGATGATCCGGAATTCCTGGAGATGACCGGCCGGTGTCATATTAATAAGGGAGCTTTCGACAAGGCCGTCGATTGCCTGGAAAAGGCCAAGGCGGGATTTGCGGATCCCGAGAAAGCGAAGTTTCTCGAAGACCTGATCGCCAAGTTGAAAGAACAGATCAGGAAATGATCGAGGCCCCCAGAAACTCCTTGACAGAGCATTCTAGAAACAATATATTTTTTTTATCCTGTCATGTGATTTGAAAAAGGAACCAATGCGGCGGGGGGAAAGACTCGACTATTCGTCGAACCTTAGTTGCGATTCCCGGATCTTGTTTCTGCCGACATCTTCGGAGAAACGAGCCTTGTTCGGAGATTGTAAGCGAAAAGGAGGCAAACAGATGGGAGGCACGAGAAGGGGCTTTTTCATCGGGTGTCTTATCGTCGCTGCCGTTGGCTTTTTCGGGGCGGACCTTGTCCAAGCCCAGACGATCTTCTATGGGAAGCTGACCGGGGTGATCACGGACGATACGGGACAGCCTCTCCCCGGAGTGAGCCTGGAAATATCGTCCGCGGCTCTTATCTCCGGAAAACGGGCGGCGATCACGTCCGCGAGGGGAACATACGTTTTTCTTGAATTGCCGGGCGGCAAGTACAAGCTGACCGCCTCTCTTCCGAACTTCAAGACGGCCATCCTGGAAAACATCGAAATATCGGCGGGAAGCGCCATCAACTTCGACGTCGTCATGGAAGTGGGGGCGATCGAGCAGACGGTGCTTGTGTCGGCGACGGGGCCCATCGTCGATGCCAAGTCTTCAACCGTGGATTCCAAGCTGGACAGGGCCATGATGGACAAGCTTCCGACCAGCCGGGATGCGTTCTACGACCTGTCCCTGACGACCCCGGGGATGTTCGAGGTCGGGGCCTCGGGCACGGACATGCCCAGTCCAACTGCCTACGGTGGCTCCCAGAACGAAAACGTCTTCTTGGTCAACGGGGTCAACACCACCAACCCGCGCGGCGCCAACTGGGGGTCCATGGTCCAGGTGAATTACAACGCCGTCGAAGAGGTCCGGGTCGTGGCCCTCGGCTCAAAGGCCGAGTACGGGAGTTTCTCCGGCGCGACCGTCGACGTCCTGACCAAATCGGGCAGCAACAGATTTCACGGCAGCCTGAGCTTCTATTCGCAGTTGGCGAAGCCCAAGAGCAACCAGCCCGCCCCCGGGGCGGACCTGGGGAGATCCTGGCTCTACATGCCTGAGGGCGTCAACCTTCTGAGTCAGACCAAGCAGGACTGGGAAGGCAACGCCACCCTGGGCGGAGCGATCCTCAAAGACAAAATATGGTTTTACAGCGCTTTTGACTATTTTCGTTCGGACAGTCTGACCCCCTATTGGCCGCTGACCGCCCGCTCTTGGAGCGGTTTTGGAGACCTCAAGATCTCCGCCGAACCCTTCACCAATCACCGGGCCTGGGTTTCTTATCACCACGAGGCTAATGATTTCGACGGCGGGAACTGGGGGGCTCAAGGCACGGATCCCACCGTAACGTATGGCGCCAGATCCTATATCAACTCGATATCCGCCCAGTGGCAATGGCTCCCCTCGGACAAGGCGATCTTCACGGCCAAGTATCTGGGATTCTGGAACCATGACGAACAGTATATCCCGGACGATGCCCCGGCGTGGCCGGCCTATGTCAACTGGTGGAAGATTACCGTGGGGGCGATCCAGGTCAACGGGGCCTTCCCCTGGATCGAGGCGTTCCAGGCCAACCGCCAGACCGTCCAGGCCGATGTCGCCTATTATGCCGAGAATTTCATCGGGGAACACGACATCAAGTTCGGCGTCCAGTATACCATCGGCCAGGGCAACGTCATGGACGGGTATCTTTTCGGCTATGGAAACTTCACGTATCCCGGCGGGCCTTCCTCGGGCAGCATCTCCAACATGATCAACTATTCCTGGTATGCCTATACCGACGGGATGCGCTTCTACAACAACAAGTATTATCGCAACCCGGTCCTGACCGTCCGCCAGGGGACCCAGGCCGGGCTGTTCCTGGACGACCAGTGGAACCCGTTCAAGAGACTGACGGTCAACCTTGGCCTCCGGTTCGACGTCACCCGTGCCCGCTACGGCGAAGGCGCCGTCTACGAAGTCCCCGACACTCCCAATCAGCTCAACGAAAAGCTGACGCTTCTGCGAAAGAGGAAGGGGACGGGCAACGTCTTCGATTTCCAGGACATTTCCCCGAGGCTCGGCCTGACCTATCTGTTGACGGGCGATGGAAAGACCGTGGCCCGGGCAAGCTTCGGCCGCTATTACATGCCGTTGACCCTGGAAGCTTTGAGGCGCTTCGGCCCGGATCTGCCCGATCGGCATACGCGAAGGTCCTGGTACAAGATCCCTTGGGACGTGGCCGATCAGAACGGAGACGGCATCATGGACCCTGCCGAAGTGGAGTATTGGACGAGACAAATTCGCGGAATGACGCCTTATGAATATGAGGATCTCTATGACCCGTTATCCTGGACGTTGAATGTCGGCAAGGGTCTCAAAAACCAGTTCACCAACGTCTTGACTTTGAACCTCGAGCGGGAGCTCATCAAGGACTTCTCCATCAGCGCGTCCTATATCTACAGGCACACGGGAAACCTGCAGGCCCAAGTCCCCACCAACGAGCTCACGGGCCAGGAATGGGAATACGAGATGATGCCCTATACGACGCAAGCGGGAGTGGACGTCCAGCTTTACAGCATTCTGAAGAGGGACTACGACGGCCTCGGCGACGGCTTCACGGGGAGCGACGTCCAGTGGATCCGCGACCACAACAAGCCCGAAGTGAGAAACATGGGATCCTACTTCGGCAAGAAGGTTCAGCGCACCTACCAGGCTTTCCAACTCGTCTTGAACAAGAGGTTCTCCGACCGCTGGCAGGCGCTGGGGTCCTTTGTCTATTCTTCCTCGGACGGAGCGGCGTCCCGATCCATCCACCAGGATTTCAACGTCGAAGCCTCGGAGTTCTATGACGACCAGTGGCTCTCCGGCTTGAATCAGCTGGTGAACAACCTGGAGGGACCGCTGCCCTTCACTCCCAAATACGAGTTCAAGCTGTCCGGCTCTTACAGGGTCCCCGTCGTCGAGCTCGACCTGGGATTCCGTTTCCGAATGCATTCGGGCCGCGGCGTCTGGTCGGTCGAGAATGTCAGCAAGGTGGCCGAGACGTGGATGAGCGAAATTCCCTCCGACTTTATCGTCCAACCTTCCGGCGGAGGATTGAGCTCCAATATCATTTCCATCGACCCGAAGAAACCCTTCTACATGCCGGCGCAAAGCATTCTGGATTTCAGAGTGGAGAAGGCTTTCACCCTGGGGAACAAAGGAACTTTGCACTTTGTGCTCGACGCCTTCAATGTTTTCAACGTGGCCACCCCCACCTTTATCAATACGGGTTATTGGGGATTCGGCGAGGTGAGCAGTTTTGTCGCTCCGCGCAAGTTTAGGTTCAACATCCTTTTCGAGTTCTAAAGGATTGCGAGGATAAGGCTGCGAAGCGACCGTCTGCGGCAACAGGAACCGCAAGCCCGGAGGGGGTCATATCCCTCCGGGCCTGCGGATTTGCTCTCCTTCTCATTCGCCTGATATTCCGGGTTCAGGAGTCGAGATTCTCCGGGAGATCGGCGCTTATTGAAGAAACCCGGGGAATCGGTTAAAGTGGTTGTCCGAGGATGAGCCAAACAACAAGACCCACCATCGTCGTTTTGATGTTTTCCTTTCTCGTCCCGCTCTGCGGTCAGGACAAGACCGTGACCGGCCTGTACGAACAGCACAAGAAGTGGCTTGATGAAGAGATCGTTTATATCATCACGCCCAAGGAGCGGGACGTCTTCCTCAAACTCCGGACGGACAAGGAACGGGAGATCTTCATGGGGGCCTTCTGGAAGCAGAGGGATCCTACGCCCGGGACTCCGGCCAACGAGTTCCGGGAGGAACATTACAAGAGGGTCCAATACGCCAACAGGTTCTACGGCCGGAGCTCCCCTCGTGCCGGCTGGAAGAGCGACCGGGGGAGGATCTACATCCTGTTGGGCGAGCCCAAGAGCATCGAGCAGTTCGACACGGTCACCAACGTCTACCCGACGGAAATCTGGTCCTACCTCGGCGACCCCGCCCAGGGCCTGCCGACGGCCTTCAACATCATCTTCTTCAAGGAGCACGGGACCGGGGACTACGTCCTCTATTCGCCCAGCCAGCACGGTCCCCAGGCCCTGCTCTCCGCGATGGTCGGTGGCCGCCGCGACGAGCGGGCCGCTTACGAGGAGCTGAAGAAGCTCGCCCCGAATCTGGCCTACCAGACCCTCTCGCTCATCCCCGGGGAGCGAAAGACGCCCGGGACGATGTCCCTGGCCTCCAATACCCTGATCGGGAACATCTACTCCCTGCCGCGGAAGACGGTCAAGGATTCGTACGCCGACGCCATCTTGAAGTACAAGGACTTCATCGAGGTCGATTACACGGCCAACTACTTCGAGAGCGACGGCCAAGCCTGGATCGTCCGCGATCCTTCGGGATTCTTTGACGTCCATTATGCCGTCGAGCCGAAGAAGATCTCCGTCGAGGACGCCGGGGACCGCTTTGACGCCCGTTTCGAGCTCAACGGCCGGGTCACGGACGCCTCCGGCCGGACCATTCTCCAGTTCGACAAGCCGTTCCCGTTCAGCATCAACAAGGAGGAGGGCCGAAAGGCCTCCATGAACGTTTCCATCCAGGACGCGTTCCCGATCATCGCGGGCCGCTATACCCTGGACGTCCTTCTCAAGAACGTCGCGTCGCGGGAGTTTACGAGTTTCACGGCGAAGTTCGAGGTCCCGGCCGGGGTTGCGGCTCCCGTCCTGGGCCCGATCATCCTCGGCTACGGGGCGTCCGCAAAACCGGCGTCCGGAGAGAGGATCCCGTTCACCGTCGGAGGGACCCAGGTCCTGTCGTCCGCTCAAAAGGTCTTTGTCTCGGGAGAGACGGTATCGGTGGTCTTTCAGGTCCTGGGCCTGGCTGATGTGCTTCGTGCGGAGGGCCGGCTGAAATACACGTTCTTTAAGGAGGACGTGGAATCCTCGTCCTTCGACAAGACCCTGAAGGACCTGCCGGCCGGGGACCTCGCCGTGCTGGACCAGCCGCCATCCGCGTTCGTCCCCGGATACTACAAGATCCAGGTCGAGCTCCTCGACGGGAAGGGCGCCCGACTCGACGCTAAGTCCGCGGATTTCGAGATCTCCATCCGGCCGTTCATTCCCCGGCCGATGGTCATCGCCGCGGTGGCCCCGGCCCACGGGCGAGAGGATTACTTGTACGTGACGGGCCAGGAACTCCTGAACGCCGGCGACCTCAAGGGGGCTGTCGCTCGGCTGGCCGAGGCTTACTCTTTGAAACCGGATAAGCCGAGCATCGCGGTCGCTTATGGGCTCAGCCTGGTGGCCGTCGAAGACTTCGGAAGGGCTAAGGAGATCCTCGCGCCGCTCGCCCCCGCGGGGCGGGGGAGTGCCGAGGTCCTTGCGGCGCTCGGACGGACGCACCACGCGCTCGGCGAGTTCGCCGAGGCCGCCGCCCTCTACCGCGAGTGCCTTGAACGCTTCGGGGCGAACATCGAGATCATGAACCTCCTGGGGACGTGTTATTTCAAGATGGGGAACCGGGAAGAAGCCCTGAAGACCTGGGAGAAATCCTTGGAGATCAGTCCCGACCAGCCCCCGATCCGGAAGCTCGTCGACGAGCTCAAGAAGTAAATCCCCCCAACCCCCTTTTCCAAAGGGGGGTATTCATGCGGACGGAAGCTTGGGGTTACGTCACGAACCGGCCCAAAAAAAAATCTTGCGGCTAAATCGCGGGGTCTGCGTTGACCGTTCGCAGGCTCGGGCGGGGCGGATCCGCTTCCGGTCGGGTTCCTGGAATTCCCCCCTTTTCAAAAGGAGGGCAGGGGGGATTTCCCGGATTCTCACGGAGATCAAGCAGGCCGCCGTGACGAGGGCAATTTGTCGAGGCGGACAAAGGCGTAGCCGCGGGCGCGCAGTGTATCAATGAGTTCGCCGAGATGCGCGTACAGCTTGTCCGTGTGTTTCGGGTCCGGTCCTGACGTGGATGAGCAGGATGAACCCGTTGAGGCCGTTCTGGTCCTTCTTCTCGTAGTCCAGGCTGCGGTCGCAGATCACGGTTGAGGACAGGTAATTGGACATGTCGGGCGTCGTGTAGTCGGCGTTGGACGAGGTCCCGGGCGTGAAATTGAACAGGAACACGTCGAGCCCCTCGGCCCACGTGACGATCTCCTTGTTGTACCATTCGTAGGGGGGAATGAAGTACGGCGCGTCCGTCTTCCGGATCCCGTACTCCGCCATGACGGCGTCGTTCGCCAGGATGTCGCGCTCGAACTCCTCGCGAGAGACGAGCGTCTTCGACCGGTCTTCCCAGTCGCAGTAGAGGAGGTGACGGTCCGAATGCGGGCCGCCGTCGGCAAAGTCCACGCCGGTGAAGATCAGGGCGAGTTCCTACTTCGACGCGTCCCCGCGGACGACCCCGCCCTCGTCATAGAGGAATTTGTTGTCCCGGCTCGGTGCTGAAACGGAGGCCTTTTCGGCCGGGGACGGGAAAGAGGCACCGAGGTCGGAGGGTGCCGGGGCGGCCATGTAAACAACAGAGAAAAATAGAAATACTCGAACGGCCGAACGAAGAAGGGTCGGGCGCATCCTTATATGATGTTCCATCCTCTGACCTTCAGCTCCGGCTCGGACCCCCCCAGGTCCTCCTGGGCGAAGAATCCCCGGACCTTGCGCTTCTCGCCGGGAAGGAGCGACATGTAGTTGTCGTCCCAGAAAATGGGCAGGACGACCTCGCCCGAGTCGCCCTTATAGACGTTGAGCTCCACCTGGAAGGCCAGGTTCGGCGTCGGGTTCTCGAGCTCGACCGTGATGATCTGCCCCAGGCCGTCCTTCTTGAAGGAATGCTTTTCGCGGATCGAGACGGGGGGAAGCCCCTGGAGGGCGGTCAGGTCGGCGAATTCCTTGACCGGGGTCATGTACCAGGTCGATCGGGCGTCGTCCATGGTCTCCGGCTTCGCGGAGAGGGCGTAGAAGTTCACGGTCGCGACCTCCTTATCCTTCGTGTACAGGCGGAGGTCGAGGAACCAGGCCCTGTCGAGCCCCTCCCGGGGGAGGACGACGTCGAGCTTCCGGACCTCGTCGGCTGCAAGGGCGACCGGCACTTCCCGGGAGAACTTCTCCTCGAGGCCGATGTCGAAGACCCGGATGACGGCCTTGAGCCCCTCGACCGGATTGAGGGTGTTGTTGACCGCCAGGACCGTACCTGTCCCGTAGTCGTAGACGAGGTGGAGGGGCGTCCCGGCCTTGCGGGCGCCGTAGAAGGCGCCGTTGGGCATCAGGTAATAATCATAGAACTGCCACCAGAGCTTCGGCCAGGCCGAATTGTACATCCACTGGATGACCCCGGTCGCGACGTGCTTGTTGGCGACGAAGGCCTCGAGCATGCCCCGCATGGCCTCGTAGTTGAGGAACTGGGCCTTGGCCAGGTAGTCGGTGAGGTCCTTCGGGGCGCCCAGCCTCTTCGTCATGGCCTCGTTATAGGTGTCGAGCGTGTTAAACTCCCCGCGACAGCAGTGGTAGTACCAGATGTCGTCGATGGGCCAGAGATTCTTCTCGGGGATCATCTTCTGCAGGCTCTCGATGGGCGGGACCTGGGGGCCCGGCCCGGTCTCGGTGTTGAAGCCGAAGGCGCCGCCGTTCTTTTTGTCGACGTACCAGTAGGTCGGTGGGACCCAGTCGTAGGGCCCGCGCATCTTGACGGCCGACTTCCCGGTCAGCCCGCTCGTCTGCTCCTTGGCCGAGATGACGGCCGGCCGGGTTGGGTCATCTTCCTTCAGGATGGCGATATATTCCTTCTCGAGCTCGGGCTTGGGCAGGAGGTCGCTCCCTTCCATCCAGACGAAGATGCTCGGGTGGTTTCGGAGCCAGCGGACCTGGTCCTTCCACGAGGCGGCCACGAGCTTGATATCCTCGGGAGAGATGATCCCACCGTATTTCTCGGAGACGGGCTTGCCGAAATAGTGCTCCCACTCCCACTGGCAGCTCCAGCCGGCCATGACCAGGAGGCCGTTCTCGTCGCAGAGGTCGTAGAGCTGTTGACTCGAGCCAAAGAAGCCCTCGACGCGGATCGCGTTGAGGTTCATGTGCCGGGCATAGGAGATCTCGGCGGCCACTTTCTTCGGCCGGTTGTCGAGGAGCAGGTCGTCGGTCCAGCCTCCGCCGCGGACGAGGACCTTCTTCCCGTTGAGCTTAAAACCGCGCCAGCCCTGCTCGTTGATGTAGTCGGCGACCTCGCGGACTCCGAACCGGACGAGTTTGACGTCCGAATACAGACTGCGCAGGCCGGGCCTCTTCTTCGCGTTACCCCACGGGCCTTCCCTGTCCCGGTCCTTATCCTCGGCGTCGAGCTTGTTCAGCGGCTTGATCGGCTCCGCGGCAGCGACGTCGACCTTGAGGCCTTCCTTCGGCTTGAAGGCCAGGCCGAGGACGTAGAGCTCGGGCGTCCCGAGGTCGTGGGTCCACCAGACCCTCGGGTTCTTTAGGACGAGCTCCGGGGTCGTCTCGGGCGAGAAGACGACCTTCTTCGTCTCTTTCGGTTCAAGGGTCACCTCACGCGAGAACGTCCGCGATTCCAGCCGGCCTTCCAGGGTGCCGGAGACCTTGTTCGCGGTGTTATTCTTGAGCTCGGCCGAGACCGTGAGGGACGCTTCCTTGAAGGCCTGGAGGTCGAGCTTGGTCACGACGAACGGGGCGTCGATGGAGACGTCGCCCATCGCCTTGACCCGCACTTCCCTCCAGATCCCCATGTTCTTGTCCGGCGGCGCGGGGTTCCAGTCCACGAAGCCCATGGTCGGGTCCCCGGGCTGGGGCGGGAAGATCTCGACGGCGAGGACGTTTTGTCCGCCTTTCACGGCCGCCGCGGTCACGTCGAACTCGAGGCGGCGGAAGGCGCCATAGGCCTCGGAGGCGTCGGCGACCTTCTTGCCGTTGAGCCAGATATTGGCCCGGTAATTGATGCCGTCGAATTCGAGCTTGAACGTCGTCTTCGACGGGTCCGCGCTGAGCGGGAACTCGGTCCTGTACCACCAGGAGCCCTGGAACGGGTCGGAAGTGATCCTCTTCAGGTTGTCCCCGAAGTAGATGTCCGTGTATACGTTATTCTGGACGAGGGTCCCCATGACGGTCGCCGGGACGGCGTTCGCCCAGAGGCCGCCTCGCCGGGGTCCGATGGGGCCCATGGGCGAGGGCGAATTCGGCCAGACTCTGACGAACTGGTTCATCCAGGAGTCGGCCAAGGTCGGCGAGGGCGGGGAGAAGGTCTCCGCGCCCGGGCTCGTCATGAACCGGTGGTACCCGGCCACGGTCCCCGCGACCGTCATGGGAACGCTCGTCCAGAACAACGTCTATCCGGATATTTTCGTCGGGGACAACCTGAAGAAGATATCCTCCGAACCGTTCCAGGGCTCCTGGTGGTACAGGACCGAGTTCCCGCTCACGGCCGATCCCTCGAAGACGACGTTCAAGCTGGAGTTCGACGGGATCAACTACCGGGCCAATATCTGGCTCAACGGCAAGAAGGTCGCCGACGCTTCCGAGGCCTACGGCGCCTTCCGCCGCCTCGAGTTCGACGTGACGGCGGCGGCCGTGAAAGGCGGACAGAACATCCTGGCCGTCGAGATCTTCCCGCCCAAGCCCGGGGAGCCGACCGTGGGATTCGTGGATTGGAATCCGGCGCCTCCGGACAAGAACATGGGGCTCTGGCGGGAGGTGCGGGTCAAGGCGACGGGAGACGTCTCCGTCAACGCCCCGTTCGTCATGACCAAGCTCGACCTTGAGGCGTTCAAAGAGGCCAGGATCACGATCTCGGCCGAGCTCAGGAACAACGGCGCGAACAAGGTCTCCGGCACGCTGGAAGGCCGGCTGGAATCGCAGATGTTCTCCCGTGAAGTGACCCTGGAGCCGAAGGAGACGAAGAAGGTCGTCTTTGCGCCGGAGACGACGCCCGAGCTCGTCCTGAAGAACCCGAGAGTCTGGTGGACCCACGACCTCGGGACCCCCGAGCTCTACGTCCTAGGCCTGGCGTTCAAGCCGAAAGGCGGGCCCAAGCTCGACGCCGCGGCCGCGGAGCCGATCAAGCCTCTGAACAAGCTCGACGAGGAGGAAAAGGGG
>CAZPEP010000013.1:0-25154 GCA_964585685.1 uncultured Eubacteriales bacterium | reverse complement strand
GCGGTCAGGCTTGGCATGGTGTGAGACCCCATTTTACTTGAAAGTACCCCCATTTTTACGATTCCACATGGAATCCCATGCATCTGATAGATAAAACAAAACTTAGGCTAAATCAGCCCTGTTTTTTGGGGGAAGTCCTGGTTCTTGATTCTGGTCAACCCGCCCGATACAATAGAACCAATGACGAGATCGCTGTTCCCCATCATCGCGGCGCTGGTTTTTCCATTTGCGCTTCTTCTGCTTATTCCCTCCTCGGCGCTCATCGCTCTTGCCCTCCTATCGCGCGCGGCCCCGCCGGGTTCCATTCCGGTCTTATCTCTCTCCTCGAGCGTTCCTGCCGGAAGAAGCCCACCTCTCTTCGCGTGATTCTCACGACGTTCCGGGAATCCGTATCCAGAAACGAGAGAGGAGGTCTGTCATGAAGATCAAGGACATATTCAAGAAAGTTTCGGGCGGGGCGGTCGAAACCGACCTCGGACCGTACAAAAAGGTGCTTGAAGATATAAAAAGGCGTCGGCTCGACCGGCTCGGCGACGCCGAATTGCGGGCGGTTTCGGGGCGCCTCATCATGGGCGCCCGCAATGCCGGGCCGGGATCGGACTTGCCTGGACCAGATGTCATCGTAGAGGCGTTCACCCTCGTCCGGGAAGCGTCGCAGAGGGTCCTGGGCCTCGACCCGTTCGATGTTCAGATCATCGCGGGGCTCGCTATGGCCGGCGGCCGGGTCGCGGAGCTCCCGACGGGGGAGGGAAAGACCCTCGCTGCCGTATTCCCGGCCTACCTAAACGCCCTGTCGGGTCGCGGCGTCCACGTCTTGACATTCAACGATTACCTGGCCCGGCGCGATGCCGCCTGGATGGGTCCGGTGTACCAATTCCTCAGCCTTTCGGTCGGGTTCGTCCGGGAGGGGATGCCGTCCGACGATAAGCGGCGCGCCTACGCGTGCGACGTGACCTATGCCGCCGCCAAAGAGGCGGGGTTCGATTTCCTGCGCGATCGGATAGCTTACTCGGCGAGGGACCTCGTTCATCGGCCGTTCCACATGGCCCTCGTCGACGAAGCCGATTCCATCCTCATCGACGAGGCGCGCGTCCCGCTCGTCATCTCCGGAACCGTGGGCCGAAGCCTGGGCGACGCGGACGCGCTGGCCGTTCTCGTCCGGATGCTCAAGCGTGGCCGGGATTACGAAACGGACGCCGAACACCGGAACATCTTCCTCACCGACGCCGGCATCGACCGCGTCGAAGACACTCTCCGATCCGGAAGCCTCTATGACGATGCGAACCGGGATCTGCTCACGGCCGTCCATTGCGCGCTCCATGCCGAGGCCCTGCTCCGCCGGGACGTGGACTATATCGTCCGCGGCCGCGGCATCGAGATCGTCGACGAGTTCACCGGAAGGGTCGTCGAAAGCCGGCATTGGCCCGACGGGCTCCAAGCGGCCGTCGAGGCCAAAGAGGGTATCACCCGGAACGCCACGGGGCGCATCCTCGGTTCGATCGCCCTCCAGCAGTTCTTCGGACTCTATCCGCGCCTCTGCGGGATGACGGGGACGGCTCGGTCTGCGGCGGCCGAGTTCAAGGAATTCTATGGTCTGAATGTCGTCATCGTCCCACCCCACGTCCCGAGCATCCGGGAGGACCTCCCGGATGCTGTGTTCACGCATATCGAAGCCAAGCGGGCCGCCCTCGTCCGCGAGATCGGCGGAGCCTATGCGGACGGGCGGCCGATGCTCGTCGGCACGGCGAGCGTCCGGGAATCGGAGGGACTGGCTGCCGACCTGCGGGCGGCCGGCGTCCCGTGCGAGGTCCTCAACGCAAAGAACGACGAGCTCGAAGCGGGGATCGTCGCCCGGGCCGGAAAGCTCGGCGGGGTCACAATATCGACAAATATGGCCGGCAGGGGGACCGATATCAGGCTGGGGGGGACCGAAGAGCGGGACCATGACGCCATCGTCGCGCTCGGCGGCCTCCATGTTATAGGAACCAACCGCCACGAGAGCCTCCGCATCGACCGTCAGCTTCGGGGGCGGGCGGGGCGGCAGGGGGACCCGGGATCATCGCGATTCTACGTAAGTTTCGAGGACGATATCTTCGTTCGCTACGGCCTCGAGGGAATGCTCAAGAAAAGGTACCGAACCGGACGAGGGAGCGAACCGGTCACGGGCCGCCTCGTCCGGGACGAGATCGCTCACGCTCAGCGCGTCATCGAAGGGCAGAACTTCGACATCCGCCGGTCGCTCCGGAAATATTCCTCGCTCGTCGAGCGCCAGCGGCGCATCGTGCAGGATTGGCGCGACGCGGTCCTCCTGTCCGGAGATCGCGTCGCGGCGGGACCCGAAAGGGCCCGCGCGTGGGAGGACGTCGGGATCGTCGGAAGGAGGGCCCCTGGTCTCTTCGTCGAGGGAGAAACGCGTTTCGGGAAGGGGCCGGCCCGGGAGCTCGAACGAAGACTGACCATCCTGGCCATCGACAAGATCTGGTCGGGCCAACTCGCCTGGCTGGCCGATACCCGGGAAAGCATTCACCTTGTGAGCGTGGGCGGGATGACGCCTCTCGACGAGTTTGTCCGATCCTCGACGGCGGAATTCCTGGAGATCCCACGCCGGATCGAGGAGGCCGTCCTCGCCGGCTTCGGGTCGCGAACCGAAAAGGGCGGACCTCTCGACCTTGACGCCGACGACCTCAAGGGTCCGTCATCGACCTGGACCTACCTCATCAACGAGGATCAGTTCAGCTGGGGAATGGAGATGCTGAAGGGCCGGAACATCGGCCTGGCCGCCGGCGCGGCGCTTTACGCAGGCCCTCTATACATTCTGGCTTTGCTCCTGAAGAGATTTCGGAAAGCTCCCGAGGCTTCGGGCCCCGGAGACGGGGGCCGTGGACCGGAACGTGAGCTTTAGTCGCCGGCGACGAGGGTGAGACGGACCTTGCGCTCCTTGTCTTCGCGCTTCACGGTTAAAGTTACGGTGTCCCCGATCCTCTTCTCTTCGAGCGCCGTATAGAGATCGTCATACGATCCCACCTTCGTCCCGTCGACGGCGACGACGACGTCCCCGAGGAAGAGGCGGCCGAAGCGGTCGCGGCCCAAACCCTTGAGCCCGGCCCGGGCGGCCCCGTTCCCGCGCGGCACCTCGAGGATGGCGACCCCCTCGACCCCGATGCGCCGGGAGTACTGGTCGCTCATCAGGGATACGCCCAGGCCCGGATGGACAACCTTCCCGTTCCTGATGATCTCCGGGACGATCTTCCGGATGGTATCCACGGGAACGGCAAACCCGATCCCGCTCGATGCCCCCGAAGGCGAGAAGATCATCGTGTTCATCCCGATGAGCTCGCCGGCGGAATCGAGGAGCGGTCCGCCCGAGTTCCCGGGGTTGATTGAGGCGTCCGTCTGGATCATGTCGCGGATGGTGACCCCGCCCGCCCCGGGCATGCTCCGTCCCAGAGCGCTGACGATGCCCGTGGTGACCGAGTGGTCGAACCCGAACGGGTTGCCGATGGCGATGACCTTCTGTCCGACCTGAAGGTCTCGGGAGGAGCCCGCGGGCATGGGGAAGAGCCCCGCCAGATCTCCCTCCACCTTAAGGACCGCGATGTCCTTGTTGGGCTCGCGGCCGACGAGCTTTGCCCGCCGCTGTTCGCCGCCCGGGAGGGCGACGTTGAAAATGTCGCCGTCCTCGATGACGTGGAAGTTCGTGACGATGTGGCCCTTGTCGTCCCAGACGAACCCGGATCCGCTGCCGCGCGGAACGGCCTCTTCGCTCGAGAAGAAGAAATCGCGGACGAGCTGGATGTTGGTCACGAAAACGACGGAGTTCTTCGTCCTCCGGACCACGTCGACGGTGTTCGCCTCGTCCTCGAGGAGCCGGGCCTGTTGTCCCAGGGAGGGGCCCGCTCCGAGCAGGGCGAGAAGCCCGAGAACAGCGACCGGATGCAGGCATCTTCGTGTCATGGCCACTCCTTTCAGTCCCGCCCGACGGGCCGAGCCAGGGAGCATGCCCAGCGATAGAACTCCGAGGCGGCCCGGACCAGCTCCTCGGCTTCTTTGGCGGTGAGATTTCGGCGCTCGTACTGGACGAGGTTCTTCTTCCCGATGACTCGCCGGAGGAGGGTGGCCTGCGCCGCGGCCTCGGCCAGGGGGATCGAGGCGACAAGCTCGCAGATGTCGAGGTCGTCCTGCGAGACCGACCGGAGCCCCTTGAAATAGACGCTCAAGGCGTCGGCCGAAGAGATGGAACACTGGAGGGCCAGGGTGCCGGCGGCGTTCCAGTGCTTTGCGGCGAACGAGGAGAGCATGGCCTTAAGGTTGTCCTCGGCTTTGTTGAAATAATCGATAGCGGCACTTCGGTCCTCTTTGCGCGTCCGGACCTTCATGGCGACACCTCACAGGAACTCGATCGGGTCCTTCCCGAAGAGCGTTCGATAGCCTTTCATCAGCGTCGTGAGCGGGGGCTCGTTCTTCCGGAGTTTTCTTCGGAACTCTGCTTCCGTTTTGATGTAGGGATCGACGTGGAATCCGAATTCCTCGAAGAACTCGGCCGCGATCGTATCCTGGAAGGCCTTCTCAAGGCGGGACTTGTCCCGGACGTTCCCGGTGATGACCGCGACGTCGCAGTCGCTCGAATCTTGGGTCCTTCCCGCTGCCAGGCTTCCGTAGAGTACGGCGGATACGACGGATCCCCTCAGGCCCGTTTCCGCGATCCGCTTCTCCAGGAAGGCCCCGGCGTCCTCGCGGACCCCGCCCTCGCGGGCGAACAGCGGCCGGATGATGTCCCGGACCAGGCGGGCCCCCGAGTTCAGCCGATAGAGATGCTGCCGTCCCACGATCTCGCGCCCGAGGATGCGGGCATCGAGGAGGGACCGGAGGGCCGTGTGGGCGGCGGGCGGAGACAGGGAGGTCAGGCGGGCGATCTCCCGTCCGGAAGCGAGGAAACCGTCCGTTCTCAAGGCAAAGAGGCGGAGGACGCGGACCTTCGACCGGCCGTCGAGGACATCGTCGAGGATCGTTTCCAGGGCCATGACGTTGTTAATGTTCTATTACAGATGTCAATTATACTGAACATAATCCGGCTTTGTCAAGGGTTCCCCCCCCCGGTCGGGCGTCCTCCGGCGTTCGCATTCAAACGTAAATAATATTGCGGCCGTTTACATTTACGGCGTCCTCGGATGCGCCGGCTCCCAGCTAGAAATGGCACGTCTTTTGCTGTTTCCCGTGTCGCGAGTACTTCATCATCGTGAAAAGGAGGTCAAAATGTTCAAGCGATCGGCAATCTTGTTCCTGGCCCTGGTCCTGGCTACGGCGGCGGGATGGGGGCAGTCCGCTCAGACGGGGTCCATCGTTGGCAAGGTCAGGGACGCCCAAGGCGTCGCGCTTCCCGGCGTCGAGGTCAGCCTCAGGTCCCCCGCGATCATCGTTTCCCGGATGTCGATGATCACGAACGAGGACGGCGGCTACCGGTTCCCGTCTCTCTCGCCGGGGCTCTATGAACTGACCTTTGCCCTCAGCGGATTCAATACGCTGATCCGAAAGGACATCAAGGTCGGCGTCGGCCAGACGTCCTCGATCGACGTGACCCTGGATATCAAGAGCCTTGAGGAGGAGGTCACGGTCGTCGGCCGGGCGCCCACTATGGACGTCAAGACAACGACCAAGAACGTCAACCTCGAGTCCGCTTTTCTGAGCTCGGTTCCGGCCGTTCGCGACCTGGCCACGTTCGTCAATATGACGCCGGGCTTCACATCGGACACGTCCCATGGGAGCTCGGTCCGGGATAATACCTACAACCTCGACGGGGTCAACCTTGGCGATCCGACCGTCGGGACGCAGGCGGTGTTCTTCGGGCTCGATTTGATGGAGGAGATCTCCGTCCTGTCCGGCGGCCTTTCGGCCGAGTACGGCGGCGTCCGGGGCGCCATGATCAACGTCGTCAGCAAGTCCGGAGGGAACTCGTTCAGCGGCGCGGCGTCCTTCTATTATCGGAACGAAAAGCTCCAATCGAAGAACACCAAAGGCACGCCTCTTGAGGGGCGGCTGAGCGGCTTCAAGTACGAGATGGAGCCGATCTTCGATCTCGGCGGGCCCCTCGTCAAGGACAAACTCTGGTTCTTCATGAACCTCAGCTATTCCAAGAACCAGACGTACGTGGACGGCTTCCCTTATAACAAGACGGCCAACACGCCCGTGGACAGCTCTATGCCCTATCCCTACATCAAGTTTAGCTTCCAGCCCGATCAGGGGAACAAGTTCGTCCTCTCCTACAATTATTCGGATATCAAGTACTCCAACCGATTCGCGGACAGGTTCCAGACCGAGGACACGACCGTCAAGCAGGTCACTCCAACCCACGTCATCAACTTCCAATGGACGCGCTTCTTTTCCAACAGCTTCTTCGCCAACTTCCGGGTCGGCTATGTCAAGTCCGACTTCAACATGCTGGCCAAGACCGAGCTGCCGAACATCTACGAGGTGACGACCGGCAACGTCTCGGGAAGCTACGGCAACGACGACCTCAACAAGAGGGATAGGCTCCAGATCAACGTCGACGGGACCAGATTCATCGACGGGCTGGCCGGCTCCCACGAGCTGAAGTTCGGAGGGGAGTTCATGTATTCCTGGAGCTACTGGGGATTGCATTGGAAAACCGATCCGAGGAACGGCATGTCCTTTATCAACACGTGGGGTGGCGAGCCGTGGTACGGGACCTATTATGCGGACCTCGACAAGTACGAGGATACGATGAACAGCGCCGCCTTCGTGAACGACACATGGACGCTCAACAACCGCCTGACGCTCAATCTTGGCTTGAGATTCGAGCACCAGCGCGGCATCATCCCCCCGCAGAACCAGGGCGAGGGGGAACAGAGCCTTTATGGCTACACGTACAATCGAAGCGTGATGAAAAGGCTGACGCCCCTGAAATGGACCACGCTGGCCCCGAGACTGGGCGCGATATTTGACATCACGGGGGACGGGAAGACCCTGATCAAGGCCAGCTTCTCCCGGTACTACGCGGCGAACCTCACGCAGTGGTTCTCTTACCTCAACCCCAACGACTTCGTTGTGGTGTTGGATTCCCTGAACCCCGACTGGTCCAAGGCCGACGCGCCGTTCTACCTTTATGTTCCAGGCAGTAACTCGGCCGGCTACAAGGAACACAAGCTAAAGAACCCCTACATCGACGAACTGACCATCGGCATCGAGCGGGAGGTCCTGGCCGACTTTTCGGTCGGGGCGCGCTATATCAAGAAATGGGACAGGGACCTGATCGAGGACGTCAACGGGAACATGCTGGACATGGACGCGCTGATGGACCGGGGCGAGCTCGTCTGGCTGAATTGGGAGGCCGTCACGGTGACGGATCCCTATGACGATAGCCCGCAGACATTCTACAACCAGACCAATTTCCCGCCTGTCCGGCTCTATACCGTCAACCCTCCCGGCGCCAATCGAAACTACGATGGCGCCGAAGTCACGATGAACAAGAGGTTCACCGGCAGGTGGGGCCTGGCGGTTTCCTATACCTACCAGAATTCGCGGGGGCTGATCGGGACGGATTTCAACGACAGCTACGGAGCCCGCGGCTACTTTGACAATCCCAACAATCACACGAACGCCTACGGCCGGATGGATCTCGAACGGCGTCATCAGTTCAAGCTCCAGGGCATGCTCAAGGGACCCTGGGGGATCATGGGCAGCTGTTATTATCGCTACCTTTCCGGACAGCGCTATACGCGGAAGATCACGAGCTCCGATCTCGGCATCGAGCTGAACCAGGGCGACGAGACGATTTACGCCGAGACACGCGGCTCCCATGGCCTGCCGGCCTACAACGTCCTCGACCTGCGTCTGGAAAAAACGTTCCGCGTCCGTATGTTAGCCATGAGCCTGTTCGTCGACGGTTTCAATGTCTTCAATGCCAATAAAGCGACCGCGGCAGAAGACCTGTCGAGCAATACGAGCCGGATCTTCGGAGAGATGACCTCCATACAGAATCCGCGCATTTTCCGGGTCGGAGCAAAGTTCGAGTTCTGATCGGATCCCGACAAGGGCTTCCGCGGGGGGAGGGGCGGCGATTGAGGCCGCCCCTCCCCCTCGACCCTGCTTCTACGGGCGATGCGGGCGTTTTCCGAGTCCTCCCTCCAACCCGCGCCCAAAAGCTTCAGGCCGGCGTCATCGCCGCCCCGAAACAAATTCAGCTTTCTTTACCCGATCCGGAGGCAAGCCCGCCCCGATTGACTTTGCGCCCGGGGCAGGATACGATACCTTCGGAAATGGTAGTAATTTCGGGAAAGATAGGGTGAGTCTCATGAGGAACGATCGATCTCGTCTTGCGGTTTGGGCCCTGTTCGCGGCGATCCTTCTATGCATCCGGATCCTGCCGGCCCCCGTTCAGGGCACCGTCAAGGGAGTGATCAAGGATAAGAAGGGGAATGTACTTGAAGGCGTCAAGGTCACGGTCGTGTCCATACAGTATTCGGCTGTGAGGTACACGCTCAAGACCAACGCCAAGGGAGAATACATCCAGATCGGCCTCCAGCCCGATTATTACCAGATCAAGGCCGAGAAGGACGGCTTCCTCCCCGCGTTCATGGAGAAACATGTCGGCATCATGGAGATCGTCGAGGTCGTCCTCGAACTCGAGGAAGGCAAGTATTTCATCGGGGAGTCCCCGGGGGACAAGGACTTCAAGCTGGGCAACGATCTGTTCAAGGCGGGGAAGTTCGAAGAGGCCGCGGAGGCCTACAAAGCCGCCATCGGCAAGGAATCGGGAGAGCCCGTATATCACGGCAATCTCGGATTAAGCTTTCTGAAGCTCGGCAAGAGCGACGAGGCCCTTGAGGCGTTCAAGAAAATGCTCGAGGTCCAGCCGGAGAGCTATAGCGCGAACAAGAATATCGGCGAGATCCTCGGCGCTCAGAAGAAGTACCAGGAGGCTCTCCCATACTTCCAGAAGGCTTCGGATCTGAGTATGGCGGACCCGGACGCCTCCTACAATCTCGGCGCCTGCCTCGTCAACCTCCAGGACCTCGAGAAGGCCACGGCCGCCTTCGCCAGGGCGAAGGAGCTGAAGCCTGACCTCGCCCCGGCCTATTATCAGCTGGGGATGATCTACGTCAACCAGAACAAGAAGGCCGAAGCCATACTAAACCTGGAAAAATTCGTCGAGCTCGCGCCCGACGACCCGAACGCCTCCGTGGCCAGGCAGATCCTGGCGTTCCTGAAATCCCAGTAGCCGCGCGCGGGAGTGAGGAAAGGACAATGACCAAGCAAGAACGAAATTTGGCTTTGGCGATCCTCGTCGGAGGGGCATTTCTGTCCGTCGGTGCGGTTGCGGGAACGGGGGCCAGGCGCATAGGCCCCGGCGCGTTCCAGGAAGCGAAAGAAGTGAAGAAGGCGGACAAGCCCCCGGCCCTCGCCGAAAGGTTCCGGAAGTGGCTGAACGAAGAGGTGGTCTATATCATCTCCGAGAACGAAAGGGACGTCTTCCGCAGCCTGAGGACCGACGCCGAGCGCGATAATTTCATCAAAATTTTCTGGAAGAGGCGCGACCCGACGCCCGAGACCCCGGTCAACGAGTTCCGGGAAGAGCACTTCCGGAGGATCGCCTTCGCCAACCAAACCTATTTCGAGGGGAAGTCGGGCTGGCGCTCGGACCGGGGAAGAGTCTACATCATGTACGGCCCCCCGGATTTCTTTGAGACGAACCCCGGGGGGGGGAGGGGGTTCCTCTTCGGTGCCCAGGCAGCCACCGCCGAGTTCCCGTCCGAGGTCTGGACCTACAGAGAGATCCCCGGGCTCAAAACGCAGGACAGCCGCGTGGATTTCACGTTCGTCAATTACTACGCCGCGGGCTCCTACCAGCTGACGGACAACCCGGCTCTCGCTAACGCGCTCAGGAACGTCTCGCTCCCGGCCCGATACACCGGATACAACGATTACCCGTCCGACGTAAAGTCCCCGACCGTGATAGCCCAGATGTCCCAAAATGCCTTCAAGCAGCCGCTCCAGCAGCTTGCGATGATGGCCGAGCTGACTAAATCGAGGGGAGAGGTCCTGGAGGAACTCGAACGGAGTTCCCGGCAGATGAAGCTCAAGGGAATCGTCGAATCCAAGGCTGCGTTGAGCGGGCTGGCCATCTCCTCGAAGGAGAATTACCTCCGCGGAGCGGACGGGCTGACCTACATTCCCATGGTCCTCGAAGTGGCGGCCAAGGACCTGGAATTCCGGCCCGCCAAGGACAGGTACGAGGGCCTGGTCAATTTCTATATCGAAGTCAAGGACGCGGACGGTATTGTCTTCCAGAAGAGCGACAGGCTCGAAATGAACCTCAAGGAAGACAGCTATCGGAAAAGGTTTGCCGAGAACTATCAGTATCTCCAGGGCGCGAGCCTGAAGCCGGGCCGGTACTTCCTGCACCTGGTCGCCTGGGACGAACTGAGCGGGAAGGTCGGCTACGTGGACCGATGGATCGATGTCCCGGCCGTGGCCTCCGACGAGTTCGGCTCGAGCGACATCATCCTGGCCCGAAATATCCGAAGAATCGAGGGGAAGCCCGAGGATCTCACGATCGAGACCAACGATCTCCCGGCAATGAAGACGCTCCGGAGCACGGACCTCAAGGTCCCGGACAAGTTGAATATGTCCCGGCCCAGGGGCGGGCCTTATACGTTCGGGGACCTTGACGTCAGCCCCAGCCTGACGTCCCAGTATTCTGGGACGGACGAGCTGGCCTATTTTTATCAGATCTACAATGCGACCTACGACGAGGACCTCGGCGTGGCCAGGCTCCGGATCGAGGAACGGATCCTCAAGGGTGACCAGCCCGCCCTTGAGATTAGCGAGCCGCGGGACATCCAGGTCCCCATCGCCCAGAAGTCGAAGGGGGGGATCGATCGGGGCAACAGGCTCCCCCTGACGACGTTGGCTCCGGGGAAGTACGAGCTCGTCGTCCGCGTAAGGGACATATTCTCGGGGAAGACGTCTGAGAAAAGCGTCGCCTTCGAAGTGAAGTGAATCCAGAAAAACGAATTCTATTCAATTAATTGGATATCCCTTTCGACTGAAGACTTTCCAAAATAATCTATTTATCATATTATTCAATCGTTTATGTAGAGTTCGATGACCCTCCCGAGTTGGCACCGAACTTGCATATTTCCCAAGACATGAGCGAATCTCTAGAAGGGAGGGGTATACAGCCGATAAACCACGCCGAAAAACTGAAGGGCGGAGCGTCCGTGCAGGGGCATGGCGTTCCGGGGGGATTCTCGCGAGACGGGAAGGCGCTTCGCGGGAGGGGGAAAACAAGAGATTCCATGTCCATGGGATTTAGGAGGAGTTGAATGACCTTAAGAAAGCTTTCGCTTGTCTGTATCGCTTTTCTTTTGGTGGCTTCTCTCGGAATGGCCCAGTCCAAGGATACCGGAACCTTCATCGGCACCGTTTTCGACATCGAGGGAGCCCCGCTCCCTGGAGTCACGGTGACGGCGAAGAACCTCAATATGGGATTGGTCCAATCAACCGTGTCCAACGATCAGGGACGGTACAGGATCGAGAAGCTGCCCCGCGGCATGTACACGATGACCGCAGCCATCCAGGGATTCAAGACGACGACCCGGGAAGGGCTTGAGCTCATGATCGGGTCGGAAATCAAGGTTAACTTCAACCTGGAACTCGGGAAGCTCGAGGAGAACATCACGGTCATCGGCGTCTCGCCCCTGGTCGAGACGACGCGTGCCCAGGTGTCCACCGTCATCACCGAGAAGGAGTTTATGAGCTATCCGCAGGGAAACCGCGACTACACGGCCCTGATCGGATACGCCCCTGGGACCCTCCCCGGCGCCGGCCGTTCCGGCTACGCGATCAACGGGATGCGCGGATCTTCGAACAATTTCCAGATCGACGGCATCGACAACAACGACAACGGCACGGCTACAGCCGCCTCGACGAGCATGCCGCCCGAGGCCATCGCGGAATTCCGCCTGGTCTCCAACAATTTCTCGGCCGAGTATGGCCGGAACTCCGGCGGCGTCATCAACGCCGTCATGAAGTCCGGGACCAACGAGCTCCACGGCAGTGCCTGGATCTTCCATCGGGGAGACAGCGCGCTGTTCCAGAGCGAAGACTGGCTGACCCACGACCTGCCTCCGTACAAGAGGTTTCAATACGGCGGGACGGTCGGTGGTCCTATCAAGAAGGATAAAACGTTCTTCTTCGCCTCGTTCGAGGGCGTCATGCAGGACGACGAGGCTCGGAACCCGCTTCTGTTCTTCACTCCGGAAGCCATCGGCCGCGCCACGGGGGCGGCCAAGTATTTCTTTGATAAGTACGGCGCCTCCTACCCCAAGCCGACGTACGATTTCGTGGACATCGACGGCGACGGCCTCGTCGACGCCGGGAAGTACGTCTGGGACGGGACGGCCAAGACCAGGGGCTACAACTTCGGCCTGAAGATCGACCACATCTTTTCCGAAAAGGACCGGGTGGCCGTCCGCTGGCTCTTCAACACGGCCAAGTACGAGTGGGATTTTGCCCAACTTCCGGGCAACATCAAGAAGAACCCCTATTCCTATCACACCGGGGGATTGACCTGGCTCCACCTTTTCAGCCCGACCATGTACAACGAGGTCCGGATCGGGTATCACCGGGACTACGCGGACTGGCCGCGCCTCGCCCCGGAGGTTCCATCGATCGGCGGCTACTCCTTTGCCGACGGCGTAACGGTCATCGGCGACTACCCGAACATGCCGCAGAGTTTCTCCAACAACACCTATCAACTGGTCGATGTCCTGAATTTCCAGGTCGGCAACCACAGCATCAAGCTGGGCGGCGAGGCCAGGCTTTGGAATTCAGACTCGACGTTCGACGCCAACGTCGCGGGGAGCTACTACTTCCTGGATTCGACGTGGTTTCTCTACGACCTCGGGGCCTACTATCTGGTCATCGGGGCCGACCCGCCCGACTCGCCCGAGGGCAATCCTTACGTCTCGGGCAACGCCCAGGGCGAATGGAAGCAGGGCGATTCCCATAGGAAATGGAAAGGGTTTGAAGGCGGCCTGTTCGTCCAGGACGACTGGCGCGTGACGGACAAGCTGACCGTTTCCCTCGGCCTGAGATGGGAATACTACGGCGTCCCCAAGGAAACGTCCGGAAAGGGCATCAACATGCCCGCCTTCGGGACCAAGGAAGGCTTCGACTCGAAGACGCTCATCGAGGGGAAGTTCGGCGAGGAGGGGATCAGGTACCTCATTTTCGACGGCCGCCAGAAGCTCGGCAAGGGGCTCTGGAACCCCTATTACAAGGCCTTCGCCCCCAAGGTCAGCTTCGCTTACGACCTGACCGGCGACGGCAAGACCTCGCTCCGGGCTGGGGCGGGCGTCTCCTATGACCGCACGTTCAACAACACGTATGAGAACGACCGGTTCAACTATCCGGACTTCACCTTCGCCTCGTTCGCGGGCTGGGACGCGTACTACGGGTACGATGTGGGAAGCCCGGCCATCAAGGTTACCTATCCCGGGACCGTCCCCAGGGAGAACATCACCGGCTACAAGGCCGCCCTACGCTGGATGCTGCCCGACCTCCAGCCTCAGAAAGCCTATAACTGGCTTGCCGGGATTCAGAGAGAGCTTTCGCCCAACGTTTCCATCGAGCTCAATTACACGGGGTCCAAGGGCGTGAATCTGGGCTCCATTCAGCGCCCGAACCGCTTCACCGGGGACGGTGTGGACCGCATCCCGAACGGGATCAACGCCTATACCGCCATCCGTGACGTCAATCTGCGGACCCAGAACCTGAAATCCGATTACCACGCCTTCACCGCGACGATCAACAAGAGGTTCGCGGACGGCTGGTCCTGGTACACGGCCTATACCTTCGGCGTGGCCAAGGACCAGAACTCCGACTACTTCGGCGAGGATCAAACCGGGAGTGGCTCCGCTATGGAAGCCGTCTCCAACGAAAGGATCGGCGACGAGTACGGCTACGCCCAGTTCGACCGGCGGCACAGAGTCGTCGGCGGCATGATCTACGACCTGCCCTTCTTCAAGGACTCCAACAACTGGTTCCTAAAGAACGTCATCGCCGGCTGGCAGATCTCCAGCAATTTCCACTTCACGTCCGGCCAGCCATTCTCTGTCAGGGCCAATGTCTCCTCCGCCGACTGGAACAAAGACTACAATTACAACGACAGGCCGCTGTGGCTCGGAGGGGATAACTACCAGGAGATCATCACCTGGACGGGGGGCAAGCCCGGCTGGGACAAGAGCCTCTTCGGCATCCCGACGGCCCCGGCGGGCGCCAATGACCTCTCCTATTACGATCAGACTTTCGTAAAGCGGAACTCCTTCAAGTGGTTCCCGACCCACAACATCAACATCTCCCTGCAGAAGTATTGGACCGTGCCCATGGCCGGGAGGGAATTCACGGTTCAGGCTATCTTCGAGGTCTTCAACCTCCTCAAATCCTACTTCTGGGACCTCCCGTCCACGAGCTGGACGAATGTGAATTTCGGCAAATCGCTGAGGATGAGCGGCCAGAGAACGTCCCAGATCTCACTCCGGATCATGTTCTAAGGTTCAAGCACGCGCACACGCTCAAAGCCCTGCCCCGGTCCGCCGGGGCAGGGCTTTTCTTTTCGGGCGATTGATGGCGGGCGCGGATTCTGATATATTTTTTGCATGTCGGCCATGGTAAAGATCGTCTCATTCGTTCTTCTTCTGCTCCTCCCGGGACTGGACCTTTACCTCTTCCCGGGCACCGGTGCCACAGCCAAAGTCGCCCGGGACGGGAACCTCAACGTCCTCCTCATCACCCTGGACACGATGAGGGCCGACAGAATCGGGGCCTACGGGTGGAGCAAGGCGAGGACCCCGAACATCGATGCCCTGGCGGCCGGGGGCGTGAGGTTCGCCAACGCCTATTGCCCGGCGCCTCTGACGCTCCCTTCCCATTGTTCCATCTTGACTGGAACATATCCCCTCTACCATAAGGTACGCAACAACGGGTCCTATTATCTTGCGCCGGAAGCCGTGACCCTTGCCGAGAGGCTCCGGGACCGGGGGTTCCGGACATCGGCTTTCGTCGCCTCGTTCAACGTCGATTCGCGGTTCGGGGTGGACCAGGGGTTCGCCGTGTATGACGATCGGGTCGACGACGAGCAGATGTTGAAGACGTTCCGGTCCGAGCGGAGGGGCGACAAGGTCGCCGACGCCTTCATCCGCTGGCTGGAGGGGAACGCGGAGAGCCGATTCTTCTCCTGGGTGCACTTCTTCGACCCCCACATGCCTCACGACCCGCCTTCTCCCTACAAGGAAGAGTTCGCCGGGAACCTATACGACGGCGAGGTCGCGTTCATGGACCACGAGCTGGGCCGGGTCATCGACGCCCTGCGCACGAAGGGCGTGCTCGACAGGACGCTCGTCGTCATCGCCGGGGACCATGGCGAAGCTTTGGGGGAGAAGGAAGAGCTCGACCACGGCATCTTCATCTACGACGGGACGATGAAGGTTCCGATGATCTTCTACGCCAACAAGCGCCTGCCCGGGAGCCTCGTCATCGACTCGCGGATCAGGCTCATCGACCTCATGCCCTCGGTGCTGGACATGCTCAAGATCCCGTTGAACCCTGAGGTCCAGGGAGAGAGCCTCCTGCCGTTCATCGAGGGAAGCAAAAACGGCGACCTGACCTGCTACCTCGAATCCTACTATCCCCCGGAGACCTTCGGCTGGTCGGAGCTCGTGGGGATCATTGACGGGAACTGGAAGTTCATCCGGGCGCCCCGTTCGGAGCTCTATGATCTGAAGACGGACGCCAAGGAGGAGAAGGACATCGCGTCGCGCGAAGCCCGGACGGCCACTCTCCTCAACAGGAAGTTGGAGGATATCATCAAGGCCGAGACCTCGAAGGCGGCGCCCGGCCGGAGGACGCTCTCGAGGGACGAGGAGGATCGCCTGCGGTCCCTGGGCTACATCGGGGCCGATGCGTCGGTCAAGATCGGGAAGGGGCCGCTTCCCGACCCCAAGGACAAGATGGGGGAATACAAGATCCTCTTCAAGGCGAAGCTTCTGGAATACCAGGGGAACTTCGAGGAATCCGAGAAATATTACCGGGAGATCCTCCGGCTGGAGCCGGACGTGTCCTGGCATTACATCGGGCTAGCCATCCTCCTCGCGAAGGAGCGGAAGGTCGGCGACGGCATCGAGGTCCTGAAGAGCGGGCTCGCGAGACTGCCCGATTCGGTCATCCTCATGTCGCGGCTGGCCAGCTTCTACATGAGGGCCGGGAACTTCAAGGAGGCCTTCGCGATGAGTCGGGCCACCCTGAAACGCGACCCGCGGCATTTAGACGCCCTGGTCATCGCCGGATGGTCTGAGGACATGCGCGGCAGCTGGAAGGAATCGGCGGGATACTTCGGGAAGGCCCTGGAGATCGAGCCGGAGAACAAGTACACCCGCTTGAAATATGCTTATGCCCTGGGGGCCCTCGGCCGGGGAGAGGAAGCGGCCCGGATGGACGAGGCCCTCAAGAAAGAATATCCGGACGACCCCCGGGTCCATGCCGACCTCGGGACGATCTACGCGTCGATGAACAAGCTTGACCTGGCCGAAGCAAACCTCCGGAAAGCCGCCGAGCTGAAGCCGGGGCCGGAAGCCTATCTGAGCTATTCGGCGATCCTTGAGAGGACGGGCAAGCTCAAGGACGCGATCACCTATCTGAAGCTCTTCCTCGACACTGCGAAAGAGGGCGACACGCCCAGGATCATCAAAGCCCGCAACGCGCTTGCGGAATGGGAGAGGCGGCTCAAAGCGCGATGAAGCTCCCTGCCCTGATTCTCGCCGCTGTCCTAGCCTCGCTGGGCCTGTCCGTCCTTCCCGTGACCGCCGACGACGTGAAAAGGGACGATCGGCTGAACGTCCTCCTCGTGACCCTGGACACGACGCGGGCGGACCACGTCGGTGCCTATGGGTACGCGAAGGCCGGAACGCCGGTCCTCGATTCCCTGGCCCGGGACGGCGTCCGTTTCGCGAACGCGTATTGTTCGACGCCGCTGACCCTCCCTTCGCACTGTTCGATCCTCACGGGGACCTACCCCCTCCGCCACAAGGTTCGCAACAACGGCGCCTATTACCTGGCCGACGAGGCCGTGACGCTGGCCGAAAGGCTCAAGGAAAACGGATATGCGACATCGGCGTTCGTCGCCTCCTTCAACACCGATTCGAGGTTCGGGCTCGGCCAAGGATTCGACGTTTACGACGACCGGTTCGGCGACGACGAGATGCTGAAAACGTTCCGCTCCGAGAGGACTGCCGACAAGGTCGCGGACGCGTTCCTTGCCTGGCTGGGCGCGAAATCCCGGGATCGGTTCTTTTCCTGGGTCCATTTCTTCGACCCGCACGCGCCGTACGAGCCGCCGTCGCCGTATAAGGAAAGGTTCGCAGGCAATCCCTATGACGGCGAGATCTCCTTCATGGATCGTGAGCTTGGGCGGATCATCGACGCCCTGCGGTCGAGGGGCATCCTGGGCCGGACTCTCGTCGTCGTTGCCGGGGACCACGGTGAATCCATGGGCGAGCATGGGGAGGGCAACCACGGCATCTTCATTTACGATGCAACGATGAAGGTCCCCTTGATCTTTTCCGCTCCTGGGAACCTCCCCCGGGGGCTGGTCGTGGGCTTGAGTGTCAGGCTCAACGACATCATGCCCACCGTCCTCGACGCGCTGAAGATGCCCGTGAACCCGGAGGTCCAGGGAGAGAGCCTCTTGCCGTTCATCGAGGGGAAAAGGAAGGAGGGCCTGCCCTGCTATCTCGAAAGCTTTTATCCCACCGAAACCTTCGGCTGGTCGGAGCTCGTGGGGATCGTCGACGGGGATCGGAAGTTCATCCGGGCCCCCCGGTCGGAGCTCTACGACCTGAAGAAGGACCCCAAAGAGGAGAAGGACCTGGCGCCACGGGAAGCCCTGACGGCCGCGCTCCTCAACAGGAAGCTCGACGAGATCATACGTATCCATGTCTCAAACGCGGAACCCGGCCGCCGAACCCTGACGGGGGACGAAGAGGAACGGCTGCGTTCCCTGGGCTACGTCGGAGCGGGCGCGGCGCCGAGGGTCGGGAAGGACCCCCTCCCGGATCCCAAGGACAGGATCGGTGAGAGCGCGATCCTATCGCGGGCGAAGCTCCTGGAGTCCGAGGAAAAATTCGGGGAAGCCGAGAAATGCTACCGCGAACTTCTAGGCCTGCGGCCCGACGTGCCCTGGCACTATATCGGCCTGGGCGCGCTCCTCGTCAAAGCGGAGAGGGTCGCCGAGGGCATCGAGGTCCTTATGGAGGGTCTGAGAAGGATGCCGGATTCGGTCGTCCTTCTCTCGAGGCTGGCGAGCTTTTACATGAAGGCCGGACGCTTTCCAGAGGCCTTCGCAACGAGCGGGGCCGCCCTGAAATTGGACCCTCGGAACTTTGACGCGACGGTCATCGCGGGTTGGTCCGAGGACATGCGCGCCAACTGGGCGGAAGCGGCCGGTTTCTACCGCAAAGCGCTGGACGTCGAACCGGAGAACAAGACGGTTCGGATGAAATACGCCTATGTCCTGGGGGCCATGGGACGCGGTGAGGAGGCCGCCCGGATGGACGAGGCCCTCAAGAAGGAGTATCCTGAGGACCCCAAGATCTGCACCGACCTCTCGGTCATCTACACGGCCTTGGGGAGGCTGGACTTGGCCGAGGAGAACCTCAAGAAGGCCGTCGCGCTGAACCCTTCGCCTGAGAATCATCATCGACTGGCTTCGCTCCTCGGCCGCCTCGAAAAGCTGGAGGATGCTGTTGGCCACATGAAACTCTACCTTAAGAACACCAAGGAGGGCGAAACGCCGCGGAAGGCCCGGGCCCGTGAAGCCGTTACGGAATGGGAAAGGCGGATCAAAGGGCTATGAGAATTCTGGCGCTCATCCTTGTCGGCGCCTTGGCCTCGCCGGGCCTGCCCGTCTTTGCCGCGCCCGCCGACGACGTAAAAAAGGACGGGGCCCTCAATGTCCTCCTCGTGACCTTGGACACGACGCGCGCGGACCGCATCGGCGCCTACGGATACGACAAGGCCCGGACGCCCGTGCTCGACTCTCTCGCCGCCGGAGGCGTCCGCTTCGCGAACGCCTATTGCCCGGTCCCAATGACCCTCCCGACGCACGCTTCGATCCTCACCGGGACCACTCCGCTCTATCACAAGGTCCACAACAACGGGACCTATTATCTCAACAAAGACATCGTCACGTTGACCGAGCGGCTCAAGGAGAAGGGGTTTCGGACGGCGGCGTTCGTCAGCTCGTTCAACGTGGACTCCCGCTTCGGCGTCGGGAAAGGGTTCGACGTCTTCGACGACCGGTTCCGCGAGAACGAGATGATCAAGACCTTCCGATCGGAGCGTCGGGCTGGGGAGACCACCGCGGCCTTCCTCCGCTGGCTGGACGGGCCGGGGGAAGGACCGTTCTTCTCGTGGATCCATTACTACGACCCCCACACGCCCTACAAGCCTCCGTCGCCGTTCAAGGAGGATTTCGCCTCCGACCCGTATGACGGCGAGATCGCCTACATGGACGCGAGCTTCGGGAAGGTCCTGGCGCGGCTTCGGGAAAAAGGCCTCCTCGAGCGGACGCTCATCGTGGTCGCCGGCGACCATGGCGAGGCTTTTGGGGAGAAGGGGGAGTTGGGCCACGGCGTTTTTATATACGACGTGACGATGAAGGTCCCGCTCCTCTTCCACGCTCCGCGGAACCTGCCGAGGGGCCGGGTCGTGGAGTCGCGGGTCAGGCTTATCGATATCATGCCGACCGTCCTTGATGCGCTTAAGCTGCCTGTCAACAAGGAGGTCCAAGGGACGAGCCTTCTGCCCTACATGGAAGGCAGGAAAAAAGACGACCTGCCGTGTTACCTGGAAAGCTATTATCCGCTCGAGACGTACGGATGGTCCGAGCTCGTCGGACTCATCGACGGCGATCGGAAGTTCATCCGGGCCCCGCGCCCCGAGCTCTACGACATAAAGGCCGATCCCGAAGAGACGCGGGACCTTGTCCAGAAGCAGGCGGGGACTGCCTCGGCGATGATGAGGAAGCTCAAGGACGCGATCGCCGCGAATTCTTCAGGTTTCGCCCTGAGCCGGCGGAAACTCAGCCGGGAAGAAGAGGAGCGGCTGAGGTCGCTCGGCTATGTGGGGAGCGACGCTTCGGTCCGCGTCGGCCCGGGCCCGCTTCCCGACCCCAAGGACATGATGCCCGAGTTCCAGATCCTCTACCGGGCCAAGACGAACGAATGGGACGGAAAATGGGACGACGCGGAGAAGGACTACCGGGAGATCCTCCGCCTCCAACCAGACGTCGCTTGGCGTTACGTGGACCTGGCGATCTTCCTGACGCTCCGCGACAGGCTCTCCGAGGCCATCGCGGTCCTCAGGCAGGGGCTGACCCGGATGCCGGATTCCTTCGTTCTCCTCACACGGCTCGCCCATTTAGAGATGGGGGCGGGCCGGTACGACGAGGCCTACGAAATGAGCCGGGCGGCCCTTCGGATAGATCCCGGGTATTTCGACGCTCTGGTCATCGCCGCTGGGGTCGAAGACGTCCGGGGCAACTGGGAGGGTTCGGAAGGATTCTACCGGCAGGCCCTGGAAGTCGAACCCGAGAATAAGCAGGTCCGGATGAAGTTCGCCTATGCGCTGGGAGCCCTGGGCCGGGGAGAGGAAGCTGCGAAGATCGACGAGGCGTTGAAGGCGGAATTCCCTGACGACCCCCGGCTCCGCCAGGACTTGGGAGTGATCTACGCCGGCCTCGGCCGATGGGACCTGGCCGAAGAGAACCTGAGGAAGGCCGTCGAACTCCAACCGTCCCCCGAGACCTGGTTCAACCTCGCGTCCGTCCTCGAGCAGTCGGGAAAACTGGTCGATGCCGTCCGCTATCTCAGGCTCTATCTCGAAAAGACAACCGAGGGCGAAACGCCCCGCAAGGCGAACGCACATAAAGCCCTTGCCGATTGGGAGCGGCGCGCGAAGGCGCCGTCGACGTCATGAACGGAAAACGAACATCATGGAGGCTCAGATGAAGAAACCCATCATGTGGACGATCCTCGTCCTGACCGGGCTCGCGATTCTCGCTCCGGCCGCTGCGGCCGCGAAAAAGGAGCCCGACAAGTATGAGAAATGGCTCAAGGAGGAAGTTGCGCTCCTCGTCCTGCCGGAAGAGAAGGCTGAGTTCGAGGGCCTGAAGACGGAGGCGGACAAGGACCGGTTCATCGAGCTGTTCTGGGCCAAAAGGGACCCTTCGCCTGGTACCAAGGTCAATGAATTCCGGGACGAATGGACCACGAGGCTCGAATACGTCAACAAGACCTATGCCGCGGGCGTGGGACCCAAGGGCTGGCGTTCGGACATGGGGAAGGTCTATCTCATCTTCGGGCCCCCGGCCCAGGTCCAGGGTGCAGGAGGCGGGGCAAGGCCCGCGGCCTCGGGCGGAACCCAAATGGAGGCCCCGCCCGAGACGTGGCAATATCAACCGATGCCGGATCTCAGCCTAACGGATGCGTTTCAGGTGGTTTTCCGGAACTACCAGTTCGGGTACGAACTCGATCAGGCGACCCCGCAGAAAATCCGGCGGGCCCTGGAGGTCTTTCCCAAGATCGTCGTCTTCAACCCCGACCTCAGGGAGCTTCCGATGTACAAATACGTCCTGGAAGAGAATTCCTCCGAGGGGAAGATGATCCGGGAGTTCATCGAGACCGGGAACGAAGTCAAGGGCATCTCTCTGGAGTGGGCCCCGATCTATACCCGCGCCATGGGCGGCAGCACTTACGTATCCCTTCTGGTACAGATCGATCCAGAGACCATCGATCGGAAGAAGCTGAAAGAAACGACATTCTTCGGGCGGCTCATGGGCGGAAGCGAGGAGGTCCAGGATTTCCTGAAGACGGTTCGGGTCGAGAAGGAGAAGGCCGACAAGCTGATCATGGTGTTCGGCTTCCCGGCGAAGCCCGGAAAGTCGGTGCTCTACCTAGGGGCCGAGGACAAGGACAAGGAGAACCCGACCTTGATCAAGGCCGACCTGGACGTCAAGGATTTCTGGACGAAAGACCTCGACACGAGCTCCCTCATTCTCAGTTCGGAAGTGCTGTCCAAGCCCAAGGACGAGGCGGGCGAAGAGTTCAGCCCTTATGTCACAAGCGAGTACAGGGCCACGCCGCGCTGGGGAAGCGTTTTCAAGGCGAGCGAGGACCTGAGCGTCCTCTTCCATATCTACAACGCCGCGATGGAGAACGGTGAAGTCAATCTGATCGTCGATTACTTCATCGTTTCTCCGGAAGTGGGTTTCAAGCTGAACCCCACGACGATCCGGGCGAAGTTGGAGGAGAACAAGGCTGTCGCCGGGGGGACACAGGTCCCGCTCTCGCCGCTCAAGCCCGGGAAATATACCTTCAAGATCAAGGTCACGGACAAGATCGCCAACAAGGTGATCGAAAGGACCGCCGAGTTCGCGGTCGAATAGGGGGACGATGATGAAAGAAAAGCTTCCGGTATCGATCCTTTTGGGCCTGGTGTTCCTGGCCATGGGATGCGCGACCGTTGGCCCCGCGGGGAAGGGCGGCGAGGCGTCCCGGACGGCCTCATTCAGCTACACCTGGGAGGACAAGAACCTGGCGATCATCGTAGATGTCGAGCTGGCCCGCAGGCGCGCCGAAGAACCCTATTTTCCCCTGGGCATCAAGATCGCCAACAAGCGCCTGAACCGGATCATCGTCGACCGGGAGACGCTTTTCCTGATCGACGAGACGGACGCCGTTTACCCGATGCCCTCGATCGAGGAGCTTTCGCTCAAATACGACAAGCTGGTCCCCGACAACAAGTTCAAGAGCCAGACGGGGGTCCTCGGCGACCAGATAATGACGGGATTCTCCTACTTCCGCAAGGCAGAGGGGCGCCTCTTCCCCCAAACCCAGGGAGGAGGGCGGACCGTCGATGCCGTCTATGTCCAGACGAAAGGCTACATGGAGGACCTTGTCTATTTCCCGATGCCGGTGGGGGGCATCAAGGGCAAGATCCTCAGGCTCAGGCTGGACGTCTACGAACTTGGGAAACCGCTCGATGTCGCTTTCCGGATCGACTAGGGAGCGCGCGGTCCCGGCCCGGATCCTCGCCGCCTGCGCTGCCGTCCTCGCTCTCGGCGCCGCCCAGGCGACGCCACCGGGGCAGGACCGGGCGTCCGATCCGGCGGCCTGGGGCCGGGAGGAGAAGGAGGGTTTTCTCCGGACCGCGGATATCGTCCGCAGCGAGGTCATCACCGGAGGCACGACGCGTTCATCCCGTGCCACCCTGCGGAGCGGGCGAGGCACCCATGACGCGCACATCCAGACCGTCGACGTGGCCACAACTAAGTTCGAGGGTGTCGGGGGGCAATGGGAGCTCAATTTCCGGGACACCTACAAGTTCAACCTGGCCGCCTACATCCTGGACCGACTTCTGAACATGAATATGATCCCGGCGACGGTCGAGCGGAAGGTGGGCAAGCGTCCAGCCGCGGTGACCTGGTGGATCGATGACGTGCTGATGAACGAGAAGGAGCGCCTCCGGCGTCAGGAGAAGCCCCCGGTCCCGGAGCGGGACAGGTGGAACTGCCAGATCTTTATTGTGCGCGTCTTCGACCAGCTTATCGCCAACAAGGACCGGAACTACGGGAACATCATAATCACCAAGGGCTGGGACATCTGGATCATCGACCACACGCGCGCCTTCCGCCCATATAAGGAGCTCCTCGCCCCGGACGACCTAGTCCGGTGCGATCGCGCCCTGCTCGAGGGGATGCGGCGGCTGGACAAGAGGACGCTCGTCGAACGGCTCGGGGCATACCTCACGAACATGGAGATTGACGGGCTCCTGGCCCGCCGCGACCGCATCGTGGAGTTTTTCGACAAGAAGGCCGCCCGTGAAGGGGCAAATGTGGTCCTGTTCGACTATCTTTCCACTAGGAACGTCCCCGAAGCGTCCGGTAGCCCATTGTAGCCGCAGGCTTTAGCCTGCGCTGGCCCAAGACCCAACCTAAGAGTTGTGGCTACGAATCCCGCCGCCTGCCTTAGGACAGGAACCGGAGGCCGTGAAACCATCCTCCATGCGATCAGGATAGGAACCGCAGGCCGGACCGGAATTTGGCGCCTTCGACTTTCGCCCAGACGATCCACGCGGCGACAGGAAGGTTCACGGTCAGGTCCGGCATCGGGAACAACAGGCGTACGGCCTCGCCTGGGACGAGTAGCTGCGGAGTGATCAGGCCGATGCCGCTCTGGCTGATGTCGGTTGCTTGGGCCATCGCCGAGGCGTAGCCCGGCTTTACCGGCGGCGCGGAGAGGCGTTCGACATAGACGGTCTTCAGGTGAAGCCGGCGTGAATGGGCCCTTTTTTCATCGTAATGTTCCATCCCCCTTCTCCTTTTCCCTCTTCCCTCTTCCCTCTGACAATATAGACCGGGGACTCCCTGCTGTCAACTACCGTCTCACCCCGCTCTTCGCTGAGCTCCGGAACAGGAAGGTCCGTGTCCTCATCGCCGATTTCGGGACGGGGTATTTGTCGATGAACTACCTCAGCAAGCTCTCCGTCGACGGCTTGAAGACCGACCGGAACTTCAGTGGCTGAACGGCGAATTTGCCCAGGGATTCTTCTTCTCGGAGCCTTTGGACGCCGCGGCGGCCGAAACGCTTCTGGCCGCTAGGGCAGACCCCTATGCTCCAAGCCTAACGTCGCCGCGACCGGCTTGCCAAACGCCCTCCCCGGCCCTATAATCTCCCTTTTCGCGAAAGGAGCGAACCCATGAGCAAGCGTTCGACCGCTTTCCTTGTCCTGGCCGGCCTCGTCGGCACGGCATTCGTGGCCCCTCAGGACCGCCTGAAGACCATGCCGGGCTATGCGCGTTATGAAAAGATGAGCCGGGAGATCCCGTCGGCCGTCAAGTCCGGCGCCCTGACGGTGACGTGGAGCCCGGACGGGAGGACGTTCGAATACCGAAAGGACGGCAAGCTCTATCGGTACGATGTCGCGGCGCGCAAGGCCGTCGAGGCCGGGGTCGCCCCGGCCGAAGCTCCACGCGGGGGACGCCCCGGGGCCGGGCCCGTCCGCGGAAGGCAGTGGGACAG
>CAZPEP010000012.1:0-7936 GCA_964585685.1 uncultured Eubacteriales bacterium | reverse complement strand
CCATCACGATGTAGGCGGAGGCCCCTTTGGCCCGGGCACCAAGGCCGAAAATGCCGAGGGCAAAGATGGTGGGGAACATGATGGACATGAAAAAGTAGCTCAGGAAGACGCAGAGCACCGAGAGCCAGCCGAGTTTGAGGAAGACCAGGGCGCAACAAAGCACGTTCAGCAGGCCATAAAGCCCGAGCACCTTGTGCGCGGAGAACTTCTTCAGGATGGCCGCGAAGCTTATCTCGCCGTACTTGCGCCGCAGGTAGGAGGCGGCCGAGAACTGGGCCAGGCCCTCGCTCAGCCACTGGTCTTTATAGGTGCCGAAGGAGACGCCCTGGCCCCACCATTGATGGGCGATCTCGTGGGCCAGAAAATACTCCTTCCAGCGCGAGAGGTCGACGGGGCTCTCCCTGGAAACCACGACGTTCCGGTCGACGAGCCAGGGGAGCTCATTAAGGACGACGAAAGAGGCCGGGCTGTGGCCTCCGGCTTCAGGCCAGAGCCTCTGGACAACGCTCAGTCCCTCGTAGGGATACGGCCCAAACCATTCGATGAAACTCCGGAGGATGTCCCCGGCATCGTCGAAGTAGGCCTTCCTCTGGGGCACGATCTCCGTCGAGCTCAAAGCCCGCAGGGGGATGGGTTCGGTCCCTTCCTGGAGCTTGTTGAACTTACCGACGATGAAGGACAGATATTTCACCGGGCAGCCCGTCCGGAACGTGTAGGTGGCGTTCCCCAGGTTCCGGATCCCGGCCACCTCCCCCGTGTCCCTCAGCCGCCCCGTCGCGACGAGTTCGCCGTTCGAGACGCACTGGTACTCAGGCGGGACGATGACCCTGAGCTCCGAGGTGAAGTAATCGTCGGTCGTGGGTCCGGGGTACCAGAGCGAGGCGTGGGTGTAGAACGAGGTCCTATACCTGGGCTGGAAAATGAAGCGGTTGTCCCCGCTGGCCGACTGCGCGACGACGTCGGTCGTCGGCGGCGCGGGAAGGAGCCTGCCCCGGTAGAGGACCTCGATTCGCGCGGGCGTGTCGCGGGCCGGGGGCTCGGCAAAGTAGACGTACAGGAACTTCCGCCCCTTGTCCACCGTGTAGAACAGCTCCCTCTTCTTTTCGTCGAAGACGCGCAGGATCTCGAGATCGGGGTGGAAGCGGAACTTCATCCCTTCCACGCCCTCGGACCGGGGCAGGACCCGGATCACAGCCTTGGCCGAAAGATAGGACTGGGCCGGGTCGTATTCCACATCGATCCGGTAGTGCTGGACGTCGATCCGCTCGCTCACGCTGATGAACAGCCGGCGGCCCTTCGGCTCCTCTTCGTTCCGGGGGGAATAGAGGTTGACGATCCTTTCTTTGCCCCGATCGTAGAGGCTCACCTCCGCGTCGGAGAAAGGATAGTAGATGTAGGTCAGCGCGCCCGCCCGGGCGGCGTCGAACTCGAAGACGGCCTCCTCGCCCTGCGGGAGGACGGACAGGATCTCGCCCGAGAGCGAGTTCTGGATGGTGAAGGAGCGGGGATAGGCCTTGAGGAAGATCGCCGCCGCCTTGTCCGTCTCGGCCTGAGTGACAGGGAGAAGGGGCCGCGATCCGTCCCGGCGGATATTGATGTGGGTCTTGAAGAAGGCGTCGGAGCATCGGATATAGGCGTAACCGATCCGGTCGTCGATGACAGAGTCCTTGTAGATAAGGCTGAGCTGGTGCCGCTCGACGGGATCGGAGGGAGAGAAACGGACGTGGCCCCGCCCGACGACGACGAAGGCCGTCTCGAGGCCCGGGACATTGTCATGGAAGATCGTAGCGTCGCTAAAGGAAAGGCGGATGTCGGCGTGGTCGATCTCGACGCCGGAGACCCTCTCGGCCCCGTCCGAGGGGAGCTCGACCCTATAAAGTCGGTTGATGCTCCCGGTGACGTCCTTCCGGACGACCCGCCACAGGCCGTCCACGCTCGCGAGGCCCAGCTGCCAGGTCTCGACGATCGCGGCGTAGGAATTCCGGAAGAGGACCTGAAGGAAAGCCCTGGCCTCGTCTGGCGCGTCCGCCTGCAGTCCCGCCGGACGGGACATGACGGATTCCATCCCGAGGTCCCCGAAACGGTAAGCGAGGGAAGCACGCTCCCCCTCCCTGACTTCGGGCGCGAAGGCTTCGAGATAGCGCGGGAGGTCCTTCGATTCGAGGGCCTGGCGGACCCGGCCGATGAATTCCTCAGCGGTCGGCTCCTGGCACTGGACCGGAAGCGGGAGGACCAAAAGGACCGCCGCAAGAGACAGAATCCATCTTCGTCGCATCATCGGACTTGCCGGCGATGTTATTTGCAGTTTTCGTGCCAAGGAGGATGTTGGGAACGCGCCGCCATATGCGCTCAAGGGCGTTTACGGAACGTAAGGATTATTTACGTTTCCAGGCTATTTCCTAACGGTCCTGCCAAGGGCCGCCTCGACGTCACTGACCTTTCCGGCTATCCGGCCCTCCGCCCCTTCCCTGTCGTCGATGGAGACGCGGGTTAGGACGCGCGGGAAATCCCGGCGCATCCTGAGATGGCACTCCTTGATCAGCCCGAGGACGGCGTCCCACTCCCCTTCGATGAGGGTTCCCATAGCCGTCAGCTGGTAGGGCAGACCGCTTCTGTCGATGATGTCGACGACCGCAGCGACGGGCCCGGCCAGCTCTTCCCCTCCGCCGACGGGAACGACGCTGAATTCGGCGATCACGCTTTGGGTTCCTCCTTCTTCATGCCTTCCTTCTTAATATACTCTTCCCAGGTCACGAAGCTGTGGTAGAAGATGGAGTCCCCCTCGTCAATCCCGCGCGTGATCTCCGTGATGTGGGACGTTGAGGCGCCGAAGGCCTCGACGGCGAAGATGACGGCCTTTTCCGGGTCAATGTTGTTCCCGCAGGTGTAGATGTCGAGCGCGCCGTAGCCGACTTCGGGCCAGGTGTGGGTGGAAATGTGGGATTCGGAGATGACAACGACGCCGCTGACGCCATTGGGCGGGAAGCGATTGAAGGAGATGGACCAGACGTGGGCGCCGGCGATCTCGGCGGCCTTGACCAGGATCTGTTGGACCTTCTCGACGCTGCCGATGACGTTGGGGTCACAGCCGGAGGCTTCGACGATATAGTGATGACCGATCGACGCATGGATCATCTTGGTCATGTTTTCCTCCAAGAACGGGATCGAAAATGATTATGGCACAACCGCCGATTCTGTCAAGGAACAAATCCCGCGGGCGATCAGACGGGCAGGCGCTTCTCTTCCTTGACGACGTTGAGAACGAGGTGAGTAACGGTTCGGTCCACGTGGCGGAGCGAGGTGACCTTCTTGATGAACCCGCTGAGGTCCTCGCGGTCGGTGAAATAGCCGATGAGGAACGAGTCCCACTCCCCCGTGACGTCGTAAACGGCCGTAACGTGGGGGTCCTCGGCGATCTTCTGCTGAGTCTCAAGGAGCTTTCCTTGGGAGATGCGGACGGCGATGATCGCCACCAGGTTGAGCCCGAAATAACCGGGATCGACGACCGGAACGTAACCCTTGACGGCCCCGGCAGCCTCGAGCTTCTTGACGGCGTTGATGACCGCCGTGGCCGAGCTCCCGACGTCCTTGGCAATCTCCCGGAAGCTCTTTCGGGCGTTCCGATTCATCGAGCGCACGATCTTCCTGTCGAGCTCGTCAATCATGGCTGGGCTCCTTTCAGGGACATTCCCCTTTTTGATATTATTATTTACTTAGTGTCAATTGCAACTAATTTATTAATAATTATTGACAAATGCGCCTATTGCATATAATAATAAGCAATATTTAGTATATTTCGAACGGAGGATAAAAATGCCAGAAACGGAAAAAGCAGGAATCAAGGCCTTCGGCTGCACTACGGAAAAGGAGGTCCTGGATATCGTACTGGCCCCTGAGAACGGGATCGAATTCGTCCGGGTCATGTTCCCGGACATCCTTGGCCGCCCGATGGACTTTTCGTTCCCGAGCTCGGAGCTCCGCCGGGCCTTCAAGGAAGGCAAGGGGTTCGACGGGTCGTCGGTCGAGGGATTCGTCCGCATCGAGGAGAGCGATCTCGTTATCAAGCCCGACCCAAAGACGTTCCGCCTCCTGCCATGGGAGTACAAGGGCTTCGAGGGTCAGGTCCGGTGGCGGGAGGCGGTCCTCTTCGGGGACATCCTGACCCCCGAGGGCGAACCCTACGAGGGCGACTCAAGGTCCCGGCTGAAGCGCGCCCTCGCGAAGAGCCGGGACGAGTACGGCTTCGACGATTTCAAGTGCGGGCCGGAGCTCGAGTTCTTCATCTTCCCGGACGACCGGACCGCCGTCCCGATCGATGAGGGGGGATATTTCTTCGCCGGCCGCCACGGCGAGGTCCGCAAGGAGATCCAGCTCCTCCTGAAGAAGATGGGCATCGAGTCCGAGTACGACCACCACGAGGCCGCCAACGGCCAGCACGAGATTGACCTGAAGTACGCGAGCGCCCTAGAGATCACCGACGAGGCCATGCTCTTCCGCTATATGGTCAAGAAGGTGGCCCGGATGCACGGCCTTTACGCGACGTTCATGCCCAAGCCGATCAACGGCCAAAATGGGAGCGGCATGCACGTCCACCAATCGCTCTGGAAGGGCGGGAAGAACGTCTTCTTCGACCCGAACAGCCCCATTCACCTGTCCGAGACCGCCGTCCGCTACGTCGCCGGCCTCCTCGCCCATGCCCGGGAGACATCGGCTGTCTTCAGCCAATGGATGAACTCCTATAAGCGGCTCATCGAGGGCTACGAGGCCCCCGTCTACATCGCCTGGGGCCAGAAGAACCGCTCGGCCTATATCCGCGTCCCGGAGTACCAGCCCGGAAAAGAGCACGCCACGCGCATCGAGCTTCGGTGCCCGGACCCCGGATGCAACATCTACCTCTCGCTGGCCGTCTGCCTGACGGCGGGGCTGGCAGGGATCGGCGGGAACTATGACCTGCCGGACGCCGTCGAGGAGAACATTTACGAGATGAGCAACTCGCGCCAGAAGAAGTGCGGGATACGGACCCTCCCCCGCAACCTCCAGGAAGCCGTCCGGATCATGGAGAAGAGCGACCTCATGAAAGAGGCCCTCGGCGGGCACATCTTCGAAATGTTCCTTGCCAACAAGCGCCGCGAGATCGAAGAGTACGAAAACCACGTCTCCGGCGATTTCGACAAGCGGGTCAGCGACTACGAGATCAGAAAATACTTGCCCATCCTCTGACGCGGAACTATAATAGCGGCGCAACGGGGGACCGGACTTCCCCTTATCGCCACCTCATGGCCAGCCTGAACGAGATCACGTCCCTCCTCGGGGGAGAGCGCTTGACGCCGGGAACGGGCCTCGAGATCGAGTGCACGAAAGTCTTCGCCTCGGACCTCATGAGCGATGTCCTCGCTTACATGGAGCCCGCATCCGTACTTTTGACGAGCCTGGCGAATTCCCACGCCGTCCGGACCGCCTGCCTGCTCGACGCCGCGGCTCTCGTCATCGTTCACGGGAAGAGGCCCGATGCGAAGGCCGTGGAGGAGGCACGGGCGAACAACCTGCCCGTCATCACGACGGGGCTCTCCATGTTCGAGGCGTGCTCGAGGATCTCCTCCTGTTTCGCGGAAGGGAAAAGATGACCGGGGGGGCCGCGTTCCGCCAAGTGTTCACGATCCAGGGCGGGGATTTCGCCCGGGCCGGCCAGGCGTCCTGCGAAATCAAGGAGCTCCTGAAGGAGATCGGCCTCGACCCCAAGACCGTGCGCCGCACCGCCATCGCCTCCTACGAGGCCGAGATGAACGTCATCATGTACGCCCGGCAGGGCCGTCTGGACCTTTCGATCACCCCCAGCCGGGTCCGGATCGTCGTCGAGGACCGCGGCCCTGGGATCCCGGACATCCCGCTGGCCATGACTGAGGGCTATTCGACGGCCACGCCGGAGATGCAGGAGCTCGGATTCGGCGCCGGCCTGGGGCTCCCGAACATCAAGAAGAACACCGACCGGCTGCGGATCACCTCCAAGGTCGGGCACGGGACGCGGCTCGAGATGACGATCCTCATGAACGGGAGGGAGCCATGACGGAGACGACCCGCCACGCCCTGAACATCAACACCGCGAAATGCATAGGTTGTGTCCATTGCCTGATCGCCTGCCCGACCCGGGCCATCCGCGTTACCGGCGGGAAGGCCCGCATCATCGACGACCTGTGCATCGACTGCGGAGAATGCTTCCGCTACTGCCCGCGGGACGCCATCGAGGCCCGGACGACCTCGTTCGCGGACCTGAAAACCTTCCGCTACAAGGTCGCCATCCCGGCGACGGTCCTCTACGGCCAGTTCGACAATTCGACCCTTCCCAATGCGATCCTCTTCGCTCTGCGCCGGATCGGGTTCGACTACGTCTACGAACTCAGCACGATCTGCGAACTCAACAACGCCGCCATCGCCAGATACATCGACGATCATCCCGCGCCCCGGCCGCTCATCGCCTCGACCTGTCCCGTTGTCGTCCGCCTGATCCAGCGTCGCTATCCCTCGCTCTGCGACCTGATCGTTCCCATCGAACCGCCCCGGGAGATCGCGGCCAAGATCCTGAGGGCCAACCTCCCCCGCCTGCTGAAGATCCCCGCCGCCGACATCGGGATCATCCACCTCACCCCCTGCCCGGCCAAGATGGTCTCCATCAACCACCCCGCAACGATGGGGCGGTCCTGGCTGGACGGCGCCGTCTCCATCCGGGACATCCACGGGCCTGTCCTCCGGGAGATGCGCCGGAGCCGGAAGGATACGGTCATCCGCCAGCTCTTCCCGGATGCCCTCTTCTCGGGGATCGGCTTGGGCACGGCCCTTTCGGGGGGAGAGACCCGGGGGCTCAGGAACCACCGGACGGTCGCCGTATCGGGGGTCCGAGACACGATCCGCGTCCTGGACCAGGTCGAGATGGGCCTCCTCAAGGATGTGGACCTGCTGGAATGCACGGTCTGCCCGGACGGCTGCGTCGGCGGGCCCCTGGCCGTCGTGGACCGGTTCATCGCCAAGAGCCGTATCCTGCGGCTGGTCGACATGCTGGGGGAACGAACGGTGGTCGACAGCTCCGACATAAGCATGCTGTACCACAAGGATTTCCTGTCTTTCCGGCACCCAGTCAGGCCGGTCAAGGCGCCGCCGCTCGACACCGACCCGGCCCGGGCCATCCAGAAGGCCCGGCGACGGACCCGGATCTTCAAGAAGCTCCCGCTCAAAGATTGCGGGGCCTGCGGTGCTCCGGACTGCCGGAGCTTGGCTGACGACATCGTCCGCGGCCAAGCGGCCCTCGCCGACTGCCCGTTCATAAGGGAGGGGAAACGATGAACCTTACGGAACTCGTCGAACGGCTGGACCTCAGGGTCTACTCGGGTCGGGACGAACTGGCCCGGGCCGTCGGGGGCGGCTATGCGGGCGACCTGTTGAGCGACGTCATCGCCCACGGGCGGAAGGACCAGGTTTGGGTCACCATACAGGTCCACCCCAACGTCGTCGCCGTCGCCGTCCTCAAGGAGCTTGCGGCGATCGTTCTCGCCAACGGCCGCGAGCCCGCCGCCGAGACCGTCGCCCGGGCGCAGAAGGAACGGGTGCCGATCCTCGGGACGACGCTCACCGCGTTCGAGATCGCCGGGAAGCTCCACGGGCTCGGGGTCCGGGGCGACTGATTTCATGACCCTGAGGCGGTTCCGGGCCGACCTCCACATCCACTCTTGCCTCTCGCCTTGCGGCGACCTCGAGATCTATCCCCGCCGGATCGTCGAGCGGGCGCTCGAAGCCGGGCTGGACATCGTCGCCGTGACCGACCACAACACCGCGGAGAACGCCGCCGCGACGGTCCGCGCCGCGGAAGGGACGGGCCTGACAGTCCTGCCGGGCATGGAGATCTCGTCGGCAGAGGAGGTCCACGTCCTGGGCCTGTTCGAGACCA
>CAZPEP010000011.1:0-31288 GCA_964585685.1 uncultured Eubacteriales bacterium | reverse complement strand
GATCGACATTTCCCGCAGGTTCTCGGAGCGATACAGCTTGTCGTAGAGCACGCCCATGCTCCGCATGCGGTCCCTGGCTTCCAGCAGGGCCGCGACGGCTTCGGGATTCTTAAGAGCCGTTGATTGCAGAGAAAGAAGGCTCATCATGGAGCTCATGTTATTCTTGATGCGGTGGTGGACCTCCTTGAGAAGGAGCTCTTTTTCCCGAAGGAGGGCTTTGATCCTGTCCTCCGCCCGCTTGCGCTCGGTGACGTCAGCGATGCTTGAGAGTACACAAATATCATTATGAATAATGATGATCTCAGCGGAGAATAATCCAATTATGCGTTCGCCCGACTTTTTCCTGAAGGAAAATTCCAGCCCTGCTACTTTCTTTCCGCTCGATAATGCTGACACAACGAAATTACGATCACTTTCATTATCCCAAAGATTCATCTCGACGGTAGTCTTGCCGGCTACTTCCTCGTAAGTAAATCCGGTGATGGCAAGAAAACCTTCATTGACTTCGATGATCTTTCCGTCAGAAGCCCGCGTGATGGTGAGCGCATAAGACGCGGAACGGAATGCGATCGAGAATTTTTCCTCGCTTATCCGCAACGCTGCAACCGCAGCCTCCTTTTCGGATTCCGCCCGCAGGCGCCCCTTGATATCGCGGAGCATCTCTTCCGCGCGATTACGCCTAATTGACAAGAATGCGGTAACTCCTGCGACGCCCAGAAATATGAGAACCCTTATCAAGACTTGGATGATAATGGATAGATCTCTCGTATAGGCCATGATAAGGAAAAGATAAATCAGTGAAAGGGCGGCAGAAAAGGCAAAACCCTTTTTTGTATAAAAAATACAAGCAATGATGATAGGGACATAGAAAAGGTTTTGAAAAATAATAAACCAGCCGAGGGAAAGGCATTAGATGCTTATGGCAAGAGTGGCAAGTGTTGTGATGCCGATTGCAATTATAGGCGACTTGGCGATCGTATGTGATGAAGGATTTATGGGATTCATTCAGCGCCTCCTCAGCCCGCTTATGGAGCTACGAAAACCGGTTTTTTCTGCGGCGATAGGAATAGTTGCTCCAGGCTGGAAGGCCCCCCTCTTGACCCGATTGGAATATTATACGGCCCGCTTTCGGATGTCAATGATCGAATGGGGTCAGCGGATCGTATATGAGAGTTTGCCATTGACGAGGTCCATGTAGAAAGCCCGGAAGTCGGGCTCTCTGTCCACAGGGATCCGCAGGAACAAAACGACGAGCTTGCCGAACTCCTTGTTTACGACCTCGAAACCCTCCCGGCCGAGGTAGGCCTCGAAAGGCGCTAGAAGAGCATAGGGGACCGGCGCTCGGATCTCCCGGACGAACCGCAGTTCGGTTACGCCCGAGGCTTCGATGGCCCTTTTTGCCGCCTCACCGTAAGCCCTGACGAGCCCGCCTGCGCCAAGTTTCGTACCGCCGTAATAGCGGGTTACGACTACGAGCGTGTTCGTGAGATCATTGTGCTTCAGGACGTCCAGGATGGGCGGGCCGGCCGTTCCCTGCGGCTCGCCGCTGTTGTCGTAGCGGGCCTGTTCTCCGGTTGTTCCGACGCGATAGGCCCAGCAGTGGTGCGTGGCATCGCGCCAGGTCTCCCGGACGCGCTTGACGGCCGCCAATGCCTCATCGGGCGTGGCGCACTTAAAGCTCCGGCCGATGAATCTGGAGCGCTTGATCTCGACGGCGCTCTCGGCTTCGCGGGAGATCGCTTTCATGCCGCCTCAATCGACCTTGGTGAAAGAAAAATGATGGGTTGGGATTTTTCCCGTGATTAAGATACCGAGCCGGATGTAGGGCCGGTCCGAAGGGTCGAAAGGCGCCTCGCCCGTGTAGTCGTGCCAGCGGTCGAGAAATTCCTGTTTCGGGATGATGCCGCGGCTCCCGAGGAGCGACGGATCCTCGACATAGACGAACTGGTCGTCGGCGCCGATGATGATGACGTAATGGCCGTCCTCCCAGTCGGAAGTCCAATTCCTCTTCTCCGGCGGGATATCGGTCCAGGCCTGGATGGCGCAGATGACCGGGGTGCCTTCGCGATAGGCTTTGATGAGGTCCTCGTAGGTCAGGTTCTCCCGCGGGTCGGCCTGAAGGCCAAGCTCCTTCGCGACCCTGACGATGTTGTCGGGAGACGTGCCGGCATCCTCGGTCGTCTTCAGCATGTCCATCAGGGCCCGCTCGCGCTTGTCGATGCCGTAATAGCTCAGGACGGCCTGTAAAGCGGCCGCGCCGCAGGAATAGGTCGTCGACTGACGGACGTCCGGGACGGTCGATAGAAGTCCGGCCGGGAGAGTCGTAACCGAGCTCTTCTTGATCGGTCTCGCGGGAGCCAGCGACGGCCCGAGCAGGAGGCCGACGTCGAATCCGGCAATGAGTAAAAGCAGGGTGAGCAGGATCATACGCACGGTCTTATTCATGAGGATCTCCCTTCGGGACGGGATTCATTCCTTGAATTTGTCCCAAAAGGCCCCGCCTGTCAAGGCGTTCCGCGCCGGCCCCCGCCGAACTTCAATCCCTCGGCGAATTCTGATATCATGGGCGGGACGTCCACATCATGAACACCATCATCTCGGCCCGCAACCTCGTTAAAAAATACGGGGATTTAACCGCCGTCGACGGCATCTCCTTCGACATCCCCGAGGGCGAGTGCTTCGGGCTCCTGGGACCGAACGGCGCCGGGAAGACCTCGACGGTCAAGATGATCCACTGTGTCTCGCCGGTGACGGCCGGGACGCTCACCATCAACGGCTTGCCCGCCCGCGTCGAGAACCGGGCCCTCAAGAAAATCACCGGTATTATCCCCCAGGAGATCACGCTCGACATCGACCTCACGGTCCGCGAGAACCTGATGGTCTTCTCGAAGTTCTTCGACATCCGTCGCCGCGACGCCGCCGCGCGCATCGACGAGCTCCTGAAGTTCGTCGAGCTTGAAGCCAAAAGGGACTGCCGGATCAACGAGCTTTCGACGGGCATGAAGAGGCGCCTCCTCATCGCCAGGGCCCTCCTCAACCAGCCGAAGATCATCATCGCCGACGAGCCGACGACCGGCCTCGACCCGCAGGCCCGTCACCTCATCTGGCAGAGGCTCCGCCAGCTCAAGACCCAGGGCGTGACGCTCATCCTGACGACCCAGTACATGGAGGAAGCCCAGCAGCTCTGCGACCGCATCGTCGTCATGTACCAGGGCCGCATCCTGAAGGAGGGCGCGCCCTCCCGCCTCATCGAGGAAGAGATCGGCCGCGAGGTCGCCGAGATACGCGTCTCCCAAGACGAGGACGAGCGGCTCATCGCCGCCCTCGGCGGGACGTCGTGCGGCCACGAACGGGTCGGGGACACGCTATTCTTCTACTGCCGGGACGGGCATGACCTGAGGCGCAAGCTCAGCGAGCTCGACCTCCCGAACACGGTCCACCGGCCGGCGACCCTCGAAGACGTCTTCCTGAAGCTGACGGGACGGAGCCTCATCGAATGAACCTCTCGTACCGCGTCGCCTACGTATTCTACCGGAACCTCGTGTCCTACAAGCGGTTCGTCGTCCCGACGTTCATCGCCAGCCTCGTCCAGCCGCTGTTCTACCTCATCACGTTCGGCATCGGGATGGGCGCTTATGTGGGCATGTTCGGTGGCAAGCCTTACCTTAACTTCCTCGTCCCGGGCGTCCTCATCTCAGCCGTAGGGCTTTCGGCCTCCTACGAGTGCCTCTTCGGCACGTTCATCAAGATGATCCACGAAAAGCTTTACGACTCCCTCATCGCGACGCCGGTCTCGGCCGAAGACGCCGTCGCCGGGGACATCGTCTGGGCGACCTTCAGGGGCATGGTCAGCGGAACGCTGATGATGGTCGTTGCCATGTTCATGGGCGTCTTCCCGGCGTCCGTGCCCGCCGTGCTCCTGAGCTTCGTCCTCATGGCCTTCGTCGGGGTCCTGTTCGGCTCTCTGGCGATGATCGTGACGTCCGTCGCCCCGAACTTCGACTTCTTCAATTATTACACCGAGCTCGTCCTGACGCCGATGCTGTTCTTTTCCGGTGTCTTCTTTCCTCTGGACAACTTTCCGGCCTGGATGAAGTCCTTCTCCCGGTTCCTGCCGCTGACCCCCGCGGTCAAGATTGCGCGCGCGGTCTACTCCGGCGAATATTCCTCCGGGCTGGTCCTCGACTTCCTCTTCATCCTTGTCCTGGAGATCGCCGCCTTCACCATCGGCATCAAACTGATGAAAAGGCGCCTGATCAAATAAGGGGGGGGGCTATGAACGGTCTCGAACGGACACGCGCGTTCCTCGAGGGGAGGGCCGTCGACAGGCCGCCGTTCCATCCCCTCATCATGCGTTGGGCGGCGAAGCACGCCGGTGTCCGCTACCGGGAATTCTGCCTCGACCCCAAGGCCAAGGCCGGGGCCATGGTCCGCTGCGCCGACGATTTCGACCTCGACTGGGCCACGGCCATGTCCGACCCTTGGGCGGAAGCGTCGGCCTTCGGCGTCCGCGTCGAATATCCCGAGGACGACCTGCCGCGGGAAGCCGGTGGGCGGCTCCCGGACCTGGATGCGGCGCAACGCCTGCGTCCGTACGTCGTCCGCGAACATCGCCGCACGAGGAGCCGCGTCGAAGAGGTCCATGAGCTCGAACGCCTCTCCGGCGGACGCCTGTTCGTGGTCGGGTGGGTCGAAGGCCCCATAGCCGAGTATGTCGACCTCCGTGGGACGGGGGGCGCCGCCCTCGACCTCATGGACGAGCCCGACGCCGTCGCGCGGGTCCTGGACATCATCGTCGAGGCCGCCCTCGAGTTCATCACCTTTCAGGTCAAGGCCGGGGCCCACGCCGTCGGCATCGGCGATTCTTTCTGCTCGCAGATCGGGCCGCGCCTCTACCGGGACCTCGCCTTGCCGCGCGAGAAGCGCCTGGTCGATCGCATCCACGCCCTTGGGGCCGTCGCCAAGCTCCACATCTGTGGGAACACCGCCCCTATCCTTCCGGATATGATTGCGACCGGTGCCGACATCGTCGACGTGGACCACTTCGTGCCGACGCTGTCCCCGTTCGCGGGAATGCTCCGCCCGGGGCAGGTCTTCTCGGGCAAGGCCAATCCCGTGAGCGTCATTCAGGACGGGACGCCCAAGGACATCGAGCAAGCCGTGCGCGAGGATTTCGTCGATGCGAGAGGCCGGCTCATCGTGTCCGCAGGGTGCGAGATCACGCCGGACACGACCGAGGACAATATGCGCGCCTTCCGCGCGGTCGCCGGCCGCCTGCTGGGACGTGTCGCGGGTTGAAGTCCCGCCGAAAAAAATCAGGGCCGGGACTTTGCCCGGCGCTCCGCTTCGGCCTTCAAGCGGGCGAGGCCGGAGGCATTCGCCTTGTCCAGGGCCTTTTGCACGGAACGACGGAGCAGCCTTGCGAGCAACCCTTCCCAGGATTCTTCGTTCACGACGAGCGTACCGGTGCCCCGAGGCTCCAGATGCCAGACGTGCACCGCCTTGATCCCTATCATCCGGCCCGTCCAGGCAAGGAGCCGGTCCCGTTTGACATTCTGGATGACGGAGACGATCTTCCAGGACCCGGCCTTCCAGCGGAACCTCGTCCCCTTGGCCACGCATCCCTCGAGAGACACCGATTTGATGTCCGGGTTCCAATCCGGCCAGCGGTCGATCGTCGCCAAGACCTTCCAGACGGCCTCGGGGTCAGCGGCGATCTCGACCACACCCTTGGACAGGACGGGGGCTTTTCGGTTGATGTCCATGATTCATGCTCCTCAAGGAAACCGCTTGGGTGCGGCCCGGCGGACCGTCTCGATGTCGAGGAGGACCCGGGACCGGTATTCTTCCCACGAAAAACTCGTTCCGTGTGCGTGGATCGTTCTATGCGCCATTAACTATTTTACTTCCAAATCCAGAAGATGCTCCCATAACCGCACCACTGCCGGCTGAGACCGCTTTCCGTGACCGGCGGCTCGGGCCGCCTTGAATACTTCGTGGACAAGGGCCGTCACGGGGGTCGGAACGTCCTCCGTCTTAGCCAGGGAGAGGGCATATCCGAGGTCTTTCCAATGGATATCCACCGTCCCGCCGGGTTTGAATTCCCGGCCGAATATGTCCCGGGCCGCTGTGTCCAGGACTTTCGATCCCGCCCAGCCTCCCTTAATGGCTTCGTACAGGACCTTTGGGTCAAGCCCCGCTTTGGTCCCCAGGGCGAAGGATTCGGCGATCACTGCGAACGCCGCCCCCACGATCATCTGGTTCACGCATTTCGCCGTCTGTCCCGCTCCGGTCGCGCCTACCCGCGTCACCGAAGTCCCCATCGCCTCAAGGAAAGACCGACATCTTTCGAAGATTTCCTTCTTGCCGCCGACCATGAAGGAAAGGGTTCCCTCGACGGCGGCCTTTTCTCCTCCGCTCACCGGGGCGTCCAAGAATTCGATCCCTTTCTCTCGAAGTCGTTCCGCGATGTCCAGGGTCACCGAAAGTGCGGTGGTGCTGGTATCGACAATCACCGACCCCGGCTTGAGGTATTGCGCCAGACCTCCTTGCCGCGTCCCGCCGGGGAGAACGACCTCCTGGACTACCTCCGAAGTCGGGAGAGAGAGGATCACGACATCGCTGGACGCTCCCAGATCGCCCAGGCCCGAAGCGGGGATAAGATTATTCCCGGCGATTCGGCGCACTCTTTCCGGATCCGCGTCGAAGATCCGAACTCCGGAAAATTTCTTTGCCATGTTTTCCGCCATGGGTCCGCCCATGACGCCCAGACCGACGAAACCGATCATCGTTGACATGATCTTCCTCCCTATCCTTCGTTCGAACGGCCATCTCCATCTCGCCTGATGGCTTCAAGCAGGGCCCTATCTTATCCCCTTTTTTCGTTCTGAATAATGGGCAGCATATCGGGAGCATGAGTCAGCACGGCGACTTTCGCCTGAGATCCCAAAGCGGCCAATGCGGCATTCATGGCTCCTTGAACTGAATCAAAAGGAACAAAACCCAGCTTCCGGACCTCTTCAGCACGGATTCCCTGGGAAACGAAGTATACGGTCTCCCGTTCCCGGACCTGACCCCAGGCAATGGCCAGCGCCGCGGCCACCGGATCCTCGATCTTGCCTTCGGCCAGCAATTGCCGCACTTCATCCGGCGGGAGCCCTGCAAATTCCACCATGCCGGCATGATTGACGGCAACGCCTTCATAGCAGGGGGTGACGACGATAATGATCCCGCCTCGACGAACGGCTCTCTCGGAGGGGTAGAGCGTCTTGTGGGCCTGCCAGAACTCCAGGTCGCAAGGGTAGGAGCTGGACAGCACGATATCTGCTTCCGCCGGAAGCATGACAGAGTACACCTCTTCCGCCTTGGCCGCTCCCGCCAAAAAGGCGGCTTCCACATCGCCGAAGAAGGCGGCCACGACTTCACCGTGGTGGTTCAGCACAGTATTAAAGATAATGTTCAATCCGACCTTCCGGGCGATGGAATTCAATTCCCGCCGGACGGGATTGTCGAGCGTTCCCAAATAGGAATGCTTCTCCCGCACACTGAGAAGATGGGTTTCCGCCGTCGTGATCTCACCGGATACCCCCGGTTGCACGATCTTTGCCCCTCCGGCGTAACCGGGAATATGATGGGGGACAATGCTGCCGATGCCGATCTTGAAGTCGGCCTCGACAACGTCCTTATTGATGGTGATCGATGTGCCGTTGGCGGTGCGGCCCAGGTCCACCAGACTGTTCGGGTCCTTGTAAGGATGATTCTTGATAACGACTCGCCGCACTGTTTCAGAGCCGAACTTGGCGAGGATTTCGTCCTCGGTCATGAACCGGTGCGTGCCCAGGGCGATGACGACACGGATCTTATCGTCGGGCACTTCGGCGGCGTTCAGTTCATTCAAGAGAGCCGGTATGATGACATCGGTCGGCGTCAGGCGGGTATTGTCATCCGCAACAAGGACGACGTTCTCTTTTCCCTTCGCCAATTCAACGATAAGCGGCGAGCCGATTGGATGAGCCAGGGCCCGGGCGATTTCAGCCCTGATATCGGCCGCAGCAGCCACATCGCTGGGCGAGTAAATGCCCATAAGATTGGCTTGGGGCACGGTCACTTCGAGGGTGTGGCCCGCTCCATAGGGAAGGCTACAAACGGTATGGGACATGAAAAGTCTCCTCGGTTATGTTATGAGACGATCCCATGGCTCTTCGCCCGGTCCGATCGTGCCGACGCCATTTGGGCGGCCAGATAGATCGCTTCCAGCATGCTGTGATGATCGGCCGTGCCCTTGCCGGCCTTGCCGAACGCCGTGCCATGATCCACCGATGTGCGAATGAACGGCAATCCCACGGTCGTATTGACTCCCGCTTCAAAGCCCAACACCTTGAGGGGGATATGCCCCTGATCGTGGTACATGACGACGACGATGTCAAAATGCTTTTTGACGACCGCCCGGTAAAACACGGTGTCCGGAGCCACCGGGCCGAGGACATCCAGGCCTTGCTGCTTGGCTTCCGCTACGGCCGGCACGATCTCCTTGGCATCTTCGTCACCGAACAACCCCCCTTCACCGGAATGCGGGTTGAGGCCGGCCACGGCAATGCGCGGCTTTTCGATCCCCATCATCTGGAGGGTCTGATGGGCCAGATGGATGACCTTGAGCACGCGTTCTTTCTTTACCAGATCACAGGCCTTGCGGAGGGCCACATGGGTCGATACATGGATCACCCGCAAATTATCGCCGGTGAGCATCATCGCATAGTCCTTGGTCCCGCTCAGATGGGCCAATATCTCCGTATGTCCCGGAAAATGGTAGCCTCCCCGATTCATGGCCTCCTTATGTAAGGGACCGGTCACAATAGCGTCAACCTCGCCCGACATGGCCAAACCGACGGCTTTTTCCACATATTCGTAGGCGGCTTTGCCGGCCCGGGGATCGATGGTGGCAAAAGGCAGGTCAATCGGCAGGTTCTTCATGTCCAGCACATCAATGAATCCATATTCCTGTCCCGCCCCGGCCAGGTCGGTCACCGCCCGGCATTTTAAACTACTGCCAACAATGCCTGCGGCCCGGTTCATGATGCCCAGGTCCCCGATGACCAGTGGACGGCAGCGGTCGTAGACTGCTTGTTCGGCCAGCGCCTTGACGACGATTTCCGGCCCGGAGCCGGTCGCGTCACCGATGGTCAATCCCAGCAATGGTTTCATGGTTATATCTCCTTTGTTTTTTTTAAAATAGCCAATGCCCGCAAAAAAACATCTTCTTCGCCAAAGGCTCCTGCCTTGGTCACGACAGGCAATCCATCCTTCCGCCCTCCTGATAGACAGCCCAGCGGCACCCCGGGGGCGACCTCGCGGATCATGCGGATACCGGCGGCCTGCAGTCTCCGGCAAATTGCGACGGCTGTGTCGCCGCCGGTAAGAATAAGCGCCCCGGAGCGATGGTCGATCAACCGCACGGCAAGTTCGCTCAGCCGGTCGGCGATGACATCGCTGACCGTGGCAGGCGCCATGCCGCGCTCCGCCCCGGCAGTCACCGCAACAGAAACGGCTTCCTGGCTGCGGTCACAGATTTCCAGAACAACATCCTCACCGGCTGTCAGCCACTTGGCTGCTTCTTGGTAGCAGTCCTGCAATGTCTGCTCCTTGTCGCGCAGAGCCGCCACGGCATCGAACTTTACGGTTTTCACATCCCTTTGGGACCGCAGGTAGTCGAGTTGCCTGGCCGTCACGGAGCTCATACTGCCGGCCACGATAAGCACCGGTCCTTGAACCTCAGGCGTGTCCATGACCCGGCTTGTTGCCTGCAAGGCAAGAGCGGCCGGCAATACTTCGGCCAAGCCGGCCGAACCTACCCACAAAATGCGTTTGCCCGTCGCTACGGCCGCCCTGGAAATAAGTGCCAAGTGCTCCTCGGTTGTGGCATCGAACGTGATCAACCGATGACCTTGGCCAAGACACTCTTCCATTGCGGCGACCATCGCTTCTTGACCTTGCAGCAGCGCCGACAACTCCACATGGGCGACCTTCGACACGGCTTGGCGCTGAATGACCGCCGCCAGCCGTGACTCGGTCACCGGTGACTGGGGATCACGGGCCATTTCCGTTTCGCTTAGGGGTTGCTGGCACAGCAAATAATAGCCCCCGACCGTGATTCGCCCTATCCGTGGAAAAGCCGGTGCAATGATGGCGGCGTCGCACTTCAGTTGTTGAAGCGCTTCTTCGATTTCGGCCCCCAAATTGCCTCGCAGGGTAGAGTCAACTTTCTTAAGGACCTGCCGCACACTTCTTTGCTGCAACCACCGACAGGCTGCCCGCACATTGCCGCGAGCCTGTTCTGCGGGCGCACTCCGGCTGTCCGTATTCAAAACAACCACATCGGTATCCGGAGGAGCTTCCATCGTCCTGTCAATGAGCACAAAAGCCTTCAGGCCGGCTTTAGCAAACTGCACGGCCGTGTCATTGGCCCCCGTCAAGTCATCGGCAATGACGGCCAGCTTGATCATGGCATCACCGGCTTGATCCGAGGCATTGGGCGTTTTCCATCCGGGCTTTTGTCATAAGCTCTCAAGATCAGCAAGGGCGTTGTCTCCGCGTACCATTATATCAGTTTCTTCCGGTGATTTGCCCTTAAAAATCGGTCCAGACAGAATGAGGGAAAGCCTGCTTATCTTTGGCAATGCGATTCTGAAAGAGAGCCTCCGGGGAGACGTTCGGGCCCGGAGAAAAGAAGCCGGGCGGGCCATGTCCGTGAAATATAGACCGCCGCCACCCAAGGCGCTATGGCTTGAAATCAGACCGGCGATCACCACACGGGCTATGTTGTCCCCTGAATCGCAGCCGCTTGAGCCTGAGACCCGGCAGCGCGGCTATATTCGAGGCCTGAGAACGCCGGCTCCCGCGCGCGGCGCCGGCCGGCTTGCTCATTTGGGCAGAAGCTGCCACACGGAGTAAGCGACGACTCCCAGGATGGCCAGGGAGCCGATGATGAGATAGAAATCGTAGAATTTGCCCGGTCTGAGCTTCGGATCGAGGATCTTGAAGCGGTGGTAGAAAGCGCCGTAGATGATGACCAGCAGGATGAACGCCGTTCCCCAGCCGCCGATCTGGACCATCAAGGTCGGGGTCCTCATGACAAGGGCCGTCAGGGTGTACATCGCCGGAAGGCCGATCCCCGAGAAGAAGATGACCTTGTTAACCTGCGCGCGGCTCTCGAAATCGATGAGCTTGAGCCTTGCCATGACGTCGGCGATGATCCGCTGACTGCCGGCGGTCCAGGATATAAGGGTCGAGAAGAGGCAGGCAAAGGCGCCGAGGGCGAAGAAGTAGAGGACCCACCGGCCGCCCAGGACCCCGGTGTACATATTGGAGAGGGTGCTGACCATGTTCATGCCCTCAGGGATCTTGCCCTGTCCGTGAAGAACCGAGGCGCCGAGGATGTAGAATGAAAGCGTGGCCGCGGTGTAGATGATCATGGCGATGGTCGCGTCGAGATACATGACCTTGAACCAGCCCTTGGCCCGCGCATACCAGGCCCCGGACCCGTCGTTCGGCCCGGTGTTGGCGGCGTACCCCTTTTCGATGCACCAGTAGGTGTACTGGGTGATCTCGTCACCGCCGATGCCCGTGATCCCGAAGGCCCCGATCGCCGCGAACGCGGCCTCGGGCGGCAGCCGGAACGTGAGCCCCCTGAGGATGTCCACGAGGCTGAATGCAAACTTTGTGAACATCGTGAGGATGGCCATGCCCACGGTGAAGATGACAAAACAAACGACCAGCACGGTGGATATACGCTCGATCGCTTTGTAGCGGCCATAGGAGAGCACGAGGGCTGTGATGATCGCGATGACAACGACGCCGAAGTCCACCCCAAGACGGGGGATGGCTAGCTTTACGCTCTGGGAGGTGGAATTGAGGATGCCGCCGAACTGGATGAACTTGGCCAAAAGCATGATCAGCCAGGCCCACACGGCCCAGCCCGCGATTAACCGGGGCCCCGGGAGGGTGTCCAAGAAGGCGAGGGCCGGCTTGCCGGAGCTGATGGCCACCTTGGCCATCTCGAGTTGGAGGATGATCTTGAGCGCGCAGCTCAGGATAATGGCCCACAGCGTGATGAACCCAGCCTGGGCGCCGAGTGACGTCGTCGCGATGAGCTCTCCGGACCCGACGATCGACGCCGTGACGACGATGCCGGGACCGATGTGTTTGAGCCTGCCGATAAGAGTTGTCGGGGGCTCCTTGACCTGATCCGTCGGGAGCTTGTACGCACTGTACCGGACATCCTTTGAAGAAGATATTCCCATTCCGTAGACCTCCTTCGTGTGCTCGACCCGTCGCCGGGGGCCCAAGCCTTGCGGTCAGGATAGGTCCGGGAGTTCGCTCCTGTCAAGCTTTTTCGTGTTGAGAACGTTGACGTACGCAAACCCGGCCCCGACCGGCATATCGTTCGTGCCGATTAGGGCAAGTTTTCATCTACAATAAAAACGATCTACCTGTTTCCCCGTATCGGATACGCCGGGCGCTTGGGCTTCTGCGGCGGATTCTTCTCGAGCTCGTCGAGGATGATCCGTATCGCCTTTTCGAGCTGGGGATCGTGGCCGGCGATGACGTCGGCGGGCGTCTGTTCGACCTCGACGTCGGGCGGGACGCCCACGTTCTCGACGATCCAGCCGTCCTCGGTCCATATGGCCAGGTTGGGCGCCGTCACCATGCCGCCGTCCATGAGGACGGGGAAACCGAGTATGCCGACCAGCCCGCCCCAGGTCCGCTTCCCGACGAGCGTCCCCAGCTTGAACTTGCGGAACATCCAGGGCAGGAGGTCGCCGCCGGAGCCCGCCGTCTCGTCGATGATCATGACCTTGGGCCCCTGGATGGAGGCCCCGGGGGTCTTCAGGTCCGTGCCGTAGCGCATGCTCCAGTAGGCGATGACCGGCCGGCGCAGGAGGTCGATGTAGTAATCGGCGATCTGGCCGCCGCCGTTGAAGCGCTCGTCGACGATGATGGCGTCCTTGTCGGCTTGGGGGAAAAAGTAGCGTTTGAAGTAGATGTGTCCGGGCTCGGCCGTGTTCGGAACGTAGACGTAGGCCACGCGACCGTTGGTCGCTTCGTGAACCTTCCGCATATTTCCTTCCACCCAATCGCGGTTCCTCAAGGAATACTCGTTCGCCAGGGGGACGACCTTGACCGTTCGAGCGCCCGTCCCATCTGGGTTCGGGCCGACGGTGATTTCGATGAGCTTGTCGGCGGTATTCTCGAAAAGGCTGAAGAGGTCGAGCGGCGGCCGGAGGTCGTGACCCTCGACGGTCAGCAGGTATTCGCCGGCCTTGACGTCCACGCCTGGCTCTGTCAGCGGGGAGCGGAGCTCGGGGCTCCAGTTGAGGCCGCCGTAGACCTTCTTGAAACGGTAGCGGCTGTTCTCGATGGCATAGTCCGCGCCGAGCAGGCCGCCGGCCACGGTCTTGGGCTGATAGGGAGAATCCCCGCCGCCGACGCGATGGTGGCCGACGCCAAGCTCAGAGCACATCCCCTGGATGACCCTGTTGAGGTCGTTGCGGCAGGCGAGGTCGGGCAGAAAAACGGCATACTTATCGCGCACCGTCTTCCAGTCGGCGCCGTGCATGTTCGTGGCGTAGAAGTAATCGCGGTTGATGCGCCAGGCCTCGTTGAAGATCTGGTTCCATTCCGCCCGCGGGTCGACGCGGACCTCGATGGCCTCTGTATCGATCTTGCCCTTGCCCGGTTCGGGCTTTTGACCGGCCGTGACGATGGACCAGGCGTCGCGCGTCCTGGTGCCGATCTTCTTCTTGTCGGCCGAAAGCAGGTAGCTGTTGACGCCCGTAAGGACCACCTCGTCCTTGCGCCGTTTGAAATCGTATTTATGAAGCGAGCCACCGGCGTTGGGGCCTGTAAAACGCCCGGAGTCCGGCGGATTCTCCAAGTAATAGAGCTGACCGGTCTCGCCCGCCTGCAGGCCGCTAAAGTTTCCGGCCTGTATCGGCAGGGCCAGAATGCGCTCGTTCAATCCGTCGAAATCGATGACGACCGGCTCGGGGGCTTTCGGCTTGACCTCTTCGGTCTTGCCCTTGGCTTCTCCCTTCGGGCCGTTCTTCTCCTTCTCCGCGGCGCCCTTCTCCTCGTCGCTCTCCTTGGCCAGGGGCGAAGGCGTGTCCTTGGTCAGGGCGACGACATAGATGCCGTTGGTCTGCCGCATGTCGGCGCTCGACTGGTCGAACCACTGCTTGACCGGGCCGGCGTCGGTCGAAGCGAAGAAATAGAGATATTTTCCGTCGGCGTCGAAGACCGGCTCGCTCGCCTCGCTCAGCCCGTCGGTGATGGGATAGGACTTGTCTTGTTCGAGCGAATGGACGAAGACTCGCTGGATGTTGGTGTTCGTATTCAGGGTGTAGACGAGCCATCTTGAATCGGGCGACCAAGCCGAATAGGAGGCCGGAGGCACGAGGGTTTCGTCGGCGACTTTTTTCACAACTCCGGTCTTCAGGTCAGCGCAGAAGAGGCTCCCGGAATTGTCGTTGAACGAGATTTTCAGGCTGTCCGGGGACCAGACGGGGGAGTCGTAGAACCCGGTCCCCGACATCTTGTGCTTCCTGACCTCGCCCTTTCCGTTCTGGGCTCGGACAACGAGTTCGTATTCGCCGGATTCGTCGGAGAAATAGGCGATGGACTTCCCGTCCGGCGACCAGATGGGCGACCGTTCGTGGGCTGCGGGCGTCCCGGTCAGGTTCCTCGGGTCGCCTTTCTCGGCAGGCGCCGTTACGATCTCGCCTCGGAATTCGAAGGCCACCCGGGCGCCTGAGGGAGAGATCGAAGCGTTCCGGATCCACTTGCTTCCCTTGGCGAATCGCTCCCTGAGCTCGCCCAGGTCCGCGGCGACGCCGACGGCGAGTCGGATGCTCTTTCCGGTCTCCGGTTCGAGGATGTGGAGCCGGCCGGCCTGCTCGTAGATGATTTTGCCCGCGCCCGCCGAGGCGTTCAACACCGGGAAGTCCTTATGGTCGGTCAGTTGAACGACGGCCTTGGTTTTCGCGTCAAAGGAGAAGATGTTGAACTCGCCGTTCCGGTCCGACCGAAAGTAGACCTTATCCCCGATCCACATCGGGCCGGGGTCGTTGGCCCGGCCTTCGGGCTGGGGGATCTTTTCGACGGAATTGTCCTTCGTATCGAAGATATGGATGGTGGAGACGGTCCCTCCCCTGTAATGCTTCCATTGGAGGAACGCGTCGGAGAGGGGGTTATAGGCCAGGCGCGTTCCGTCGGGAGAATAGACGGCCCGGAAAGCGTTGGGGATCTTGAGCCGCTCGGGGAACCCGCCCTGGACGGGGACCGTGAAGAGCTGGGTGTGCCGCCCGGTGAACGAGAACCGGCCCGATGTGAAGAGGACGGCCGAACCGTCCGGCGTAAAGCCCTGGACGATGTCCGTGCCCGGGTGCCATGTGAGCCGTTTCGGGACGCCGCCTGACGCGGGGACGACATAGACGTCCACGTTGCCGTCGTACTGCCCGCTGAAGGCGATGAGACTGCCGTCCGGGGAGAACACGGGGTTGGTTTCCAGGCCGATATCGGTTGTCAGACGCCTCACGTCCCGGCCGTCGAGGTCGGCGGTCCAGAGGTCGTTGGCATAGACGAAGGCGATGGCCTTCGCGCTTATCGCCGGCTGGGTCAGGAGCGCGGTGTTGCACGTGTCGATAGCATAGGAAAACAGCACAGGCATTAGAAGGATTCCCATGCGGATGATGAACCTTGGGAAAACCGATTTTCTCATGATGGCCTCCTTTCGGACGGTCCGGTTATTATAAAAGAGGTCCGGGCCGAAGGCAAAGAAATGGTTCGGCTTCACCCTACATAATGAGGGCTGTCAACGGTTTGTGGGGTAAAGGCCGGACGTGCTGGGCATGAGTCCGGGGGAGCGGGGCGGGTGCCCGATTGAAAAATCCATGGGGATGCAGTTAAATATATAGGATCGCTGTATGAAGAAATAGAGGCTATATCCATGAAAAAACTCCTTGCTCCCGGTTGCGCGCTGTGGCTCTATAAGCCCGAACTTGCCGAAAAATTGGGACGATTCCTCGCCGGGGAGCCCGGGGGCGCGGAGCTCAGCCTCACCTGCTGTAAGAACCGGCCGGTCCTCGAGGCCGGGACCGAGGTCATCAATGTTTGCCCCGGCTGTGACAAGCGCTATCGCAACAATTATCCCAATGCGTCGACCGTCTCGATTTGGGAGGTCCTCGCCGAGAGCGAAACGTTCCCGTTCCCCGACTACGACGGATTGGAAATGTCCATCAACGACGCCTGCCCGACGCGCGAACGGACGGGCGTCCACGACGCCGTCAGGACCCTGCTCACGCGGATGAACATCCGGTTCGTCGAGCCCGAGCGGACCCGGACCCACGGCATCTGTTGCGGCGACGGCCTCTATGGCGAGATTCCGACAGACGATATGAAGAAGCTCATGGCCAAACGTGCTTCGGAAATGCCGGCCGAAGATGTCGTGGTCTATTGCGTCTCTTGTGCCAAGGCCATGTTCATCGGAGGGAAACGTCCCCGTTACCTGGTCGACCTCCTGTTCGGCGAGGCAACGGTCCCCGGGACCCTCGATCCCGACGCGTGGCACAGGGAGCTCGACGATTTCATCCGGGAGCACTAGTCTGCTTGCCCGGGCCTGGCCATGCCAGGACCGGGAAGTCGAGGGGTTGACTTGAAATCTGATATTTAATATTCTCGGGGACGAGGATATCCGGCTGGGAAGGGAGATCACAAGTCTATGGACATCAAGCCGATCCTGAATATCAGGTCCCTCAAAGAACAGGTCTACGAGTATCTCCGGGAGCGGATGCGCACGGGGGAGCTCATGCCGGGCGCCGTGATCGACATGGAGGAGACCTCGCGGACGCTCGGCGTGAGCAAGACGCCCCTCCGCGACGCCCTCCTCCAGCTCGAGATGGAGGAATTCGTCACCATCCTTCCGCGCCGGAAGATCGTCGTCAACACGCTGACGATCCGGGACGTCAGGGATTATTACGAGATCATCGGCGCCCTGGAGAGCACGGCGCTCCTGGCGGCGTTCGACCGTTTCCGGGACGAGGACGTCAGGCTGATGGAGAAGCTGAACGGGGGCATGAAGAAGGCCATCGACGCCGACGACTTCGACCTGTATTACGAGAGGAATCTCAAGTTCCATGAGGTCTTCCTCGACCTCTGCGGGAACGCGAGCCTGACCAGGATCGTCAACCGGCTGAAGCGGCGCCTCTACGATTTCCCCCGTCCCAAGGGGTTCGTCAAGGAATGGGAGGAAGCGTCGATCGGGGAACACCGCCGCCTCCTGGACCTAATCCGGCACGGAAAGAAGGAAGAGGCCGCGGCCTGGGTCAGGGACGTCCACTGGTCGTTCCGGGTCCAGGAAAAGTTCGTCAACAAATACTATGTCGATATCTCCTGACCCGAAGGGGGCGGGGGGGGCGCGGAGGGAAGCCATGAGTAAATCGGACCTCATCCTCATCACCGGAGCCGGCGGTTTCATTGGGGGCTCGCTCGCCCGGTCGTTCCATGAGCGGGGCTTCAGCCGCATCCGGGCCGTGGACAAGAAGCCCCTGTCGGACTGGTACCAGCGGGTCTCGGGCGTCGAGAGCCTGTGCCTGGACGTCAGCGAGATGGAAAGCTGCGTCCGGGCCTGCGAAGGCGCCGTCGAGGTCTACAACCTTGCCGCCGACATGGGCGGGATGGGATTCATCGAGCGTTTCCGCGTCGAGTGCCTGAGGAGCATCCTCATTAATACCCACATGCTTGAGGCCGCCTGGCGGGCCGGCGTCGAGAGATATTTCTATTCCTCCTCCGCCTGTGTCTACAATACCGACCTTCAGAAGGACACCGCCTCGAGCGCCCTCAAGGAGTCCGACGCCTACCCGGCCATGGCCGAGCGGGGCTACGGCTGGGAGAAGCTCATGTCCGAGATGTTCTGCCAGGAATATTGGGCGGAGCGCGGCCTCAAGTCCTTTATCGCCCGCTTCCACAACGTCTACGGCCCCAACGGGACCTGGGACGGCGGCCGGGAAAAGGCGCCCGCGGCTCTCTGCCGTAAGGTCATCGAGGCCAAGGACAAGGGCCGGGATTGGATCGAGATTTGGGGGGACGGCACGCGCACCCGGAGCTTCATGTACATCGAGGACTGCGTCAAGGGCATCGACATGATCACCCACTTCGAGAACCTCGTCGCGACGCCCATCAACCTGGGCTCGAGCGAGCTCGTCTCGGTCAACGAGCTCGTTTCCATCATCGAGGGCATCGCCGGAGTGAAGCTCGAGCGCCGCTACGACCTCTCGGCCCCTAAAGGGGTTGGCGGGCGGAATAGCGACAACACCATGATCCAGAGGGTTCTGAAGTGGGAGCCTTCGACCCCGCTCAAGGTGGGGCTGAAGAAGACCTACGACTGGATCGAAGAGCAATACATGAACCGGAAGGCCGGGAAGCGGACCGTCGAATGATTAAAATCCCCCCACCCCCCCTTTAGGAAAGGGGGGAAGATCAGAAGCCTCGACGATCAGTCAAAGCCGCGATGATCAGTCAACGGCCTTAAGCAAAGCTAAGAACTCGGCCAAGACCATCGCTGTTGCGCCCCAGATCTTGTGCGGCCCGAACGCGTAGAACGGGACTCCCACGGCCCGGCCGTAGAGCGTCCAATCCTCCGTCCGGGCGGTGGCGGGATCCATCAAACGGGCGAGCGGGACCTCGATGATCTCCGCGACCTCGCCTTGTTCCGGCGCAAAAACCAGGGGGCCCGCTGCCGTCCCGACCACGGGATAGATGCAGAAATTGCTCGGCGGGATGAAGAGCGGCGTCAGCGACCCGACGACGTCGATGCGGTCCTGAGTGATCCCGATCTCCTCGCTCGTCTCGCGGAGAGCGGCCCGGACGGCGTCCTCGCTTCCCTCGAATTGCCCCCCCGGAAAGCCGATCTGGTCCTTGTGGCGGAGCACGGTCGAGGTCCGGCGCGTCAGTACGATATGAGGCTCGTCCTGTCGGAGATAAAAGAGCAGCATGACCCCGGCCTTCAGGCAGGAGGCCTCGACCGCAGGGGTGAAGGTCCGGTCGGGGCCATAGCGAGGGGCCATCGCGAGCTGGGCCACAAGCCCGGGCAGGGGAGCGGCGAGGGCCCTCTTGAGGTTCTGGCCCAGATTTTGTCCGGAGTTCATAGTTTGCACCGTCCTGAGGTCCATCATAGCAGAAAGCGGGTTCTTCTCCAGATTCCGGGGTTCATCAGCGTCCATCGCCGTGCTTGAAGAACGAGCGCCGGAATCGGGAGAAAAACCAGTATGCGACCGGCGGGCCCCGGTTCAGATCCGGGGCGCGGTCCTCTTCATGAGGGCCTTCTTCAGGTCCTCGACTGCGGCCGGCGCCTGGAGCTTCCGGTCGTAAAGGATGTCGTGGGCGGTGAGGTCGCTGTCCCCGTAAAAGGCCTCGTTGGCGTCCTTGTCGATCTGGATGGAGGCGCCCTTGATGGAGACCCCGGCGAACAGGCCCTTGCTCCTGGAATAGGAGTAGATCTCGGCCTCCATGTCGAGGTCGGTCGACGCCTCGGCGCTCCGGCCGACCGGGCCGGCCGTTACGCTCAGGTCCGCCCCCAGGGTCACCTTGCCGGCGGCGATGTTGTCGAGGCTCTTTCCGGTCTTGAAGACGAGCACGATGTCGGCCTTCTGGACGCCGATCTGCCACCCGAGGCTCCCGCCGATGAGCGAGATGAACGCCGGATTGCTCCACGTCCCGTCCTCGTTCCGGATGACGATGAGGCCCCGGCCGTACTGGCCGCCGAAGCCGTAGGCCGCCTTGATGACCCCCGGGATGACGGCGAGGCCATGGCACCTCTCGAGGATCCTCGAGGGAAGGCCCTCTTCCGGGAGATCGATCATCTCCCGGAGGACCACGACGGCCTTGGCGATCCTTTCGGCCCCGGGTTCTTCCTCGGAAGCCGTCAGGCCGGCCGGAACGGAGAACGCCAGGAATGCCACGAGACCTGCCATGATGAACGAACACTTGGTCTTTTGAACGATCATGATTCTCCCCTCAACCTGATCCCATTGTATTGGACCAGGTCCCGAAACGCAACCAGAGAGGCATGCGGCCCCGCCTCGATTCCCGCTCTCGACGGCTTTTCCTTCTCGCTTGTCTCGCTCTTATTATAATCTCCAGAGATAGCTCGCCTTGAAGAAGAACCCCCGCCTGGCCTCGAGGAACCGGTCGGCGGCGACGTAGGCGCCCTCCCACCATTCCCCTCTCTCGTAGGCCGAGCCGTAGCCGACATGGACGACGGTCCCCGGGATGTAGGTGAAAGACGCCAGGAGGTCGGTCGTCAAACGCTTCTGGAACGCGTTGTGCTCGACGATCGCCCGGAAGAAGAGGTGCTTGTCGACCTGGTAGGTCGCCCGTCCCCGGACGATGGTGTAGTCGAATTCCTTCTTCGCGTCGGACCCCCGTGTGAAATCCGAATAGCGTAGGCTAAACTCCAGGTTCAGCTTGTCCGAAGGGAGGTACGTCAGCAAAACGGAGGCGTCGGCTCCGCGGCCTCCGTAGGGATCGTCGACGTAGCGGATCTTTCGGCCGACGACGTACGAGAGCTGGAAGGAGAGCTGTTTCGTAAACAGGGTCTTGGCGCTGAGCCGCAGGACGCTCGTCGGGAACCTCTTGCCGAGGAAGGTCTCGTTAGAGGACCGCGCTCCCGCCTGGAGCGTCGTGTTCCTGATCATGACGAAGCGCAGGTCGAAGGAGTTCGCGGTCTCCCAGAGGCCGCTCCATTTGTCATGGATCTGGATCGTGTGGAAGAGGGGGTCGACGCGGAGGAGGAGCTCCGACTTCGGATAGATCATCGGCACGAATCCCGCCTTGAGGTACGTGAGGCCCGTTCGAGTGACGTAGCCTGCCTCCGTGGCGAAGTCCTTCCCCAGGTCCTGGGCCTGGGCGGAGATGATCATGTTCCGTGTCCCATAGTCGTATTGGAGGCCTAGAGCCTGGCCGTCGCGGCGCTCCCCGCCGCCGGCCGCTTTCGTCCCCGAATAAAAAGCATGAAAGGAGAGCACGCTCGCCGGGTCGAGCCGGACCTGGCCGTCCGCCCCGGCCACGAGATTGTACGCGCCTCCCTGGAACCGGCCCGTGGTGAACCCGCCGAGGAAACCGTCCTGGCTCAGGGCGTGCTTGTATCGGAGGATGGTGAAGTGGGCGAATGCGTCCGGGCCGCCGTCGGGGAGCTCGTCCATCGCGTAGATCGAAGCGATGGTATCCCGGTGGCCGATCTTCCCGTTGAGCTTAACCCCCACTCGCGGGTCGATGATGTTCCGGGTATTGACAACTGCCCCTAGCAGGTCGGTCCCTCCGCCGAAATTGAACTTCTCCTGGCCTTCGAGGAAGAAAGGCCTCTTCTCGGGGTAGTAAAGGGCGAATCGCTGGTTGAAATCAACCTGCCCGGCGTCGGACTCGACCTGGCTGAAATCGGGATTGAAAGTGCCGTCAAGGATGAGCTGTGAGGTCAGGCCGTATTTGCCGGTCAGACTGAGGTCGCTCCGCTCCTTCCCGGGCTCGAGGGCCCCCTCTTTGCGGACGCTCGTCCGGCCGTAGGTCACGGCGGGCAGAAGCTCAAGGAGCGTGTAATGAGCGATGCCCTCGAAGAGCAGGGAACGCGTCTGCGTCAGAAAGTTCGGGCCCTGGGCCGGGTCGAGGGGCGGGAACGTGCCGCCCTCCGAGAAGCGGCTGATCCTCCGCTCGAAGATAACACCCATCTCCACAGGCTCGCGGCTCCGGTACCGGAGGCTCTTGAACGGGATGCGGATCTCGATGGTGTAGCCGGCGTCGTCGATCCGCCCCCCGCTGTACCAGACGATGTCGACCGAGTGATCCTCAAGCCCTCCCTCGAACCGCGAATCTCCCTGGATGCCGAGAGGATTGACGTATAGGGCGTACAGTCCTTGCTGGTCGTTGAAGGAGTCCAGGTTGATGCAAACCCAGTCGTCGGCGACGATCGTGTCGCGGCCGCTGACGGAGGCCTTGATCTTCGCCGGCTCCGGGTCCGAACACCGGAAGGCGAAGTAGAGATTTTCCCGGTCATAAGCGTAATAAACGACCGTCCCGGCCTTCATGTCCATGCCGTAGTCCGGGTTCCAGGTTTTAAAGCCCGACTCGCGGGGCGCCCGCGCCCAGATCTCGTCGTCGAGGATGCCGTCGATCTTTGGGGGGACGTCCATCCTCAGGGGCCGGAGCGGCTCAAGAGCGGGGGACGTATTCGCCGCGGCCTGTATCGATGGGGCGGCGAAGAACGTCAGGGCCGCAAGAAACAGAGGAATCAGTCGGATGCGCGTCGGGGGCATGTTTTTTCCCTTATTGATTAGTACAAATTCCCTACCCGTGTAAAGAGTTTTTCCGACTCGTGTGATAGCTAAGCGGTAATGTCCCCCTTAACAGCTAAGCTAAAATGTCCCTTACCAGGAGGAGGGGATGAAGGAGACTATTTCGTTGAGCACATGTGAGGTCCAACGGCTGCAGGTTCTCGAGCAGGTGGTGAGGGGAGCCATGACCCTGAAGGCAGGAGGCGGTTTGATGGGGATCTGCTACCGACATGCGAAGAGGTTGTTGGCCAGGTATAAGCAGGAAGGGCCGAAGGGGCTGGCCCATCGGCAGCGGGGACAGCCGTCCCGCAACGCGTTCGGTCCGGCTCGGGACGAGAGCCCGGCATTCCCGTTTTGGCCGTTTCTGGTGTACAATTCCGTCCGTCGCAAGGAGGTGCGTGATGTCACCATTAATCATCGTCGCCGTGATCGTCATCGTGTTCCTGTTCTTGAGCGGGATCCGGATCGTCCGCCCGACCCACCGCGGCCTCGTCGAGAGGCTGGGGAGGTACAAAAGATTTGCTCATGCGGGATTCAACTGGATCATCCCCGTCATCGACAAGATGTACTGGGTCAACGTCACCGAGATCATGGTGGATGCCGAGCCCCAGGAGATCATCACCAACGACAACCTGAATGCCCGCGTCGATGCCCAGGTCTACTTCAAGGTCAAGGACGCCGAGGTTGACGTCAAAAGCTCCCAGTACAACGTCAACAACTACCGCTATCAGATCGTCAACCTGGCCCGGACGACGCTCCGGAACATCATCGGGACCCTGACCCTGAAATCGGCCAACAGCGAACGGGGCAAGATCAACGACGAGCTCCAGAAGACCCTCAAGAAGGAAACGGCGAATTGGGGGATCGAGATCGTCCGGACGGAGCTCAAGGAGATCGACCCGCCCAAGGACGTCCAGGAGACGATGAACAAGGTCGTCAAGGCCGAGAACGAGAAGATCGCGGCCGTCGACTTCGCCACGGCCACCGAGACCGTGGCCGACGGCCAGCGGCGGGCGGAGATCAAGAAGGCCGAGGGCATCCGGCAGGCCAGGATTCTCGAGGCCGAGGGTGAGGCCCAGGCCATCAAGCTCGTCAACGAGGCCGCCGAGCTCTACTTCGTCGGCAACGCCCAGCTTTTAAGAAGGCTCGAGACCGTCGAGAAGGCCCTGTCCCAGAACGCCAAGATCGTCGTCCCGCAGGGCACGGAGCTCGTCAACGTCATCGGCGAGCTGGCGGGCGTGCTTCCGCTCAAGAAGTAGGCGCCGGTCAGAGCAGGACGGCGAAGACGAGGATGATCCTTTTCATGGTTTAAAGCTCCCGTCGCTCGTAGGCCTTCAGGGAAAGCGCGAGCGAGATCCAGGTCAGGCAAGCCGTCACGAGGACGGCGGCCGCGACAAACAGCGGCGTCCCGATGGACGCGCGGACGACGCCCAGGGCGTGGATGGCCGCGCGGAGCGGGTTCCCGCCGGATCCTTTCGGCATAGAGGGCAGCGCGACGGCCGCGGCCAGAACGCCGAGGACGCCCGTGACAACGACGAAACGGATGCTCCCGCGCCCGAATCCGTAGCGGAAACACAGGGGCAGGAATATGAGGATCGCGGGAGCGACGACGAAGAGAAAGCCGACGACCCCCTCGGCCGATCGGAGAAACATCAATGATGGCTCCTCGTGGCGCGCCCTGGCCAGGACGCCGAGCAGGGGGAGGGTTCCGAACACGATCGCTCCGCCGGCGGCGGCGAGAAAGCCGGCCAGGGCGTAGCGGCCGCGGACGACGGTCGCCCGCTTCAGGGGGAGGCTTCCGTAGAGGGCATCCACCCCGCTCCGGTCGTCGAGGGCGAACGTCACGAAGAGGCTTCCGAAGACGAGGGCCGCGCCGAGGACCGGAAAGAAGAGGCCCACCACTCCGGGCTGGACGACATAGAGCCCGAATATCAGGACGAACCCCAGCCAGAGCCATCGCCCGGCGATCCAATCCTTCAGGCAGAGCTTAAGCACGGCCGTTCCCCTTCGTCAGAAAGAACATGATGTCCTCGAGGGAGGCCCGTTCGATGACGGCGTCCCGGCCCAGGCGCCGCCTCGCGCCCGCCGCGTCGTCGGTCAGAGCCTGGATCCCGAACTCTCTTTTCCGGATGCCGCGGAAGAGGTCCCTCGTCCCGGGCTCGTCGAGCTCGGGCCCTCCCCTGACGACGCCCCAATTGTCCAGGACCTCGTCACGGGGAGAGGAGAACACGATCTCCCCGTCCCGGATGAACGTGATGTGGTCGGCGATCCGCTCGAGGTCCGCCGTGATGTGGGTCGAAAAAAGGACGGACTTGCCTTCATTCTGGATGAACTCCCGGAGCTTCGCCAGGAGCCGGTGCCGGAACACGGGGTCGAGCCCCGAGGTCGGCTCGTCGAGGACGAGAAGGTCGGCGTCATGGGATAGGGCGACGGCCAAGGCGAACTTCGTCCTCATCCCGCGGGAGAGGCGGGAGAACCTCTTCGCGGGGGGAAGGTCGAATTCCCGCAGGAGGCCGTTGAACCGGGCGTCGTCCCATTTCGGGTAGAACGGGGCGACCGTCCGCGCGATCGCGCCCAGGGAGAGGTGCTCGTAGAACCGGGGAGTGTCGTGAACGAAGCCGATTCGGGCCTTGACGGCCGCTTCGTCGCGGACGTTGTCCAGCCCGAACATCCGGATCTCGCCTCCGTCCCGGGGGGCGAGGTTCAGGACGAGCCGGATGACGGTCGTTTTGCCGGCCCCGTTCGCCCCGATGAGGCCGCAAACGTAGCCCCGGGGGACCGTAAACGAGACGCTTTTCAGCCGGAAATCGCCGTAGCCCTTCGAGAGCGCACGGACCTCGAGAGCGGGTTCCATCTTCAGTAGTCCCTCCTTTCGAGAATGAGCCGGGAAAGCGCGAAAGAGGCGAGGTTCAGAAGGACGATCGCGGCGACGAGGGCCGCCCCGGATCCCGTCGGGCCCAGGGCCCCGCGGGCCGCGCTCAAGGCCGCCTTGACGGCCACCGCGAAGGCCCGGACGTTCCCGAGGAGAGGGCGGACGCTCATCGCGGCGATGCCCAGGACCTGGAAAACGACCATGAGCACCATGACGCCGACCGGGCCGAACCGGACCGTGAGGGGGGTGAGGATCCCGAAGAAAAGAGCCATCAATACGAAGCTGGCCAGGATCGTCCCGGGCCGGAAGCCCGCCGCGCCGAGCCTGCTCCCTGGAACGGCCACGATGATGACGGCGCTCAGGGCATAGAACGCGGCCATCAGGGCCCAGCTCAGGACGTACCGTGAAGCAAGGAACCGGCTGCGTGTCGTCGGCAGGCTGAGGCCGAAGGCCATCGCCTTGAACTTATCCTCGCGGGTGAACAGCATCAGGGGGGCGATGGCGAACATGAGAGCGCCGAAGAGCGCGAATATGCCGGGCCTGTCCAGGCGTGAGCCGAAGATCCCCATGTACAACGGAAAGAGGACGCTCAGGAACAGGAGAAGTTTCTTGTGGAGGCGGAGGTCCTTGACGATGAGGTCACGCATGAAAGCCTCCCCGGTCGGTGAAGACCATGATATCCTCGATCGAAGCCCTCTCGATGGTCACGCCGGAGGGGAAGGCGGCCCTGACGCCGGGAATGTCCGATGTCAGGGCTTCGACCCCGTAGGAGGACTCGCGGACGCCCCGGAAGAGAGCGCGGCCCGTGCCGTTCTTGAGCTCCGGCCCGCCTCTGACCATGGCCCACGTCTCCCGGATCTCGTCCTTCGGCAGGCTGAAGACGACCTCGCCCCCGGCAAGGAGCGTGACGTGATCGGCGATGGACTCGAGGTCCGTCGTGATGTGGGTCGAGAAAAGGACGGCTTTTCGCTCGTCCTGGATAACTCCCGAGAGCCGCTCCAGGAGCTCGCGCCGGAAGACGGGGTCCAGGCCCGACGTCGGCTCGTCCAGGACGAGGAGGTCGGCGTCGTGGGCGAGGGCCAGGGCGAGCGAGAACTTCATCTTGGTCCCGTGGGAGAGCTTCTTGAACCTCTTGTCGAGCGGGAGGCCGAATTCGCCGGCGAGTCTCGCGAAGGCCGCTTCGTCCCACTTGGGATAGAAAGGCGCCACGGCCGCCTTGATGTCGCGGAGCCGCGCGTCCTCGACGAGGGCGGGCGTCTCGTGGACGAATCCGATCCTCGTCTTGACGGCCTTCTCCGCGGCGAGGTTGTCCATGCCGAACACCCGGATCTCTCCCGTCCCGCGCCGGACGAGGTTCAGGATGAGCTTGATGACCGTCGTCTTCCCGGCGCCGTTGGCTCCGACAAGGCCCATGATCGTGCCGGAGGGGACGACGAACGAAACGTCCTTCAGCCGGAATCCCTTGTATTCCTTGCCCAGGCGCATGATCTCAAGAGCGTTTTCCGTCATTCGTCCTCTCCATAGAGCAGGTTCAGCATTTCCGCGAGCTCGCCCGGCCCCAGCCCCATCAGCCGGGCCTCGGCGACCGCCGCGGCGAGCTTCTCCTCAACGAGCTTCATCCTTTTCTCGCGGAGGAGCTCCGGGTTCTGGACGGCGACGAAAGTTCCTTTGCCGCCGACCGTGTTGATAAAGCCTTCTTTCTCAAGCTCGTCGTAAGCCCGCTTCGTCGTGATGACGCTGATCTGGAGATCCAGAGCCAGCCTTCGGATAGAAGGAAGGGCCTCGCTCTCGGCCAGGACCCCGGATAAGATCTGGGCCTTTAGCTGGCGGGCTATCTGTTCGTAGATCGGATCTGGGGAGGAATTCGAAATAATAATGCGTATCCGGCTATTTCGTTCATATAGCATATATACAGTATAAGCGGAATATACGATTTGTCAAGTATTTTTTTCCGCCCGCCAGGACCTATTCGGTCCGGGCGTCTTCGGGGGGCGTTGGCTTGTTCTCCAGGATCTTCTCTATTCGGGCCGTCACCTCGGGCGTGAGCAGCCTGACGGCGTCGAGCGACTTCATGTTCTCGACCACCTGCTGGGGCCTCGAGGCGCCTGTGATGACCGTGCTCACGCGCGGATTATTCAGGCACCAGGCGAGGGCGAGCTGGGGCAGGGTGATCCCAAGGTCTACGGCCAGGCGGGCGAGCTTCTTCACCTTGGCGATCTTTTCCTCCGCCCCGGGGCCTTCGTAGAGCTTCCGCAGCCACCCGTAGCCCCTGAGGGCAAGTCTCGTGCCGGCCGGGATCCCCGCATTGTACTTTCCCGTCAGGAAGCCGCTAGCCAGCGGGCTCCAGACCGTCGTCCCGAGCCCGAACTCCTCGTAGAGCGGAGCGTATGCCTTCTCGACCCTCTCGCGGTGGAACATGTTGTACTCGGGTTGCTCCATGGTCGGAGGGACGAGGTGCTCCTCCCGGGCGATATGATACGCCTCGGCGATCTCCCGGGCGTCCCACTCGCTCGTTCCCCAGTAGAAAGCCTTCCCGCGGTCCACGAGGTGGCTCATGGCCCGGACCGTCTCGGCGATGGGCGTGTCCCTGTCCGGCCTGTGGCAGAAGAGCAGGTCCACGTAGTCGACACGCAGGCGCGCCAGCGAGGCCTCCGTCCCCTCGACGAGGTGTTTCCGCGAGAGGCCCGTGTCGTTGGGTCCCTTGCCGCCCCAGAAGATCTTCGTGGACAGGACCAGGTCCGACCGCTTCCAGCCCATCTTCCGGATGATGTTGCCCATCACCGTCTCGGCCTTGCCCGCGGCGTAAGCCTCGGCGCAGTCGAAGAAGTTGACGCCGAAGTCGTAGGCGGCCTTCATGCAGGCGGAAGAGGCGTCCTCGCCGACCTGCTCGCCGAAGGTCACCCAGGAGCCTAACGACAGGGCCGAGACGCGGAGCCCCGACCTTCCCAACAGGCGATATTCCACGCTCTCCCTCCTTCCCGTCCTGCCCGATGCCCCTATTTCAGGAGGCCCCGCCTCTCAAGCAGGGCTTCGACCTTCGGTTCGCGGCCGCGGAAGCGCTTGTAGAGGACCATGGGGTCCTCGGTTCCTCCCCGTGACAGGATGTTGTCGCGGAGCGACTTCGCCGTGGCCTGATCGAACAGGCCCGTTTCCTTGAAGGCCTCGAACGCGTCGGCGTCGAGGACCTCCGACCAGATGTAGCTGTAGTAGCCGGACGAGTACCCCCCCGAGAAGATGTGGCTGAAGTAAGGGCTCCGGTAGCGGACGACGATCTCCGGGATGAGGCCGATCCTGTCCATGGAGACCTTCTCGAACGCCGCGGCGTCCTGCTCCTTCAGCTCGGTGAGGGTGTGCCAGTCCATGTCGAGATAACAGGCGGCCAGATACTCGACCGTGTCGAACCCTATGTTGAAGAGCTTTGCTTTCTTGATCTTCTCCAGCAGGGCGTCAGGGATGGGCTCGCCGGTCTTGTAGTGCTTCGCGTACGTTTTGATGACCTCGGGTTCGCCGGCCCAGTTCTCCATGATCTGCGACGCGACCTCAACGAAGTCCGAGGGGACGTTGGTCCCGCCCGTCGCTTCGTAAGTGCAATTGGAGAGGAGCTCGTGAAGGGCGTGCCCGAACTCATGGAAGAGCGTCGACCCCTCCTCGAAAGTCAAGAGGGACGGCGTGTCGCCGGTGGGCATCGAGAAATTGCCGACGTTGTAGATCACCGGCGTGACCTTCTTCCCGTCGCGGGCCGACTGGGACCGGAAGGCGCTCGACCAGGCGCCGCCGCGCTTGCTCGCCCGCGGATAGTAATCGGTGTACAGGAGGCCGACATGGGTCCCGTCGGCTTCCTTCACCTCGAAGACCCGGACGTCCGGATGGTACTTTGGGATGTCCGTCCGCTCGGAGAACTGGAGCCCCCAGAGCTTCCCGGCCACGGCGAAGGCGCCCTCGCGGACGCTGTCGAGCGGGAAGAAGGGCTTCAGGACCTGGTCGTCGAGGTCGTATTCGGCCTTTTTGAGCTTTTCCGCGTAATACCACCAGTCCCAGGGCTTGAGCTTGATCGCGTCGCCTTCCTTCGCGGCGAGGGCCTGGAGCTTCGCGACCTCTTTTGTCGCCATCTTGAGGGCCGGCGTCCAGAGCTTGTCGAGGAGCCCGGTGACTCCCGCCGGCGTCTTGGCCATGTTCTCCTCGAGGACGAAGTCCGCGTGAGTCTTATAGCCCAGGAGGTTGGCCCGTTTCACCCGGAGGGCGGCGATGCGGCTCAAGACGGCCTTGTTGTCCTGCTCGTTCCCGTTGTTCGCCCTTTCGACGTAGGCCTTGAAGATCCTTTCCCTCAGATCCCTCTTCGGCGAATACTGGAGGAAGGGGATCAGGCTCGGCTTGTTCAGGGTGAAGACCCAGCGGCCGGCCAGGTTCCTTTCCTTCGCGGCCTCAGCGGCCCCGTCGATGACGGCCTGGGGCAGTCCGGCCAGGTCTTCAGGCTTGTCGATGACGAGGGTGAAGGCGTTGGTCTCCTTGAGGACACTGTCACCGAATTTGACCGTCAGGCGGGAAAGCTCCTCGTTGATGGCGCGGAACTCGACCTTGGCGGTCTCGTCGAGGTTCGCGCCGCCGCGGACGAAGCTTTTGTAGCCTTTCTCGAGAAGGCGCGCCTGCTCCGGTGTCAGCGGAAGCTTGTCCCGGCCTTCATAGACCGTCTTGTACCGGGCGAAGAGCTTCGGGTCAAGCATGATGTCATCCCTGTGCTTGGCGAGCAGGGGAGAAACCTCGGCTTCCATCGCCTGGAGGGCCGGATTCGTGTTCCCCTCCGTCAAACAGAAGAAAACGTTGGCGACCCGGGTCAGGAGCGCGCCGCTGCGCTCGACGGCCTCGATGGTGTTGGCGAACGCGGGCGGCTCGGGGTTCGCGGCGACCGCCTCGATCTCCTTCTTCTGCCGGGCCATGCCCTCGCGGAACGCGGGCATGAAGTGCTCATCCCGGATCCGGTCGAACGGCGGCGTCTCGAACGGCGTGCCGTAGGCTTCGAAGAAGGGGTTCACCGTCTCCGCGGACGCGGCCGCCGGGCCCGGTTTCGCCTCCTCCTTCGCGCAGAAGCTCAGGGCGAGGCACAGAAGAATCATACAGAGAATGCCGGTCATGGTGGTCTTCTTCACAGGGGTCTCCTTTTACGGAACATGGGGCCTTATTTTATCACAAGGCCGGGAGAAGAAAAGGGGGCAGGCTTGAACCCGCCCCCGATGACGCTATCGTTTCTTGTCCGGGACGACGTTGCCGTCGCCGTCGATGACCGTGATCTCGGTAAAGCCGAGCTCGCGGATCTTCGGCTCGATCAGGGCCCTATCGCCGACGACGATCCAGGTCACGCTCCCGGGGCGGACCGTCTTCTTCGCGGCCTTTGCCACGTCCTCGATGCCCAGCTTCCGGACCCGGCCGGGGTACTTCTGGAAATAGTCGTCGGGCAGGCCGAACTGGACGATCTCGGACAGGGAGCCCTCGATCGCATCCATGGTCTCCCACTGCCCGGGCAGGCCGAGGACCTTGCTGTTCTTGACGTTGGCGAACTCGTCGGGCGTGACGGGCTTCGCGCCCAGGATCCCTTCGAGCTCCTTCCGGATCTCGTCCATCGTCTCCTTCGTCTTGTCGGACTGGACCGGGGCGATGACGATGAACGGCCGTTGACCCCGGGCCGGCACGAGGGCCGACTGGGCCCCGTAGCTCCAGCGCTTATCCTCGCGGATGTTCATGTTGATGCGCGATACGAAGTCGCCGCCGAGGATGTTGTTCATCGTCATGATGGCGATGTTGTCCGGGTCGCCCGACGAGGGCGCGGGGTGGCCGCAGACGACCATGGACTGGGGCGCGCCCGGTTTGTCCATGATGTAGACGACCGGTTTGGCCGCGATCGGGACGACCGGGATCTTCTTCTCGGGCGCCCGGCCGGCCGCCCAGCCCTTGAAGAGCGCCTCGAGCTTGGGCTTGAGCTCGGCCATGGTCGTGTCGCCGACCACGACCAGCGTGGTCCCCGAGGGCTTGAACCAGGTCTTGTGGAATT
>CAZPEP010000010.1:0-35785 GCA_964585685.1 uncultured Eubacteriales bacterium | reverse complement strand
GGTCCCTCCGACGGGCACTGAAGAGGTTTCCGCGACGAGGAAAAGCGGCAGGCGCGCCGACGCTTTTCGGCTCGAGACAAGAAAGTCCAGGCTGTCACGGCAGACCGCGCCGAAATCGTCCTTCGTTTCGTAGATCAGGCGATAGGCTCCGGCCTCGAGAGACGGAACGGACACGGCCCCCCGGCCGTCGGCGCCGTGCTCGACCGCTCCCCGGGCGGCCTCGGGACCTTCCTTCCAGAGGCGGAGGATGCTCTCCGGGGCCGGGCACGGTTCCCATCGCGGCCGCAGGCGATCCCCCGCTGTCCGGAACGCCTCACGCCCTTCCTGTTCCGGCGGATCGGGAAGGGGCTGGTCGGCCGGAAGGAGCGTCGTCTCGGGCTGGAGAAGACGGACGACGCGCCACGATCCCTTTCCCGCCTTGGGCGTGCCGTTGAGATCGGCGCGCGTGATCGTGAATGCGCTCCGCGCGTCGGTCCGGCCGAAGCCGTTCGCGGCGGCGATGGCCGCTTCCACGCTGACGAATCCGAGCCGGAACGAGCGCGTTGCCGTCCGGGTCTCGCCGCCCTCGTCTGTGACGTCCATGGAGAGCGTGTAACGGTAGGTCAGGCCCGAGCCGGAACCGCCTCCGCGCTCGTCCACCCGCGGCGTGAACGTCACTTCGATGGTCCCGTCTTCGCTGAGCGGGACCTTGCCGCCGGCGACGACTTGGGAGCTCCTGCCGGACGGCGTGTCGCCGGACGGCAGGTCCCACCACCACCAGCGCGGATAGATTCTCTCGCGCTTGACCTGCCACACGGCCGCGCCAGAGGCGACGGGAAGCCCGAAGTAATAGCGGGCCTCGCCCTTAAGAGTGGCGGGGCGGTTTAGGCGCAGGGGAGTGTCCGGATCCTTTACGGTCACTTCGAACGTGGGCCGTTTGTATTCCTCGACTCGGACTTGAGTGAAGCCCTCGGGCGAGGTCCGGAGGCGCCAGGCACCGAGCGGCCGTCCGGCAGCCGGGATGATGAATTCACCGCTCGCCGTGCCGAAGCCGTTCAAAGCGCAGGTCGCTTCGGCCACCCGGTGGCCGTTGATGTCCTCCAGCCATATCGACGCGCCGGCGTTCGCCGCCGGCCGGAGCTTGCCGATGTCCCGGCGGCCCCGGTAGGCCAGGATCTTCCAATAGAGCTTCTGGCCGGGCCGATAGATGCTCCGGTCGGTGTAGATGAGGGCGGCGCTCGTCTCGGCCGGCTTAGATCCGGCATAGAGGTATAAATAATCCGGGTCGATGGCCAGGTCCCGGCCTTTCGCCGCAAGGAGGAAGAAGGGTCCCTGCCGTTCGGAACGCGGCGCGAAATGGACCCGCCCTTCTGCGTCCGTGACCTTGGTCTCCACCCGGCTGTGTCCTTTCTGCCAATCAAAGGCGTAGAGGTCGACCGACGCGCTCGCGACCGGCCGGCCCGTCGCGCCGGCGAGTACGATCGCATCCGTGCCCCCTTCTCCGGAGGCGCGCCGGAGCATGACCAGGTCCCCGACGACGACGTTGAGCGCCCGGATCCTGTTCGCGCTTCGGGCGAAGTCGCCGCGGGCCGAGGCCGCTACGAGATAAAGCCCCGGGGCGAGTCCGGGCGGCAACTCGACGTACGTCCGGTGGTCGCGGAAATCGGGCGTGGCCGGCAGGTCGAGCTTCCACGTCGCGGCCGGGCGGCTCTTTTCGAGGATGTTCCTCGCTTTGTCCCATTGCGGAAAGAGGTTGTAGTCCTTCGACGTCCGGATGAGTCCCGCGAGGTCGACGGGGTAAGCCCGGAGGTACACGGTCGCCAGATTGCGGTGCATGAAGCGGACGGAGCGGCGCCCGGGGGCGTCCGCGGCCATCATCCCGACGGAGAAATCGGGGGCCTCGATGCTCCTGGCGACATGAAGGCATCGCTGCCCACCGGACGAATCGGGGTAGGCTTCGGCGCCCTCGAGGGCGAGCTTTCGGGCGCGGACGAGAGCGTCGGGAGTGTCCTCGGCCCGGGTAAACTCGGCGAGGAGCGCCTGTCCCGAAGCCCACCAGGGATACCTGCGGGCGGAGGCGAGCGTCTCGGAGAGCCGGGCGCGGATGAGGGCCCGGTCGTCCTCCTTGGAGAACGACGCGTGGAGGGCCGAGAAGAGCTCGAGACGTGCCTCCAGGGCGCCCTCGGGGCGTCCGGCGGACCGGCGGCACCAAGTCCCGTGCTCGGCAAGCAGGGCCCTGAGCTTCTCGAGCGGGTGGGCGTCGGTGGACTCGAGGACGGCGGCAACCTTCCCGGCATCTGAGGGTTCGGAAGACGATAAGCGTTCCAGATCCAGGAGCCAGGTCTCGTTCGACTGGCGCGGCGTCCAGGAGCTCGTGTCGGCGAGGAACCGGGCACAGAGGTACACCACGGAATCCCGCAGAGTGTCCCTGATCCCGGCGGGATAATCGCCGGGGTCCCATATGTCCGGGAAGTCCCGTGCCTTGAGCTCGTCAAGGGGATCCCGATCCTTCCAGACGCGGATCAGGGCGGACCAGGCCTCTGCGTTGATCTGGTCCGCGGTCCAGGCCTTAAGATCGACGGGGCCCGTGGATTCGACGCGCTCGCGGCTGCCGATCTCCCAGGAATAGGCGGAACGATAGGTTACGAGAGACCCGGCGTAGAACAGATCCAGCATGGCCCGCGGGACGGGCGAGGTCGGCCACGGCTCCTCCTTGAGGAACCGGACGGAGGTTTCGTAGCCGTGAAGGGCGGTCCGGAGCTGGACCTCGCGGATGAGGGCCCAGGCCCAGAGCTTCTCGTCGCCGCCGCGCCGGGCCTCGCCGCGGATGCGGGCGGCTTCTTTTGCGGCCTCCCCGTACTTCTGCTCGCTGATGAGCCTGTCGATGAGTTGGCGATTCACGTTCTGTCCCGACCGGTCAGGGGACCCGGCGATGCCGCCGGAAACTTCGGGGGATCGGCCGGTCCCGTTCTGGGACCCGCCGTTTCCGGGACGCGAAAGGACCTCTCCGCCCAGGAGGAGCGCGACGGCGAGAGCGCCGATGCCGAGGCGTAGCGCACGCCTGTTCCGCGGGCCGCCGTTTTGAATGCTCAGTCTTCCGTTTTCCATGTCATCCTCCCGGCGGATCGGTCCGCACCCGCCATGCACACATAATAAACAAGACTACTTCGCGATTCGTTCCCCCGGAGAGTCACCCGCTCATATATATCAAATGGCGAAAAAGGGTGTCAATCGGCCCGGAAGCGGGTTGCACTAATTATTGACAGGTGCTATCATCCAGCATAAGCAGGGATGGGGTCATATGCAGTGGCAATTATCTCTTAGTGTACTCGCGGAGGCTGGGACGGCGCTGGGCATCCTAATTATAGCCGTCTTCTTCCCATGGCGTGACGTCAGCCGCAGGGCGACCCTTATCGGGTCTTCGCTTCTCGTCATAGCTGCCCTCTGGATCCTCACCCACGCCTTGGAAATAGGCATACCCGTAGCCTCCTCCAAAGCCTATTTAATGGGACTGCAGCTTATTTGGGGACTCTTCGCCTTAACATTATGGCTGATGTATATTATCCACTATACCGCTCTTGGAAAATGGCAGACCGGCCGTATCTATCCCTTGTTTGGCATCATGCCGTTGTCCGCTATTCTGGCCTTGGCAACGAACCACATTTATGGGCTGATGTGGACCGCCCCTGGGCTCGATATACATAATCCCTACCTTCCCCTTAAACCTGCCTATGGACTGGTCTATTGGGCTTGCATGGCTTATTTAGGCGCTCTCATTGCATCCGGCAGTTTTTTGATTCTCAAAAAAGTTGTTCGGCAACACAATTTCCGCAGGTGGGAACTTTGGACTTTGATCTTGGCGGCAGTCATACCTTTATTGGCGGCTTTCCTCGAAGTCACGGGCTTCACTCCATCAGCGGACCTTAGCGTAGGCATAACACCATTCTTTTCCAGTATCGGAAGCATCGCACTGGTCTGGAGCTTACCCCGTTTTCACCTGCAAAAGGTTATCCCTGTAGCACGGCTTACTGTTTTTGAACAGATTGGTGATGGCGTGGTCGTGCTGAACATGCAGAACCGTGTTGTGGACTTGAACCCGGCGGCTGAGTATCTGGCCGGCACCACAAGTTCGGAAGCCCTTGGTTTGCCGGTGGAACAAATATGGACTAACTGGCCAAGTCAGTTAGTCCTCTCGGAATCAGCCTCTACAGTATTCGAGGAATTGATCTTGGCGCATGCTGGAGAGCAAAGAACGTATAACCTCCACCCCTATATCATTACGGACCACGAAAACCGTCCTCTAAACAAGATCGTCCTGATGATAGAAACAACCGAGCGCAAGCGGGTGGAGGAAGAGCTAAAACAAAGCCATGCACAGCTAAAGAGGTCCTTTGAAGCGATTATCAAGACCATCTCTGCTACCGTTGAAATACGAGACCCCTTCACGGCCGGTCATCAACAGCGGGCAGCGCAGCTTGCCCGCGGCATTGCTCAGGAAATGAACCTGCCTGGAAAGCGGGTCAACGAGATATTTACCGCGGCGATCATTCACGATATCGGCAAGATCCAGGTTCCGTCGGAAATACTGAGCAAACCCGGTAAGCTAAGCGAACCTGAGTTTTCGCTCATTAAGGGGCACTGTCAGGTGGGCCACGATATTTTAAAAAACGCGGACTTCCCTTATCCCCTGAGCCAATGGATTTTGGAACATCACGAAAGGATAAACGGTTCCGGTTATCCCAACGGTTTGACGGCGGGACAGCTAAGCCTGGAAGGCAAAATACTGGCGGTCGCCGATGTGGTCGAAGCGATGGCTTCTCACCGGCCTTACCGACCATCTCTAGGAATAGAGAAGGCGCTGGCGGAAATTTCGGAGCAGAAGGGTGTGCTCTATGACACCGACGTGGCTGATGCTTGCTTGAAGCTCTTCAAAGAGAAGGGGTTCGGGTTTGAATAACCGGGGATTTTGATATAATCGTCAGACTGTGGAAGATATTTCCAAAGGGGTCCGGTCCTTCACCGTCGGCGGGCCAGAGCGCGGGTCGCGTCCCGGCCGCCCGCCGGAGCCGTCATTTCTCCCGTCGTATCCGCCATTTACCGCAGAAATCCGTCCCTCTTAATTCTTATTCCAACGCCGGACTCAGTCAAGGACGTTGCGGAGCCGCATTGACGCCCGGCGGCCTGGAAAGCCCTCCAGGGCCTGGGCTGGCTCCGCCAGTTCGAATTGGTCCAGGAGAAGCCGGATTCCGTCGTCATGAGGATCGTCCCGGAGATAAAGACTGCGTCCGGAGGGAAGTACCGGGTCCACCGCTCCCTCGTGCGCTCGATCTACAAGAATCCGAGGGACAGGGAATGGCTGGGGCCCTCCTGACCGGCCTCTACGTTCGCGATTTGAGCACGTGGACGATCTTACCCGACGGGGCCAGGGCGGGCTCGGTCCGCTCGACGGAAAGAAAGCCGGCGTCCCGCCACTGGAGGCTCATGACCCGTTCGGCGCCCGAGCCGGAACCGACCGCCTCGAGAAACACGGCGCTCACTTCCCCCGGGTCGAGGGGTCCTACGGAAGGGCTGACGACCAGGCTCAACCTGGGCTTCCCGCTAGGATCCTCGCCCTCCACGAGTTGGTAGTCGAGCAGGGAGCCGCCGAATCGCGTCGGCAGGACCTCTTCCAGGACCCGGACGACATCCGTGTCCAGGAACGTCATGCCGCCCGACGTCAGCTTCTCGAAGCTCCGGACGCGCCCGATGCGGAGGGGCCAGCCGAGCCCTTCCAGGCGACAGCCGCAGGACCCGGCGAGGACCTGGGCTTCGTCCCCGAGGGAAACGTTCAGCAGGATGAAGGGCGCCGACGGCCTCAGCGAGGTCAGAAGCAGGGCGCCAGGGGGAAGGCCGCGCGCGGGCCCGTCGTCTTCAGCCCGGATGACCGCGTGCATATCGGCGACCACGTGAAGCTCGTCGGGCAGGGAGGGCTGAAGACAGCCGTAGCCGACATACCCGCACTCCATGGCCATGAAGCGGGGGACCGCGGCGGCCCCCGTCCGGCGGACGGTTTCGAGCTTCGCTTCCGTGATCGGTTCTCCCCCGATGGAGAATTGGACGCCGGAGAGGTCCGTCCCGGCCTGAGCGGCCGCCTGGCAGATCCGTACGGCCCCGCTCGCCCATGTTATAACGTGGGGGGTCCGTCCGCGCTCGAGGACATGCCGGAGCCAATGGACGATCTCCCTCGGATCGTTCGAGGAGACGTACTCCGGCGTCGGCACCCGGGTCCCGCGCGCCCGGCCGGCTAAGCGCATCACGCGCGTGCTCCAGCGGTACCGCAAATGGAGGCTCCGGGAATCCGGGTCGACCTGCGAGAACCACCGTTCGGGCGGGGAGCCCATAGCGCAAAGCTCGAGGATGCGGACCATGTCGGTGTTCCCGGGGACCCCCCAGATAGCGGGGACCCAGCCGAGGCCGTTCCGGGCCTCGATCGCCATGAGATGGTCGATCGCCCTTTCCCTGACGAAGGCCAGGTCGATGAGTACCGGGACGCTCGCCCCGCCGCTCCCGCTAGTATGGGCCCGAAGGTGGTGGCCCGAGCGGGGATTGCACAGGAGAGAAGGGCCCGCCCACAGCTCAAGAGCGCCGCGCCGGATGGGCGTCCTTCCTTTGAATTCGTGGACCGTGAGATAGACGCCTTCCCGGAAGAGGCGCCGCAGGGCGCCCTCGAGCCCTTCCTTGACGACGAGCGCCTCCAGGTCCCCGCACTCGCAACCGGCGTTCCTGAGCAGGGCCTGGTAGGGGCTCCGCTGATTTCCGTAAACCGCCGCCTTCATCAGGGCGCAGAAATCCGCCTCCCGGCCGTCCAGGCGCCTCCGGAGCGATCCCCGGGCTTCATCTGGGGTCACGGGCCGGCCGAGGAATGAAGGGATATCCCGGAGGAAATTCCATCCGGTGAGGATATCGTTCGCCGTGATGAGGCTCATGGGGGTTCGTTCAGTCGGGGCGAAGCGTGAAATGCCCCGAGTTCGGACAGCCTTTGAGCCATTCATGCCTCCCGGAGTGCTCCGACCACTCACCGGCGCGCCGCCGGCGCAGGATGTCCTCGAGCGGGGAACGCGATAGGTCGCCCAGCGGGACCTGCCGGTCATCCCAAATGTAATTGCACAGCGTGACGGCCATGTCGGGAGAGACGTAGATCTTATCGATGCTTCCGCAGATCTTGAAGGCAAACCATAAGCCAGAGACGGGCGTCCAGCAGAGGACCTCCGTGGCGAGACGCGTCCCGGCGCGGGCATCCGCCAGCCCACGGAGGGCCTCGTCGACGCCCTCCTCGTCCAGGAACGCATCCAGGCCGACGGCCCTGCCCGACCGGATGAGCGGCTTGATCTGGAACTTGTGCACGCCTAGCTCCTCCGCCAGGGCGTGGCTCGGGACGAGCTGGTCGAGATTCGTCCGCGCTAGGGTGAAGCGAAGGATGATCTTGAAGCGTTCGGCTACGAGCGCCCTGATGGCGTCGAGCAGGGACTCGAGGGAGGGAAGAGACCCCCGCATCAGTCCGTAGGCCGCGGGGTCCGCCGCGTCGAAGGAGATCTTGACGATGCCCGCGCCGGCCCGTTTCAGCCTCTGGACACGGTCCGGGTCGAGGAGAAGGCCGTTGGTATTGACCCCGGTATCGATCCCCAGCCGGCGGCATCCTTCGATGACGCGCAGGGCCGATCCGAAGTCGATCAACGGCTCTCCGCCGGTGAGCCGGACCTCTTTGATATCGTAGACCGAATCCTTCCGTCCGCGCGCCCACTCCTCCAGCCTCCGGACGAACAGGACGCCGTCGATTTTATGACTGCCGTCCAGGCCGTCCCGATTCGCGCAGTGCGGGCACTGCTGGTTGCAGCGATCGGTCATCTTGACCTCGATCGAAAGAGTCCGCTTGTTCGGGCTCATGGGCTTCCTAGCCGATCCCGGCGAGGGCCTCCCGGTTCATCCTTAACGCCTCGGGAAGAGTGTCCAGGCCGCCCAGGGCTTCGCCCGCGGGGATATGGCCCAGGGTCGGGTAAACCAGCGCCCGGCCGTCCTTGTCAAGATCGACGGCCATGACCCCTATCAGCTTGGGGCGGCGGACCGGGTCCTTGATGAACAGGATGGGGTAGACGGGGACGTCCCCCAAAGGGGCCAGGTAGGCTCTGCCTTCGGCGGCCGTTCCCTTGAAGGCGAAATCGAAGTTCGCGCCCGGTCGCGCTCCCTCCTCGATGCACGCAGCCAGGAAGCTCCGGGCTTTGTCGAAGAGCTCCCCTTCCGACGCCGCCAGGGTTTCGGGCGCAGGCGCGCCGAAACGGACGCGGGCCCTTCCTTCGACGTGCTGTTTGTCGAGCGAGAAGCGGACGAGGACGTTAGGCCCCGCGAATAGGCTTTTCAGCCGGGCACGCCAGTCCCGGGACCCGACCCACCCCCCGTTGGTGAAGGCGACAACCCGCGACGAGGGGAGAGTCCGGGAGGCCAGGGAGATCATGTCGGACAACGCGGGATGCAGGGTCGGTTCGCCGCCGGAGAGGTGGAGCGTTCCGCGGAAATCGTTTTCCGCCAGGATCCCGACGATGCGCCTGAGATCTTCGGGGGACAGCAGTCCCTTCTGCTCCGGTGAGCTGAACGTCGAACAGGCCGGGCAAAGGAACGTGCATCGGCCGATGACCCGGACCGTGAGCCTCGGATCTTCGTTCCCGGCGACCGCTCCCCGAGAGCCTGTGACATCGTTCACGCCTGGCGTCCTTTCGGGCATTCCCTTCCCCGGGAGTCGCCCGCCCCGTTATATCAGAGCAGGGAAAAGGGTGTCAATCGCGGCCGGGGTTTTGATATAATCGGGAAACCGTGGAAGATATTTCCAAAGGGGTCCGGTCCTTTACCGTCGGCACGGCCCTGAGCCGGGTCATGGGTCTTGTGCGGGAGTCGGTCTTCGCCCACCTCTTCGGGGTTGGCGCTGCCACGGACGCTTTCAACGTCGCCTTTCGCATCCCCAACCTCCTCCGCGACCTCTTCGCCGAAACAGCTCTCTCTGCGGCCTTCGTCCCGGTCCTGACGGGAGAAAAGGCCAAGGGCAAGGACGCCGAGAACAGGCTGGCCTCGAATATCTTCAACGTGCTCTTCGTCGTGACCGGGCTTGTCTCGCTTGCGGGACTGCTCATGGCCCCGGTCCTTGCCAAGGCGATCGCCTTCGGCTTCGGGAAGGTGCCCGGGAAGATCGACCTCACGGCCCAGCTCACGGCCGTCCTCTTCCCGTTCCTCCTCTTTATCAGCCTCGGCGCCTGGGCCATGAGCTATCTCAACACGGAGAAGTCGTTCTTCCTGCCTTCCGTTGCCCCGGCCCTGTTCAACCTGTTCTCCATCCTCTTCCCCCTGCTGACCTACGGCTGGTACGTCTCCCGCGGGAAGGAGCCCATCTTCGGCATGGCCATCGGGGTGCTCGTCGGCGGCCTGATGCAGTTTCTGGTCCAGGTTCCCCTCGTCCGGAAAAAGGGGTTCCGCTACAGCTTCTTCCTCAGCTTCCGGGATCCGGGATTCCGCCGGGTCATGGCCCTGTTCGTTCCCGTGGCCATCGGGCTGGCCGGGACCCGGATCAACGTCCTCGTCAACACGATCTTGGTCACGCCGCTGGCCCAGGGCAGCGTGAGCTGGTTGAATTACGCCTTCCGTATCATGCACCTCCCGCTCGGGCTCTTCGGGATCGCCGTCGGGACCGTGGCCCTGCCGTCGCTCTCGAAGCTCGTCCTCGACAAGGACGTTGCCGCCGTCCGGTCGACGCTCGAGGATTCCCTGAAGATGGTCCTCTTCCTGACGGTGCCGACCTCCGTCCTCATTGCGTTCCTCTCCCGTCCCATTACGCGGATCATTTACCAGCGGGGGCATTTCACGGCCGAGGACACGGCGGCCACGGCGGCGGCCCTCGTCCTCTTCACGCTGGGCATCCCCTTCATGTCCGCCCTGAGGAACGTCGCGTCAGTGTTTTATGCGTTCAAGGACGCCAAAACGCCGATGTACGCGAGCTTCGCCTCGATCGGTCTCAACATCGTCCTCAACCTGTCGCTCATGGGGATCCTCGGGTTCTTGGCCTTCCCTCTCTCGACCGCCCTGGCCGCCGGCCTCAACGTGGCGGTCCTCCTCGTCCTCCTGCCCAAGAAGATCGGGAAAACCGACATGCGCCCGATGGGTTCCTATTTCCTGGCCCTCGCCGCGGCATCGGTCGTCGGCGGGGCTGCGGGCTGGTTCGCCAACGGCTTCATCCTCGCCCGGCTCGGACATGCGTTCCTCGCGTCATTGGCGAGCGTCGCCTTCTGCGGGCTCCTCGGCCTTGCGGTGTTCTACGCGGCCTCGCGCGTCTTCGGCGTCACCGAATCGCGCGAATACCTTCGCCGCTTCCTCCGCCGCTGACCTCGCCGATTTTTTCCGCTCTTTCGCCGTGATAATTGTGAAGGCCCCCTCAAAATCCTCGGCTATAACCTCAGGGGATCACCTTCTCAGGACTCGGAGAGATCCCTCCGGAAGACGCGGAATTGCCCCAGCGAGTCAATTCCGCTCCCCTTCCGGTCTGCGCTCTCCCCGTCCTCTGGGACGGGGAACCGTGCCCGCTCCGACCTCCAGAGGGCTTCCGTCGGGATATCCCCTCCGTCCTTCGTGCGGCGACCCCACCCAGTCCTTGGCGCCAAGCATAAGCGCGTGGGCTGGGGGCCCGGACGGGGAGGACCGAGCGGACGTGGAAGGTTTAGCCTTCCCGAAGCAGGATTCGAGGAGATTCGGGCTCGTATGTCTGAGCGTGCCTAGGGCTTTCAAAAAACTCACGATGCGGGCATGATCTTGAAAAATCCTCCCGCGCCTAATCGCGAGTTACGAGCCCGCCGAAGAATCCGGCGAGGGAACGGCGTTAAAAACCTGACCGGGAGCGAGGCCGCCCCGTCCGGGCCCTCCTACCAGCCCACAACAGGAGCAAAATAGGTGTCCCAGCATCCTTCGAAGGCGCTCCCAATGGGGAAGACGTCTATCACGGCGCTAAGAGCACTTGTTCCAGCCGCAGTTGGGGCAGGTCGGGCACTTCTCGTCGGGCAGGGTGGCGCCGCACAACTTGCAGATGTTCTTGAAGAAGTCCTTGGGGTTCTCCTTGACCTCGCCGAGGTGGCGCTCGAGGACCTTGGCGATGGCGTCGGGGATGGACTGGACGAGGCCGCCCTCGGTGAAGATGGGGTCGGCCCCGCCGATCCCCTTGATCTGGTAGATGACCTCGTGCGGCTCGACACCGCTCCTCAGGGCCAACGAGATAAGTCGACCGAGGGCCTCCGCATCGGCCATGGTCGAATAGCCGCTCTTCCCGATGCTCGTGAAGACCTCGAACGGCTTGCCGTTGTAGAACGTGATAGTGACATAGAGGTTCCCGAACCCCGTCTTGATCTTGTCGGTGATCGACGGCAGGGACCCCGGCCGTTCCTTGGGCATGCGGGGCTCCTCGGCGACGGCCTTGTAGAGAACCTGCTCGGCCTTGCAGCCATCGCGGTAGACCGTGATGCCCTTGGTCCCCAGCTCATAGGCCAGGAGGAACGCCTTCTCGATGTCGTCCTCGGTCGCGTCGTGGGGTAGGTTGATGGTCTTGGAGACCGAGTTGTCGACGTGTTTCTGGAAGGCGGCCTGCATCCGGATGTGGCCCTCGGGATTGATATCGTGGGCCGTCACGAAATGGGCGGGCAGGGGGGCGTCGGGGTTTTTCTCCCTCCATTCCTTGTAGAACGGGTGGACGTCCTTGAGCTCTCCGTCCAAGATCTTGGAAGTGAACTCGAACGCGAAGACCGGCTCGATCGACGAGGAACAGCCGGCGATGCGCGAGATCGTCCCCGTGGGGGCGATGGTCAGGACCGTCGCGTTCCGGCGGTCGGTCCGTTTGAAGACGGACTTTTCGACGTTGGGGAAGCTTCCCTTGAGGCGCCCGAGCTCTCGGCTCTCCGCGTCCGCCCGTTCCCTCATAAAGCCGACGAGGTCGTCGGCGAAGGCCAGGGCTTCGGGCGAATCGTAGCGGAGGCCCATCTTCAGGAGGAGATCCGCCCAGCCCATGACGCCCAGGCCGATCCTGCGGTTCGATCGGGTCATCTCGGCGATCTGCGGCAGGGGATATTTGTTGACTTCGATGACGTCGTCGAGGAAGCGGACAGCGGTCGCGACGACCCCGGCGAACCGCTCCCGGTCGAAGGTCCCGGGTTTGGCGGGGTCGTAAAAGTTCGCGACGTTGATCGAGCCGAGGTTGCAGGACTCGTAGGCATGGAGAGGTTGTTCGCCGCAGGGGTTGGTCGCCCGGATCGGGCCGAGGCCCTTGGTCGGATTGCGCCGGTTGATCCGGTCGATGAAGATGAGTCCGGGGTCGCCGACGGCCCAAGCGGATTCGACGAGCAGTCGGAAGACCTCGCGGGCTTTCTTTGTCCCGTCTTTTCGTCCCTTGTACGGATCGCGGACGGCGTAGGCGCCGTCGCCCTTCAGGGCGCGCATGAACTCACCGGTCACGGCGACGGAGATGTTGAAGTTGGACAGGCTCCGGCCGTCCCTCTTCATGGCGATAAACTCTTCGATGTCCGGGTGGTCGGCCCTCAGGATGCCGATGTTGGCCCCGCGGCGCGTCCCGCCCTGCTTGACGGCCTCGGTCGCGGCGTCGATGACCCGGAGGAACGAGACCGGGCCCGAGGCGATGCCCTGGGTCTTGCGGACGAAGCTTCCCCGGGGCCGGAGCGCGCTGAAATCGAAGCCGGTCCCTCCGCCTTCCTTGTGGACGAGGGCCGCGTTCTTGACGGTGTCGAAGATGGAGTCCATCGAATCCTCTATGGGCAGGACGAAGCAGGCGCTGAGGCACATGCCGCGCCCGGCCCCGGTCAGGGTCGGGCTGTTGGGGAGGAAATCCCGGTCCATCATGACCTTGAAGAAATCTTCCGCCCGACGGTCCCGCTCGGCCGCGCCCTTTTCGGCCCCGGCGACGAACCCGGCGACGCGCCGGAAGAGGTCGGCCGGGGACTTATCCAGGAATCCCCCCTTGTCGTCCTTCACGTAATAGCGGGCTTTTAGGATCCTAATAGCGTTAGGAGAGAACCCTTGATCGTCTTGCGTCTTAGGCACCATGTCCGACTCCTTGTTCCGGGATGACCTCTATTATATAGTATTTTTATGGGATAAGGAGGCACAGGACTCCGAACTTTCAACCGTCTTGACTTATTGTATAATGGACAGCCGACAGAGAACCTCATGACGGATCCGACGCGAACCTGCGACCGCGATCTCAAGCGCGCCGCCCTCGTCGTGTCCACCCTTTCGGGATTCCTGACGCCGTTCATGGGCTCGGCGGTCAACGTGGCCCTGCCCGCCATTGCGGCCGAGTTTTCCTTGAAGGCCGTGACCCTGGGCTGGGTGGCGACAGCCTATATCCTCGCCGCGGCCGTCTTCCTAGTCCCCCTCGGCCGGTTGGCGGATATCCGCGGCCGGAAGAAAATTTTCCTCCTGGGCGTCTCCCTCTTCACGGCGGCCTCCGTCCTCGCCGCGATGGCCCCGTCCGCCGCCGCCCTCATAGCGTTCCGGGCCCTGCAAGGCCTCGGCGGTGCGATGATCTTCGGGACGAGCATGGCCATCTTGACCTGCGTGTATCCCCCGGGCGAGCGGGGAAGAGCCATCGGGATCAGCACGGCGGCGGTTTACCTGGGGCTTTCTTTGGGGCCCGTCCTCGGCGGGTTCCTCGTCCATCGCTTCGGGTGGCGGAGTGTTTTCGTTGCCGTGGTCCCGGTCGGCCTGGCCGGCGTCATCCTGACATTGGCGCGGCTCCGCGGGGAATGGGACGAGGCGCGGGGGGAAAAGTTTGATGCGGCCGGGTCGGCGGTTTTCGGATTTGGCCTGGCCGGACTGATGTATGGGTTCTCCCGGCTCCCCTCCCTCCTGGGGGCGGGCCTGGTCGCGGCGGGCCTGGCGTTGCTTGGGGCCTTTATCCTATGGGAGCAGCGGGTGCCCGCTCCCGTCTTGGACGTCCGCCTCTTCCGGGCAAATCGTGTCTTCGCCTTTTCCAACGCGGCGGCCCTGATCAACTACAGCGCGACTTCGGCCGTCTCTTTCCTTCTGAGTCTCTATCTTCAGTACGTCAAGGGCTTGCCGCCGCAGAAGGCCGGGCTCGTCCTCGTCGCCCAGCCGGTAGTCATGGCTCTGTTCTCGCCACTCGCCGGGAAGGCCTCCGACAGGATCGAGCCGCGCATCGTCGCCTCGGCCGGGATGGCCTTTTCGAGCGTGGGCCTTTTCGCCCTCGTCTTCCTCGGTCCCGCGACGCCCATCGGCTTCATCACCGCCGCCCTGCTCGGCCTGGGATTCGGGTTCGCCCTGTTCTCCTCGCCCAACACGAACGCCGTGATGTGCTCGGTCGAACGGCGGGCCTACGGCGTAGCATCGTCGACCCTCGGGACCATGCGCCTCACGGGGCAGATGCTCAGCCTGGGCATCTCGGTCCTCATCATCGCCCTCTTCGTCGGCAACGTCCGGATCGGCCCGGCGGAGCACCCGCTCTTCCTGAAGGCCCTGAGGGTCGCCTTCACCGTTTTCGGGTCCCTCTGCGTCCTTGGGGTGTTCGCCTCGCTGGCTCGGGGGAATAGACACGGACGCGGACGGACGACTGAGGACCGATGACTTTGCTGTTGCGGCCCCGCCGCCATTCGCATACAATCGAAACGTAATATTCCATCGAGAGGAGTCCAAAAAATATGGGTGTTACGAGAAAGGATTTCCTGAAGATGTTCGGGCTGGGCGTCGCCTCGGCCGGGTTCTTCCGGAAGAGCGGCCAGGCTTCGGAAAAAGCGGAGGAGGCCCGCGCTGCCGCCGGGAAGATGAAGATCAAGGCGATCGAGATTTTCAAGTTCGATCTCCCGCTGAAGTCGCCGTTCCGCATCTCCCTCGGGACCCTGAACGCCGCCAACGACGTCCTCATCAAGGTCCACACCGATAACGGCCTGGTCGGATTCGGCGAGGCCTGCCCCTTCCCGCCCATCACCGGCGAGACCCAGGACACGAACCTGTCCATGGCCCGGAGCATCCGGGAGATGCTTATCGGCCGGAACCCTCTGGCCATCGAGAGTCTCGTGGCCGAGATGGGGCCTATGGCCCATTCGAACCCCAGCGTCGTCGCGGCCTACGACATGGCTCTGTTCGACATCCTGGGCAAGGCCGCGGGACTCCCGGTCTTCAGGCTCCTCGGCGGGGACAAGGCGACCTTTGAGACCGACGTGACGACGGGCATCGACACGCCCGAGGCCATGGCGGCCAGCGCGAAGGAACAAGCCGACAGGGGTTATAAGACCCTCAAGGCCAAGGTCGGCCTGAACCCCGACGAGGACACGGCCCGGGTCAAGGCCATCCGGGAAGCCGTCGGGCCCGATATCAACCTGAGGATCGACGCCAACCAAGGCTGGACGGTCCCCCAGGCTATCTACGCCCTCAAGCGCATGGAGCCGTACAAGGTCCAACTCGTCGAACAGCCCGTTGTAGCCTGGGACACGGTCGGGCTCAAGGCTGTCCGGATGGCCAGTCCCATCCCGATCATGGCCGACGAGGCCCTCTTCCTCCCGGCCGACGCCATCAAGCTCATCCGGGCCGAGGCCTGCGATTACTTCAACATCAAGCTCATGAAGGCGGGCGGGATCCTGAATTCGGTCCGGATCGCCCACATCGCCGATGCGGCCAATATGCGCTGCATGGTCGGCTGTATGCTGGAATCCAAGATCGCCCTGACCGCGGGGGCTCACGTTGTCGCGTCCCAGAAGAACATCGTCTACGCCGATCTCGACGGGAACGACGAGCACGTCGTCGACCCGATCATCGGCGGGATGACCGTCAAGGGCGGAGTGCTCAGCCTTCCGGAGACGCCTGGGCTCGGCGTCGACGTCGACCCGGCGTTCCTCAAGACGCTGGTGAAGATCTGAAGATCGAGCCGGGAGCTCTTCGCAGGAGGACGTCCATGAGTATCGGGAACGCGGTCGCCAGGGGAGCCGTCGTCGCCCTCGTCTGTTCGAGCCTCCTCTTTTCTCAGGCGACGAAGGACGACCAGCAGAAGAAGAAGAAGGACAAGCCCCGGGCGAAGGGCAAGACCGAGGAAAAGGCCGGCGACACCAAGCTCTTCCAGCTCGACGCCATCGTCATCGACGTCATCGAGAAGGCCCGGGACGCGGAGGTCCCGAACATGTCCGTGGTCAAGCCCGAGCTCTTCCCGATGAGCATCGGGACGACCGTGGACACGGCCCTCGAGCGCCAAGCCGGAGTGGACGTTCAGCGCATCCAGGAAGTCGGCGCGGCCATGGACGACGACTCCATCAAGCTCCGGGGGCTGGGCGCCCGGAGGATCAAGGTCCTCCGGAACGGCCGGCCCCTCAACACCTCGGGCGCGGCGGGCGGATACTTCATCGACTTCACGATGATGCCCCTGGCCAACGTGGATCGCATCGAGATCGTCAAGGGCGTCGGCGATCCCCGCACCGGGAACGTGCTCGGCGGCATCATCAATCTCGTCCCCCGGAGGCCGCCCACGGGCCGGCCCGTGACCGAGCTCCAGGCTTCGATGGCGAGCTACGGCACGGGGGGGATCAACCTCTTCCACGCCTTCAAGCCCGGCGCCTTCGAGTACGCGCTCGCCGCGGGCTCGGCCTGGAGCGACGGCTACCTCCGGAACGGCGACATGATCCAGGGGAACGCCGATCTCCACCTCGGCTATGACCTTTCTATCCGGGGGCGCGTCACGGCGGACGTCTCCTTCATCCGCATCCGCAAGGGCTTCATCGTGGCCAACCGGTCCGTCGGGAGCCCTGACAGCCCCGATTACGGCAGGCCTCTCGACCCCGAGTTCGAGGCTTCCGACGGGGAGTTCATGTACGGGGGGATGGGCGCTTATCCGGAACCCGGAAGCCGGTGGAGGAAGTCGAAGTGGCTGCTCAATCTCGGCTACGAACAGAGCGTCGCGGACACGGGGCTCCTCAAGGTTTCCCTCTGGAAGAACTTCGGGAACCGCGAGGCGTTCAACACGCGGGCTGCGCTGTCCCGGACCTTTCACAAGCTCTTCCGCGACGACCGCTCGCAGGGATTCCTGGCCGATTACCGCCTTGACCTCGGGACCCACGTCCTCTCGGCCGGGCTGGAATTCTCCCAGCTCAGGGATGCCGGGGAGCGGAACTATTATGATGACTTCCGGGCGCCCTACAGCCAGGGCTCCTACGTCGAGGCGAAGAACCTGGAATTCTACGCGATGGACGACATCCGCATCGGGAACGGGAGATGGTCCCTGACCCCGGGAGTCCGGTTCCTGTCCTACCGGGGAGTCGCCGGGCCGTCGGGACGCCTCGAAGGCATCCCGGACATCAAGCTGAGCGGGCCGGCGCCCTCGATCAAGCTGGTCCGGAACGGCAAGGGAGGGAGCCTGTTCTATGTCAGCCTGGCCAGGGCCCTCCGCATGCCGTCCGCGCCGGAACACTACTGGCACTATTCCATCGACGCCGGGGTCTACACGGGGACGATCCCGTTCCACGGCGAGGACGGCATCATGGTTCAGGCCGGGTGGCGGGGGACCCTCCCGACCGGGACGAGGGTCGAGATCTCCCCCTATTACTACGACATCAAGCGCTATATCCAGTTCGACCTGATCAACTACGTCGCCTATAATATTGGCCAAGGACGGATCTACGGCTTCGAGGCTGAGGCGATTCAGCCCCTCGGGCGGGGATGGTCCTCGTTCGCGAACTACGCGTTCCAGCGGAGCCGGACGTCCGGGGACACGTTCCAGAGCCTCTTCGTGGCCGCCATGGACCGGGGCTTCGACGAGATCCCCGGCCTCCCGCGGCACGTGGCGAACCTCGGGCTCCGGTTCAGGACGCGCCGTGACCTGAGCCTCGCCGTGTTCGCCCAGGCCGTCTCGAAGCAAAAGGTCGTCTATAACGATAACACGCTTTACAACACCAGCCTCAGGATCAGGACGCAGGCCGGCCACGTCCGGGTGGACGCCGAAGGGAGGCTCCCGATCCTTCGGCGCCTCGAAGCCGCGCTCTTCGTCCGGAACGTCCTGGACGCGGATTACCAGGAACGCTATGGCTTCCCGGCGGCCGGCAGAACGGTCGGGCTTTCGTTCACGTCGTCGTTCTAGCCAACAAACTTGCGCGCCCGCGCCAGGGGTATCGCGACGGGGAAGGGGGATAAGGGGCCGGACATGACGAAGAAGATCTCCTGGGGGATTCTGGGGTGTGCGGGCATCGCCGGGCGCGCCCTCATTCCGGCCATCCACGGGGCGTCGAATGGGCGGCTCCTGGGCATCGCGTCGCGGGAACCGCGCAAGGCGAAGGAATGGGCGGCGCGGTTCGACATCCCCAAGGTCTACGCGGATTACGCGGCGCTCCTCGACGACCCCGACATCGACGCGGTCTACATCCCGCTCCCTAATCACCTCCATCGGGAGTGGAGCGTGCGGGCCGTGCGGGCGGGGAAGCACGTCCTCTGCGAAAAGCCGATGGCCATGAGCGCTGCCGAGGTCCGGAAGATGGCCGCGGCCGCGGCGAAGGCCGGCGTCCTCCTGATGGAAGCGTTCATGTACCGCTTCCATCCGCGGATGGAGCGGGTGCTCCGCTTTCTCGCCGCGGGCGCCGTCGGCGAGGTTCGGTCCGTCCGATCCGTGTTCACCTTCCTGTTCGACGCCGCTTCCGGCAATTACCGCTGGAGGCCGGAGTCCGGGGGCGGATCCCTTTATGACGTCGGCTGCTATCCCGTCAGCGCGGCGCGGCTCGTTTTCGGCGCCGAGCCCGTCTCGGTCTTCGCCCGAGCCCGCCTCCATCCGAAGCACCGGGTGGACGTGGCGGCCGAGCTCCTCCTCGAGTTTCCGGGAGAGAGGTTTGCCTCGCTGGGTTGCGGCTTTGAGTCCCCGTTCCGCAGCTCTCTTGAGGTCGCGGGGAGCGAGGGGCGCTTGTCGCTCGAGCGAGCCTTCTCGGCCAAGCTTTTCGACACGGAGATCCTTCTCATGAACGGAGACAGGACACGGGCGATCCCGTTCCCGGCGACGGACCAGTACACCCGCATGGTCGAGCATTTCGGGGGATGCGTTCTCCGTGGGCGCCCGCTCCGGTTCCCGCCGGGCGACGCCGTCGCAAACATGCGCGTCATCGACGCCGCCTTCAGATCCGTCCGGACCGGGCGGTCCGTCCGCTTGTAATCGGGCCTTTTCCAGGCAATCGACGGCCGATCAGGCGAAGAAATCGACGGGCATGCTGCCAAGGCGCGCGATGTCGGCGACCCTGTCCCTCACGTCGAACGCGGAGGCGCAACTCACGGAGCATGTCGAGCAATCCTTGCAGGGATCCTCTGGGAGCCTTAACGAGGCGACGGTATTGTGCGCGGCCTCGAGGTTCCTGTAGCCATAGGCGTACATGTAGCTGCGCATCAGGTCGGGGATGGGAAGGCCCTTGGGGCACTGGGCGAGACAGGTCCCGCATTGCTGGCAATAGAGCCCGCCCGTCTGCACGCCCAGCCTCAGATCTCTCTTCTCGCTCTCGGTCAGCGTCAGGTCTCTCAGGACCGCCGCATCCGTCTTGAGCTGGTCGTAGGTCGTAAAGCCCGGGATGGCGGTCGTGATATCGGCGTTGTTCAAAGCCCACTTCAGGGCGGCGCTCATGTTGATGGGGTCCTTGCGGCCCTTGTCCCAGAAAGTGCCGGCCTGGGTCTTCATCGCCACGATCCCCACTCCGGCCTCCGCCGCTTCGCGGATGGCCTTGTCGAGGTCGACGAGGTTTTTGATCCGGAAATTGTAGGAGGTCAGAACGACATCGTAAGCCTTCGCCTCGACGGCCGCCCGGATGACCTCCGCTTCGTTGCCGTGGGTGGAGACGCCGACGAACCGGGCCTTCCCGCTCTTCTTGGCCGCCTCGATGTTACGGAGGTTGAGGTCGGACAGGACCTCTTTCCGCGAACCGAGGCCGTGGACGTAGAGGATGTCGACGTGGTCGAGATCGAGGCGCTTGAGGCTCATGTCGAGCAGTCCGGCGAACTTCTCGTCCTCCCAGACCTTGGTGGCAATGACGAAGGATTCCCGGGGCCGGCCCTTGAGGACCCGGCCGATCATCTCCTCGTTCCTCCCACGCTGGTAGCCGTGGGCGGTGTCCAGGTGGACCATCCCGGCCTCGAGGGCCGATCGGACGAGATTATCGTTATCGGCGTTCATGACACCCATGGACACGATGGGGAGCACGATCCCCGTCCTCCCCAGCTTCCGGCTGATGACGGGGCTCTTCCCGGCCGCCGCGGCCTGCGGATCCCGGGCCGAGGCGAACGGCACGGCGGCCGTCCCCGCGCCCGCGAGGCCGATGAGCCCGCGCTTGAGGAATGCCCGTCTGTCCAGTCCATGGGTCGCAGTCTTCATGATCACTCTCCTTTTCTGTGTCCACCATATATAGCGGCTCCGGTACCTTTAGTCAATAACCGCGCCACATCCGCTTGAAATCCGCGCCGGGACCCTATATATAGGATTTGGGAGGAGGCGGGATGAAAGACGGGAAGGCAGCGGCCCCGTCGGCCGCTCAAAAATGGCTGGTCGCCGCTAGACCATGGGCCCTGCCGGCCTCGACCATGCCTGTGATCTTCGGAACGTCGCTGGCCGTCGTCATGGGCGGGGCGCGCCTGGACGCGTTCCGTTTTCTCCTGGCCCTCCTGGCCATGATGATCCTCCACTCGGCGGCCAACATGCTGAGCGACGTCTTCGATTTCCGGCGGGGGTTGGACACCGATGTCACGCCTGTCAGCGGGGCCATTGTCCGCGGTTGGCTCTCGGGCCGGCATGTCGCGGCCGGGTCGGCGGTCCTCTTCGTCGCCGGGATCGCCCTCGGGCTTTGGTTGGTCAAGCTCACGGGACCGGTCCTGCTCTACGTCGGAGCGGCCGGCGTCGCCGTCGGGGCTTCCTATACGTTCCTCAAATCGCGTGCCCTCGGCGACCTCGCGGTCTTCCTCAATTTCGGTATTCTCGGTTCTCTGGGCGCCTGGGTCGTCCAAACCCGCTCCTTCTCCTGGCTCCCGGTCGTCTGGACGGTCCCTATGGCCATGCTCGTCGCCGCCATCCTTCACGCCAACAACTGGCGGGACTCCGTCTCCGATAGTGGCCGCCGGGTCTTCACGACGGCAGTCCTGCTGGGGGACCGGGGCTCTCTCGCCTATTATGGACTGCTTCTGTTCGGTTCCATGGGGCTCGTTCTGCTCTTCACGGTCCTGCCGTGCCTCGCAGCCCTTCCTCTTCCGGCCCTTCCGCCGACGTTCCTCATCATTTTCGCCGCTCTTTCTCGTCTCCTTGCCCTCTGGAAAAGGGCACGGCTGAGGCATTCCCCCGAAAAACCGATGGACTTCATCATCCTCGATGGGGCGACAGCCAATTACAACCTGCTTTTCGGCCTGCTGTGCGCGGCGGCTCTCTGGCTCCACGTCGGCATCAAAGCGCTCGGGGTCCTCCGATGAAGCGCCCCGGCCGCCTTCGCCCTTTCGTCCCCGTCGTCCTCGCCCTGACTCTCTTTCCCTTCCTGCTCCATTTCCGGAGGCTCGGGCCGCTCGATTTCTGGTGGGCGATGGGTCTCGTCGTTGCGGCCCTCGTTGTGTCCGCTTTTGCAGCCGACGGCGGATATGCGGCCGTCCTCTGCGAGGACGTCCGGACCCGCCCCCTTCGGAAGATTGTCCTTGGTGTGCTCTCGGCCGCCGCCCTCTACGGCGTCTTCTATCTCGGCGACGGGCTCATCCGCCGATTCCTGCCTATGGGGGGAGATGGCATTGGCGCCGTTTACGCGCTGAAATCCGGCGCCCCGACCCTGCGGATCGGACTCCTGCTTCTGCTCGTCATCGGCCCCGGCGAGGAACTTTTCTGGCGTGGGTATCTCCAGAGAACGTGGCAGAACCGTATCGGATGCGTTTCGGCCCTCCCGTTCGCGGTCGCCATTTATACGGCGGTCCATGTCGCGAGCGGCAACCCGGTCCTCGTTCTCGCCGCGGCCGTCTGCGGGTTGTTCTGGGGCGTTCTCTACCAGCGCTCCGGCTCCGTCCTGCTCGTGGCCGTCAGCCACACGGTCTGGGACCTCGCCGTGTTCCTATTATTCCCGTTCGTCTAGGCCAGCCGGCCCGGCGGGCTTGAGGGCATCGTTTACCCGTTCGCTGACGCTACCCCGCCTTTCATGGCGGGGTAGCAAAGCGCGAAGCGAGGCTCAGGGTTAGCCCCGAACAAGCCCCGGCCCTAGCATTCATCCCGGGGAGTCGAGGAGTTGACTTCATCGCCGCACCTTCGCAACGAGCCCCCGAGATCGAGAGAAGCGCTAAAAGTCGGGCCCGAACATGAGCTCAAGCTAAAGCCTTAGACTCAACAACCGTGCAGGTTCGGACCGAACTTCGATACGCTTCTGACCCGTCTCGTCCCGTAAATTGACAGTCCCATGCCCTCTGGTATAATTCACATCCGTCTTATCATGAGCGAATTTCTGCGGGTGATCGAGAACGAGGTCCAGATCGCGGTCCTCCTCTTCATGGCCGCGGCCATCGTTGCCACGTTTGTCATCCCCTATGCCCCCCGCCTCCTCGAGGGCGAGGCCATGGCCCTCCTCGTCGCCCTGCTGGACATGAAAGTCGTCCAGGTCCTCGAGTTCGTCTCCGGGGCCGCGGTCCCGGGAACAGGGTCCTGACGCGGGAATACGCGGTTTGACCGCCCTTGATGACCGTTGATATATCATATATTATATAGGTTGGCCCCGAGGCCCGAGGAGATCTCTTGAGAAGGAAGACCCGCGTTTATTCGCTTACGATCCTGGCCTCCATCGCCCTGATGGGATTTGCGGCGGCCGCCACCGTCAAACTCCCCGAGCGCTATCAAAAGTGGCTCGACGAGGAGGTCGTTTACATCATAGTGCCTACGGAGAGGGACGTCTTCCGGAAGCTCCAAAACGACCGGGAGCGCGACCTCTTCATTGAGGCCTTCTGGAAGCACAGGGACCCGACTCCCGCCTCCCCGGAGAACGAGTTCAAGACCGAGCATTTCCGCAGGATCAATTATGCCAACCATTTCCTGGGCCGGGAGTCGCCCAAGGAGGGCTGGCGGACCGACCGCGGGCGCGTCTATATTATCCTGGGCGAGCCGAATGACATCAACCGGATGCAGGGTAAACAGGAGCTCTACGATTGCGAGATCTGGTTCTACCAGGGAAAGACCGACCTGGGACTCCCTCCGGGATTCAACCTGTTGTTCTTTAGGGAAGGGGGCGCCGGTGCTTACAAGCTATATAGCCCGACCAACGACGGCCCCCAGGCCTTGATGGCCGGATACTTCGGGAGCTCGACGGATTATTATGAAGCGTATAAGAAGCTTAGGGACATCGACCCGACCGTGGCCGACACCTCCTTATCCCTCATCCCCGGGGAACAGACCGGCGCCTATGGCCGGCCTTCGCTCGTGTCGGACATGATGCTCCAAAAGCTGGAAAGCGCGCCCCAGCGGATGGTCGAGGAGAACTACGCCCGGAAATTTCTGGAATACAAGGACGTCGTCGAGGTCGAGTACAGCGCCAACTACTTGGAGAGCGATTCCCTGGTCAAGGTCCTCAGGGGCCCGGAGGGGATGACCTTTGTCCATTACGCCATCGAGCCCAAACGGCTTTCCGTCAATAATTTCGAGAAGAAGTACTACACGGTCCTCAAGGTCAACGGGAACGTGACGACGACCGACGGCCGGCTGGTCTACCAGTTCGACAAGACCGTCAACATCGAATGGGGCGAGGAGGAGATGGGCGCCCGGAGCCACCAGCCCTTCGACTTCCACGACGTGTTCCCCATCATCCCTGGGGATTACAAGCTCTCCGTCCTCGTCAAGAACGAAGTATCCAAGGAATTCACGTCCGTGGAGCAGGCCCTTCGCATTCCCGGCGAGGGCGCCGGGCTCCTGATTACGACGCCCATCCTGGCCTACAACGTCGGCCCCGCGGACCCCGGGAACGCGAAGATCCGTCCCTTCCGCCTGGGCTCCCGGCAGGTCTACTGCCAGCCGGGACGCGTATTCCTTCCGAAGGACACCCTGTCCGTGGCATTTCAGCTTCTCGACCTGGGGGACGACCTCCGGGCGAAGGGCGAGGTGAAGTATTCGTTCTTCCGGGAGGGCCAGCCCTTCCGTGAGACGGTCCGGAAAGCGGCCGAATATGCGACGCTCCCCGACATCATCGAGGACTTTCCTCTGGCGGATTTTCCCCCGGCCCATTACAGCGTCCAGGTGTCATTCGTCGCCGACGGGGCCGAGGTCGTCACGGCGAAGGACGAGTTCGACGTGACGTTCGCCGCGGGCCTCCCGCGGCCCTGGATCTACGCGCGGATCCTCCCCGATCCGTTCCACCCCCTCTACGCCCGGCTGATAGGTCTCCAGCTTTTTAACCTGGGAAGGTTCGAGGAGTCCCGGGCGAACCTGGCGTCCGCCAACGCCCGGATGCCGTCGGAGGACTCCGCCGCGGACCTCGCCAGGACTTTTCTGGCCCTGAAAGATTATGCCGCGATCGATCCCCTGCTCGCCCCTTACCTCAAGCAGGAGAAGCCGGCGAGATACGAAGTCTACTTGATGGCGGGCAGGGCCGCCCGGGAGGCCGGGAACTTCGCCCGTGCCATCGAGGTCTACGACATTGCCGTCGCCCACTACGGTGCCAATATCGCCCTCCTGAACGCCGTCGGGGAGAGCTATTTCGGCCTCGGCCGGCTCGAGGAGGCCAGGGCTGTATGGGAGAGATCGCTCGCCGCCGACCCCAACCAGCCCGAGATCAAGAAGAACGTCGAACTCCTGAAGTCCAAGAAGGATCCGTAAACACGTGAGGAGAAATTCATGAAGAGATATTCACAATACCGCCCGTGGGGCCTCCCTCTTGTCGCGGCGATGGCCCTGACGGCCATTATGTCCCCGGCGTTCCTCGCCGCCCAGGAAGGGCTGGGCCGGGGCCGGGTCAGCGGAGACGTCCGGGACGAGTCCGGCGCCGGGATCGAGGGCGTCCTCATCAACGCTCAGATCCAAGGTGGGGATGCGCAATTCGAGTCGAAAACGGACAAGAAGGGTCACTTTGCCATCGCCGGCCTCGGCACGGGCGCCTGGCGGTTCACGGCCTCCAAAGAAGGCTTCGTCACCGCCGTCATGAACCAAGCCATCCACCAGCTCCGGGCGAACGAACCGGTGGAGATCGTCCTGAAAAAGGCCTCTGGGGTCGAGGCCCTCAAGTCCGACACGATCGGGCTGGAAGCTATCGACAAGGGGAATGCCCTTGCCGCGGAAGGCCGTATCGACGAAGCGATCGCGGCATTTGATGGGTTCCTCGCCAAGTATCCCGACGTCTATCAGGTGCGTCTCAACGTCGCTACCGCCTACATGAAGAAGGGGGACACGGCGCGGGCTGAGACGGAGTATGGGATCGTTCTTGAAAAGTCCCTCCCCGCCGACCCCGCCGCCAAGACGGACAACGCCTCGGCCATCCGGGCCCTTTCAGGATTGGGCGAGATGGCCCTCAAGAACGGGGATTTCGAGAAGGCCCGCCAGCATCTCGCCCGGGCGCTCCAGATCTCCCCGGAGGACGAAGCTGCGGCCTACAACGTCGGCGAGATCTTCTTCTCAAACCAGAAGAACGACGAGGCCATCCAGTACTTCGAACTGGCAATAAAGATCGAGAACACCTGGCCCAAACCCTATTATCGCCTCGGCCTGGTCTATCTCAACAAGGGGGATTATTCCAAGGCCGTCGAATACCTCAACAAGTTTGTCGAGCTCGATCCCCAGAACCCCGAGGCCCCGAACGTCAAGAACATCATTTCCACCCTGGAGAAGATGAAGAAGTGACCGGACAGGTCCCGATGAAGGGACTATAGAAGATGGATGTCAAGAAAGAACCCTTTGGCATCTTCTCTGACGGCACGGGCGTCGAACTGTACACCCTGACCAACGACCATGGCCTCAAGGCGAAGCTGACGACCTATGGCGCGATCCTTCTCTCGCTCGAGGTCCCCGACCGAAACGGGACGCTGGGCGACATCACGCTCGGATACGATTCCCTGGACGGCTACCTCAAGGTGAGCCCCTACTTCGGAGCGATCGTTGGCCGTTGCGGCAATCGCACCGCCCAGGGGCGCTTCTCCCTAAACGGCGTCGTATACCAGCTGGCGACGAACGACGGGCCTAACCACCTGCACGGCGGCATTAAGGGTTTCGACAAGGTCGTCTGGGCAGCCGAGCCAGTGAAGGACGCGGGCCGAGCAGGCGTCCGGTTCAGCCGCCTGAGCGTGGACGGTGAGGAAGGATATCCGGGAAACCTCAAGGCCGTCGTTACTTACATCCTGACCAACGATGACGAGCTGAAGATCGCCTACGAGGCCGAGTCCGACAAGCCGACGCCGGTCAATCTGACCCACCACAGCTATTTCAACCTTGCCGGGCAGGGCGACATTCTCGGCCACGAACTCAAGCTGGAAGCGGACGCGTTTATCCCCGTGGACGACACGCTCGTCCCGACCGGCGAGATCCGGAGCGTCAAGGGCGCGCCGATGGATTTCACGACCTCCGCGACGATCGGGTCGCGGATCGCCGAGGTTAAGGGAGGCTACGACCACAATTACGTCCTCAGAAGCGGCGGCGGTTCCCTCGCCTTGGCGGGGACGGTTTACGAGCCCGGAACGGGACGCCGGATGGAGATCTCGACGACCGAGCCCGGCATCCAATTCTATTCCGGGAACTTCCTGGACGGGACTATCGCTGGAAAGGGGGGGAGGGTTTATGTGAAGCACGGCGGCTTTTGTCTCGAGACCCAGCACTTCCCGGATTCCCCGAACCACCCGAATTTCCCATCGACCATCCTGGAGCCCGGGAAAAAGCTCACGAGCCTGACCGTCCACAAGTTCTCGGTCAGGGAATAGGTCCACAAGCCTCCTGCCCCAACCGCGTTTGCCGGGATCGCAGGGGCTTGATATCGACCCCTGATATGTGATATATTACTGTCGCGATGGGTACTCAGCCGTGAAAGGCCTGATCTTCGACATCAAGAGATTCGCGGTCCACGACGGACCAGGCATCCGGACGACCATATTCTTCAAGGGCTGTCCACTCCGCTGCGCGTGGTGCCACAATCCCGAGGGCAACTCAAAAAGACTCGAGCTCATGCTGTTCCCGGCCCATTGCGCGGCAGAATGCCGGGCTTGCATCAAGGCCGCGCCCAAGGGAGCGATTTCCAAGTCCGGCGGCCGCATCGCGATCGACAAGTCGTTCCGCGACGCCGGCGGCATGGCGCGCGCGGCCGACGCCTGCCTCTACGACGCCCTCCGGCTCGTCGGCAGGAGCGTGAGCGTCCGAGACCTCGTCGCCGAAGTCGAAAAAGACCGGACCTTTTACGAGACATCGGGCGGAGGCGTCACGTTCTCGGGGGGCGAGCCGTTGCTTCAGCCCCGGTTCCTTTCGGAGCTCGCAGACGCCATACGGACCTGCGGTTTCCGAACGGCGCTGGACACTTCTGGGTTCGCGGAGTGGGAATCGCTGGAGCGCGTCGCCCGGAAGGTCGATCTTGTCCTTTATGACCTCAAGCTCATGGACGATGCCGGGCACAAGGAATATACGGGGGTCTCGAATCGTGCCATCCTAGAGAACCTGCGGCGGCTCTCGACGCTGGGACGGGCGATCCGGGTCCGCATTCCGCTCGTCCACGGAGTGAACGACGACCCCGAGAACATCCGTCGGACCGCGGAGTTTCTGAAGCCTCTGGCGAATATCGAACGGGTGAGCGTCCTCCCTTATCACAAGGGGGGACAGGCGAAGGCTGAGGGCATCGGCAAGGGCGCGGAGTTCCGCGAGTTCGTCGCTCCGTCCGCGGCGGCCGTGGACGCGGTCTTCGCGGAGCTGGCCCGAAACGGGCTTCCGGCGGGAAAAGGAGCGTAGGATGAACGACAGGATCCGGAGACTCAGACAGCGCAGCCTCGACGCCGTACCCTCGCTTTCCGGCGAAAGGGCCGCACTCATCACGGAATTCTATGCGAGCGACGTCGCCGCCCGGGTGTCGACGCCTCTCCGCCGCGGGCTCGCTTTCAAACATCTCATGGACCACAAGACCGTCGTCATCGGCGACGACGAGCTCATCGTAGGCGAGCGGGGTCCCGCCCCCAAAGCGACCCCGACCTACCCCGAGGTCACCTGCCACAGCCTCCGGGACCTCGATATCCTCGACACGCGTCCCAAGACCTCCTTCAAGGTCGACGCCGCGACAAAGAAGCTCTACGCGAAGAGGATCATCCCGTTCTGGAAAGGCCGGTCGATGAGGGACCGGATCATGGCCGCGATGACGCCGGAATGGCGAGACGCCTATGAGGCCGGCATCTTCACCGAGTTCATGGAGCAGCGGGCTCCCGGCCACACGGTCCTCGACGGCAAGATCTACCGTAAGGGGATGCTGGACTTCAAGAAGGACATCGAGATGTCCATCGCGGAGCTCGATTTCTTCGACGATCCCGAAGCCCTGGACAAGCAGGAGGAGCTCAAAGCCATGGCCGTCGCGGCCGACGGGATTGTCGGTTACGCGCAGCGGCACGCCGAAAAGGCCCGCGAGCTCGCGAAGACCGCAAAGAGCCCTGCCCGGAAGAGGGAATTGAGAGGGATTGCCGAGGTCTGCGAGCGGGTGCCCGCGCGCGCCCCCCGCGACTTTCACGAGGCCCTCCAGTATTACTGGTTCGTCCACCTCGGGGTCATCACCGAATACAACACCTGGGACGCGTTCAACCCCGGCCGCCTGGACCAGCACCTCCTGCCCTTCTACCGGAAGGGACTCGCGGACGGGACTCTGACGCGGGAGGGCGCCAAGGAGCTCCTCGAAGCCTTCTGGGTGAAGTTCAACAATCAGCCCGCCCCGCCCAAGGTCGGCGTCACGGCCGAGGAGAGCGGGACGTACACCGACTTCGCCCTGATCAACGTCGGAGGCCTGAGGACGGACGGGACCGACGGCGTCAACGAGCTGTCATACCTCATCCTCGACGTCATCGAGGAGATGCGTCTCCTTCAGCCGAGCTCGATGGTCCAGCTCGGCGCCAACGCGCCGGATGAATTCCTCACCCGGGCCCTGCGTATCGTTCGTACGGGGTTCGGCCAGCCGTCGCTCTTCAACAGCGAGGCCATCGTGAAGGAGCTCGTCCGCGCGGGCAAGTCCCTCGATGACGCCCGTGACGGCGGGGCGAGCGGCTGCGTCGAGACCGGCGCCTTCGGCAAGGAGGCCTACCTCCTGACCGGATATTTCAACCTGCCCAAGGTCTTCGAGGTCGCCCTCCATAACGGCGTCGACCCGAGGACCGGGAAGAGGATCGGCCTCGCGACGGGGAACGCGGCGAAATTCGGGACCTTCGACGACCTGTTCGAGGCCTACCGGAAGCAGATCCGGCATTTCGTGGATATAAAGATCCGCGGCAACAACGTCATCGAAAAAATGTACATGGAGGACCTGCCGGCGCCTTTTCTCTCGCTCCTCGTCAGCGACTGCATCGAGAAGGGCAAAGACTACCACGGCGGCGGGGCCCGGTACAACACGAACTACATCCAGGGCGTGGGAATCGGCACGATCACGGATACGTTGTCTTCGATTTTAACGAACGTCTACGAGAAGAGAACAGTCTCCATGAGGAAGCTCCTGGCCGCGCTCGACGCCGATTTCAAGGGGCGGGAGGACCTGCGCCAGCTCTTCCTGAACCGGACGCCCAAGTACGGGAACGACGACGACTGCGCCGACGGCCTGATGAAGAGGGTCTTCGAGGTCTTCTACGAGGCGGTCGAGGGGCGGCCGACCGTCCGGGGCGGCCGCTATCACATCGATATGCTGCCGACGACCTGCCACATCTATTTCGGCAGGGTGACGGGGGCCACAGCCGACGGCCGAAGGGCCGGGGAGCCGGTCTCTGAGGGCGTTTCGCCCGTCCAGGGGGCCGACCGGAACGGCCCGACGGCGGTCGTCAAGTCCGTCGGCAAGATGGACCACGTCCGGACCGGAGGCACGCTCCTCAACCAGAAGTTCACGCCCCAGCTCCTCGCCGACGACGAGGGGCTCGCCGCCCTCGGCCACCTCGTCCGCGGCTACTTCGGGATGGACGGCCATCACATCCAGTTCAACGTCGTCGCGGCCGAGACCCTGCGCGATGCCCAGAGACATCCCGAGAAATACCGCGACCTCATCGTTCGCGTCGCCGGCTTCAGCGATTATTTCGTCGACTGCGGCCGGGAACTCCAGGACGAGATCATCCAGCGGACCGAGCAAGGAGGGGCCAGGTCTTAAGGCCCCCGCGGTCATTGCGAGTGAAGCGAAGCAATCCCATGGGAGTCCGTGAGATTGCTTCGTCACAAGGTTCCTCGCGATGACAGGCTCGAGACCTGACCCCTCTGCGGCTCTGAAATGAAGTCCCAGGCTGACGCCTGCCGCCGGGCCGCCGAGGTTGATCCGTTGGGCGGGGAACGAGACGGTGACGGGAGCGTGGATCAAATTCGTTTGCTCGTCAAGTATGCGAACGGCGTTGGATTTCTGACGCGCGGCCGGCGAGGGTTAGTTCAGCGAAATCATCGCCTTGACCACGCCGTCGCGGTAATTGAAAACGGTCTCGTAGGCGTCCTGGACATGGTCGAGGGGGAAGGTGCGGGTGGCCATGAAATCCGCGTTGATCGTCCTCGCGGCCAGGAGCCCGAGGGCCTTTTCCAGGCAGCCGTTCTGGCGGCGGACGTTCTGGATGCGGATTTCCTTGCGGCGAAGCTTGGCCGAATCGAACGAAACGCGCTCTTCGACCGGGATGCCGACGACGACGAGGGTTCCGCCGGGTCTGAGGAGGCGCACCGCCTGGTCGAGAGCTTCCTGTTTCCCGCAGCATTCGAAGACGAGGTCCAGGCCGAGGGGCTCGAAGCGCAAGATCTCGGCCGCGACGTCCGCCCGGAGAGGGTTCCCTGTCCAGTCCGCCCCGGCCTCCTTTGCGGCGGCGAGCCGGGCCTTGACCTTTTCCGTGACGTAGATCGTCCGGGCGCCCTTGACCCGCACGCCGAGGCAGACGCTCAAGCCGATGGGGCCGGCTCCGAGGATGGCCACGGTCTTGATCTCGACCCTCCCGGCCAGCGCGACCGCCCAAAGGCCGATTGACAGGGGTTCAGCGACGACGCCCAGGACCGGGCTCATCCCGGCGGGCAGAGGATGGCAATTGCGTTCGGGCATCACCAACAACTCGGCGAGTGCGCCGTCGAGCTGGCCGGGACTGCCCATGAAACGAAGATGCCGGCAGGTGTGCGGCCTCCCGGCCAGGCATTGGTCGCACGTCCCGCAGGAAACGGCCGGTTCCACGGAGACGATATCTCCCCGCTTGAGCTTTGTCACCGTCGGGCCGACGGCGTCGACGATCGCCGTGCATTCATGCCCCAAACGGACGGGATAGCGGAGGTCCAGGTCGCCTACGCGTGCCGACGAGTAGTAATGCAGGTCGCTGCCGCAAATCCCGACGAGCTTCGTCCGGAGGAGGACGTCGTCGTCATGTCCGATCGCTGGCGCGGGGACATCTCGGACCTCGAATTTCCCGGGGCCCGTCAATAGCGCGGCTTTCATGAAGCTATTCTAGCCCCGCTCCGCCCTTCCCGCAACTTTCAGCTGCCGGTCCCTGATGCTGAGCAGATCCTTCATGACGTTGTACAGGCTACCCGACCATTCCTTGGTCCCGAAGCCGTCGTGGAGCTGTTGGCAGAGCTTATAGAGATCGGCATGGACGGCATGGTTCCGAGGGTCGGGCTTGTGGAGGTCCTCTTTGTCACGCCGTCCCCGAGGAAGACGAGGACGAAGCTCCCGTCTGTGGGGGCCACACGCCGCGGATCGCGTTTGTCTCTCGCCTTTATGTATAATATCTCCGTCCACCGAGGGATCGAGGAAAAAGCGCCGATGAAAAAGGCCCCCATGAAAGCGATCTGCCTGTGCTGCGTTACCGCCGCCATCGCCCTTGTCCAAGGCGGCGGTGCCCCGAATAAAGATTATCCCATTAGGCCTGTGGACTTCACGAAGGTCCAGGTCACGGACAAGTTCTGGGCGCCGAAGATGGAGACGAACCGGGCCGCGACCATCCCGTTCGCCATGAAGCAGAACGAGGAAACCGGCCGGGTGGACAACTTTCGCAAGGCGGCGAAGCTCATGACAGGCACCTTCCGGGGCAAGCGCTACAACGACTCCGACGTCTACAAGGTCATGGAGGGGGCGTCCTATTCGCTCCTCCTCCACTCGGATCCCGGTCTCAGGAAACAGCTCGACGACCTCGTCAAGATCATTGCCGCGGCCCAGGAGCCGGACGGGTATCTCTATACGACGAGGGCCATCGACCCGAAGAACCCCGCCCCGGGCGCAGGCAAGGAGCGCTGGTCGGACCTCCGCCAGAGCCACGAGCTCTACTGCGCGGGCCACATGTACGAGGCTGCCGTCGCCCATTTCCTGGCGACCGGGGATAGGAGCTTCCTCTCTGTCGCCATCAAGAACGCCGACCTCCTCGTCCGGACATTCGGTCCGGGGAAGAGGCGGGGTTTCCCCGGACACCAGGAGATCGAGATCGGCCTTGCTAAGCTCTATCGCATCATGGGCGAACGGGCCTACCTCGACATGGCCAGGTTCTTCCTCGACGAGCGGGGCCACTCGTTCGGCGGCGAGAAGCACGGCCCGGGCGATCCCTTCGCCGTTTACAATTCCGACGAGTACCTTCAGAACCACAAGCCTGTCCTCGAGCAGACCGAAGCCGTCGGCCACGCCGTCCGGGCGACGTACATGTACGCGGGCATGGCCGACGTCGCGGCGCTCGGCGGCTGGCCCGAGTACGTGACGGCCATCGACCGCCTGTGGGAGAACGTGACCGGGAAGAAGATGTACCTGACCGGGGGCGTCGGGTCGCGGGAGGACGAGGAAGGGTTCGGAGGGGACTATGAGCTTCCCAACGCCGCCTACGCCGAGACGTGCGCGTCGGTCGGCAACGCCCTCTGGAACCACCGGCTCTTCCTGCTCCACGGCGACGCCAAGTACATCGACGTCCTGGAGCGTGTCATGTATAACGGCCTCATCTCGGGCGTGTCGCTTGACGGCACGCGATTCTTTTACCAGAACCCGCTCGAATCCGCGGGGGGATATGTCCGGAGCCCGTGGTTCGAGGTCGCCTGTTGTCCGCCCAACATCGCCCGGTTCCTGCCGTCCGTCCCCGGCTACCTCTACGGCATGACCGACGATAAGCTCTACGTCAATCTGTTTGCCGCGAGCACGGCGAAGATCGACATCGGCGGGGCGAAGGACGTCGAGATTGTCCAGGAGACCAAGTACCCATGGGAGGGGACCGTCCGCATCGGCATCAATCCCGTCTGGTCCGCCACATTCACGCTGGCCGTGCGCATTCCCGGATGGGCGAGGAACGAGGCCGTGGCGGGCGGGCTTTATCGGTTCCTCGACGCGAGCGAACAGAAGGCCAAGATATGGCTCAACAACAAGCCTGTGACCCCGGCGATCGAGAAGGGCTACGCCCTGTTCAAACGGACATGGCGGAAGGGCGACGTCCTTACCGTTTCGTTCCCGATGCCCATTCGGCGCGTGGCCGCCGACGAGCGCATCAAGGAGGACGCCGGCAAGGTCGCCCTCCAGCGCGGGCCCGTCGTCTATTGCGCCGAGGCCGTCGATAACGGTGCGGACGTCCGCGACCTCGTGCTCCCCGACGATGCCAAGCTCCAGGCGTTCTTCCGGCCGGACTTCCTCGGAGGCGTCGAGTTCATCCAAGGGACGGCGGCGATCATCGGAAAGGATTCGGACGGTAAACCCGTTACCGTAAAACGGGACCTCCTGGCCATCCCGTATTACGGTTGGGCCAACCGCGGTGACGGTGCTATGACCGTTTGGCTGAGGAGGGGGCAGGGAGAGCAAAGATGAGCATCGGGTACAAGTATCACCATATCGGCATTCCGGTGGATGACGAAGTCGAGGGCATGGTCCATATCGAGCATCTCAAGATCCACGCGACAGACCACGAATCCAATCCCTTCGGGATCCAGTGGATGAAATATGACCCGGAATGCCCTATCCCGGAGCTCGTGCGCACCGTGGCGCACGTGGCATTCGAGGTCGAGAACCTGCGGGAAGCCCTAAGGGGCAAGAAGGTCATCATCGAGCCTAACGTGCCTTCACCGGGAGTCTTGGTGGCGTTCATCGAGGAGGCTGGTGCGCCTGTCGAGCTGCTGCAGATAGCCAGATAGGGGTCAGGCCTCAAGATCCCCGCGGTCATTGCGGGCGAAGCGAAGCAATCTAATGAGATTGCCGCGTCACAAGGTTCGACAGGGAGGAGACCTGACCCTTCAGCGATACCAAGCTTCCATGAGCGCTATCAGCTGCTGCTCGGTCCTGATCGTGTAGAACGCCGCGCGGGCCTTGGACGGCTGGGGGTGCATCTTGGCGTACCGGATACCGAAGTTATGGATGATGTGGAGGGCGCGCTTAGGATCGAGGAACTTGCGGGCCAGCTCGTAGTGACGCAGAATGATCTCGCGCTGGGCCGCGATATCCGGCTTGTAGGGCTCCCGCCCGGCGGCCAGGTCGCGCGCTTGTTGAAACAGCCAAGGGTTACCGATGGCCCCACGCGCCGCGCTGACCCCGTCGACCCCCGTCTCCTCGAGCATCCGCAGGGCGTCGGCGGCCGTGTGGATATCGCCCGAGCCGATGATCGTCCTATCCGGGAACTCGCGCTTTGCCCGGGCCAGGAATCCCCAATCCGCCCTGCCCTTGTACTTCTGGTCGACGCTCCGGGCGTGGACGCAGACGGCCGCGACCCCCACCTCGAAAGAGCCCCGGGCGATCTCCATGAACTCGTTGCCGTTCGTGTCCGCCTCGAGGAATGATCTCCGAAGCTTGACCGTGACCGGCCGGTCGGGGACCGCCTTGACGACCGCGCGGACGATTTCCAGCGTCTCGCCGGGGCGGCTCATGAGGAACCCGCCGCGCTTCTTCGAGACGACCTTGCGGACGGGACAGGCGAAATTGAGATCGATGACGTCGAAGCCCATCTCCGCGAGCTTCACGGCGGCCTCGGCCATGACCTCGGGCTCACTTCCCATGATCTGACCCGCGACCGGGTGGTCGGCATCATCGAGCTTGGTCATCCGCCGGCGGACCCTCTTCTCGATCATGACCTGCCGATCGAGCAGGGCCTCGGTCGTGCAGAAGGGCGCCGAGAGCGACCGGCACAGGAGCCGGAACGGGAGGTCGCTGTACCCTGCCAGCGCGGCGAGGACCACCGGGAAGTCGATCTCGACGGGCCCGATCCGGAGCGGCTTGAGCGGCGTTTTCATCCCCGCCAGTATAACGCAAAATTGCAATTTCGGGGGGCCTGTGTTATTTCTTTACCCTCATGGCCACACCCGTTGAACGCTGGGTCGAGGAGCAGGCCCGGCTCTTCGAACCTCGGAACATCTACTGGTGCGACGGCTCCGAGGGCGAGGCCCGCCGGCTCATCGAGATGGGGCTTAGCGAGGAGCACATCGGGAAGAACGACATCTTCCGCGAGCTCAACCACGCGGCCTGGCCTAAGTCCTATCTCCATCGCTCCCACCCGACCGACGTCGCCCGCACCGAACAGCTGACCTTCGTCTGTCCTTCGGAAAAGGACATGGCCGGACCCAACAATAACTGGAAATCCCCCAGGGAAGCCAAGGAGATCATGACCCGGCTTTCCCGGGGGGCGATGCGCGGGAAAACCATGTACGTCCTTCCCTACATCATGGGGCCGGAGG
>CAZPEP010000009.1:0-62185 GCA_964585685.1 uncultured Eubacteriales bacterium | reverse complement strand
GGCGCCTCCGTCGACCTCTATGCCTTCGACTGGAAGAAGGGGCACACCCGGGTGGAGACCAAGGTCACGGACGCGGAGGGGCGGGCCCGCTTCGCGCCGCGTTCCGAAAGGCAGGGGCCCTTCTTTCTCCTCGCAAGCAAGGGCCGGGACCTGGCCATCGACCCGGACTACTTATATCTCTATGCCGGGTCGAAGCCGTCCGAGACGAGCGCCGCGCTCATTTACGCCGACCGGAGCATCTATCGGCCCGGCCAAAAGCTCTTCTGGAAGATCCTGGCCTTCCGCGGCCGCCGCGACCTCGGAAAGCTCCGGCCGGCGGCGAACGCCGGCGCGTCGATATGGCTCGAGGACATCAACGGCCAGCGGGTGGCCGAGGCGACCTGTGCTTTGAACGCTTTCGGGACGGCGAGCGGCGAGTTCATCATCCCGGCCGCCGGCCGGCCCCTCGGGGCCTGGCGCCTTCGGACCTCGCCCGACGGCTACGCCCAAGTCCGGGTCGAGGAATACAAACGGCCGACGTTCGAAGTAACCGTCAAGGACCCGGATAAGCCCCTGCGCCTGAACCGCCCCGCTGCGCTGAAGGGCGAGGCCCGGTATTATTTCGGGCTCCCCGTGGCCTCGGGAGCGGCCGTATGGCAGGTCAAGCGCGAGCGTCTCTATCCCCGATGGTGGTGGTGGGACAGGCAGGACGGCGGAAACGCCCAGGTCGTCGCGGGCGGCAGGATCCCGATCCGCGAGGACGGGACCGTCGAAGTGACGTTCACGCCGCGCGTGGACGAGCGCGGAGGCGGCCCGGGTTCGGGCCTGACCTACCGGTATACGCTCTCCGTCGACGTCACCGACGAGGGCGGCGAGACACGAACGGCGATGCGGTCGTTCCGGCTCGGTTTCGTCAGCGTTGAGGCGACGATCGCCGCCGCGAACGGCTTCGGCCGAACGGGCGCACCCGGCACGTTCACGATCACGCGCGCCGACCTCAACGGGACGCCCAAGGCGGGAAAGGGGGCATGGCGCGTCGTCCGACTCCTTCAGCCCGAGAAGACGCTCCTTCCGGCCGACCAGCCCCTCCCCGATCCGCCGATGCCGAAAGGGCGCGAGGCGTTCCGAACCGCGGGCGACCGCCTGCGGCCCCGTTGGGAATCGCCCCTCGCCCCGGAAAATATCCTCCGCATCTGGAAGGAAGGTCCCGAGGCCGCCCGGGGAGCGGCCGAGCACGGCCCCGACGGCCGGGCCGCCGTGTCCGTTCAAGCTCTCGAAGCCGGGGCCTATCGCCTGATCTACGAAACGAAGGATGATTTCGGAGCGATCTGTCTCGAGAGCCTGGATTTTCTGGTCTCGGGCCGGAAAGCTTCGGTACGCCTGCCGTTATTATGCGTCGCGGAAACGGCCTCCGTTCCCGTCGGGGGGACCGTACGGCTCCTCCTCCACAGCGGCTTTGCAGACCAGCCCGTGCTCTTCGAGACGTTCAAGGGCGGCGAGCCGTGGGAACGCCGCTGGCTCGAAGCCGGAAAGGACGACGGCCTGCTGGAGATCCCGGTCACCGAGGACCTGCGCGGAGGTTTCGGCGCGCGCGTCACCCTGCTCAGGGATCACCAGCTCGTCAGCGAGGAGGCCAATATCTTTGTCCCCTGGGACAACAAGGAACTGGCCCTGTCCTTCTCCTCGTTCCGGGATAAGCTTGCACCGGGCGGCCGGGAGACGTGGAGGGTCACAGTCAAGACCCCGGGCAGCAAGCCTGCCGTCCAAGGCGCCGCTGAACTCCTGGCATACATGTACGACCGAAGCCTCGACCTCTTCGCCCCGCATAACCCGCCCCGGATTCCGGGCCTCTATCCTTACCGGGCAGGGACGGCCGGATGGAACCCGACCCTGGGCATGGCCCCCCAGGCGCTCGCCGAGGATTGGGGTTGGGCCGGCGTCCCCTCCTACCCGGTGTTCCAGCCCGACCAGCTCGTGCATCTTGGAGGGTACGGGATCGGGGGCCCGGGCGCCCGAGGGTACATGGTCGGCGGCGTCCTCAGGGAAGACCGGGTCGCCATGCCCATGGCCGCCCAGAAGAGCATGGCCGCCAAGGGCGTCAAGGAAGAAGCCGAAGGCAAGGATGCGGCCAGGGAAAAGAATCAGGCGGGCGAAGCCCCTCAGCAAGCGCCGGAAGCGGCCGTGCCCTTGCGCTCGAACTTCTCCGAGACCGCCTTCTGGCAGCCGCATCTCCTGACCGGGCCCGACGGTTCGGCGGCGGTCGAATTCACAGTCCCCGATTCCGTTACAGGATGGCGTGTCTTTGTCCACGGCGTGACGAAGGATCTCGCAGGGGGCTCCCTGGAGAAGGAAGCGCGCATAGTGAAAGACCTTATGGTCAGGCCCTACTTGCCGCGCTTCTTCCGCGAGGGCGACCGGGCCGAGCTCAGGGTCGTGGTCAACGACGCGGGAGAGACGGACCTCTCCGGCGCCGTGTCCCTCGAGATCACCGACCCGGCCACGTGCGAGAACCTGGCGCCGGCGTTCGGGCTCCCGGAGAGCATCCCCCCGCGGCCGTTCACCGTGAAGCCGGGCGGCGGCGCGACGGTCGTTTTCCCCCTGTCCGCGCCGGCGCGGGTCGGTACCGTGGCCTTCAAGGTCACGGCACGGGCCGGGGCGTTCTCCGACGGCGAATTGCGGCCGCTTCCCGTCCTGCCCGGGCGGATGCACCTCGTCCAATCACGGTTCGCGACCCTGAAGGAGGGGATCCCCCGCGAGCTGACGTTCCCCGACCTGGCGAAGGCCGACGACCCGACGCGCATCAACGAACAGCTGGTCGTCACGGTGGACGCTCAGCTCTTCTACGGCCTTCTCGAGGCCCTTCCCTACCTCGTCAACTATCCCTATGAATGCACGGAACAAACGCTCAACCGCTTCATGTCCACGGGCATCCTGACGAGCCTCTACGATAAGTATCCGTCGGTCGCGCGCATGGCCCAGGCCATGAGCAAGCGCGAAACGCTCTACGAGACGTTCGATTCGGCCGATCCCAACCGGAAGATGGGACTCGAAGAAACGCCGTGGCTCGTCACGGCGCAGGGCGGCCGGGACGCGGGTTTCGGAATGGAAAAGATACTCGACCCGCGGGTCGCCGCGGCCCAGCGGGAAGCTTCTCTCGCGAAGCTCCTCAAGGCCCAGACATCCCTTGGCGCGTTTCCCTGGTGGCCGGGCGGGCCGCCGTCGCCGTACATGACCCTCTACATCGTCCACGGGTTCTCGAAGGCCCTCGAGTTCGGCGTCGTCTTGCCCAAGGACCCGGTGGTCCGGGCGTTCGGCTATCTCCACCGCCACTACATCGACGAGATCGTGAAGGAGCTCATGGCCCATGACGCGGGCTGGGAGTTCGTCACATTCCTGAACTACACGCTCTCCAATTTCCCGGACGCCTCCTGGACGGGAGGGGTCTTCACGGACAAGGAGAGGAAGGAGATGCTCGATTTCTCGTTCCGCCACTGGAAGGAACACTCCCCTTATCTCAAAGGGTTCCTAGCCCTGACGCTGAAGAGGTCGGCGAAGCCGAAGGATGCGGCGCTTGTCTGGGACAGCGTCATGGACAGCGCCAAAACGACCGTGGACGAAGGCACGTCGTGGGCGCCGGAGGACCGCGGCTGGCTTTGGTACAACGACACGATCGAGACCCACGCCTTTGCCCTGCGGACGCTCATGGAGCTCGCGCCCGCCGATAGCCGGTCCGAGGGGCTGGTCCAATGGCTCTTTCTCAACAAGAAGCTCAATCACTGGAAGTCCACCCGGGCCACGGCCGAGGTCATCTATTCGGTGGCATGGTTCCTGAAGGCGACCGGGGCGATGGGCGTCCGGGAATCCGTCGTCGTCGACGCGTGCCACATGAAGACGACATTCGCCTTCGAGCCGGACCGCTACACGGGAAAGAAGAACCAGGTCGTCATCCCTGGAGACAAGGTATCGCCGGAGTGCGGGACGGTCCGGGTGATAAAGGAAGGCAAGGGAATGGCCTTCGCGAGCGCGACGTGGCATTTCAGCACGGACCGGATGCCGGATAAAGGAGAGGGCGACCTGTTCGCGGTGGAGCGTACGTACTTCCGCCGCCAGAAGAAGGGCGACGAGGTTGTCCTAAAGCCTCTCGCCGACGGGGAGGGCCTCGCCGTGGGCGACGAACTCGAGGTCTATCTCTCGATCCGGGCGCGCCATCCCGCCGAATACGTCCATCTGAGGGACCCGAGGCCTTCGGGATGCGAACCGGTGACCCTGACTTCGGGTTACAAGTGGGACCTGGGCCTCGTCCGCTACGAGGAGATCCGCGACAGCGGCACGAACTTCTTCATGGAATGGCTCCCGCAGGGAGAATACACGCTCAAGCACCGCCTGCGATGCGTGATGGCTGGGACGTTCAAGGCGGCGCCGGCCACCCTGCAGTCGATGTACGCCCCCGAGTTCGCCGCCTATTCGGCGGGACGCCTCATCGAGGTGAAGGGAGAATAAGGACTTCGATCGCCGGCTCGACGGTTATCTCGCTCTTAATCGAGTTGGCGACGAGGCTGTATTTCAGGGCCGATTCCAAGGCGCGGCGCGCCCGCCGCTCGACCGCGGCGCGCTCCTCGCCCCCGGGCCGGACTACGATCCGCGGCTTAAGGACGACCTTGCTGAATGTCTCGGTCCGGTCGAGCTCGACGAGCTTCGTCCCCTCGGCCCGGCACTCGTAGGAGACGAGGTCCAAGCGAAACCTTTCGGCCGCCCAGATGTACATCAGCATGACGCAGGTGTTGACGGCGCCGACGAAGGCATCTTCCGGGGTGAGGACCCCGGGTTCGCCGTGGGAGCCGGGCGGCGCGGAGAAATCGAGTTCCGGCCCGTTGCCCATCCGAACGCGGCCGCGGTGCCCGCCCGTCCAGGCGACGGAAGTTGCATAGGTTTCGGTCCGGGCCATCATCGCTCCTTCCTGCCGAGCAGGCGGTCCGTTTCCGAGGCGATCTTTTGCGCGGTCTTTTCAGCGAGGTCCTTGCCCGCCGCGCTCAGGCGCCGCGCCGATCCGATGCTGCAAAGCCCTGGCTCTCCGATGAGGCGGCTCACGACGACACCCGCGGCGGGCGGGGCGCTGTATTTCTCCGTCGCCAGGGCGGCGCACCGTTTCTCGCAGCCGTCGACCGCGATCGTCGGATAATGGCGGGCAAAGGCCCTTTCGCCCTCGCCCCCGGCCAGGAAAAGCGGAAGGCACAGGGCTACCGTGTCGTCCGGCCGCAGGCTCTCGAGGACTTTCCGCACCGCCCGTCGGGTCACCGTGCCCTCGGGCATCTCCTCCCCGGAACAGGCTATAAGCCCGATTTTCTTCCTCGGCAGGCTAGGCATTCTCATCCTCCCCGGCGACCTCGTCCACGATCCGGGCCGCCTCCTCGGCCGCGGCCCGGGCCAACCGGAGCCCGTCCGCGTTGAGATCGGAAACCCCTTCGGGCTTGAGGCCCCGATGGCGTCGGACGACGTCGAAAGCGGCGATCTTATGGATCCGGCCTGCGCCCGCGGCCGCGAGCCCTTTGGCGGCGCATTCGAGCTTGCAGCCGTCGATGGCGACGGCCGGGCCGCCCGAGACCTCCCGGCACGTCTCCTCGTCTCCCATGACCAGGGGGGACAGGGCGACGATCCTCGTCCGTTCCGGGCGGAGGTCCTCGGCGAGGATAAATGCTGCCTCCCGGGCCACGGCCCCGAGGCTCTTGCCGATCCCGCTGCAGGGGACCACGGGGACCCGGCGTTTCATCGCGCAACCTCCGCCTCGGCTTGGCTTCGGGCCAGGGCGAGGAACGATGCCGCGGTCATCAATGCATTTCGTCCCGTATCGCCCTCCCCGAGCTCCACGACGGCCAGCCAGCCTTTGTCATAGGGGTCCTGGTTGATGAGCTCCGGCGACGCCTCCAACGTCCCGTTGACCTCGACGATCTTCCCGGCGATCGGGGTGGGAATGCTCAGATTGACCTTTATGGTTTCAACGACCGCGACCTCGGCGCCGGCCCGGATGACCGTTCCGGGCTCCTTGGGCTCCGCGAAGGTCACGTCCCCGTTCCTTTGCTGGGTGAAGTCGGAAAGGCCGATCCGGACCCGCTGGCCCTCGAAGCTGGCCCAAATCCCGGCCTCGCTGTAATAGAGGTCTTCGGGAAAATGAAAGATGAACTTATCGACTTTGAGCTCAAGGATGCGTCCGCTCACGGCTTCACTCCTTTTTCAGCAGATCTGTTTCGATCCAGGCCCGGATCTCGTCCCGGCTCCGGCGGAAGCCGTCGAGGATCTCCTCGTCCGTCCCCCGGCAGGCCGCAGGGTCCTCGAAGGCGTGGTGGATGGTATTCTTTGCCCCGGGGAAGAACGGGCAGTCCGTTGCGGCATTATCGCAGACGGTGATGACAAGGTCGAACTTCCGGTCCATGAACTCGTCGATGCTCTTCGAGCGGTGGCCGGATATATCGATGTCGATCTCGGCCATGGCTTTGATCGCGGTTGGATGGACCCGGGTCGCCACCGTGCCGGCGCTCGACGCCTCGATCCTGCCCGGAAAAAGGGCGTTGACGAGGCCTTCGGCCATCTGAGACCGGGCGGAATTATGGGTGCAGATGAAAAGGACCGTCATGGGCATTGGATAACTCCCTGGGCCCACAGGCAGCCGCCGCAAGCGGGAAACGAGCTCCCGAAGCAGTCCTCCCTGTTGGCCTCGATGTGATTGCAGCCGCCGCAGGCGTGGCACGGCGAAAAGTCGAAGGCGTCGACCTTCTCCCGGAACTCCCGGTATTCCAGCGAATTCCAGACGTCGAAGAGGTCGCCGTTCGCGACGTCCCCAACGACCCAGGACTCGATCTTCCGCTCGTTTCCGTTGAGGTGCGTCGTGTGGTCATGGAGCAGTCCCATGCAGGGGCTGACCTTGCCGTCCCAGCGGACGAACGTGCACCGCTCCCGGATGAATCGGCAGGACTTGATCTCCGTCCGGACGGGATTTCCCATCAGGGTCAGGTTGTCGTAGCCCCGGAGGAGCTCGAAGATGGCGCCCTTCGTCAGGTTGTTGATGTCGAGCCGGGGCAGGCTGATCTCGGCCTTTCCTGGGACCGATGAGAACGTCTCAAGTGAGAGGGCCAGGCCGCAGACCATCTCCCGCTCCATTTCGGCGCTGTACGGAAGGACATTGCTCACCGAGACGCGACTCGCGCCAACGGCCTCGATGAGCCGGTCAATTCTCCGGAGGTCGTCGATATTCCTCTTCATGACCACGAAGGCGATGCCGACCTCGATCCGGTGCGGTCCTTTCGCGTTCATTTCCCGGAGCCGCATCAGGCTCGAGACCACGCGTCCGTAGTCCGCGCCCTCCCTGATGCCTTCGAAACACGCCTCCGACGTCCCGTCGAACGAGACCCAGAGCGTGTCGAGACTGCAATTCATGAGCCCGGCAAGCATCGCGTCGTCGAGCCGCGTCCCGTTGGTGACCATCTCGACACGGAGGCCGAGCCTTTTTACGGCCGCAATCATGCGGAGGATGTCCGGGTGAGCGGTCGGCTCCCCGAAACCGCCGAACATGACGGACTCGACATAGGGGAATCGTTTCAGCTGAGTCGTGAGTCGATCGAAGACGGCCATATCCAGGTCTCCGAGGGGTTCCTGCCACGTGTTCCGAATGCATGTCGCACAGGTCAGGTTGCATCGGGACGTCGGCTCGATATACACCCGGGACAAACTGTGAATGTTGGGCCGGAACTCGACGCGCCCGCCTTCCACGATGATCTCCAACTCCGCTCCGGGCTCAAGGCCGAGCTTTCGAGCGACATCCGGCGGGACCTCAAGGCAAGCGCCCTTTCCAGCCTTGATGCGGATGTTTTTCTTACGCGGCTCGACGGGAACACTGATGGGAGACCCCATCTCGTGCTCTCCCTTCTCCCCGTAGTTCCGGCCGCCTTCACCCATTATGTATCTCTATGCTGATTCTTAGCCGCGCTCTTGTTGTAGCCTCAGGCTTTAGCCTGAGATCTTTCCCGGACGCAGGCTGAAGCCTGCGACTACAGCGGCGCCTGACCCGCAGGCGCCGCCACCGCTCCAAAATACCTCTTTTTAAAAGAGAGGGCCACGTTGACCAGGCCGATCATGACCGGCACCTCGATGAGCGGCCCGATGACCGCGGCGAACGCCTCGCCCGAATCGATGCCGAAGACGGCCACGGCCACGGCGATTGCCAGCTCGAAGTTGTTGCTGGCGGCCGTGAAGGATAGCGTCGCCGACTTGGGATAGTCCGCACCGACCTTCCGGCTCATGAAGAACGAGACGAGGAACATGATGACGAAATAAATGAGCAGCGGGACGGCGATGCGGAGGACATCCAGCGGGATCCGGACGATGAACCCGCCCTTGAGCGAGAACATGACGACGATCGTGAAGAGCAGCGCGATGAGCGTGATCGGGCTGATCCTCGGGATGAATTTCGTCTCGTACCATGTCTTGCCCTTGAGCTTGAGCATCGCGAACCGCGTGACAACCCCGGCGATGAACGGGATGCCCAGATAGATAAAGACACTCTCGGCGATCTGACCGATCGTGATATTCACGGCCGTCCCCTTCAGGCCGACCCATCCGGGCAGGACCGTGATGAACACATAGGCGTAGACCGAAAAGAACAGAACCTGGAAGATCGAATTGAAGGCCACGAGGCCGGCGGCGTATTCGGTGTCCCCCTTGGCCAGGTCGTTCCAGACGATGACCATGGCTATACAGCGGGCCAGGCCGATCAGGATTAGGCCGTACATGTAATGCGGGTACCCGCGCAGGAATATGACCGCCAGGGCGAACATCAGGAGCGGCCCGATGATCCAGTTCTGGACAAGGGACAGGGCGAGGACCTTGACGTTCTTGAAGACGTCCCCGAGCTCTTCGTACTTCACCTTGGCCAGGGGCGGGTACATCATCAGGATAAGGCCGATGGCGATAGGAATGTTCGTCGTTCCGGACTGGAATTTGTTGATGAATCCGACGACGCCGGGAACAAGGTAGCCGAGCCCCACGCCGAAGCCCATGGCAAGGAATATCCAGAGCGTCAGATAGCGGTCCAAGAACTTGAGTCGCGTGTTACCGGGTGTCATAAAGAGTCTCCTTTCCTCTCCAAATTCATCATCTCCCGAACAGGAAATATGCCCCGACGCCGATGATCAGGACACCGGCGACCTTCTGGAAGACGGCATGAGCCTTGCGCAGCCCTTTCGATTCGAGCAGCCCCTTCGCCGCACCCATGGAAGTTCCGGCGATCAAAACGAGCCCCGAATGGCCGAGGGCGTAAACGAAGAGGAGAAGCCCTCCGAAGACGGGGTTCCCCTCGCTCGCGACATACGCCAGGAGCACGGCCAGGATGGGGACGGCGCACGGCGTCGAGACGACGCCGAAGAGAAGCCCCAGGAGGAAGGCCCCGAGCCGTCCCTCTTTCCGGACATTGAACATCCGGGGGAGGCGCATATCAAGGGCGAACGCCCCGAGAAGCTGGAGCCCCATGACCAGGCAGACGGCGGCCACGAGGTACTTCCAAAACCCCCCGACGTCCCCGAACATCCGGCCCAACAAGCCGGAGATAAGGCCCAGCGTCGTGAACGTCAGGGCCAGGCCGAGGACGAAGAACAGGGAAAAGACGAGCGACCGCCTCACGGTGGTGGTCTCCCTATTGCCGACGACCACCCCCATCAGAAGTGGGATCATGGCCAGAACGCAGGGGTTGAGGGCCGTCGTCATGCCGCCGAAAAAAACGGCGACGACCGCCAGCCAGGGGTTGTGCTGGAGGAGCTGGGAGATGTCGCCGAAAAGGCCCGTCATGTTCCCCTTCCCTACTTCTTGGCGCCCTGCTTGACCAGGACCGCGACGAGCTCCTCCTTGGCGAAGAAGCCGACGTGACGATCGACCTCCTTCCCGGTCGAATCCACAAAGACCTGCGTGGGAATGAGCTGGATGCCGTACGTGCGGCCCGGTTCGGGATCCTTCCAGACGTCATAGAAGACGACCTGAACGTCCTCGGCGAATTCCTCCGCGACCTCCTTCATGATGGGCTGCATCTTCCGGCAGGGAATGCACCGGTCCGCCCCGATCTCGATGAACGTGACCTTATACGCAGCGAAGTCCACGTCCAGCCTGTTCGTTACCAGGACTTGGCCCTTCTCGGCCTTGATGGGGACGGGACCGGAGGTCGACGGGGCCTTCCCGCAAGCGTTCGCAAAGATCCCGGACAGAAGGATCCCCAGGAGACCCGCGATCGTGAGCCTCCTCATTTGGCCTCCAGGATCCAGACCTTGATCTCTTCCGGCCGCGGGATACGGCCCGAGGACTTGGTCTTGCCGTCGATGACGAACCCCGGGGTCGAAAGGATCCCGTATTCCATGATCTTCTTGATGTCGGAGACCTTTTCGACGTCCGCGGCGACGCCGAGCTCGGCCAGGACTTTTTTTGTCCGTTTCTCGAGCTCCCCGCACCGCGGACAACCGGGCCCTAGGATCTTGATATCCACATGTTCCTCCTGGTTCAATATGCCTTCCGGGGCCGGGGGCCGACCGTGAAAACCGGCCGGATTCTTTTCATGGATTCCCGACCCAAGGATGTCAATCCGCCGCTTGAATTGTCCCCGCCTCACGCCTCTTCCGGACGTTCTCCCGGAGGCATGTCTCGAGACGATCGCCGTCCCGGAGGATGGCCTCCGACTCGGCCAACCCCGGGCCTGCGAACCGCCGCAGGAACGGCTCGAGATCCTCCCGGACGCGTTGGGGAATGGTGTAAATGATCCACCTTCCCTCTCTCTTGTCTTCCACCAGGTTCGAGTCCCTGAGGAGCCTGAGCTGGTGAGAGATGCGGGATTGCGACATCTCAAGGACGTACGTGAGTTCGCAAACGCAAAGATCTTTGCCCAAGAGGAGCAGGAAGATCCTCAAGCGCGAGGGGTCGGAGAGGGCCTTGAAAGCCTTGATGATCTCTTTCATTTCACTCTCTCAAATGAATATATTTTCATATATATCATGTTTTGTCAAGGCTGGACGGGTCAATTTTCTCGAAAAGCCGATTCTTTTCATCTTATTTGCCTTGTACATTTATATATGCTAATATGTTCATGTTTTCTTGCTAGGAGGAAGCAACGATGGAAAACTGCTCCATGCCCGTTAAAAGACAAAGTCCCGCAGACAGGAGTTGGTGGCTATTATTGTCGGTGCCGGCGTGGATCGCCTTGTATCTCCATTTGGGCAAGGCAGCGGACCTTTTCGTCTTTGTTCTTTTGAGGATGTCCTCCGCATCACGCCTGGCCGGAACGCTGCGTTTCTTTCTCTACGAGGTCCCCAAGGTCATCATGCTCCTCGTACTCATCGTCTTTGCGGTCGGCATCATCCGAACGTACTTCTCGCCCGAAAGAACCCGCAAGCTTCTTGAAGGCAAGTCCCTCTTCGTCGGCAACGTCATGGCCTCGTCCCTGGGGATCGTGACGCCGTTCTGCTCTTGCTCGGCCATTCCCCTCTTCCTAGGCTTCATCGAGGCGGGCATCCCCCTCGGCGTGACGTTCTCCTTCCTGATCGCCGCGCCGATGATCAACGAGGTCGCCGTGGTCCTCCTCTTCGGCCTGTTCGGCTGGAAAACGGCCCTCCTCTATGTCTCGACCGGGCTTGTCATCGCCATAACGGCGGGCTGGATCATCGGCCGTTTGAAGCTCGAACGCTTCGTCGAACCCTGGGTCTTCGAGATCAAGGCGGGGACCGCGGCGGGCGAAAACGGCAGGCTGCAGTTCCGGGAACGGGTTGCGGCCGCGCTCGCCGCCGTCAAGGACATCGTCGGCCGCGTCTGGCCGTTCATCGTCGGCGGGATCGCCGTCGGTGCCGCCGTCCACGGCTACGTGCCCGAGAACTTCATGGCCTCGATCATGGGCAAATCGGCCTGGTGGTCTGTCCCCCTCTCGGTCCTGATCGGAATCCCTCTTTATTCGAACGCCGCCGGTATCATCCCCATCGTTCAGGCCCTTCTGGAAAAGGGCGCCTCGCTTGGGACCGCACTGGCGTTCATGATGGCGGTCATCGGCCTGTCGCTTCCGGAAACGATCATCCTGAAAAAGGTCCTGAAGCTCCCCTTGATCCTCATCTTCGTCGGCGTCGTAGGAACGGGGATTATGATCGTCGGGTTCGTCTTCAATCTGGTTTTTTAAGGAGAAGCCGGCGCGGGAAAGGCCGTCAGGTCCGGGTCTTGGCGGGCTCGGGACCATAGGCCTTGTAGGCCAGGGCGGAGACTCCGGATATTAAACTCTTGGCCGTTCGCGAACCTCGCGTCGTCCTGGTGAACACGCTGATCAGGAAGTCCCCGCGTCCGGTGAAAACGATCCCGGCATCGTGGCAGACCTGCCGCTCGAGGCCCGTCTTGTGGGCCACGACGACGTTCTTCGGGAGGAGCCTCGGGATCCGGTCGTTGACCTTCTGGGACTTGAGGTACTCCAGGCACATCCCCGAGACCTCGGGACAGAAGCAGTCCCTGCGGTACATCCGCTCGAGGATGTCCGCCATTTCGCGGGCCGTGGTGTAGTTCTCGAGCCCTCTGCCCCGGGAGCCAAAGTCCATCATCTTGCGGGCGAGGTTCGTCGTTTCGAGGCCCATCTCGCGGAACGCCCCGTTGAGATAATCGAAGCCCAGGCGGTCGATGAGCATGTTGGTCGCTGTATTATCGCTGTGAGCCACCATAAGCTCGACAAGCCGATCGATCGTGAAGACGGACCCGGACCGGTTCCTCCGCAGGAGCCCCGAACCGGTCGTCTTGTCCGAGCGCTTCAGCGTCATGCGGTCGTCGAGGGACAGCCGGCCTTCCCTCTCCGCCTCCAGGCAGGCCGCCATGATCGGGACCTTGACCATGCTTGCCGCAGGGAAGACCTTGTCGGGATCGATCTGGATGGTCCAGCCCGTCCCGAGGTCCCGGATGAGCAGGCCGACCTCCCCCCGGAAGGCGGCGATCTTCTTGCGGACGGCGGTTTCCAAGGCCGCCCACTTCGCCTGCTTTTCGTCGAAGGCGGACGGCCGAAGGCCGGCCGACGCGCTCCCCGAGGCCGAAAGGACAACAGGCGCCGCCGAGGCCTGGGCCGTGAGCCCCAGGAGCAGCAGGGCCGGAAAGATCTTATTTCGCATGATAAAAATCGGATTCCAAGTCTCTTCTTATATCCGCAAACGGCCTTCCTGTCAACGCCTCGCGGGCCCTGAAAGGAGGAGGAATCTCCCTTCAGACCACGTTTGTATCGCGGGGATAGTCCGCCTCAGGGGCGCCGGCGGCGGAGGCTCGCCACGGAGAACCCCAGGAAGAATCCGGCGAGGAGGGTCAGGGGCAGAAGGATCATCTGGGAGAGGCTTATCCTCCAGAAATAGACCCGGTAGACAACCTCCCCGGGGTTCTGGAGGAAGACGATCGCGATCAGGACGAATAGGACGGCGATAAGGATGAGCTTGCTTTTCATGGCTTCTTTCTCCCCTTTCTGTTATCCGGCCGGCGGGACGGGTCTTTTAGGCCCGGCTCGGCGTCCCGGCCGGCCGTGAGCAGGCGCTTCTGGTCCTTCTTTTCGGCATAGGACCGCGGCACAACGACCTGTTCGCCCGTTACGGGATCCTTGCCGGCGTAATACATGGCGGTCGAGCGGGTCATGGGCGTCGGGGTGAATATCTGGACGCCTTCGACGGGCTTCTCGCCTTCCTGTTCCAGACGGCGGACCGTCCGGGCGAGGGCCCGGGCATCGGCGTCGGTCGTCCCCGGGTGGGCGACCATGAAGTAATACTTCAAGTGCTGTCTTCCCCCCTTGTTGAGCTTCAGGAAGAGGCGGCGGAACTCCTCGAGGGACCGCCCTTCTTTGTTCATGAGCCGGAGGACGCGGGGCGCGACGTGCTCCGGCGCGATCTTGAGGAGGCCGGATACGTGATGGCCGGAAAGCTCGCGGACGTACTCCTCGCTCTCCAGGGCCAGGTCGTGCCGGATGCCGCTCCGGACGAAGACCTTCTTTACGCCCGGGACGGCCCGGGCCTTTTTCATCAAGGCGATGAGGCGCCGGTGGCTCCGGTCAAGGCGCAGGCATGTCAAGCATTCCTTCCCGCGGCAGGCTGAACGGCAGTCCATCCCGTACATGTTCGCCGTCGGCCCCCCCAGGTCGTCGATGTAGCCCTTGAAATCCGGGTGCCGCGTGAGGCGCCGGACCTCGTCAAGGATCGACGCCTCGCTCCGAGAGACGATCAGGTCGCCCTGATGGAGCGACAGCGCGCAAAAGGAGCACCGCCCGAAGCACCCTCGATGGGTGACGACCGAGAATTGGGCCATCGCGAACTCGGGGAAGTCCCCGGGGATCTCCCGGGAGAACGGCAGGCCATAGAGCCGGTCCAGGTCGGCCGGCGTGAAATTCGGCGCGGCGTACTGAAGGACGAAACGTTCCGCGTGCGGCTGGGCGAGATCAACCCGGTTGGAGAAAGCGTTCTGCGCCTCGTTGAATCGTTCCGGGTCTGTGCGCACGGCCTCGAACGAAGGCAATTTCCGGAATCCCGGCGGGATTTCCGGCCGGACGACGCAGGTCCCGGCGACTCCGTCAAGATCCTCGCCCCGGTCGATGAGCGCGGCGATCTCGACGGCCTGGATCTCGCCCGGACCGTAAACGAGGATGTCGGCCCGGGAATCGAGGAGGATCGATCTCCGGATCGCGTCATCCCAATAGTCGTAATGGGCGAAGCGGCGGAGCGACGCCTCGATGCCGCCGATGACGAGGGGCGATCCCGGATAGAGCCGTCGCAGAATATTGCAATAGACGATGACGGCCCGGTCGGGCATAGCCGAGGCGTAAGGTGCATGCTCGTCCTTCTCTCGCCGCCGTTTGAGCGGAGTGTAATTGACGAGCATGCTGTCGATGGAGCCCGAGGTGACGCCGAAGAACAGGCGCGGCGCCCCGAGCCTCAGGAAATCCCGGTCCGTCTTCCAGTCCGGACGGTCGATGACGCCGACGCTATACCCTTCGGCGTCGAGCACGCGGGCGATGACCCCGGCCGGGGACATGGGATGATCGACATAAAACTCGCCGCTGACCAGGATGATATCGAAACCCGAGCCCTTCCGCGCGATCATGCCGGAACAATCTTATCACGGATCGCCCTCGAAAGACTCGGGGACATCCCTCCGTCCTCGGTCGGTAACACGGACCCTATCCGGGTCCCTCTTGAAATCCTCGAGGGGGTTGGGGGAGCTAAGAAATACAATATTTCTGGGCGTGACACCGTGAAAGCGGCGATCCAGCCTGATCCTTAGCATTAAGCATGGGTTCGCGGGCTGGAGGCTCAAATGGGACGGACCGAGCGTACGTGGAAGGTTTAGCCTTCCCGAAGTCGGATTCGAGGGGATTCGGGCTCGTATGTCTGAGCGTGCTTCAGGCTTTCAAGAAGGCCACGGTGTTGGCATGATCTTTAGGAATCCCTTAATGCATCATCGCGAGTTACGAGCCCGCCGAAGAAGACGGCGAGGGAACGGCGTTAAAAACCTTACCGGGAGCGAGGCCGTCCCATCTGAGCCTATAAAACCAGCCCGCGCGAAGCGTCGGGGCCCACAGATGTCCCTGAGTCCTGAGCAGGCGATCCCGCCGCTATGCCACGGCTGTTCAGGACTTCTTGAGGTCGATGGAACCGCTGAAGGTCGAGAGCCGGACCTCGGCCCCGCCCCCGTTGATGGTCCCGTGGACCTCGCGCGGCGATATCTTCCCGGAGACCTCGATCTTGAAATCGGAGTCGACGTCGCCGCTGAACGTCTCGGCGTCGAAGGAGAAGGCCGCGTCCGCGGGCAGGGACATCCGGACGTCCCCGGAATGGGACTTGAGGCTGTAACGGCCGCCGGTCTCGAGCCGGCCCAGGTAAACGACGTCGCCGCTCAGGGTCTTGGCGTTGACCCCGGCCGCTCCGGAGACCTCGCGCATCTCGATCCCACCGCTCACCGACTCGGCTTCGATCGAACCCTTGACCCGGGCGGCTATGATATCCCCGGAGACGGTCTTCAGGTAGACGTTCCCGGTGACGTCCTCGACGGCCATGTCGCCGCTCACTGTGGTCAGGTCGGCGCCCGCAGCGGCCTTCCGGAGGACGACCGAACCGCTGACGACCCTGGCCTTGACCGCCCCGCCGAGAGATTCGAGGCCCAAGTCGCCACTCACGGATTTCACCTCGACGGAGGCGCCGGAGGGGACCCACAGTTTGTAATCGACGGATACGTCGAGCGAATCCCCTCCCCAAAACCTCTTCTGGTGGGGGTATTTCGTATCGATCCGGAGGACGCCGGCTTCGCGGGTCACTTCGATGGTCACCTGGCCGCAATTCTCTTTGGCCTTCGCTTCGGAGGAGGCTTCGGACACCTTGAGGGCTTCGATCCGGACCTCGTCTTTGTCCCAGGTCTTAACGATGACGTCTCCCGAAATGTTGCCCAGGAACACCTTGCCGTCCTTGGCCAGGGCTTCCGTCTTCTCGAACTTCTCTTCATACCTGTCTTTGGCCAGGGCGGACAGGGAAAGGGTTCCCGCGCCCAGGGCGACGATTCCGGCGATCATCCAGGCTCTCGTCATGCGTCCGTATCTCATGCTCCACCTCCTCCGGTGATATTCATCATTATAGGGCCTCGCCCGGTCTTTCCCCCGGGGAAGCCGTTCGGTTCATATCCAGAAGGTCGTCCAGGAGGACGATTTTTTGCCTGTAAGCCGCCAAGAGATAGTCCCTGGCCCGGACATCGTCCGGTTCGCTCCGGACGGCCTGTCGGCAGGCCTGGATCGTCACGTCGACGACCTCGAGATTCCTGTTGAACATCTCGGCGACCTGGGGCGACAGCTTGCCGCCCTGCCCCGCCAGGGCTTCGCCCAGGGAATTGATGGCCAACTCGTAATACCGCTCGGCCTCGTCCAGCTTGGCGAGCGTCGCCTGCTCGCGCTGTTCGGGCGAGGGGACGATCGGCCTCCGGCCCAGCTTCAGCCCGACGAAGACCCCGCCGGCGGCGACCGCAATCAGGGCCAGGGCCGCCAGAGCGGGGACTAGGCGCGGCCGTCCGAAGAGGGCCCCGGCGATGCGGGGTGCCGGGACTCCGGGTTCCCTCAGGCGGGCACGGATCCGGGACCAGGCCTCCGCCGGGACGGGCGGCGTCTCGAGTCCCCGGGCCTCCAGGACGAGGACCCGGAGATCGGCGAGGACCGCCCGGCAATCCGCGCATGTTCCGAGGTGCTCTTCCAGGCTGGCCGCCTTCCGAGGGACGAGCGTCCCGTCCGAGTATTCGCTGATCCTGATCCTTGCTTTACGGCATCTCATGGTTTGTTCCCCCTCAAAGCGCGCCCTTCCCTTTGAGCCTTTCCCGGATCCTCATCCGGGCCTTAAAGAGTTGGGATTTCGATGTCCCCACGGAACAGCCGAGGATCCGGCTGATCTCGCCGTGTTTGAAGCCGTCGACGTCGTGAAGCACGAAAACGCTGCGGAGACGGGCGGGGAGACCCCGGAGGGCCTCCTCTATGGGCTTCCTGAGCTCCGTCTCGTGGGTGTCGTAGGTCGCTTCGCCCGGACCGCCCTCGATGGCGCTTATCGGGACCGTGGTCCGGGATCGAAGCCTTTTGCTCCGCAGGTAGCTGTAGCAGGTGTTCAGCGCGATGCGATAGACCCAGGCAGACATGGTTGCGACGTCCCGGACGTCCTCGAGATGGGTGAAGATCTTGATGAAGACATCCTGGAGCAGGTCCTCGGCGGCGACGGGATCGGAGGTGTATCGGCAGGCCAGGCCGAAGACCCGGGCCTTATACATGCCATATAGAGATTCCTGGGCTCCTTCATCCCCCGATCGCGCGCGTTCGAGGAGCCGCTCCAGGGCGGCCTTGTCTGCCGGCTTGAGGGGGGATTGCCGCGCGTCGTCTTCCGTCATGAAAGGCCTGGCTCCGAATAGCCGGCTCAGAGTATTATCCCCGATTTCCTCACGGAGCGCCAGGGTTGCGGATAACGCGGGCATTTCCTCTTTCCTCAAACAGTAGAGATGCACGGAAAGGGAAAAAGGTTGCTTCGCCCGCCCTGTTATTTTACGGAGTGCCCGATTTTCGTGACTTCAGGTCGAAGGTATCACCGTTGGTCAGGGCGTGCATCACAAGGCCGGTGAAGGCGATGTTCGTGTTCGGGAGGATCCGGAACTTCGCGCCCGCGGGGTCGTACACGACGACCTGCTTCGCGCCGACGACCTCGAAGGTCTCGTCGGGCCGGACCAGGACGGCCGTCGATTCATCGATGGCAACGCCCAGGAGGTCCGGGTGCTCGGCAAGGAGGCTGATGAGCCGGTTGTGGCGCTTTCGCGTTACGAAATGCTGGTCGATGACGGCTCCCCGAACGAACCCGAAGCCGCGGGCGGTCACGATGTTGGCGGCCTGGAGCGTCTCGAACTCGCGCCCGGCCTCCGGCTTCCGGACCTCGTCGCCGGTGATCATGACCTCGCTCATCACGGCCGCCCCGGCGCTCGTCCCCCCGATGACGGCGCCCTGCTCGTAAAGCTCGAGCAGCTTCTTATGGACGGGCGTATCGAGCAGGACGGCGGTCAGCCGGGACTGGTCGCCGCCGGAAAAGAAGACACCGCCCGCGCCGTCCAGGAGCGCGGCGCTCTCCGGCTTGAGGGCCTGTTCACGCGTCAGCATATAGGTCACGACGTCCGTAGCCCCAAGTTTCCGGAATCCGTCGGTCTCCTCGGCAGCGCTCTCCTCGGGGACGCTGCTGGCCATGGGAAGGATGACGATCCTCCCGGTCCCGAAGCGCGTGGCCAGGTCCACGAACCGGTTCATCATCCCATCCGGCCAATCCCCGCCGCCGACGATAAAGAGATGGCCCTTCGGACCCGCCAGGGCGCAGAGGGGCAGGGCCATAAGGAGGGCCGCGATCGCAATGCGTTTTCTGATCACCTTAAGCCTCCTCCACTCGGTTGAGTACGGCCGTCGGGCCGCGAAGGGGGGATTATAACCTCGGTAGCCCCCAGCCCTCAATCCCGATCTTCCTCCGAATTCATCCCGACCGACGATTGCTTTTCCGCACGCCCGGCCCCGTCCTCGACCTCTTGCCTTAAACCTCTAACTTCTTTATTAATTTGCGTATCCGCGCGTCCATGTCGTCGGCATGGCTCCCCTTCCAGAAGACGCGGCCGCAGGCGGGACAGAGGGCGAAGGCTTCCGTCCGCTCGACGACGAACGGCGCGGCCAGATTCCTGGCCCGCTCCTTTGGGAGGGGCTTGAGCGGCGCGTTGCAGTCGAGGCACCGCGTGTGCGGCGCGATGCGGCCCTTCAGCCCGAACGTTTCAAGAACCTGGACGAGCTGGTCCTCCCATTTCTCGCTCGCGACGAAAAGGACGGGATGGCCCCCGGTCCGTTCGATAAAGCCCATGTCCCGGGTCAGCACGACCCGGCCCTCCCTACGGGCGACCGCGAGGAGGGCGGCGTCCTCGATCCGGGGGAAGTACAGGACGTCGAACCCGAGGACCCTCAGCCACCGGGCCAGCCGGCCCAACATGCAATCGGCGACGAAGGTCATAGCCCAAGGAATTGCACGGCCAGGCCGGAAACGAATATCATGGCCCCGGCAAGAGCATGGGAATATCGCTCGAGCCTGCCCAGGCGGACGAAGCTCAGGCCCAAGGACGACAGAGCGATGATGACGAGCATGGTCAGGATGGTCGCCAGCCCGAACGCCGCCGCGACGAGGGCGACCCCCGCGGTGTTGTGACGGGCGGCGGGATACATGATGAGGGGGATGAGGGGTTCGCACGGGCCGAAGACGAAGATCGTGAACAGGAGCCAGGGCGTGATGTTGGCCTTGCCTTTTCCGACATGCGGATGGCAGTGTTCGGAGCCGTGGGCGTGCGCATGCTCGTGCTCCGGCTCCGACAGGTGGGCATGGGAATGCCTATGGGGCCTGTTCCGAAGGGCCCGCCGCAATCCCCAGACGAAATAGGCCAGCCCGAAACCGATGAGCAGCCAAGCGGCCAGGCCGCCGCGAAAGGATTCCACACCCTCGAGCCGGGTTACGGCGATTCCCAGGGCGAGGCCGAGGAAGCCCAGGACGACGGAGCTCAGGACGTGGCCCAACCCGCAGAGGAACGAAATGACGAGGGTCTTCGGTAGAGGCCATTTTCTGGCCTTGGCCATGACGATGAAGGGCAGGTAATGATCGGGCCCGATGACGGTGTGGATGAGACCAATTCCGGCCGCCGTCCCCGCCAGAACCCATATCTCGTTCGGCATGGCGCTATTATACCAAAAGTCTGGTTTTCCGTCCCAAGTCAGGAACCGCCCCTAGAAACGAGTTTACATACGCCGCACTTCAACCTTGAGCCTTTAACCTGATGACTTGAGTGGTGGACGGTAGGAGACTCGAACTCCCGGCCTCAGCGTTGCGAACGCCGCGGTCGACGATCTCTACTGGAACGAAACCCGGCTCGGCAGGATCTTCAAGGCCTTTATGCTGGTCACGACCCTGGTCGCTGGCGTGGGATCGCTCGGGCTGGCCGCGGGCGATGTCAAGAAGGCCGCTCAGAACAGATTCCGGTAATTGATATTGAAGTTGAAGACGGCTTTGTCCGTGTGGAGGCCTTCGTCCGGCCAGATATACTCGACCCGGATCTCGCTCGCGTGCGGGTCAAACGTGAGTTCCGCGGTCATGTAATGCCTCTGCTCTCCGAAGCCCGACATGCCGACCATCGTGTGCCAAAGCCTTCTTGTCTGGAGCGCGGGGGGCATCTGGGGCCTTTCCTGGCTCAGCATGCCGATCTGGCTGACGCGCAGCTCGCCCTCGTTGATGGGCATGTAGCCGCAGTTCGTGAGGTAAATGATCAGGGTTTCATTGACGCTCCTGGGCATGCCGCTCGCCCAGTTCACGATATGGCCCGAGCGCACGCTGTTGTCTTGGCCCTTGAGCATATCCTGGCCCCCCCAGACAACCCGCTCGATGATTACGAAGGTGGGATTCCCGTAAAGGCGCGCCGTCTTGTGGTTATTCAGCTCGTTCGTCTCCTCGACCTGGTTCGTGATGTCCAGATACATCTCGTAATCTGAGGTGCATAAGCCCGCGTCCGGCGGCCGGGTGGGGACGATCGTCTCCATGGTATAGACCTTCTCGCCCGGTCCCTCGAACAACATGCTCAGCGGGTATCGGAAGACGGACGTTGGCGCCCAGTTTGGCCGGCGCATCTCATACATCGCCGTCCCGGCGAACCGGGGGAACGTGCTCCGGATCCTCGCCACGACCTTGTTTTGCGCCTGCTCGAGGGCGACAAGTTCCAGGTCCCCTCCGGTCCCGGAACCCCCCGCCGCCGCGCCGCCGCCTCCCGTCGTCCCGCGGACTAGGGTAAACGACGCATCGCTGTCGTCATGGATCGTCGTCCCGTCGACCTGGATCCGGACCTTGTATTTCGAATCCGGCTCGGCCGAGCCGACAAGGAGGCGCCCCGCCGTCCATTCGAAGTTCCTCTGCATGATGGGGAGATTCTTGGCGATGACGCCGACGGACCGGTCGTTGAAAAGAAGGAGAAGATCAATGGTACGGCCCGCGGCGCCTCCGGACGAAGCTGCCCAGGTGATCCGGAACGGCCGGCCAGCCGGGATCATCTCTCTTCCGTTGGGCGAGAGGATCGCGATCGGCCCGCCGGCTTGGGGTTGGGAGCCGCCGGACTGGGCCGCGGCGGCGATGGTGAACGTCTCGCTATTGTCCCAGACGGCGTTGTCCATTGTTCGGACCCGGACGACAGAGCTCCCCGCCGGAACCGAACCCGGGATCGTCCAGGAATACGACCCCGAATTCACGACATTCTCGGCGATATCGAATACGATGGTCCCCGCCTGCATCAAGCGAATCTTGACCCCGTCGTCCATGGTCCCCGTCTTCGTCCAGGTGATCAGGCGCGTCTCGCCGGCCCGCCAGGTGACCCCCGCGGCGGGCGACGTGACAACGATCGACTGGCTGAAAGCGAGAGCGGCCGATAAAAAGCAGAAAATTAAAAGAAAGATAGAGTTTTTCCTCGGCATCGTCTTTCTCCCTTTTGTCTTTGTCCTTTTTATATCCCGAGGGTTCTCGGGAAGTCAATCCCCTACTCCCCCGTGTTCCTCCCTTGACATCCTCAAATCAACGCCAATATAGCAATCGTAACTAAGGAGGGTCCCCATTATTGTGCCTATAATCGTCTAATACGGCCTAAAGGAGCGTAAAGGAAAGCGCTGATCCATATGGGGAAAAGTGGCGGGGTCGACGAGACTCGAACTCGCGACCTCCGGCGTGACAGGACGGCGTTCCAATCCCATTTTCCTAGACCTCTGCAATCCCGTGTGGACCCGGTGTGGACCGACTAAATAATTGAAATATCAGGGAATAGGATAGTGGACGGTAGGAGACTCGAACTCCCGGCCTCAGCGTTGCGAACGCCGCGCTCTCCCAACTGAGCTAACCGCCCACTCGAATACGTGTAAAGAATTTACCATAAAAAGAGGGCCGCCGCAACGGATACGGCCCCCATCGCGCCGCGGGACCCCCGAAACCCCCGAATCGGGAACCCCGCGGCTAAAAAGAGCGGATAGGTCCCTTCCCGCGCTTGGACGGGAAGGCCGCCAGGAGGAGAAATGCCCCCACGATCAAGGTTCCCAGACTGAAGATCATCAGCCTGCTATGGAATCGCTTCTTCCACCGTACCTTGATCGTTCCCACGTGACGAAAATTAACATAGCCGTTTTCCCTGTCAATGGGTCGGGGCGATCCTGTCCGATGTTGACGGCTAATGTCCTGTCTTGTCCGCGTCTGTCACCCGTTATATACTCCCTTGGAACGGAATAGGGACGACGACCATGGCCAAAGAAGAGGGATCGCGAAGGCTCCTGAGCTCCTGGAAGGAGGTCGCGGCCCACCTAGGATGCGACAAGCGGACATGCTACCGCTGGGAGAAATCCCTCGGACTGCCCGTGCGCCGCGTCGAGGGGGCATCCAGGTCCCGAGTCTTCGCCTATGCCGACGAGATCGACCGGTGGCGGAAGGAGCGACTGGGAGGCGGTCCCGGCCTTGGGGATCGGCCGGCGCCGAAAGGCGTCATGAAAGCCCTTCCGTTCTTAGGCCTCGCCTCGGTCGGGCTCGTCGCCGCTGTTCTCTTCCTCCCGAAGCTCCTCGAGTCCCGCCGGCCGTCGGATTTCCGTATCCGGGGCTCGGTCCTCTCCCTCCTCGATGACAAGGGGCGGAAGCTCTGGAAATACGACACGGGGCTCGAAAATCTCGCGGACGAAGCCGTCTACCGGGCCCAATCCCAGTTCCGGAAGCTGGACCCGAAGACCTCGGTCGGGCTCCTCCCATACGTCGTCATCAAGGACATCGACGCCGACGGACGCACGGAAGTCCTTTTCAGCCTGCAAACCCAAGACGAATTCAACGAGGGAGAGATCCTTTGCTTCGGCTCCCGGGGAGACGTCCGTTGGAAGATCAAGACCGGACGGGAGATGCGGTTCGGCAAGGAAGTCTTCTCCGCCGATTACCGGATCCAAGGGTTCGCCGTCGCCGACCTTAACGGGGACGGACGGTCCGAGATCGTAGTCGTTTCGGTCCACCGCCCGAATTTTCCGTGCCAGCTCCTCGTCCTGAACCACGAGGGGAAGACTGTGGGCGAATACTGGAACTCGGGACATTTCAACGACATCATGGTCCATGACCTAGACGAGGATGGGAAGCCGGAGATCCTCGCCGGCGGCGCCAACAACGAATACCATTCCGGCTGCCTGGCGGTGTTCCGGCCGGACCGGATCCGCGGCGCATCGCCCCAATCCATTGAAGAATACTCGTGCCCGGGGCTCGATCCCGGCACCCAGGAATTCTATATCCTCCTCCCGAGGACGGACGTCGATGCCCTCGTGACCCATCAGGACGCCGTCGTCGCCATCGGGATCCTGAAGGACAGCCGGATATCAGCCTTTATGTTCAATACGAGCCTCTATTACGAATTCGGCTTCGATTTCAGGACGATGGAAGTCCGGTCGAGCCACGGATTCGAACAGGTCCACGCCCGCGTCGCCGTTGAAGGGAAGGTCACGAGCATCCTCAATGACGGATACTTCGAGGATTTAAGGGACAGAATCCGGTTCTGGGGCAAAAAGGGCTGGTCAGCCCAGCCGGATTAAAACACCTTTTTGGTTCCCAACGCTGACCGCCGCGCCTTTCTGTTCCAATCCTCTGATAAAATCAGAAGCTGTCCCTGTCAATAGGTCGACCCCAAGATATCCGCAAATGTCCGATAATGTCAGACTTTGTCACTTCCTTGCGGTTGCCAAAGGGACTTCTCTTGACTCTCAGGGCATGAGTTTTATATAGTTAGTCCTCGATTTTCGCGGAGGACCAGTCTCCAAGTGATCAAAGAGAACGGAAAGGGCGAATTGCTTTCCTCATGGAAGGAGATCGCCTCCTATCTCGGTTGCGACGAGCGGACCTGTTCGCGCTGGGAAAAGACCCTGGGCCTCCCCGTCCACCGGTTCGAAGGGGCCCAAAAATCCCGGGTATTCGCTTACAGGGAGGAATTGGACGCCTGGCGCAAGAGCAAAGATCATAATCATTTTCTCGATCAGCGCAAGCTCGGGGAGGCGCCGGTCTGGAGGATGGCCTTCCTAGGCCTTTCCCTTGTCTTGGCGGGGACGGCCCTCTTCTTCGGTTACCGAAAGGCGGTAAGCCCCCGGGAGCCGGCGGATTTCAAGATCGAGGGGAGCGCCCTTGTCATCTTAAATGAAAAAGGCCGCGAGCTGTGGCGCTACGAGACGAGAATGGAGGGCCTCGTCAAAGAGAAAAACTACCGCGACCATTATCAAGTCCGAGAAGACGCTCCCAACGGCGCCGCCTTGCCGTATCTCATCATCAGGGACATCACCGGGGATGGCCACGCAGAGGTCCTCTTCGCCCCCAAGACCGGTGACGAATACCGGGAAGGGCTCTTGTGCTGCTTCGATCGACGGGGCCGGGAACTGTGGCGATTTCGTCTCGGCCGCCCGATCCGTTTCGGTTCACAGGACTACTCGGATTTCTCGATCCGCGGATTCGTCGCCGACGACCTCGACGGCGACGGCCGGTCGGAGGTCATCGTCACGTCGAACGCCCGCGGGTTCTTCCCCGCCCAGATGGCCGTCCTGGGCCCCGACGGAAAGCTCCGGGGCGAATATTGGAACTCGGGTCAGCTATCCGACATCGCGTGTATCGACCTGGAGCGCGACGGTCGTAAGGAGATCGTCGTTTCCGGCCAGAACAACGAATACAGAAAAGGCTGCCTCATCGTTTTCGACGCGGACCGGATCTCCGGCTGTTCCCCTCAGAGCGTCGATAAATTCGTTTCCCCGGGGATCCCCACCGGAACCCAGCGGGCCTACGTGCTCTTCCCGAGGTCCGACGTAAGCCTGAGCGATTTCCCCTCGGAGAACGTCGGCAGCATCGCAGTCCTCAGCAACGACCTGATTCTTATCGACATGGGCTTCAGCCGGATCATTTTCGAAATGGATTTTGGACTGGTTCCGCGGCTCGCCCGGACGAGCCACACGTTCGAACAGTTGCACAAGATCGCCCTGCGCGAGGGCCGGGTCACGAGCGTCCTCGACGACGCCTACTTCGATGCCCTCAGGAGCGGCATTCTCTTTTGGACCGGGACCGGCTGGTCCCATAAGCCATCTTCCCCCGCCCACTGAGGGGTCATCACTGAGAGCCAAGGCTCGCCATGCCTGTCATTGCGAGCCCTCGAAGAGGGCGCGGCAATCTCGCTCAATTACGTTGAGATCGCCGTAGCCGGTTTCCGACCTCGCGATGACGGGAGGACCACTAGACCTGAACCCCTTCTGATATCCCCGATGACCCAAGCCTTCAGACCGAGCTTCGCAAAGAGGGCCACAGTTCGTTCGGCGTCTCCGGGGGCAACGACGAGGACCATGCCGACCCCCATATTGAAGGTCCGGAACATCTCGTCGTCCCCGATGCCGCCCTTCTCCCGGATGAGGTGGAAGATCGGCGGTATGGTCCAGGAACCACGACGGATCTCCACACAGCGGTCTTCAGGGATGACGCGGGGGATGTTTTCCGTGAATCCGCCGCCGGTGATATGGGCCATGGACTTGATCCGGACCAACTTCAGAATCTCGAGGACGGGGCGAGTGTAGATGCGGGTGGGCTTGAGCAAATCGCGGCCGATCTTCCCCAGGATCTCTTCTTCCGTGAACACTTTGCGGGCCAGCGAATACCCGTTGCTGTGGAGGCCCGAGGAGGCCAGGCCGATGACCTTGTCTCCCGGCCGGACGGTCCGGCCGTCGATGATCCGGTCGGCGTCCACGAGGCCGACGCAGAATCCGGCCAGGTCCCATTTTCCCGGGGCGTAGAGCCCGGGCAGTTCGGCCGTCTCCCCGCCGAGGAGGGCGCAGTTCGCTTCGCGACAGCCCTTGACGATGCCCTTCATGACCAGGGCCAGGGCCCCGGCGTCCAGCCGCCCGACCGCGATATAATCGAGGAAGAAAAGAGGCTCGGCGCCGAGGACGACGACGTCGTCGACCGACATGGCCACGAGGTCGATCCCGACCGTGTCGTACTTCTTGAGGGCCTCGGCGACGAGGAGCTTGGTCCCGACGCCGTCGGTCGACGAAACGAGGACCGGCTTCCGCATACCCTTGAGCCGCGGCGCGAAGAGGCCGCTGAAGCCGCCGATGGTCCCCATGACCTCAGGCCGCGCGGTCGACCGCACCATGGGCTTGATCTTCGCGATGAACAGGTCGGCCTCGTCGATGTTCACGCCGGCTTTCCGGTAGGTCATGGCGGACATCTGTCGCTCCTGAGTACCCGATTTCCGGTATCAAAATAACATCCCCACCCGGGCAAGTCAAACACGAGGCCGCGGCCCGCGCATCCTGAGGTTGACTTCGAGCGGCGTCTCAAATATAAATCACTTGGAGTTCCCGGAGGAGCCTGATATGGACAAGACACTGACCCTGAACGGATACGGGAGGCGGTTCCTGAGCTTCCTGGCGGGCGCGGGGATGATGGCGGCTTCCATAATGACCATGCGCCATTTCTTCCTGGCCAACTACCCTGCGTCCATTTACGAGGGGGCCTTTTGCGACATCAGCGCTTTTTTCAACTGCGACAGCTCGGCCTTCTCGGTCATCGCCCAGGTCATCGGCATCCCCATCGGCTATTTCGGGCTCTTCGCCGGCGCCCTTGTCGTGCTCGGCTCCCTGTTCCCGTCCGAGGCCTTCGAGCGGACCAACAAGTCCATCGCCCTGGCCAACGTCCTCGGGGTCCTGGCGCTCTTTTCTTATTCCGTCTTCGTCCTCAAAAGCCTCTGCCTCCTCTGCAGCGGTTATTACGTGTTCTCCATCCTGAGCTTCCTCCTCTTCTGGCGGTACGGGATCGACCGCGACGCACGAGGCTTCTTCGCCAGGTACGCCCGGTTCTCCCTCAAGATGGTCCTCGTCTTCGGGGCCGTCGCGGCGATGGGCGCCACCGGCGTCATCCTCTTCCATAACGCGAAGAAGGAGGCCCAGACCGGGACGGCACAGACGATCGTCCGGCAGTTCTACGAACTGCCCAAGGTCGCCTGGCCAAGCATCATCTCTCCCTTCTGGACGGCCAGAGCCACGGAGAAGTTCGAGGACGCGCCCATCCAGGTCGTCGAATACGTCGACTTCCTCTGCCCGGACTGCCTTTACCTCGCCCAGCAGATGGACAAGCTGAAGAAGGAGTTCGCGGGGAAGATCAACGTCGCCTTCCAGTACTTCCCGCTGGAATCGAAGTGCAACAAGGTCGTCGACAAGGACCTGCACCCCGGGGCCTGCGACCTGTCGTTCATATCCGCCCACGACCCGGCCAAGTTCCTCGCCATCCATGACGAGATCTTCGCCAATTTCAGGTCCGCCAAGACCCCCGAATGGCGACAGACGCTCGCCCGGAAATATGAGGTCGAGGCCGCCCTGACGGACCCGAAAACCCAGGCCCTCGTCCTAAGCATCCTCAATACGGGAATGGAATACGAACGGACATCGGACAAGGCCGCTTTCGGTATCCGGTCGACGCCGACCATAATCATCAACAACCGGATGGTCATTGGGACCCTCCCCTACGGCCACCTCAGGGCCATCTTCCAGGCTCTCGTCGACGAAAAGGAGGGCGGCCGCAAGTACCTCGAGAACTGGGTCCCCGTCCCTAAGAAGACGCTGCAGACCGTTAACTAAGCTAATCATTGAGGGGATCGCCTTCGAAGGACTCGGGGACATCCCTCCGTCCTTCGTGCGGCGATCCCGCTCATTCCCATCATGTCTATAAACCACGGTTCGAGCTTATAATATGAACGCCTGGCTGAGACTTGGGTCATGAAGGGATGCCGCATACTCGATCTCGAGGCCCCCGACTGCCGAAATAGAGGGAGAAAACAAGCAACCTTTTGGGCGGGGGGCGGTCTTATACCATGAGCGACAGCGAACCCATGGCCCTTAGCGACAACGAACTCATGGAAGCCGTCCGGGACGGCCGGATCGAGAAGCTGGCCGTCCTCTTCGAGCGGCACCAGGTCCTGCTCTATAACTTCTTCCTCCGCCTGACTGGGAACCGGAGCGCCAGCGAGGACCTCGTCCAGGACGTTTTCACGCGTATCCTGAAGTATCGGGCCGGATACCAGGGGCGGGACCGGTTCATCGTCTGGATGTTCCAGATCGCCCGGAACGCCCACATCGACCACCTGAGGAAGCGAAAGGACGAACTCCCGTTGGGCGAGTCCTTCGCCGAGCCCTCCTCCCGAGAGCCCCGACCGGAGGAGGCGCTCGAGATGGAGCGGGAGACCGCCCTGATGCATCGGGCCCTGGGCCGGCTGCCGTGGAAGAAACGCGAGGTCCTGATGCTCAGCCGCTACGAGGGCCTCAAGCTCCGGGAGATCGCGGAGCTCATGGGGTGCGAGGTCGGGACCATAAAAGCCCAGGTCCACCGAGCGCTCCAGGACCTCGGCCGCATCTACCTGGAACTCCGGGACGGGAGGACAACATGAACTGCGAAACCGCCAGAGAACAATTCGCCGGATATCTCACCGACGACATGGGCGCCGCCGCGAAGGACGCGGTCCGGGGCCATATCGCCTCGTGCGCGTCCTGCCGGGAGGAGATCGAAGGACTGAGCGCCGTCTGGACAAGGCTCGGCGTCATCCCCCGGGAACAGCCCTCGGGCCGCCTGCGCGAGAACTTCTACGCAATGCTCGAGGAGGCCCAGCGGGCGGCCGACGTGAAAATGACCGGCCGCAAGCCCCTCCGATTCCGGGACTTTCTGAAGGGTCTCCGCGTCTTCCAGAAACCTTCCTACGCGTATGCCTTCTCCTTCGCCCTCCTGGTCGTCGGGGCCGGCGCGGGATACTTTCTCCGGGATGCGGGTACTGCGGACCGGACAGCCTCCCTCCATCAGGAGCTTCAGGACATGCGCCGGACGGTCGCCCTGTCGATGATCGACCGCCCGTCGGCCTCGGACAGACTCGAAGGGGTCGGTTGGAGCACGCGCCTCGAGAGTCCGGGCAGGAGGACCCTCAAGGCGCTCGTCGACACCCTCGACCGTGACCCTAACGTCAACGTCCGGCTGGCAGCCGTGGACGCGCTCTACCTCTTCCGGAACGACCCCGGGGTCAAGGACGGCCTTGTCCGTTCGCTCGGGAGACAGGATTCGCCCCTCGTCCAGGTCGCCCTCATCGACCTTCTGGTCGAGGTCCGGGAGCGGCGGGCGGCCGACGCCCTCAAAAAGCTCATCGGCGAAGCCCGGCTTGCGCCCCAGGTCAAACAGCACGCCGAGCTCGGCCTCAAGCAGATCATATGAAGGCGCATCCGATGAAGAAGATGCGCTAAAGCTGGAAACCCTCAACGGGGACATCTTGATAAAGAAGAACATCTGACATGGGGAGGACAACATGAAAATGTCGTATCGCATGATGCTTCTGGGACTCGTACTGCTCGCCGGCGCCGCCGCCTTGGGGATGGCCCAAGACGCGAAGGTCGACCGGGCGGTCGTGCCCCTGACGACCCCGGGCAAGCCCGCCCTGATCAAGGCCGGGGTCCTTACGGGCGGGATAATCGTGAAGGGCTACGAGGGCAAGGAGGTCGTCGTCGAGGCCCGAGTGCGCGAAGAGAAACTCTCCGAGGGAGACGAGGAGGACGTGGCCGAGCTGGCCGGCGACGAAGAGGACAAGGACGTGGCCGACAAGTCCGCGGGTATGAAACTCATTCCCGTGGTCGGCACGGGCCTCGAGATCGAAGAGCAGGATAACGTCGTCACCATCAACTCGGAGTCGTGGAAGAACGCGGTGGACCTCGTGATCCAGGTCCCGTCGGCCTCGAACCTCGAGCTCAGCTCGACTAACGACGGCGACATTGTCGTCGAGAACGTCAGCGGGGCGATCGAGGTGAGCAACGTCAATGGCTCGAACACCTTGAGGAACGTATCGGGGAACGTCGTCGCCCACACCGTCAACGGGGAGATCCTGGTCACGCTGTCCCGGGTGACACCGGACAAGCCGATGTCCTTCAGCACGATGAACGGGGATATCGACGTGACCTTCCCGGCCGACGTCAAGGCGGCGGTCCGGTTGAAATCCCAGCAGGGCGACATCTACAGCGACTTCAACGTCAGCCTGAAGCCGACCCCGCAGAAGCCCGCCGAGGAGGCCGTGAAGTCCGGCAAGGGCAAGTATCGCATTAGCTTCGACAGGTTCCTGACCGGCGCCATCAACGGCGGCGGCCCGGAATTCACGTTCAACACCTTCAACGGCGACATATACATCCGCAAGGGAAAATAGTCCCGAGCGGACGAGCGCGAGCCGAATCAGTCCGAGGGGGTGGCGTTCCCGCGGGGGGATGCCGCCCCTTTTCTATTGTTTCCAGTACTTTTCCGCGGCCTTCTCCAGCTTGTCCAGACGCGTGTAATAATCGGGGAACTCGGAGAGGTGGGCCAGGGCGATCTTCGCCGTCAGGCCTTCGTCGTCGTCCGTGACGTTGGTGACGAGGTTTCGCGTCCCGTGCTCGAGCTCGACGTTGAGGCCCATATGGAACTGTTTGAGGTCGACCTTCTTCCAGCTCAAGCCGAGGTCTTTGCCGATCTTCCTGGCTTCGTTCAGGGTGAATCCTTTTCTGGTCATGTGTCCCTCCGCGCCCCATGATATCACATCCGCCGGCCTTCCGCCCGGGCGCGCAGGGCATTGCGCCCCCGCCCGGGGGAACGTATAATCCCATCCATGAACGGATTCGGAAGCCAGAGCATGATCGCGCCGCTCCGGCGCGTTGCCGTCAAACGGCCAAAGGACGCCTTCCGCGACGAGGCGGCGATCGCAGCCCAATGGAAGGCCCTGAACTATACGGCACCGCCGGTCCTCGACGCGGCGGAGGAAGAGTTCGGCGCGTTCGTCCGCGCCCTCGAGGAGAGCGGGGCCGAGATTCTCATCCTTCCCCCGGACGACCGAACGGGCCTCGATTCGCTTTACACGCACGATCCGGGTCTCGTAACCGACGCGGGCGCCGTCCTGTTCCAAACCGGCAAGGCGGCGCGCCGCGGCGAAGGGCCGGCGATGGCCGACGCGTTCAAGGCTTGGGGCGTTCCTGTCCTGGGCATGGTCGACGGCCCCGCCACGGTTGAAGGCGGTGATACGCTCTGGCTCGATCACGACACGCTGGCCGTCGGCCGGGGATTCCGGACGAACGCCGCGGGGGTCGAGGCTCTACGGAGGCTCCTCGGCCCGTTCGGAGTCACGGTCCTAGACTTCCACCTCCCCTTTTGGGACGGACCGGCCGACGTCCTCCATCTCCAATCCTTCATCAGCCTTCTCGATACGAACCTCGCCGTCGTCTTCCGGCGCCTCCTCCCGGTCCCTCTCTTCGAGATCCTCGCCGATCACGGGGTGGCGCTCATAGACATCCCCGACGAGGAGCTCGCCACCCAGGCCTGCAACGTTCTGGCCCTGGCGCCCCGGAGACTGATCATGCTTGAGCGCAACCCCGTGACGCGCCGTCGGATGGAGGCGGCGGGATGCGAGGTCCGCGCCGTCAAGGGCGACGAGATCGCTTTCAAGGGGAGCGGCGGCCCGACCTGTCTCACCCGCCCCGTCCTCCGGGCCGAATGAGGACCGGCCGCCGGCGCCTATTCCAGATCATCTCTGCTCCCGAGATGGAGCGGCCGGCTTGATCGGAAGATCTCACTTCTTTTCTCCAAGGCGGTTCCAGTCAGGGGGCTCCATCCCAAGGAAGTGTCTGACGAAGAAATCGCGGCGCCGCCGCTCGCCGTACGTCCCTCCTTCCGTGTGGCCCAGTCCGGGGAGCACGACCAGCTCGAAATCCTTCCCGGCCTTGATCAGGGCGTCCGCCAGCCTGAGGGTCGACTCGGGGGGCACGTTCATATCCAGCTCGCCAAGAAGGAGCAAGAGCTTCCCCGTCAGTTTATAGGCGTTGGTCACGTTGGATTGTTCCTCATAATGCGGTCCGACCGGATAGCCCATCCATTGCTCGTTCCAGACGGCCTTGTCCATCCGGTTGTCATGGCAGCCGCAGGAGGAGACGGCCACCTTATAAAAATCCGGATGGAAGAGGAGGGCACCGGTGGCGTTCTGGCCGCCGGCCGAAAACCCATATATTCCAACCCGCTCGATGTCCATGTAAGGATACTTTTTAGCTGCGGCTCTGTTCCATAGGATCCGGTCTGCGAATCCGGCGTCAGCGATGTTCTTCCAGCAGACATCGTGAAAAGACTTAGACCGGTTGGCCGTTCCCATGCCGTCGATCTGGACGACGATAAAACCCAGTTCGGTCAGTGCGTGTCCCCAGTTGTCCGGCCGGAATTCCTTGGGTACGTACGACGAATGGGGGCCGGCGTAGATCGCCTCGATGATTGGGTAGGACCGCGCAGGGTCGAAATTCGTGGGCCTGTAAATGACACCGTAGATATCGGTCTTTCCGTCCCGGCCCTTGGAAACGAAAGGCTCGGGCAACTTCCACGCTGTCTTCAGAAGCTCGGAAATATCAGCATGTTCAAGCTTCATGACGATCCTGCCGTCCTGGGCCCTTTTCAAAACGCTGGTCGGCGGATCGTCAATACGCGAGCAGGAGTCGACGAAATAGGTGTAATCCGGAGAGAAGAAAAGGCCATGGTTCCCGGGCTCCGGCGTTAGATCGACCAGCCCCGTGCCATCGAAATCGATACGATAGCCCTTGATGAGATAAGGGTCTTCACCTGGGTTCCTTCCGCTCGCTCGAAAGAAGACCTGCCGTGCCTTCTCGTCCACGTGATCGATCCCGCGAACCACCCATTCGCCCCGCGTGATCTGGTTCTTGAGTTCGCCCGTCTTGGCGTCGTACAGGTACAAATGCCTCCAGCCGTCCCTTTCCGAGCTCCAGATCAGCTCTCCGGTCGTGCTCGCGTATTCCAGCATGGCATTGTAGCGGTCGACGAATGTCTCTGCCACTTCTGCAACGATTGTCCGGGCTTTCCCTGAGGAGGCATCGATAACGACAGCGCTGGCCCGCTGTTCGCCCCTTTCCTGATAGCGGATGACGAAGTCACGACTATCCTCGCTCCAGATCGGCGACCCGAGCGCCCCGAGCCACCACGGTGCCGGATTCAGGCTGAGGTCGACCTTGACCGGGAGCTTGTTGTCGACGAAGAACACGCGGAGCCGGGGAACATCCAGCACATCGCCCGGGAACTGGTAGGTCCGGGAGCTCAGCCTGGCCATGAACTGGTCCTTCGGAGAGGATTCGATCAAGTGGATCGTTGACTCCAGCCCTCTCTTCATTTGGCAAACGGCTATCTTCTTCGAGTTGGGCGCCCAAGAGATCGAATCGTAATAGTCCTCTCGCGTTCCATCGTCGGAGAGCTTGAACTCCTCCGCCGACTCGGTGGAGCGGATGAAAAGGCTGTAATCCCTGATGAAGGCGACCATCTTCCCGTCGGGCGACTTGACGTCCTCGCTGCGGCGGAGGGGCCCGGAGTCGTCGGTGCTTCCTCTTTTTTCGAGACGTCCCGTTTTGAGGAGAAGGGTCCAATTGAATCCAAGAGCTTCAAACTTGATGGCCAGCAGGTCCTTTGTGAATTCTATGGTGGAAAAAGGCAGGGCCAAGGCGCTGACCTCTTCTCCCGAGGCTTCCGCGAGAACCCCCGCAAGTTTGTCGTGATCAAAGACAGGAACCTTGGTTTTCTTCTCCGGGTCTACCAAGAGAAACCGGTCTCCTGTCCTTGTATGTACGCGGTACCAGAACCGGTGCGTTCCTTCGATCCAGTTTGGCTGCACGTCTCCCCCGTATACCAGCTTCGGTAGATCCCGGGAATAGCGGTCCGCCCGTTCATAGTCGGCCAACCTTCCCTGGGCCAGGCCGAGGACCGGGACAATGACCAGGAATACCGCAGCCCGGAAGAAATGCCCTTTTCCACAGTTCCTTCTCATGGTTCTCCTTCTTGGGCCCGGAACAGGAATAGCCTCCGTTCGAACGGCTGCGGAGGCTTCCTTGGGTCCCGATCCGTCAAGTCTCTACCCCTCCTCCCAAAAGCAAGAAGCAGGCCCTCCGAGTTCGGAGAGCCTGCTTCTTTTCAGGGGGGTTAAGAGAGGCGGATCAGAAAGCTAAGTTTAAGTTCAAACGAAAGCTCCGGGGGATGTTGACATTCAAAGCCTTGCCAAGATTGACTCCGTACGTATCAATGACCTCGGTCATCCGCGCCTGGTTGAACACGTTGAACATATCGAGCACGACCGAAAATCTGACATTGCTGAAGTGGAAGGACTTGTCGAGTCTCATGTCGAGGCTGTTGGCGGCCGGGAGGGTTCTGGACCCCCGGGGCTCCGTCATAAGGTAAACCGACCACTGATTGATCCCCGTTATGACGACGTTCCGTTCCCATCTCCGGCCGCTGGTGTAGGTGTAAAAAGCGCTGACGCTGAATTCGAGCGGGAACAGATAGGTCGCATGCGCCTTGAAAACATGCGGGGCGCTGATGATGGAGTTGCCATAGAGGTTGATCTGGTAGTTCGGGTCCTTGTAGACCGACGCGCCGGCCATGTTCCATGTCTGATGGCCCATCCAAGAGCGCTGGATATCTCCCGCGTGGGAGTTGCCGTAAGTGCCCCATTCCTTGCTGTACACATAGGAGGCCGAGAACTGCCATTTGTCGGACATGCGCTTGTTGAGGGCGAGTTCGACCGCCCTGTACTTCCTGTACGGATCCACCTGGACCATATCGGGATAGGCAGCGCCATAGTCCACCCCAGCCTTGGGGTTCGTGATGTAATACTTGTCCTGGCCGGGGTTGAGTTGATTGTAAACGGTATAGACCTGCCCCGTCCCGGGGTCCGTGAAGGGGACCTTTTCGAAGACCGCGGTTGTATTCACGGATTCGATGAAGTTCTTCCAGGATCTGTAGATGAAGGAGACGCTCATGGTGATGTTCTTGCCGAGGACGCGTTCCACGCCCGCCACGACCTGGTCCATGGAAGGATGCTTGATGTTCGGGTCGATCGAGTAGAGGCTCGCTCCTGAAGTGCGATAGGTCTCGGTCAGGGAACTCCAATTGGGCCCCACGGAGTAATTGACCGTATCCGGATTCGGCTGCAGGTTGCTGAAGTAATAGCTCTTGCTACCCTCGAAGTATCTTCCGAAATGGGTCTTGATGACGGTCTTGTGGTCCTTGGCGATATCCCAGACCAATCCGATCCGGGGCTCCAGGTTATTCGGCTTGTAGACCGTCTTGCCGAGGTCGGGAACGCTCCCCCTGATCATGCTGAACCGCAAGCCCGGGTTAAGGACCACGGCATCGGACAGCCTCCAATCGTCCTGAACGAAGCCCGTGTATCTCCAATTCACTCCCCAGGACTTGAATCCCCACGAGGAAGCGCTATAGGGCTGGCCATTCCAGTCGTAATACGTGACACCTCCGGTGATCTCGGAGAGTCCTCCGCCGACGGCCTTTTCGATCTCGATGCCGAATTTCAGGTCGTGCGAGCCCTTGATGAATTTCTCGATGTTGTGGGTCAGGGCCGAGGATAGGGTGTAGCGTTCGGACGTCCAGTGACCTCGCCAGGAATTGTTAGCCGAGGACACGCCCGTGACCAGGTCCACGTGACCGGCCACGTCGGGGCCGGAATTGGGGATGTAGTCGTTGGCCATGTTGTTCCCGGCGAACTTCAACTCGAAGATCGTCTGGGGCGAAAAAATGTGCAGGAAAGAGACGTTGCCGATGTAGACGGGATAGACGAACTTGTAGTTAGCCTCGTCGGGGACGAGGGGGCTCTGCGTCATGTTCTCCTGCGTGGACTTGTGGTATTCGAACAGCGCATTGAACCGGTTGTTCTTGTTGGGCTGGAACGTCAGCTTTACGAAGGCCTTGGGGAACGTCAGCGGGCTCGACTTGTTGACCGAGGCCATCTCGATCGTCGACTTGAGGTACTCGTAGCCGCCGAAGAACCAGAGCTTGTCCTTGATGATTGGGCCGCCGAGATGGAAGCTGGCGTTGGTGGTTTCGGTCAGAGGGGTCTCGGTGAGGACCGACCATTCCGGCTTGGTCTTATCGATGTTGTTGCTCTGCCAGTTCTTGCCGCGGAGGAAGAGCTTGATGTCGCCGCTTAATTTGTTCCCTCCGGACTTGGTGACCATGTTGACGGTGGCGCCGGTGAAGTTCCCATATTCGGCCGGGGCCCCGAGGGCGATGATCTGTGTCTCTTCGACGATATCGTAATCGATGGCCGCCGAATAGATCCCGCCCCCGAACCAGGAATCGGTAAGCTCCACTCCATCCAGCTGATAGAGGTTACCGGTGTGATCACCCGAGCCGTAGGCGCTCAGGCCGGTGACTCCGGGTACGGAATTGATGATCCGGAACGTGTCCCGGGCGGTTGGGATGTTGTCCAGAAAATCCTTGCCGAGATAGGTCTTCCCCAGAGAAGCGTCCGTGATATCGATGGGGGGCGCTTCCCCGACGACCGAGACCGCCATTTCAATCTTCGCCTGAGACATGTCGATATCGACCGTCCCCGTCGTTCCGGCGTGGACGACAACACCCGTTCTTTTGATCGTACCGAAGCCCTGAAGGGATGCCTCGAGCTCATAGGTACCGATCGGCAGCGCGGCGAGCCGGTATCTCCCTTCCGGGTCGGTCAGGGCCGTCCGGGCTCCCATTAAGTTAGGAGACATGGCGGTCACGCTGACACCGGGCAGAGGAGTCCCCGATTCATCAAGGATCTTGCCCTGGACAACACCCGTATCTCTCGATTGGGCGAGAGCCATTCCGGACAAGAGGATGAAACCGACGAGACACGCCGATGCGAGACGAGAGATTCTTATCATTCCTTCCCTCCTCGAAAGATTAATGAAAAAGGATGATGGAATGTCCGGCTTTCTCGGAGAGATAAGACACTCCGAACCACCCCTGAACGCCCCGAGTACCCTCGTGCATCTTTCTGTTCTAATATCTAACATTGAATATTAAATATATTACACATTGACCGAATATTATCCTATCATACTATTCAGTGTCAAGTATTTTATTCGAATTTTTCGCAATTAAATCCGGCTGAAACGGTTCTCGCCCGAGGTCCTCCCGGAAGCCCGAGCCGGAACCATCTCGAGCTCTTGACATGAGCCGCGGTTCTTGATAGAAAAGACATCGACTCCGAGTCCCTGGGGCTAAAGCGCGTAGCCAAGCCCCCCGGACCGATAGGGTGGAGCCGGAAACAGCTCCGCCTCCCAATCTTGGAAAGGAGGAACGATGAAGTTCCCTCAAAGACTCTCTCTCCCCCTCTCTCTCGTCCTCGCGTGGACGATGTTGATCGCCGTCCCGGGTCTTTCCGCACAGGATCAAACCCAGGAAGAGAAGGATCAAACCCAGGAAGAGAAGGAAAAGAAGGCCCGCGTCCGGACCGAGGAGATCGTCGTGACGGCTCCGGCGCCTCAGGACCGGCCGTTGGCCTCGACGTCGGTGATCGCGCCGAACATCCTGATCCCTCTGGCCCCCCGGAACCTGTCCGACATCCTCTCGTACGCCCCGGGCGCCTACGCGACCTCGGGCGGCAAGGGCGAATCCCGCGTCAAGATCCGCGGCCTCGACCCCGACAAAACCACACTCCTTATCGATGGCGTCCCCGTCTACGACCCCTACTTCAATACCTACGATCTCAGGACCGTGCTCACCGAGGACATCGAATCCGTCAAGGTCGTCAAGGGCGCCTCCTCGGTCCTCTACGGGCCCAACACGCTCGGGGGGATCGTGGATGTCCTGACGCTCAAGCCGAGAACGCCCTCGCTGACGTTGAGGGCCGCCACCGGCCGGGACGCGAACTATATCGTCTCCGCCTCGGGGGCGGCTGCCTGGCGGAAGACGGTCTTCATGGGCGCCGTGGCCCGTGACCACTCCGACGGCCTGCGTGTCCGGACCGGCGATTCCGCCGTCCTCCTCCGGAACTCCGACTACAGCAAGACCGCCATGACCGGGAAGATCTACTTCTATCCATGGGAGAAGAGCGAGTTCCTCGCCCAGGCTTCTTACTACACCTCGGAATACGGGGTTGCCGACGCCACGCAGTATTACAGGTCCCGTTACTGGCGGTTCAAGGACTGGCGGCGCCTGACCCTCGGGCTGGGCGGAACGTTCCCTCTGTTTACGAAGGGCACGCTCAAGGTCCGGACCTATTACGTGAAGCTGGACAACACGCTGGATCAGTACAAGAACGCCTCCATGGACGCGCTGTCTTGGGAATCCATTTACAGGAACTATGATGCCGGCGCCTTCATCCTCGGCTCCCATCCGCTGGGGACGAGGAACGAGCTGCGCTTCAGCCTAAACGCCCGACTCGACCACGTGCGACAACAGGGCTCTGCCACGGCCCCGTGGGAGACCTATGAGCAACGGACCTATTCGGCCGGCATCGAGGACGACTTCCGGCTGTCGGACAAGTGGCAGGTCACGGGGGGATTCAGCGTCGACCGTCTGAAGAAGCAGACCGGCGGGTCCAAGACCTCCCTGAACCCCATCGCCGGGATCCGGTTCACTCCGACTCCCGAGCTCTGGTTCCACCTGGCGCTATCCCGGAAATCGCGATTCCCGTCAATGCGCTCGCTCTACAGCCCGTCGAGCGGGAACCCCGCCCTCAAGGACGAGATCGGGACGACCGTGGAAGCCGGCGCCTCCTGGGTGGGGCCGTTCGAAGGGAGTCTTGCGGTTTTCACCACTCAAGTCGAGGACCTGATCTACGCCGTCCGACAGCCCACCGGATTCAATACCTATATCAACATCGGCAAGGTCTCCGTCAAGGGATTCGAGGCCGAAGTCGCCAAATCCCTGGGCGCTTTCGACGCCCGCCTTTCCTATACCTTCCTCGACACGAAGAACAAGGACCAGAACCGGGGGCTGGATCTCGTGCCGCAGTCCCAGATCAGCCTCGTCGCGGGGCTGGGCAGGACCGACGACTACCGTTTCTCCGTCTGGGGGCTCGCCGCGTCGAGCTCGAAGATCCTCATCAGCGGCACCGATGTCACGGCCCACGGCTACGTCGTCGCCAACGCCTCGTTCGAGAAATATTTCGGGGCGTTCTCGGTCTACGTCAAGCTCGACAACCTCTTCGACAAAGCCTACGTCACCGAGCCCGGCTACCCGATGACCTCGAGGCGCTTCGAGGCGGGCTTCCGGCTCCGGCTCGAGCCGAAGGGACGATGACCGGAACGAAGGAGGCTTGAGCCGCGGCCCGAGCTTATTGACAGGGCTTCCGGCGAGGTCTAAACTCGAAGCCTCGAATTGCTTGTAAGGCGCGCCGTCCGGGCCGCCAAGGAGGCTTCCTATGAACGTCGTACGGAAGAACGGTCCGGCCTTCGCCGCCATCAGCCTCGCCCTTGCCCTGCCTTTCCTTGCCCTCGCGGCGGAGAAGCCGGGAAAAGCCGAGGAGCCGCTGACCGCCCTCGTCGGGGCCACGCTCATCGACGGGACGGGCACCGCCCCCGCACCGAACATCACCGTCCTCATCCAAGGTTCGAAGATCAAGGCCGTCGGCCCGGCCGCCGCGGTCAAGGTCCCGGCGGGCGCGAAGACGATCGACGTCAGGGGCAAGTTCATCCTGCCCGGCTTCATCGACTGCCACACGCACATCACCACGGAAAGCACGGCCCTCGAGCCTTACACCGATACCCGCAGCCTGGCGACGCTCCGGGCGCTCCAGCTCATGAACCGGTATCTTGCCAGCGGCGTCACGGCCTTCCGCGACGTCGGCTCGCCCATCGAATCCATGATGGCCCTGCAGAAGGCCGGGGCATCCGGATACACCGACACCATCCGGCTCTTCCCCTGCGGCTATCTCATCACGACGACCGGCGGACACGGGGACGGAATGGACGGCGCGCTGGCCGCCGACGGCCCCTGGGCGTTCCGCAAGGCCGTTCGCGAAATGTACAAGGACGGGTTCCGCCATATCAAGATCTCACCCACCTTCACGCCGGAAGAAGCCCGGGCCGCGGTCGAGGAAGCGAAGACGCTCGGCATGCACATCACGGCCCACGGCGGCGGCTTCTCGGACACGGTCCCGACGACCATCACCCGCATCGCCGTCGAGGCGGGCGTCGAGTGCGTCGAGCACTGGAACGAGATGGAGGACGACGTCCTCGACCTCATGGCCCGGAAAGGCGTCTATGACGTCCCCACCATGACCATCTACCGCGAGAGCTACAAGCGCGACGACATCAGCCGCTTCCTTGTCGAGAAGAGGCACTGGTCCCAGGCACTTCACGAAGATCTGTTCCGGAAGGCCCGGGCCCGGAAGATCGTCATGGGCATCGGGACCGACGCCGGCGGAGCTTTGTACCGGGAGATGTATCCGAAGATCTTCTTCGACGAGATGAAGTACTTCGTCGAGCTCGGCGCCTCGCCCATGGAGGCCATCGTCGCGGCGACGAAGAACGGGGCGCTCATCCTCGGCATGGCGGACGAGCTGGGCACGGTCGAGGCCGGGAAGCTGGCCGACCTCCAGGTCGTCGCCGCCGACCCGCTCAAGTCGCTCGACGCCCTGGGCGCGCCGGAACTCGTCTTCGTCGGCGGCAAGGCGCACAGGTTCTAGCCGTAGGAAGCCGACGGGCGGCGGGCCGCTCTTCGAAACGGACCGCCAGCGGTACCGGGGGACGGGAAAACCCTGCGGACCTGAGGACAGCTCTGGCTGGGTTCCGCGCGAATAACTTTAGCTACGTCGTCTTAACCGTTGATCCAGTCTTCTACCCTAAGCCCGGGGACGGCTTCGAAATGCCGGACGTTGCCCGTGACGAGGATCAGCCGGTGCTGGATGGCGATGGCGGCGATCCGAAGGTCCGGTTCGCTCCTGACCGTTCCCTTCCGTTCGAGTCCGGCCTTCAAAGGCCCGTAGACCTTCGCGCTCCCCTCATCGAACGGAAGGATGGTCAGGCCGGAAAAAACCTTCTCCTCGAACGCCTTGAGGATCTCTTCCCGATGTTCCGAGCGCGCCGCGCCGTAATAAATTTCCGCGGCATTTATGGCGGTGGTGAACTGCATATCCCCGGGTAGATCGGTCAGTCTGGCGAGCAGGACGGCCGAAGGCACCTTCTTCACCACGTTGCTCAGGACGTCCGTATCGAAGAGATACATCAGAGCGGAACCTCGCGGTCCTTCTCCTTTTCCCGTTCGCGATAGATGAGCTCGCACATCTCATCGACCTCATCGTCAAGCCCGGCCAACGCGCCTCGGGCCGCGGCCAGGCCACGTTCTCCCTTGCCGGCCAGCTCCCTATAAACCTCGACGGGCATCAACACGGCCACGGGATTTCCTTTCCTTGTGATGAAGACCTTATCCCTCTTATGTACAAGACGGCTCACGAGCTCGGAAAGTCTCGCTTTGGCCGCGGTCAAGGTCATCGTCTCGCTCATCACCGGCCTCCGAATACGATATAGTCTAAATGACCATATTTGTCAAGGATCGATTTCGTGACGACAGGAACGAGAGGCGCGTCTTCCGCCCAAGTTGACTCCCCGGGCCTTTGTTGATATATATCCAATCGGCATCGGGCAGGGGTTTTCATGAGCGATGAAATAGGCGACGTTTCTTCCGTCGGCGGATTCTTCTCGCGATTGCGTAAAAAACGAATCCCCGAGATACTGGCCGGGTTCGTCGGCGGCGGCTGGTTGATCCTCGAATTCGTCCACTGGATCCTCATCGATCACTACCATTTCCCGGAGAACACCCTGGACATCGCGTTCATCTCTCTTCTCTGCGCCCTCTCCTGTACCCTGGCCTGGCGCGTCTTCGGCGGCGCGGAGAAAAGACAAAGAAAGTTCAAGATCGAATTCGTGCTCATCCCCGTCCTCATCCTTGTCACGGCATTCTTCGATATCCGGCTCGTCCGGCAAGCCGCACGCCTTGAAATGCCGTCGCTCGGGGACGCCGCCGGGACGCCGCCGGGGAATGCCGGGTCGAAAGTCAACCCGAAGCGCGTCGTCGTCGCGCCCTTCGAGAACAAAACCGGCGACCCATCGCTCGACCTCATCGGGAGCATCGCCGCCGACTGGATCACTCAGGGCGTCTCGCAGATCAGCGTCCTCGAGGTATCGCCGCAGGGCGCGCCGGCCGCTTCCGGCAAACCGGATAAGGGCAAACCAGGATCCGGATCGGGCCCGATCGACCTGAAGGCGCTATCTGAGGAGACCGGAGCGGGGACGGTGATCACAGGCTCATACTATCTCTCCGGCGAGGACCTCGAATTCCAATTCCAGATCACGGACATCCTCAATTCTAGACTCCTCCAGGGCATGACGGGGATCAAAGGAAAGCTAAGGGCACGAATGGAAACGATTGACGTTCTTCGCCGGCGGATCATGGGGGCTATGGCCCAGCTCTTTGATTACGGCATGACGGCTGTTGCCGGCGAAACCCCGCCGCTCTACGAAGCCTATCAGGAATACCTTCTTGGCGTGGAGCTCTTCGGCAAGGATTATGCCGAGGCCGACCGCCATTTTATCCGCGCGAACGAGATTGATCCTGGTTTTCTGTGGCCGATGTTCTGGGTAGCGATCGGCAACGGAAATCAGGGTGAATACGCCAAGGCCGACGTGATCCTCCGCCGGCTCGATCAGGACCGCGAAAGATTCACCCCGTATGGACGTCATCTTATGGATTGGTTTAGGGCCGACATCCAGGGGCGATATGAGGATTCCCTTCGATCCGTGCAGGAAGTCATGCGGCTTGTTCCATGGAGCACGACGATTATATACCTCGTCGGCGATGAGGCTCTCCCTGCCAACCGTCCCCAGGTCACCATTAACACATATCAGACCCTTTCCCGGGATTCCAAAGAAGTTTTTTCCGCGCAACCCACAGGGCACTGGTACATCGGGAATCTGGCCAGGGCTTATCATATGCTCGGCCAATACGATAAGGAACTCGAAGAGGTCCGCGGAGCCCAAAAATATTTTCGCGATAACCTGGCCGTCAAAGCCGATGAAGTCCGGGCCCTGGCCGCACTGGGGAAGACCGCCGAGATCGCCATCGCCGTCGAGGAAAGCCTGACGTCGGCCTCGGAAACAGGAACCGCCGGCGAGGTCATGCTCGAGGCGGCCGCCGAGCTTCGCGCCCACGGGATGATGGACGGGTCGCGGGCCTACGCACAGAAAGCTGTTCAATGGTACAGGGATAAGGCGGCCGGGGGCGCTGCGAGAGAGGCGAGGCTTAATGATCTCGCCGGAGCATTATACGCGGCCGAACTGTGGGAAGAGGCCCGGACGATCTTCAACAAGCTGTACACGAAAGAACCGGAGAATCCCGATTATCTGGGCCGGCTTGGAACGCTGGCTGCCAGGCTCGGAGAACGGACGGAGGCCCAGCGGATCTCGGAGAAGCTCCAGGCCTTCAACAGGCCGTTTCTCTTCGGCAGTCCTCCTTTCTTCCGCGCCCGTATCGCGTCGATCCTCGGCGAGCGCGACCAGGCGATATCGCTGCTCCGGGAAGCGTTCGCGCAAGGACTCCGCTTCAACATTTCGATCCATCGCGACCTGGATTTCGAGCCGCTATGGGATTACGCGCCATTCAAGGAGCTCATCAAGCCGAAGTCCTGACAAGGGAAGCGGTATTAAGTGAATATGATGTGCCCGCCCGCGGCCATCTCGTAGAACCCGCCGACGGTAATGATGGAATCGACCTGGGGGCAGAAGTCCTCTTTCTTGAGCTTGAACATGTCCACGGTCGCCTTGCAGGCATAGAGCTTGCCGCCGGCATCAGCGATCATCTCGATGTATTCGGGCACGGGCGGGATGTCAAGCTTGTCCATGGTCTTGGTCATCATGGCCGTGGCCATGGCCGACATCCCCGGCAGGATGCCGAGGAGGGAGGCCATGTGCATCCCTGGGTTGCCGACCGTGGCGACCTTGATCTTGCCCATGCGCTTCTTGATGATCGCGTCCATGCCGAAGAAGGTGAAGAACAGGTTGGCCTCGATCCCCTCCATGCGGGCGCCGTTGGCCAAGATCAGCCCCGGGTACACGTCGACGAGGGAGCCTTTCGAAATGATGATGGATACTTTCTTGATCTTGTCTTCCATGGGTTCCTCCTGAGGTTGGAAATCCGCCGCCGTCAGACGCAGCCGACGGGTTTGGCCAGCCCGGCGATCTTCGCGGCCTTCTTGGCCGGGCCGCCGGGGAACAGGTCGTAGAGCTCCTTGGTGCTGACGATCCCGGTCTTATTGATCTTCCGGATCGTCGGCACGGCGCCGTTCTCCTTGAGTTCCTTCTGCATGAACTCCAAAACCTTCCAGTGGGCCGGGCCGAGCTCGGCGATGCCCTCTTCCCGGGCGATCGCGGCGGCCACTTCCCTCGTCCATTGAGCGGCGTTCGTCATGAAGCCTTCGGCGTCCACGTCGACCGTGGCGCCTCCCAGCTGTTTCTGCGGCATGAGCCCCTCCTTAGGCGATGGATCGAGTATCTTTCGGGAACTTCTTCCCGGCTTTTTTCATCTTCGCAGGGATGAACGGGATCGGACGCCCCTTCAGCAACATGTTCCAATAGATCCAGCGAAACGCCAGCTTCCCCAGGTGGTTCAGCCGGCTCGGCTTGAGCAGGGGAAGAGGGCCAACGACCGGGAACGGGAAGCGGCCGGGCAGGGGTTCGACCTCGTAATTGAAATCGATCAGAATGGCCTTTCGGCCTCCGGTCTCGATGAAGCAGTTGGAGTGGCCGTCGAACTCCGCGCCGAGGGGCTCCCCCTTGATCGCCCGCAGGACGTTCACGACGAGAAGCTCGGACTGGAAGTGGGCAACCGAACCCGCCTTGGAACTCGGGAGATCCGTCGCATCGCCGATGACGAAAATGTTCTCATGGGCTTTGGACCGCAGGGTCTTCGGGTCGGTGGGAATGAACCGGAGATCGTTGCCGATGCCTGAACGCTCGATGAGCTCATCGCCCATGTTCGTCGGGACGGTGACCAGAATGTCGTAGGGGACTTCGCGGCCGTCGAATCCGACGAGTTTCTTCCCGGCGGCGTCCACGCGCTCGGCGTTGAAATCCGCGACCACTTTGATGTTACGCTCCTCGAGAAGGGCGCCGAGCATCTTGGCGGCCACGGGCTTGGTGAAAGCGGCCGAGAGCGGCGTGACGAAGACGATCTCCGACGCCTCACGCAGCTTCCTGCGTTTGAGGCAATAGTCGGCGAAGAACGTGAATTCCAGAGGGGCCACCGGGCACTTGATGGGCATCTCGTTGACGTGGATGACGACCTTCCCTCCCTGGAAGTCCCGGACCTTCCCGGCCAGGGCGACGGCGCCCTCCGCGGTATAGAAATCGAAAATGGAATCCCGCCAGCCGTCGAGCATGCCGGGGGTTTCCGAGGGGACGATCTCCGCGCCCGTGGCCACGATCAAAAGATCATAGGCGACCTTCCGGCCGTCCTCCAAAACAACGGCGTTGCCGGACGGATCGATGCGCTCGATCCGGGAGATGACGAAGTCCACGCCCCTCGGCAAGAACTTCGATCTTTTCCGGGTGATCTTCTCGAGCGTGGTGAAACCGAACGGTATGAACAGGAATCCGGGCTGGTAATAGTGGGTGTCGTCCCTGTCGATGACGGTGATCGACCATTCCTTCTTGTCGAGACGGCGGGCGAGGCGGTTGGCCATGATGGTGCCGCCGGTCCCGGCGCCGAGGATCACAAGTCTTTTCATGGGTCGGCGTCGCTCATAATCCTACAAATAATATAAGAATTATAGGCATTGGTCAAGAGGAGAATTTCTATCGTTCCGCCCGGAGCGGGAACACGGGCGGCCTGGACAACCGGTCATCCTCTATTTCTTGAAGACCTCTTGCTTGAGCGTCGCCCGGCGGATCCTTTCCTCGACCGGGTTAACACCTATTCCGGGGCCGTCGGGCACGCGGATCTTCCCGGGCCCGCTGAGCTCGATGAACGGGTCGATGAGATCCTCTTTGTAGTAGCGCCGGCTCGCCGAGAGGTCGTGTGGCAGCTTGAAGTTCGGGAGCGCGGCGATATGGAGGTTGTGGGCCCGGCCGATGCCGCTCTCGAGCATGCCGCCGCACCAGACCGGGACGCCCTGCGCCTCACAATAGTCGTGGATCTTCCGCATCTCGACCGGGCCGCCGACGCGGCCGACCTTGATGTTGACGATGCGGCAGCTCCCCATCTCGATGGCCGCCCGCGTCGTCTCGAGCGACAGGATGCTCTCGTCGAGGCAGAGAGGCGTCGTCATCTCCTTCTGGAGCTTGCTGTGGTCCCAGAGATCGTAGGGCGCGAAGGGCTGTTCGACGAGGAGGAGGCCGAAGGCGTCGAGCTTCTTCAGCTGTTCCTTGTCGGCCAGGCTGTAGGCGCCGTTGGCGTCCACCTGGAGCAGGATGTCGGGGTATTTCTCCCTCACGGCCGCGCAGGCCTCGACGTCCCAGCCGTGTTTGATCTTCAGCTTGACGCGACAATACCCCTCGCCGATATAGGCGCCGACCCGGTCGACGAGGTCGGGGATGGAATCCTCGATGCCGCAGCTCACGCCGGCCTCGATCTCGTCGCGGACCCCGCCGTAGAGCTTCGAGAGCGGCACGCCGGCCTTCTTGGCCTTGAGGTCCCAGAGAGCGAGCTCGAGCCCCCCTTTGGCCATCTGGTTCCCTCGGAACCGCTTTGCCTTAGCGGCGTAGTCCTCAGGCTCCGTGATCCCCTCGGCGAAGACCATGGGGATGAGGAACTTTTTCAGCACGTGCCAGGCGCCTTCGGTCGTCTCGCCGCTATAGAGGGGGGCCTCCTCGGCGACGACCTCGCCGTAGCCGCAGACGCCCTCCTCGTAGACCCGGGCGATGATGAACGTCCGGTCGTACTCGCGGCCGAAGCTCGTCTCGAAGAAATGCACATAGGGCAGCTTCAGGAGCGCCATCTCGATGCGTTCGATAGTCATTGGTTCTCCCTTTATCGCGTGAGAATGTAATAACAGCGTTCGCCGTGGAGGAAGTCCACGGCGGCATAGCCGCGCTTGAAATAGCTCCTCATGACCCGGCGCAGGCCCGCCTGCCAAGCGGCAATGAGGTCGGGCCGCCTGCGGAGCGATTCGACGGCGGGCGGGACCTCGACCAGGACAACCCTGTCCTTCAGGCCGAGCCTGGGAGGGGCCGGCATCGGGAAACCGTCACCGCTTCCCGCCGCACGCTCCAGGGCCGCGGGAATCCCTTCCATCCTGGGGGCGGACCTTGTCTTGCCCGACCGGGACCTCGATCCGACCTCGTCATCCCCGATCCTCCATTCCACGAGGAGCCTGTCCGTGGGAATGCCCGGCCCGAGGCTCAACGACGGCACGTTTCCGTAGAAGTTCGGAAAGTAGGTCCGACTCCGGACCCCGAGCGTGTGCAGATTGAGATTCGCGTTCCTGGCCTGCATCGGGTCATAGGTCCAGGTGATAAGGCCGATCTCCTGCTCCAGGACTTCGCGCCTCTGGGCCCACTTCAGTTTTTTCCCGATCCCGAGCCCCTGGTATTCCGGGAGGACGGCCAGCAGATGGGAATGCTGGGTGTGGACGCCGTCGAGGACGGCCGGGAAGGAATAAACGAACCCGGCCAGGGCCCCGTCGACGAACGCCCCGAGGACGATGGCTCCCATCCGGGAGTGGACGCAGAACTGGTGCGTGGGCGTCAGGTCCGCGTCCGCATGCTTCCAGACCTCTCTCTGGATGTGGCGGAGCTGCAGGAATTCCGGATAATCCCGGAGCTTACGGATGAGGACTTTGGGCGCCAAGCCGGACTCCTTTCTCGGAAGCTATGCGCTCATAGATGCGGATGATCTTCGTGGCCATCGCCTCGGCCGAGAACCTCTCATGGACGACCTCGAACCCGCGCTGGGCCAGCCGGCCGGCCAGCGCCTTATCGAGGTAGAGCTTCAGGATCGCCTGGGCCATGACCTGGGGGTTCTGAGGCGGGACGAGGAGCCCCGTTTCCCTGTGGATGACGACTTCGGGGATGCCGCCGGCCTGGGTGGCGACGACGGGAAGGCGGCTGGCCATGGCGTCCATGATCGAGCTCCCCAGCCCTTCCATGCGCGAGGACAGGACGAAGAGGTCGAGCGAGGCAAGGATCCGGGGGACGTCCTCACGGAAACCCAGGAAATAGACGATGTCCTCGACCCGGAGCTCGTGGGCCTGCTGGTCGAGCTGCATCCGCAGGGACCCCTCCCCGACGATGACGATCCGGACCCGGGGGGCGTGCTCCTTGAGGATCTTCGCCGCCTCGATGAGGTCCCGGTGCCCCTTGTGGTCCTCGAGCTGGGCCACGATCCCGACGAGGTAAATCTCCGGGCCGAAGCCGAACTCTTTCCGAAGGAAGTCCCGTTCCTTGACCTCTCGAAACGGGGCGAAGTCGATGCCCGACGTGACGACCTCGATGAGCCGCTCCGGGACCCCCCCCTTGACAAGGACCTCCCGGACCCCCTCGGAAATGGCGATGACGGCGTCGATCCCCTTGATGTACTTTCGCCGGGACCTGATGGGGAAGTCCACCCGGCGCGAGATGATGCGGATGGGGACATGGGCCCTGGCCGCGGCGCGCGAACCGACGGCCGCGCCATGGGCGTCGTGGAAGTGGGCCAGGACGCAACGCTCGCGCCGCATGGCCCGGGCGAGGCGGTGGACGGCCCAGAAGTCCATCTCGCTTTTCATCGAGATAGGCAGGACCGGGAGGCCCTCCTCGACGGCCCTGGCGTGGAGCGGGGAATCCGGCTGGACGACGAACTTGAAGGGGTAGCCCTTCTTTGCGAGCTCCCGGGCCAGAAAGAACGCCTGGCGCTGGCCGCCGCGCCATTCGCGTCCGGCATCAATATGAAAAAGGCTCAATTCTCTCCCCTTTTTTCCAGATCTCCCGCAGCTTGGCGTAACGAATGAAGACGGAGTAGCCGTTGAGGACGGCAATCACGAACCCGGGAAATCCGTCGAGGATCCCGAGTTTGAGGAAATAGGACTTGATGAAGCGCCCGGACGGCCAGCCGACGAGGTGGACGAGCCGGCATTTCTTCCGCTTCGCGTAAAGCTTCTGGGCGCCGAGGTCGCTGAATCGGTTGATGCGGGCGACGTGGTCCGCGATGCCGGCGTAGGTGAAGTGATGGATGGGCGCCCCGAGTTTTTCGACGGGGCCGGAGAAGACGAGCTTCTCGTGGACGTAATCGCCCTCCCAGCGGGCGCGGTCGGCGCGGAAGAGCCGGACTTTCCGGTCCGGGTACCAGCCCGAGTGACGGATCCACCGGCCGAGATAATAAACCTGGCGGGGGATGGAGAAGCCGGCGCAGGAGGGCTCGCCGGCCCTCAGGGCAACGATCTCATCCTTGAGCTCCGGCGAGACCCGCTCGTCGGCATCGAGCGACAGAATCCAAGGTCGGGTGGCCTTGGAATTCGCGAAATTCTTCTGGTCGGCGAAGTTCGTCCACTTCCGTTCGAAGACCCGGTCCGTGTATCTCTTGGCGAGGCGGACGGTCCCATCCGTGCTCCCTCCGTCGACGACGACGATCTCCGAGGCGACGTCCCGGACGCTCTTCAGGGCCGCTTCCAGTCTCTTTTCTTCATTGAGCGCAATAAGGACTGCGGAGATTTCCACGTGGAAATCTTAACACAATCGTCCGGCAACGTTAAGGGTCCCGCAAGGGTAATTTCAAGAAGCAGCTTGTTTGGAGATCGCTGCACGAAGGACGGAGGGGATGCCCTCGAGTCCTTCGAAGACGATCCTACCTCGTAAAATCCGCGACAGTGATGTTCCGTGTCCGGAGGCTGCTGCCGACGGACCTCTCCAGCCGGGCGAGGGACAGGCTGTAGTCGACGAGGGCCTTGATCTCCATCGAACGGGCGTTGGCCAGCTCCTCCTGGTATTGGAGGACGAAATAGTTCGTGGTCAGCCCGACGCCGAGCTTCTTCGTCTCGGCCTCGAGGCGCTTGGCCGCCAGCTCGCGGGCAAGGCGGTAGGCGTCGACCCTCTTGGCATCGGTCTCGACGCTCCGCACGGCGTCGCCGACCTCTAGATAGATCTGCTGTTCCTGGTTCTTCAGCCGGGCCATGTTCTGATCGAGCGCGAGCCGGGCCAGGGCGTAATTCGCCCGGCCGACGACGTCGGCGACGGGAACGGACAGGGTCAGGCCGACCGTCCAGTTCCGGTAAAGGAATTTCGTGGCGTCGCGGATGGCATTGGATCCGCTGCCCTTTTCCTTGCCGATGATGACGCCCAGGAACGGGTCGTTGTTGAGGTACATAAGCCGGTCGCCGGAGATCCCGGGGCTCCAATAGGAGAGCTTGAGGTCCAGCTTGGGAAGAAGCTGGTTCCTAGCGACACTGAAGTCGATACGGCTGTTCAGGATCGTTGTTTTGTTCGCGGCGAGGTCCGGGCGCCTCTCCAAGGCCTGGGCCAGGGCCTCGTCTAGGGAGATGACCGCCGGCTTCAAGACGGGCTTGTCTGTCGGGACGAGCCTCAGGGCCCGCATGTCCCCCTCGGCCGAGGGGTTGACCAGGCTCTTGAGGACGTCCTCGCCCCGCCGGATGAGCGCCTCGGCCTGGAGGATGTCGGCCTCGCGCTGGGCGACGGTCGCTTCCGCGTTGAGGACCTCGAGCGGGGCCAGCGTCCCGACCTCGACCTCCTTCTTGTTCTTCGTCAGGAGGTCCCGGGCGAGCTGGAGCGACTGACTCTTGACCTTGAGGTTCTCGACGGCGTAGACGAGGTTCCAGTAGGCCTCCTGGACCTGGTAGACCGTGTTCATGAGAGTCGTCTCGAGCTGGCTCCGGGAGATGTCCAGGTTGTTCCGCGAGACAAGGATCTCCCGACGGGCGACCTTGGGCCCGAAGTCCCGAAGGAGCGGCTGGGTGAAGTCGAAACGAAGGGTGCTCCCGTAGCGGGGGTTGATGAGTTGAAAGGCTTGGTTGGTGTCGGACTTGTAGCCCTGGAGCGACACGGAGACGTTCCCGCCGGTCGGGATGCGCTGGACGACGGACGCGCCGTAGTTCGTAAGTTTCGACGTCAGGGTCCCCGCACCCTGGATGAACCAGTACGGCGGCTCCTGGTTATTCTGGTTGTCATAATTGAGGTCCAAGCTCGGCAGGAAGGCCTCTTTAGCCCGGGCGAGGGTGGCGTCGGCGAGCTCGGGATTAAAGACCTCGACGGCCAGATTGAGGTTGTTCTTCAGGGCCCTGACGATTGAATCCTCGAGGGTCAGGGAGATCTCCTTTGCCTCCTCTCCGGCGAGAACCGGGACGAAAAGGGCCAGGAGCACGATCGCGGACAGTATCTTCTTTGCCATCGGGGGGCCTCCTTCGGCCTGTTGCAAAATCCATCCATTTAAAATATACGTATATTCGCCCTTCGGGGTTCTCACTTCCGAAACAATGGACATGAAAAAGATCGTCCTCCGGGCCGGGGCCCCCGCGGCCCTCGCCGCGGCCGGGCTGGCCGTTTGCGCGCGATTCCTGTCCGAGGTCCCCGGATACACGATCTTCGAGCACGCCTTTAAGCCGCACGTCCCAGCCCTTTTTGCCGCGGCGTCGGTCATCAGCCTCACGCTCTTCGCCTTCCAGGTTCTGTACGCGCGGGCCGTCTCCCGGCTCGCGGCGGCACCCTTCGAAGAGGTCCTCCGGCAAGACGCCATGACCCTCCTCCCGCTTACCGCGACCGCCCTCGCCCCGGTTACACTGACCGGCTACATCGGGGCCGTCGACGTCGCTATCCGGTCGCAGCTGCTCCTCGGGGCGGCCGTCGCCCTCGTCGTCTATCTCAAGGCCATCGCGTTCCGGGACTTGCGCAGACGGGCCCCCGGAGCAGGGATGCCGCTTCTCCCCGCCATCTCCCGGCTGTCCGCCCGGAAGAAGCTCGGACTCCTGTTCCTGGGCTCACTTTTCGCTTTCAACCTGGGCGCGGCGATCATGCTCAAGGAGGGGGTCGGTTTCTCCGGCGACGAGCCCCATTATCTGCTCATGACCCACAGCCTGCTTCAGGACGGCGACCTGGACCTGGCCGACAACTATCGCGACAAGGATTACAACGCCTACATGGCGAAGACGGTGATGATCCCCCAGCTCCACGTTGTTGGGGGAAGAAAGCCCGGCAGTGCGTATTCCTTCCATTCGCCGGGAACCGCACTCGCAATGCTCCCCTTTTACGCGGCCGGTGCTCCCCTCGGGAAGACCGGGCTCATCCTGCTCGTGAAGTTCGGAATGAGCCTCTTCGGCGCGCTTTTCGTCCTCCAGGTGTTCCTGTACGCGCGCGACGCCTGGAAGGACGAGCGTCTCGCGTTCACCCTATGGGCCCTCGTCACGCTCGCGACCCCGGTCTATTTCTATGCCATCCACGTCTATCCCGAGCTCATCGTCGGAGCGTTCGCTTTCCTCGTCTTCAGGCTCTTCAGCGCGCCCGATCGGCTGACGGGGAAGCGGCTCGTTCTTTGCGGCTTCCTCGTTTCGACGTTCATCTGGTTCCATGCCCTCAAGTACATCTTTCTAGCCGGTCCGCTGGCCGTTTATTGCCTGTGGGCACTATGGCGGAAGCGTTCCAGGGGGCGGGACTTTGTCCTATTCCTCGTCTTCCCTGTCGCGATCACGGCCGCCTATTTTGTCTTTCAGAAAGCCCTCTATGGCTCCTATTCCCTGTCGGCCGTGTCCTGGAAGGGCACTCTGGGGGCCGGCGAGACCCTCGCCTACGCGAAAGAGCTCATCACGGGTATCCCCTTCCGCTTCCGCTGGGAGACGCTGGCAGGGTACTTCTTCGACCAGAAGGACGGGCTCTTCTTCTACGCCCCCATCTACGCCTTCGCCTTCCTCGGTTTCGTAGAGATGGCCCGTCGCAAGTCCCGGGACCTTGGGGAGCTGCTGTTCATCGCCGCGCCCTACGTCCTCGTATCGGCCTTCCTGACGCAGAGGACGGGCTACGCGCCTCAGGCCCGGCCGCTAGTCGCGGTTGTTTGGACCATGGTCATCGGGATCGGGTGGTTCCTCGCCGACAACCGGAAGAGGGCCTTTTCGGGGGCGTTCGCGCTCGCCGCGGCCGTCTCGCTGGGGATGACGAAGCTCCTCGTCCGATATCCCCTCAGCCTCTACCAGGAAACGACGATGGGGACCGCCGAATCGGGCGGGGGGGTCTTCTACGTCCTGAGCAACCTGCATCTGCGGCTGACAGACTGGCTCCCAGCATACGCCAAGAGCCGGGAGGTGCCGTGGCCGCCGAACTTCGTCTGGCTGGGCCTCTTTGCTCTGTTCTTCGCGCTGTACGTCCTGCGCCGGAAGGAGAGCGCGAACAGAGCGTTCCCGCGGCGCGCCCACGCAGCCTTCGCCCTGGCCGGCGGGACCGTATTCTTTTTCGCGTTCGTCCTCAACCCGAGAACGGTCCTCTACAACCCCGAGAGGACGGTCGTCGCGCCCGATACTCCCCTGACCTTCTATTCGATGTCCAGGGTCGTCCGCAAGCCTGAGCCGGGTCGTTTCCTGCTCCCCGACGACGGCCGGGCCTACGTGTTCGCCTTCTCGTCCGTTCGAAAGCTCGCCCGCCTGCGCCTCGAGTTCGGGTCGGAGACGGCGGATTGCCAGGTGAAGGTGGAATATTTCGACGCCCCTGTCTTCGACGGAAGGGCGGTGAAAGAGACGCGCTCCCTCGAGCTGGCCGCCCCCCCAGCCTACCCGTACCGCGGCGGATGGCTCTACTTCGTGACCCTCCGGCTGGGGACGTCGGAGGGGGGCGTAACGGCCGCAACGCCGTTGCGATTCAGCCTCGTTCCGGAATTGTAGCTTCTGATCTCCTCCTGAGCCGGAGGCAGTTGCGGAGCATTCCGCCCTGTAAAAGCGTGACAGAAAATCCCCCCAACCCCCCTTTAGGAAAGGGGGGAAACGAAGAAGACGCACGCCAAGCCTTTGAAGTCCCCCTCTTTGGAAATGGGGGAAACGAGGAAGACCTACGCCGAGCCTTTGAAGTCTCCCCCTTTGGAAAGGGGGGAAACGAAGAAGACGCACGCCGAGCCTTCGAAGTCCCCCCCTTTGGAAAGGGGGGGCAACGGGGGGATTTACGGCGGTTAAATGAAGATCCGGAACCGGGCGAGTCCCTTCTTGTGGAGCTTGTACTTGACGAGCGTCTTGAGGATGGAGAGGCCATAGACGGAGCTCCTCCAGAAGCCGACCATGGAAGCCTCCTTGAAATAGCGGGTCTCGATAGGGACCTCGCGGATCCGCATCCCATGGATGACGCCCTGGGCAATGATTTCCGTGTCGAAGACGAAGTCGTCGGAATTCGCCATGAAGTTGACCGCTTCGAGGTAGCGGCGCGAGTAGGCGCGAAGGCCCGAATGGTACTCGGTGAGGTACATGTAGAATGTCGCGTTCTCGAAGGCCGTCAAGAAAATGTTGGCCAGGTACTTCCACTTGGGCATGCCTCCCTCGAGCGGGTGGCCGCCGAGCATCCGGGACCCGAATACCGCGTCGCACGCCCCCTCGAGGAGCGGGGCCACGAGTTGGGGGATGACGGTGGGGTCGTACTGGTGGTCGGGATGGACCATGATCATGATGTCGGCGCCGAGCTTGATGGCCTCGGTATAGCAGGTTTTCTGATTCCCGCCGTAGCCCCGGTTCTCTTCGTGGACGAAGACGCGCAGGCCGAGTTTCCGGGCAAGGGCAACGGTGCCGTCCCGACTCGCGTCGTCAACGAGGATGATGTCGTCCACCCATTCCCGGGGGATGTCGTCAAGCGTCCGCTCCAGCGTCTTCTCGGCGTTGTAGGCGGGCATGACGACGACGACCTTCTTCTCGCGCTCCATGGTCACAGCTCCGGCCTCAGTTATAGCATATTGCGGTCCCACCGTCACGGCTTGAAGCGAATGAAGACCCGCCGGTTCCACGTTCCAATTGAAGCCGGGAATCGGTATAATCCGTGGTGATGACGGCCAAGACGAAGATCCTCTCCCTGACCCTGCTTTTCTTCCTGTCGCTGGGGCCTGCGGCCTACCTCACCATCTGTTTCCAGTCCGGGCATTATTCCGTTCTAGAGCATGCCTTTCGGTTCGCGCCCCTGGAATTCGCCCTCCTCGCAATCGCGTCTTTCCTGCTCATGGCCGTTCTCTGGGTGCTTATAGGCCGGATAGAGGCCCGAATGACGGGAGAAGCCCCGGGCAGAACCCTTGGCTGTGGTCTTCAGGCCTTCCTGCCGTTCGCCTTCTTCTTCCTGTCCCCCGTCCTCCTCTCGCATTATCTGACGCGGGAAGACCTCCGGACGCGGCTGGCCATCCTGGGCGGCCTCGTCATCATCGCCTTCCTCGCCCAGACGCGCGACCGCCTGCGTCGCGCCGCCGGGGGCCGACCGAAACCGTTCGATCATACCCTGGCCCGTTTCGAGGCCTGGCCCCGCCGGAAGAAGATCGCCGCCCTCTTCCTTGCGGCCTTCGTCGTCTACAACCTGGCCGCCCTCGTCCTCGTTTCGCAAGGCGTCGAATTCTCGGGCGACGAGCCGAACTACCTCATCACGGCCGATAGTCTTTACTACGACCGCGACATCAACCTCGCGAACAATTACGCCGACCAGGACTGGTTCCACTTCTATTCGAAAGAGGAACATCCGAAGCTGAAGCTGGGGATATACGGCCGGTACGGGAAGGAGGGAAAGGACCACATCTACCCCATCAACCTGCCCGGCGTCTCGTTTCTGACGCTCCCGTTCTACGGGCTCGGCCAGCTCCTCGGGGGCAAGGCGCTCACGTTCGTCCTGAAAGGGAGCCTGTCCATATGGGCGGCGCTCCTCGGCGTCCAGTTGTTCCTTTTCGCCGAGGAGCGTTGGAAGAGGACGCGGATGTCGCTCGCCCTATGGGCGCTCTATGCCTTTTCGGCTCCAGTGTTCTTCTACGCCGTCCACCTTTACCCCGAGGTCCCGATCGCCTTCATGAGCCTCCTCATATACAGGAAAATCTCGTCTGACCGGCCGCTCAAGCCCGTCCTCTATCCCGTACTGGGGTTCCTGCTGGCGACATTCTTCTGGTTCGGGGTCAAGTACAACATCATCTTCTGGCCCCTGCTCCTCGTTTCGATCTTTCATCTCTGGAAGAACCACGGGGCCCGGCTCCGGATCACCGCCTTTCTCGCCTTCCCGCTCATCTCGACCGCGCTGTTCTATCTCTACCTGCACAGCCTCTACGGAACCTTCTCGCCGTTCTCGATCTACGAGGGGGTCATGTCGGCGGAGCAGTTCCGGGAATGGCGGCAGATGGTCATGGATATCCCGCTCCGGGAGAGGCTCGACGCCTTCCTGGATTATTTCCTCGACCAGCGGGACGGCCTGCTGCTTTACTCGCCGCTCTATGCCTTCGCATTTCTCGGCCTCATCGAGATGTTCCGGAAGGCGAAGCGCGAGTTCTTCGCTCTGATCCTCATCGCCCTCCCCTTCATCCTGAACTACGGTTTCTTCACTCACCGCCAGGGATATTCGCCGCAGGGCCGAGTGCTCATGCCCGTCTCATGGGTGGCCGCCGTCGCCATAGGCTATTTCCTCGCTCACAACCGGAAGCCCTTATTTACGGGGGGGCTACAACTCGCGGCCCTCGCGGGCCTCTCCCTTGTCGTCGTCATGCTCCTCCATCCCTCGTTTCTCTACCAGCCGACGACGCATGATTTCACCGAGAGGCCGGGGGACCTGTTCCTTTTCCTGGGCAATATGCACACGTTCCTCCCGCCGTTCCTGCCGTCGTTCATCAAGGTCGACAACACGCATTATGCCCCGAATTACGCCTGGGTGGCTGCCCTGCTCGGGATCATCCTGCTGTACGTGTTCCTGAAAAGGGAACGCCAAGCACACCATCTCGTCCGGACGGCGTTCGTCCTCGTCTTGGCCACCGCCGGCGCATACCTTTGGGTCCTTTACCCGAGGGCCCCTCTCTATCCGGTCGAGGCCATCCCTTATTCGGAGACACGGGCGCTGGGGCTCCATACGTTCTCGATGGGCAGGGGCGTCGTCGTCAAGCCCGGAGGCGATCTCTATCTCCATTACCCGAAGCGCTACCGGTTTCTCTTCAGCTCGCGCCGCCCGCTCGACGAGGTGAAGATCGCCTATGGCTCGGAGAAAGGGGAATACGGGATCTCCGCGCGGTTCTTCGACCTGCCGCTCTTAGAGGACCGGACGATCCTCGAGAGGAAGGAATTCGTCCTCGAGCCTCCGGCCGCCTACCGGGTCAAGGGGCTGTACCTGTATGAGATCGAGGTCGACCTCACGAAGTATTCGATCGAGAACATGCAGCTTGCCCCGTACTTTCTCTCCATAACCCCGGTGCGATAGCCGCAGTACCGGTGCCGCAGGCCTCAGTCTGCGCTCCGGAAAATGCGCGGGCCGGGAGCCGAGAATACACGGGGAGAAGCCGCAGGTTAAAGTCTGCGGCACCAGGGATAGCCCGTTTCGCTCTTATCTTGGATAAGCATCGAGGTCGAGGTCGACCGGGGCCATGAGGCCTGCGTTTATCCGCTCGAGGGCCACGGCGGCGATCATCGCGGCGTTGTCGGTGCACATCTTCGGCGAGGGGACATAGGCGGGGACCTTCAGGCGCATGGCCTGCTCTTGGAACCGCGTCCGCAAGCGCTTGTTGCGGGCGACTCCGCCGCAGAGGACGAGGGACCTCGGGCCATGCTCCTCGACGCCCCGGACAACGTTCTCGACGAGGGTCCGGACCACCGCCTCCTCGAAACTCGCCAGAAAATCGGCAAGCATGGGGCCGGCCTTCGCGACACCTGACTCGCGGATGTGCCTGAGAGCGGCCGTCTTGAGGCCGCTGAAGCTGAAGTCATTCGGCGCGTCCTTGATCCGCGGCCGGGCGAAGGCGAACGCTTTCGGGTCGCCGCCGGCCGCCAGTCTCTCGATGACGGGGCCGCCCGGATAACCGAGGCCGAGGAACTTGGCGATCTTGTCGAGCGCCTCTCCCGCCGCGTCATCGCGCGTCTTGCCGAGAAGCCTGTAGGAGAGCTTTTTTTCGAGCCAATAAAGCGACGTGTGGCCGCCCGAAACGAGCAGCGCCAGCGCAGGGAAAGCTATGTCCCTGTTCTCCAAGAACGCCGCCTCGATATGGCCCTCAAGATGGTCGACCCCAAATAGGGGCTTCCCGTGATAGTAGGCCAGGCCTTTGGCGAACGATAGCCCCACGAGGAGGGAGCCGATGAGCCCCGGCCCCTGCGTTACGGCGTAGGCGTCGACGGCCGTAAGCGCGACCCCGGCCTTCGCCAGCGCCTCACCGACGACGAGGTCGATGGATCGGATGTGCTGACGCGAGGCGAGCTCCGGCACGACGCCGCCGTATGGGGCGTGAACCTCGTCCTGGGACAGGACGACGTTGCTCAGGACCTCGTACCGGTCCGTCAGGACGGCGGCCGACGTCTCATCGCAGGAGGTTTCGATGCCGAGGATATGCATGGGAATTACAGTATATCAGAATCGCGGAGGCTCGCCCCGGTTCAGCGCGCAAATAGGTAGGGGGCCCGGAAAACGCCCTTCTCCGTGACGATGCCGGTGATGTATCTTGCCGGGGTCACGTCGAAGGCCGGATTACGGACGGCGATGTCGGGAAGCGTGATGCAGCGGCCGCCGATCGTCCGGACCTCCCGCGCGTTCCGTTCCTCGATGGGGATCTCGGCGCCTGTCTTGAGGCTCGCGTCCACCGTGCTCATGGGCGCGGCAACGTAGAAGGGAATTCCGTGCTCCTTCGCCAGCACCGCGACCGAGTACGTCCCGATCTTGTTGGCCGTGTCGCCGTTCCGGGCGATGCGGTCCGCACCGACGACGGCCGCCTGGATCTCGCCGTTCTTCATGAACCATCCGGCCATGTTGTCCGTGATGAGGACGACCGGGATGCCGCGCCGGTCGAGCTCCCAACAGGTCAGGCGGGCGCCTTGGAGGAAGGGCCGCGTCTCGTCCGCAAAGACGCGGATCTTCTTCCCCTGGTCGTGGGCCGCACGGATGACGCCGATGGCCGTCCCGTAACCGGCGGTGGCCAACTCGCCCGCATTGCAGTGGGTCAGGACGGTCCAACCGTCCTTGATGAGGTCCCGACCGTGACGGCCAATGGCCTTGTTGGTTGCGACGTCCTCACGCTCGATGGCCCGGGCCTCGGCCACCATCGCCCGTTTCAGGCCCGCGAGCCCGCGGCCTTTATTCGCCGCGTAAGCCCGACGCATCCGTTCGAGCGCCCAGAAGAGGTTCCGGGCCGTCGGCCGCGTCCGCTCCAGACGACGATAAATGGCATCGAATCGCCGGTCGAGGTCGGCCTCGCTCTCAAGCGCAAGCACTCCGAGCGCGACGCCGTATGCCGCGGCGACCCCGATGGCCGGAGCCCCGCGTACGACCATCGTCTCAATGGCCCGGGCGACGCCGTCATGGCCCGAATATTCGATATAGATCGCCTTCAATGGGAGCTTCCGCTGGTCGATCATGAAGAGCCGGTCTTTCTTCCATTCGAGCGAGGGAAGCATCGTTCACTCCTTCTTCCAGCCCGGGGTCCGGGCGTCCTTCCACCCCCACTTTTTCGTCCAGCGTGCGTAGAGCGCCTCGAATTCCCGCCAATCGTCCGGCGGGAGATCCTTCTTTAGGGCTTCGTAGCAGAAAACGGCCTGCAGATCGTTGTCGCGAAGCGCCTTCTCCGACGGGAGGCCCAGGTCGCGGGCGACCGCGGCCTCTTCGAAACTTTGCCGGTAATCGCGGGCGTGGCCGAGAGCCTGGGAGAGAAGGTAGTGATGGAACCCGCAGGCGAAATCGTTGTCGACGAGCTTCTCGAGCGTCCGGACGATGGCGGCCAGGCCCTTCGCCCGTTCCTTTTCGTCCAAGTTCACAGCCCGGGCAAGATTGAGGTCGAGCCAGCGCCGTGCGGCCTCAGGCACGACCGGCTTGAACGTCGACCGGTCGAGGAGCCCGGCCAGGCTCCGGAGCGCCGCGTTCTCGAAACCCAACTCGGCTAGCGAGATCGCCAGGCCGAGCCGCGAGACGTCGGCGGCCCACTCCTGGCCTTCAGGGAACCCGAGGACCGAGGCCCTAAGGAGACTCTCCTCGGCATCCGTCCATTTCTCGAGGCCGGTCTCAGCCAGGCCCTTGACCATGAAGGCCTGGGCGGAGGAGCCGGACTCGGCGGCTTTCCCGGCTTCGATAAGCGCCCGCTTGTAGGACGCGGCGGCCTCCGCCGTCCGATAGGTCCGCGCGAATTCCTGCCCTTTGGAATAATGGAGCTTGGCCCGTTCGAGATGCGTGGCGCACGCCGCAAACAACAGGAGCACCGCCAGGCATGCCGATGCCTGGAGACGGCAGACGAGCGTCCTTTCCGGTCTGTCGAACGCGTCCCCGTGAGCCTTTCCCATCATCTGCTTCGGCCCTTCGCCTGCCGCGCGTCAAGACGCCCGGCCGCCGCGGCGGCGCCTCAGTCCTCCGTCTTGATCCGTTTCCGGATGCGTTCGAGGATGAGCTTGCGGACCTGGGCGTCGGACATGACGTGGATGCCGATCCTGGCCATGTCCATGCCGACACCCTGCAGGCCCTTCCAGAACTCGGGGACCTCTGAGGCCGGCTTGACGTCGTCGATAGCCAGACGGGCCCGTTCCTCGAACTCGGCGGCGATCTTCCGGTAATCGTCGGCCTCGAGCTCCTCCTTGAAGAGGGCCAGAAGGAACGCGTCCTCGAGCCCACAGACGGGGTAGAGGGCCTTAAAGGCGGTGTTGAGGGCCGTCATGTCCTTGGCCGCGAGCTCCGCGGCGTAGGCCTCGCGGATGCCGAGATGTCCCTGGAAAAAGTTGAGGACGAAGGTCTCGGGCTTGGTCTCGATCACTCCGGGGTCGAGCCAGACTTGCCAGGCGAAGACCCTCTCCCTGAGGTCGAAGATCCTCCGCACCGCCCAGACGCAGATTGAATAGAGGAGGGGGAAATAAAGGTAGGTCTTCAGGGGCATGATGTCGGCCAGTATCTTGACCCCGTTATCCAACACATGTTCCGCTCTTTTCTTGTCCATTACCTCTCTTTTACTTTAATCGGCCCGGTAAATCAACCGGTAATCCGCGCGGGGCATCCTTGCCGCCTCCCCTTCAGATCTCCTCGATGAACTTCAGGTTCATCGTGACCTTGTACCAGGAGATCGCGAAGAAGCACCTCCATCCCCAGCTATCGAACGGCTCGAACCGGCTCCCGATGATGAGGCCATGATTCGGTTTCGTCCCCGCGAACCAGCCCTTGGCGAGATCATCGAGATGGACGATACGGGTGTCGGCGTTCTCCGGGATCTCGCCTATCTGATAGCCGGGAGTATCGATGCAGTTGCCGTCCCAGGGCCCCGTCAGGGCATAGACCTTCCAACCCCGGGCGGAAGGCATATTCACCGGGGGAGGCACCCGCGCGGCGTGCTCATCGCCTTGGGCCCCTTCCCTTTGCAGCTTCTCCTCGATGAAGATCCAGGCCTCTTTGAGCGTCCGGCCGGCCAGACTGACGGTCTCGACGGGGAACGAGACCTGGGTGCGAAAGATGAATCCGCACCAGTAGTATCCGTTGCCTCCCTCTTCAACTCGAAAATCTGCCCCTGCCCGGGCCAGGCCCGGCTCCGAGCGCTCAAACCAGATGTCCGGCTGCACGTCGCGGTCCGTACCGTTGCGGCGGCGGCTGTGGCGGTCCCTGATGGCCGGCTGGAGCTGGACGAGCACCTCCCTGGTCTTGCGCGCGATGTGGATCCTGTTGCCGACCCCGCTCCCG
>CAZPEP010000008.1:0-7455 GCA_964585685.1 uncultured Eubacteriales bacterium | reverse complement strand
GATGATATTCGCCTCACCCCATATGGTGGGAAGGCTCATCGGCAGGGGTGATATGGAGGCACGATCGGGGCGGTCTTTAAGGCGGAAAAGAGGCAAAATATGAGAGAACACGATTTCCCTTAAAACCGTCGGCATGAGATGGCTTTTCGTGCTAGATGATCAACCTTATCCCCGAGCGCAGTTTTATATCAATTTGGATGGCTCAAGTCAAGGCGGATGATGATGCGGGAGATCCGTAAAGGGCAGCCAGATTTCAGCCCAACCAGTCCGCGTTCTTCTTGAAATTCGTGGCCGCGAAGCGGACCCGGTAGGGGTAGCGGATCTTGACGAAGTCGAAGTCCCCGTCGTGTAGCAACGGGAAAAAGATCATTATTCAGGGTCAACATAATAGGTGGAGTTTTACATTTCCAAAAGGAGGATTTAGATGAAGAGATCTTTTTGTATCGGGTTGGCTTTCGTCCTTCTGGTCGCTTGGGCTGCTGCCCAGGAAACCGTGTGGACTGTCCCGGGCAATTTCCCCACGATCCAGGCGGCCATCGATTCTCCCCAGGTCATGCCCGGGAGCACGATCCTTGTCAAACCCGGGAATTATGCGGGAGCTTTGGTCACTAAAACCGTCGAGATCCGGGGCGAGGGGAATCCGATCATCACGTCCGGACCGGCCCATGGCTCGGGCAAGATCATGGGATTCAGGTTTATGGCCGGAAGCGACGGTGCATCCATCAATCATCTTGTCTTCGAGGTCGACCTGGCCATCATGAACGGAGCCGCAGTAAACGATGTCACGATCGATCACTGCACGTTCCGGAATGCCGTCCAGGCAGTCTCCAACTGGCGGGGCGACGGCTGGGCCATCAGCCACAACGAGATCATCGACCTGAGGTGTGACAATGGCGGCGGGATCGGCATCCTGGTCGCCGACTACACGGGGGGAACGGTCGAGAACAACATCATCTCCCACAACAAGATCTACGGGACCTTGCACGTCCCGCCGGCAGACGGCGGCGGTTATGCCGGATCTGGCATCGTCCTCTACGCGGACTTTCGTTGGGGGTATGCCGGGGCGGTGGCGATCAAGAGCAACCGGGTCGTTAAGAACACAATCAGCGTGGCGAGTGACATTCCGACGCTGGTTGATATCTGGGCTATTGAGCTTACCGATACAAGGGACATCCCCGGCCTCGATCACCTGGTGGTTTTCGACAACGCCGTCGGCTTCAACGATTTCAGGGGGTCGCCGAACCAGATCGCGCTAACACCTTTCGATCTGGGCGACTATAATTCCATCTCCAGGAACCTCGGGGAAAACCGCGGGCACGGGCTCCATCCCAAGGTCTTCCTGTACGACTGATCTGATCCGGATCTAAAACCAGGGGGCTGCCCGGCGGCAGCCTCCCTAATTGAAGCGTTGCTGACAATCCGGAGGGAATTGCTGTAGACTAAGCCGGGATGAAGCCTCCAAGGGCTCGGGAAACCCTCTGTTTCACGGTATTGCTGACGCTGGCGTATTGCGGCTCCGACGGCCTCTCCCCCGAAACCTTAGCCCGCATTCGGCAGTCCCACCTCCGCATGCTGACCTTGGACGCATATGTCCAGACCGACGCCCCAAGTCATAAGAGGGCGGGCGAACGGGCGTTCGATACGGCCGCCATGGAGAAGGGCGGCCTCGATGCTGCGGTCCTGGTCGTCTCCATCCCTCGGGTTCCTCCGACCGCGAAAGGAAGGGAGACGGTGAAGAGAGCGGCCTTCGACAGCATCGCGTCGATCAAGCGATCGATCGAACAGAGCCCGGACCGGATCCGCCTGGGTCTCGCCCCCGAGGACGCCTATCGATTCGAGAAAGAGGACCGGCACACTGCCTTCATTGGGCTCGGGAGCGGCGACGCGATCGGGACGGACATGACGCTCCTAGTGGATTTCTTTGAACAGGGCGTGCGATTCCTGAAACTCCGCGGCGATCTGGGCAACGCCATCTGCGAGGACCGGGGGCTCAGCGAGTTCGGGGTGAAGGTGGTCGATGAATGTAACCGGCTGGGCCTCGTCATCGACGTCGGCGGGTGCTCGCCGCGCGCCATCGCAGACGTGCTGGCCTCCAGCCGGGCCCCGGTCGTCTGCTCGCGCGGGGCGGCCCTCGCGTTGTGTGACGCGCCGGGCAATCTAGCCGAAGGGACCATCGCGGCCATCGCGGCGGCGGGCGGGGTCGTGCTCATCCCCTTCAACCCCGATCGACTCGCCCCTCCGGGATCCTCCCGGCGCGCGGGGATCGCCGATATCGCCGCGCACATCGGCCATGTCTCGAAGCTGGCCGGCCCGGAGGCCGTAGGGATCGGGTCCGATTTCGGCGGCGGAGGCGGCGTCCGCGGCTGCAGGGACGCGGCTGAAATCATGGGCCTGAGCGTCGAGCTACTCCGGAGAGGCGCGGGCGAACACGAGCTCGAGGCCATCTGGGGCGGGAACATCATGCGGGTCTTCAAACAGGCCGCGAGCCTCGCCGCGGCGAGATAGGAACGGAGAGCGATGCGCGCTGCGCCAAGGGCGGCCATCCTGCTCGGGTCCCTGATCCTGGCCGCGGGGGCGCTCCGGGCCGAGGTCCTGAAGGTCCCCGCCGATCACGCGACCATCAAATCGGCCGTAAGCCACGCTGCGGACGGGGACGTCGTCCTGGTCGACGACGGGGTCTACCTCGAGAAGAACATCGTCGTCGCCAGGAAGATCCAGGTCAAGGCGAAGAACCGGTTCGGGGCGGTCGTCTACGGATCCCAGAGAGAGGGAGACGCCGTCTTCATCGTCCAGGCCGCCGCCCGGATCGAGGGCTTCGTTCTCAGGAACAGCGACACCGGCATCGAGCAGAGAGGCAGCCCGGACGTCCGGTGGGAAGCGGCGGACCTGGCCATTCTCGAGTGCATGGTCGGGCTCTCGGTCAACGACGCCGAGAGCAACGTCGGCTCGGCGGTCGTCCGCCGCGTCGTCGTCTTCGGCTTTCCGGCCTCGACCGGGATCTCCACGAACGACGCGGGCCGAGTCGAGGCCTCGGGATGCCTGATCGCGGACTGCGGCACGGCGTTCCAGGGGTACGACCATCTCTCCTTCGAGGTAGAGGATGCCCTGGTCGTCGGCTGCGCCCAGGCGTTCGACGAGAGCACGGGCCATCGTCCTGTGCCGCCGGCGACGAGCAGGATCGTCCGGGGCGAAGGCGTCCGGGTCCTGGACGTGGAGGACTTGAAGGATGCGCGCCGGCGCGGGGAGGCGGAGGCCTTCATCCGGGGATCGGTCTTCGGGAGCGGAACTCCGGAGGCGGGGGGCGGACTGGGGCTATCGGAGAGGGCGATCCTGGCCTTCGTCAGGGCTAGGATCCTGTCCGGCGGGGGGACGAGAGAGACGGCCGCGAAGGGCTTCGCGGAGGCCCGGGCGGCCGCCGAGCGGGCTGGGCTGAAGGAATGGATCTGGCAGGCCCTGATGGGCGCCGCCCGCGCAGCGGAGGCCTGGGGCCCCAGGGACGAAGCGATCGCCAGGTACGAAGAAGCCGTCGTCTTTCTCGAGAGGTGGCTTCCGGACCTGGCCGTCGGCATCTACCGGATCGACTTCCTGGACGGGAAAATGGAGGTCTTCGAGGGCCTCATCCGGCTCCTTCTCGAACGGCACCGGCTCGCTCTGCGCGAGGGGTGGGACGAGAAGGCCTTCCAATACGCAGAGAGATCGAAGGGCTTGGCCCGCCTCTTTAGGGTCGAGGCCGGGGGAAGCTCGGAGGGAGGGAAGGAGGGCGGCGCGCGGGGCGGCGCGGCGCACCAGGCCCGGGACTTGACGGAAGCGGGTCGGTCGATCGCCGCGCTGCAGATCGCCCTTCAGGATCCGGGTCTCGCCTCCGGGGAAAAGGACAGGCTCGTCTCGCTCCTCGAAAGCTCGGAAGAAGAGTACCACACCGCCTTGATCGGCAGAGAGATGGCGGGGGCGGGGCGGAGTGAAGCGGCGGGGGGCGGCGCGGCCGCCGGCCCCTCCCCCATCGGCTTCCGGGAGATAAGAGAGCGATTGGGCGACCGGGCGGTGCTATCCTATGTGCTCGGGGAGAGGGCCTCGTACGCGTTCCTGGCGACCGGCGACGGGCTCGAATCCGCGCGGCTGCCGGGGGGGCGCGAGATCGGGACGGCGGTTGAGCGCTACTTGCGCTTCCTCCAGATCACGGACGGGGGAGGATTCCGGGGCTGGCAGGCGGGCCGGGCGCTCTTCGACATTCTCGTGGGGCCGTTCGCCAAGAAGCTCGGCGCGAGCGGTCAGCGCATCATCGTCGTCCCGGACGGATTGCTGCACCATCTGCCGTTCGAGGCCCTGGTCCGCGGCGACGGAGAGGGCGACCTTGACGGCCGCGGGAAGGGAGAGTTCTGGGGGCAGACGGTCGAGATCGGCTACGCCGCGTCAGCGACCCAGGCGTTGGCGGGCGCGGCGCCGGACGGGGCGGGGATCCGCTCGGCCAAGGTCCTGGCCGTCGGCAGCCCGGACGGGATCGCCTGCGACAACCGGTCGAGGAGAGAGAAGCGGTTCTTCTATCCGCTGAGGCACGTCGAGGAAGAGATCGGGCGCCTGAGGCGGAGCTTCCCGGAGGGGAACGTCACGGCCGTCCTGGGCGAGGCCGCGAGCGAGGCCTGGTTCAAAACGGCTGAGCTTGGGCGTTACGGGGTCATTCATCTGGCGGCGCACGGGGTCATCGACGACGAGAACTGGTGGCGGTCGGCGCTATTGATGACGCCTGCGCCGAGGGACGGGGAGGACGGCTTTCTCACGACCCTCGAGATCGCGGAGCTCGACCTCGCGGCGCGGCTGGTCGTCCTTTCGGGGTGCGGGACCGGCGCGGGCCGTCTGTTCGGAGGGGCCGGCATCAAGGGGCTGAGCGGCGCGTTCCTGCGGGCCGGAGCGGAGCTTGTGCTGGTCAGCTTGTGGAGCGTGGACGACCGGGCCACCGCGGTGTTCATGGGAGAGTTCTACAGGCGATTGTCCGAAGGCGATCCGCCGGTCCGGGCCCTGGCCCGGGCGAAGACGTGGATGATGGGGGCGGGCTATCGGGATCCCGTCTATTGGGCACCGTTCGTCCTGATCGGAAAAGCGGCCGGTTGATCCCTACCCTACTCGATGACGAAGCTGGATGAGCGCGAGGTCAGCACGTTCGCATCACCGTCCTGGGCCGAGATCGTCCAGACGTAGGTCCGGCCTCTGATCAGCTTGTCCCGGATGTCGGCAGGGAGGGCGAGCTCGTTGATCAGGAAGGTCCCGTCGGAATGGACGCGCTCCAGAGAATCATCGATCAGCTCGAAGTTGTAGTTCTCCGCGTTCAGAACGGGAGACCAGCGGAAGAGCCGGGGGGCGGAAGGGATCTTGGCGGCCGGCGCGAGGAGCGTGAGCTTGGCGGCGGGGCTCCGCAGCTCGGAATGCCGGGCCGCGCGCGAAAGGGCCAGGAAGGCCCCGGAGGCGGCGACCAGGAAGACGGCGATGAAGCCGGCGGCGAAGCGCAGCCCGAACAGGCTGACGATGGGCCCGAAGCGGGACGGGCGGGGGGGGCAGGGGCGGGGTGAGCGGGATAGGCGGGAAGAGGCGTGCTCGCCGACGAAGGCCTCGACCTGCGGCGCGAGGTCCCTCTTCAGCTGCCTGAGCACGCTGAGGCGAATTGAGCAGCGGGAGCAAACGGCCAGGTGCCCGAGAAGGCGCTCTTTCTCCCGGGGCGCGGACTCGGCCGTAGCCAGGCGGACGAGGGCGCGGTCGTCGGGACACTTGCGATTCATGTCCGCTTCCATTCGAGCCGGGGTTTCGAGGCCCTGACGCGGCGGGGGGGGAGGCTGGGCGGGCGGAGCGCGCCGGAGAGGGCGTTGAGCTGGCCCTTGACGTCTCCGAGGCCGCGATAGAGGAGATGCCGGACGGTGGCCATGCTCTCGCCGAGATAGAGGGCCATCTCCTCGAGGCTCAGGCCCTGGAGATGGAGGAGGACGGCGGTCCGGCGGCGGCATGGCAGAGAATCGATGGCCTTCTCGGTGAGCGCGAGGAGCTCCTTTTCCTCGAAGAGGTACTCGGGGGAGAGCGAGTCGACGTAGTCTTCAAGGGGCGTGCGGGCGGATTCCTGCAAGTCCTCGAGGCGGACGGCGGGGATCCGCTCGTTGATGACGTCGAGGGCCGCTGAGTAGACCATTTTCCATATGTAGGACCTGAGATTGCCGATCTTTTTCCCGCGCGAGGCCATTTTCAGCAGCTTCAGCTTGACGTCCTGGCCGATCTCCTCCCGCTCCTCCTCGGTCAGGCCGGGGAAGTTGGCGAAGATGATCTTTTTGACGGACAGGGAAACTTCGTCGAGGAAGGGACCGGCCTTGAGCAGATCTTCGAGTTCCATCACCTTGGCTGAGAGGGATGATAGGGCAGGCGGTGCGGAAAAGTAAAGGGATAATATTTGGCCTCATATGGGAAGATTATCCAATATTCCGGTCTACGGACTGATGGGAACTTGTGGGGGCCCTACTCCAGTCATAATCCTTTATCTAATCAGGAGGTTCGGAACATGACCAGACTCATCAGGCTTGCCGTGATTTTCTGCCTGCTTCTGCCCGCGATCAGCTCCCTTGCTCTTTCGCAAGACGATGAGCCATATGAAAAGGTGAGCAAGAGCGAGTGGATTTTCAAGCAGAAAACATATGATGAAGTGTGGAGTGCGACGGTAAAGGCCCTAATGCAGCTGAAATACCAGGTCGCTTCTTCGGACAAGGAGGGAGGGATTATCTCCGCTCAGAAGGGGAAGAACTTTCTGAACAGGAAGGTTGCCCAAGAACAGCTCGAAAACTTCCAGGTTCTCCTTGAAAAGAGCGAAGTGGGCATAAAGGTCGACTGTCAGTTCACGAAAAAGGCCGGAAGCATGTTTCAATCTGATCAGTCGAAATACCTACTTGCGAAAGTAGCCGAGAACCTCTACGGCAAGCCCGAAAAAAAGAAGAAAGGTAAGGAATAGCCCATCGGGCGATCGGTCATTATACCGAGACCTGCTCTCGATACTGACGGGGATTGGGGGGCTCAGCCCAACCAGTCTGCGTTCTTCTTGAAATTCGTGGCGGCAAAGCGGACCCGGTAGGGGTAGCGGATCTTGACGAAGTCGAAGTCCCCGTCGTGGGGCTCCTCGTAGACGTTGAGAAGGGGCGCTGAACCGGGGTAGTGGACGTTGCTGGCGCCGGCCTCACCGAAGAGACGAAGGGAGGGCAGGATCTCGGCATCGGGGACGGCCACGACGACGGTCTGCAGGAAGTGAGAGGCGGCAGCAAGGACCCCGGCGACGGCCGCGGCGTTTTCCGCGGGCATGACCTGGACATAGCGGTAGGCCTCGTCGGGAATCCAGAACGCGGGCTTGTCCGCGATCCGGACGAGAGCGGTGCCGTCGCCGGCGACCAGGACGCCGGCGGACCCGGCGTAGATCCGGGCCAGGCTCCGGCCGAC
>CAZPEP010000007.1:0-36298 GCA_964585685.1 uncultured Eubacteriales bacterium | reverse complement strand
AAGGTCAAGCACCCGTCCGAGAAGCTCCAGCCCGGCCAAGAGATTGAGACCCTCGTCCTCAACATCGACGTCGACAAGCAGAAGATTTCCCTGGGGATGAAGCAGCTCGAGGGGGACATCTGGGAGGATTTCTTCAGCCGCCAGAAGGCCGGCGACATCGTCAAGGTCAAGATCGTCCGCCTGACGGACTTCGGCGCTTTCGTCGAGATCATCCCGGGCATCGAGGGGGTCATCTTCACCTCGGAGCTCGACGAGAAGAAGATCGAAAAGCCTTCCGACGCCTTCGCCGTCGGCGACGAGCGGAACGCCAAGATCATCAAGATGAACCCCAAGGCCAAGAAGATCTCCCTGAGCTTCAAACAAGCCCAGTTCGACATGCAGAGGGCCGATTTCCAGAAATACATGGAATCCCAGGACCACGGAATGACCCTGGGGGACCTGATGAAGGACCAGCTGGCCAAGATCCATACTCCTAAGAGAGTCATCAAAAAGGAGGAGTGAGATGATCAAAGCAGATCTTATCAATAAGATCTCCCAGGAAATGAACATTCCCAAGCAGGAGGCCGAGGAGGGGGTGAACCTGTTCTTCGATATGATCAAGGAGGCCATCCTCAAGGGGGAGGAGATCGAGATCCGGGGCTTCGGGAGCTTCCGCTTCCGGAAGCGGACGTCCCGCTCCGGCCGGAACCCGCGGACGGGCGAACCGGTCAAGGTCCCCCCGAAGAAGGTGCTCTACTTCAAGCCGAGCAAGCTCCTCAAGGAGCTCATCAACAAGTGACGCGCTACATCACGACCCCCTGGCGGGAACGCTATATCCGGACGGCCGGGCGGGCGAAGGGCTGCGTCCTCTGCGCCGCCCTGAAGCGCCGGTCTGACCGGAAGGCGTATATCCTTCACCGGGGGGACGCGCATTTCATCATCCTCAACAAGTACCCGTACACGCCGGGGCACCTGATGATCGCCCCGTACCGCCACACGGCCGCTTTCGAACGGGCGACCCCGGCCGAGGCCGCCGAGTTGACCGGGCTGATGCAGATGGCCATCCGGGTCCTCCGGGCCCGCTACCGCCCCAACGGTTTCAACGCCGGGATGAACCTCGGCCGGAGCGCCGGGGCTGGGGTGACCGAACACTACCATCTCCACGTCGTCCCCCGCTGGACGGGCGATTCCAACTTCCTGCCCCTGATCAGCGGGACCAAGACCGTGACGGAAGACCTCGAAACGACCTACGAGCGCCTGCGGCCTCTGTTCGAAAAGGAGAAGTGACACCATGTTAAAAACGATGCGGAAGAACGTCAAGGCCCTCAAACCCACGCTGTGGATCATCATCGCGACCTTCATTATCGCCATCTTCGCCATCTGGGGAGGCGCCGGGCGGCTCGGCGAATCCGATGGGACCGATCCGCTCGCCACGATCGGCGGCGAGAGGATCTCGTCGGACACCTACTTCCAGACTCTGCGCCAGCGGCTCGAAGCCATGAAGCGGGAATACAAGCAGCTCGATCGGGGCCTCATCCAACAGCTCAACGTCCCCCAACAGGTCCTCCAACAGATCGTCGAGCAGACGCTCCTCCTCCAGGTCGCCCGCGACATGCGGCTCGGAGCCACCGATGAGGAGGTCCGGGACCGCATCGTTTCCTATCCCGTCTTCCAAAAGGACGGCCGCTTCATCGGTTTCGAGGAATACAAGCAGGTCCTCGACTGGAACCGGATCCCGCTGGCCAAGTTCGAGAACGGCCTCAAGAAGGAGATCGCCGTCACTAAGGTCGTCCAGATCCTCACGGCCGGGGTCGCGGTCTTGGACGAGGATGTCTGGGCAAACTACCGGAAGCAGAACGAGTCGGCGAAGATCGAGTACCTCGTCGCCGAGACGGATAAGATCGAGGTCGCCGAACAGCCGGACACCGCCGCGGTCCAGGCCTTCTTCGAGAAGGATAAGGCTCGCTACCGGATCCCCGAGACCCGGACGGCCGATTACGTCCTTTTCAAGACCGACGACCTCAAGAAGGATATCAAGACCGACCCTGCCGAAATCGAGAAGTACTACCGGGACAACATCTCCCAGTTCCGGGACCCCGAGAAGATCAAGGTCAGCCGCGTCTGGCTGCCCTTCTCCGCGACCGACAAGGCCGCCGTCCTGGCCGAGGCCGAGGACGTCCGGAAGAAGGCCGAGGCGGGAGGGGACTTCGCGGAGCTGGCCCGGACGCATTCCAAGGACGATAAGGCCGGGGCCGGCGGCGACTGGGGCGTCTCCGCCTGGGCCTCGCTTTCGGCCCGGGAGACCGAAGAGATCAGGGCGCTCGAGGTCGGCCGCGTGTCCGGGGTCCTCGAGATCGAGGGAGGCGCGGCAGTCCTCAAGGTGACCGAGAAGACCCTTGAGGTCACCCGACCGCTTGACGAGGTCCGAGCCACCGTCCAGGGGAGCCTCGAGGACCAGAAGGCGCGCGAGCTGGCCGCCGAAAAGGCCGCCCGCGTCGAGAAGGCCGCCCGGAAGCAGAAGAGCCTGGATGTCGCCGCCCAGAAGGAAGGGTTCAAGGTCAAGACCTCCGCGCCTCTCAAGCAGGGGGACGGACTCGAGGAATTCGATCCGTCCGGTTCGGTCAGCCAGACCCTCTTCACGCTGAAAGACAAGGAGATCTCGGCCCCGATCTACACCTATACCGGCATCGTCCTCGCCCAGCTCCGCAAGATCGAGCCGGAGAGGCCAGCCGCGCTGGAAGAGGTCCGGGACCGGATCGCCCGCGATATCCTGAACATCAAGAAGCGGGATAAGGCCCAGGAAAAGCTCAATGGGGTCCGGGCCGAGCTCCGGGACGGCTGGGAGGAGGCCGCCGGCAAGAACGGCCTCCAGTTCAAGCGCGTCGAATCCCACAAGCGCGAGCAGTACATCAGCCTCGTCGGGGAGAATACGGAGGTCGATAATCTGGCGTTCAGCCTGCCCCTCCGGGAGGCGAGCCGCCCGGTCGAGGTCGAGAGCGGGTACGCCCTGTTCCGCGTCCTCGAGCGCAAGGAGGTCGTCCGGGCCGATTTCGATAAGACCCGGGACACCGAGAAAGCGAGCCTCCTCGAAGCCCAAAAGAACAAGTTCCTCCAGTCCTACCTGGTTAAGGCCCGGGATAGCCGGAAGGTAAAGATCGACTACGATCTTTTCCTCAAGGTTAATACGGACGTCCTGAACAGGTTCACCGGCAAGGAATAGCAGAGAGGAAACCATGTCCATGATCAAGCTCTATGAGGCCGCCGGACGGGCCGTCAACCAGTCTCTGAAGGTCCGATCCGGAGAGAGCTTCCTGTTGGTCACAGACAAGCAGAAGCTCGAGATCGCCGAGGCCATGGCCTACTGGGCGAAGCAGGCGGGTGCCGAGACGACGACCTACCTGATGACCGAGACCCTGCGGCCGATCACCGAGCCGACCCGGCTCTTCAAGGAGCTGATGAAGCGGGCCAAGGTCTTCGTCTACATGCTCGACGCGCGGACCGTTGAGAAGCCCTTCCGGGGCTTCATGGTCGCCGAGGGCAAGAAGCGTGGTCGTATCTGCATGATGCCGGGGATCACCCGGGATATGATGGAGCGGCTCGTCAACGTCGACTTCGGCGAAATGAATCTTTTCACGAAGAAGGTCATCCGTGCTCTGAAGGACGCCCGCGACATCGTCGTCGAGAACGCGGCCGGCACGCACATCGAGTTCAGCGTCGAAGGCCGCCGCTGGGACAACGACAACGGCGACATCTCGCGCAAGGGCAAACAGGGGAACCTGCCCGCCGGAGAATGCTATACCTGTCCCGTCGAGGAGACCTTCACCGGGAAGCTCGTCATCAGCCTCATCGACGAGTACGTCGGCCGCGGCGTCATGGAGTTCAAAAAAGGCAAGCTCGTCAAGGGAAGCGGCAAAGGCATCGAGGCCGTCCTCAATAACGTCGGCGCCGACCCGACGGGCCGGATCATCGGCGAATTCGGGGTCGGGACGAACCGGGGCGCCCGCATTGCGGCCAACATGCTCGAGGCCGAGAAGGCGTTCGGGACGGTCCACTTCGCTATCGGCGACTCCTATGGCATCGGCCTAAACAAGAGCAAGCACCACTACGACGCCCTGGTCGACAAGGTCACGATCCGCGCAAGAGGAAAGGTGATCGCCCGGAACGGGAAGTTCCTCATCTAGACGCACGGGCGCAGGGCGGCCGTGAGATACGACTTCGACAGGCTCCTGGACAGGAGGGGCACGGCATCCCTGAAATGCGATTTCTGCGAGCTCGATTACGGGCTTAAAGACGTCATCCCGATGTGGGTCGCGGACATGGACCTCCCGGCCCCGGCCCCCGTCATGGAGGCCATCCGGAAGCGGGCCGAACATCCGGCCTATGGCTACACCCTTTTCCCGGGATCCTATTGGGAAGCGATCGTGGACTGGCTGAAGGCCCGGCACGGCTGGGAGGTCCGCCGCGAGTGGCTGTCCGGGTGCCCCGGCGTGGTTCCGGCCCTCAACTTCTGCGTCCGGGCGTTCGTGCGCCCTGGCGGGAAGGCCGTCATCCAGACGCCCGTATACCATCCCTTCTTCACCGCCGTCGAGGGGAACGGCCGCCGCCTCGTCCGCAATCCCCTGAGGATCGAAGGGGGGCGTTACGTCATGGACCTCGAGGGCCTCGAAGCCGTGATCGACGGGGAGACCCGGATCATCGTCCTCTGCAGTCCCCACAACCCCGTCGGGCGGGTCTGGACGCGGGAGGAGCTCGAACGGCTGGGAGAGATCTGTGTTCGCCGGGACCTCATCGTCGTTTCGGACGAGATCCACTCCGACCTCGTCTTCGGGGGACGGCGACACGTCCCGACCATGACGGTCTCCCCGGCCCTCGCGGACCGGACGATCGCCCTTCTGTCCCCGAGCAAGACCTTCAACCTTGCCGGGTTGTCGACCTCGGTCGTCGTCGCCTCGAACCCGGACCTGCTCAAGGCCTTCGAAGCTGAAGTCCGGAGCGTCGGCCTTTTCGGGGGGAACGTCTTCGGCATCGTCGCCCTCGAAGCCGCCTACAGCCACGGGGCAGAATGGCTCGATCAGCTCCTGCCCTATCTCGAAGGGAACATGGCCTTCGCCGCGGAGTTCTTCCGGACAAAGGTCCCCCGGATCCGCTTCATGGTGCCCGAAGGGACGTATCTCGCCCTCCTCGATTGCCGGGCCCTCGGCCTGCCCCAGGCCGCCCTCGACGACTTCTTCCTGAGGAAGGCGGGCGTCCTGTTCGACAGGGGGACCCTCTTCAGCCCCGAGCTCGAGGGCTTCGAGCGGATGAACCTCGCCTGCCCAAGGCCTGTCCTCCGGGAGGCCCTAGAGAGGATCACCCGCGCCCTCGCCGCCCTTTAGGCCTCTCCCCTACACGATCGTCGCGGAACCCGGGGGGGGGGGGGGAAACGTTTCTCCGGCACCAGGGGATCCTCGCCCCCGCCGCCCTGGGGAATTCCATCGTCGAACACCCGCTCATCGGCCGGCACTCCTGATCTTTTGGAGGCGCGGCTCCTCAGCCTTCGTCCAGCACCCTCATCAGGTCCATCGGAGACGCGATGAGCACGGCCGCGCCCGAGGAGACCAGCTCTTCCGCCTCCCGGAAGCCCCACAAAACCCCGGCCGGAAACATCCCGGCCGCGCGGGCCGTTTTCATGTCCACGCTCGTGTCGCCGACGAAGACGAACTCCGCCGGAGGGAAGCCCATCTCCGCGGCGATGGCGAGCGCGGCCGACGGGTCGGGCTTGTAGGGGACGCCGGGCATCGCCCCCCGGACGATGTCGAAATCGAAGGGCAGGAGATCCCGGGTCATCTCCTCCGTAAATGGGTGGGGCTTGTTGGAAAGGACGGCCATCCGGACGCCCCGCGCCCTCAGGCCTTCGAGGAGCCCAAAGACGCCGGGATACGGGCGGGAGTGGGCCCGCCAAGCGTTCTTGTATTCCGTGCGGAACTCACGAACGATGGCGGCCACCATACCGTCGTCCACCCCCTCGCTCTCGCCCTCGTCCTCGTCCGCCCGGCGGACGAGGGCGAGGACGGCCCGGCGGACAAGGACCTCCATGCCCTCCCCGACCATGAGACGGCACTCGGTCAGCGAGAACGGCGGGTAGCCACGCCGCCCGAACACGGAATTCATGGTCAGGGCGATGTCCTCGAGCGTGTCAAGGAGGGTTCCGTCGAGATCGAAGAGGACGGCACGGAAACGCATCGGCTCAGATCCCCGACGCCTTCTCCAGACGCTTCATCACGGCGATCATGAACGTGGCGGAGAGAAGGCAGGCGACGACCAGGATGAGCCAGAGCGTCCAGAGCGGGACTCGCATCCAAAGGTATCCGACCACTCCTATAAGGTTGATGCCGATGGCCGTGGCGGCGAACCAGGCCCCCTGCATGAGGCCTTTGTACTTCGGCGGCGCCACCTTGGACACGAACGAGATGCCGATGGGGCTCAAAAAGAGTTCCGCGATGGTCACAAGGAAGTAGGTCGATATCAGCCAGTAGACCGAGATCTGGGCCGTGGACGGGGCAACGAGCCCGCCGAGGGATTTGGGGCTGGGCAGGCCGATCGAGGCGATGACGAGGATGGAGAACGCGACGGCCGTCAAGACCATGCCGACGGCGATCTTCCGCGGCGCCGAAGGTTCCTTCCCCTTTTTATTGAGATATCCGAACAAGGCCACGACAAGGGGCGTCAGCGCGACAATGAAGAACGGATTGAAATGCTGGAAACGCTGGGGCGTGAAGGGATTGACGTCCTGATATCCGTTGTACCTGAGAACGGCCGCCGCGGCGAAGACCGCGAACATGGACCCGCCGACGAGGCGGCCCATCGTTTTGGCCTTCTTTCTCAATAAGAGGATCAATCCCAAGACTGCAAGGGAGATCGAGAGAAGGCCCGCGAGGTCGAGCCAGAGGTTGGAGACCTTCCCGACGCTGGGCACGGTGTAATCCCTGGCGAAAAAGGTCATGGTCGCGGCGCTCTGTTGGAAGGCCATCCAGAAAAAGATGACGACGAAGAACACTAATCCCAAGGCGAGGAGGCGTTCCTTGGTCTCCTGGGGGGTGAGGGTGACAACATCGGCCTTGTGCAGGGCGGACTTCGCCTTCTGCGTTTCCGTAAGGTCCGCATGCGCATAATGCTTCCTGAACCCCCAGAAGATGATCATCGAGATGATCAGGCTGATGCAGGCCACGCCGAAGCCGAAGTGGTAGGATTTGCTCAGGGCGTTGACGTAGCTTTCGGAGAATTGTTTGAGAGTCTCCAGCGTGACGGATGCGTCCTGCCCCTGGGCGATGGAGAGGTACGCCCCCGCGTCGGCAAGCTTCCCTTTCAGGAGATCGTTGGCCAGGGCGGGGATCCTCGCGTCATAGACATAATGGGAGGAGGAGAGGATCCAGTTGCTGATCTTCTCCGAGGCGGTCGGGGCGAACATCGCGCCGACATTGATGCCCATGTAGAAGATATTGAACGCCCTGTCCCTGAGCGGGCTGTACTTGGGATCGTCGTAGAGGTTCCCGACCAGGGCCTGGAGGTTCCCCTTGAAGAACCCCGTGCCCAGGGCGATGGTGGCCAGGGCCAGGATGACGAACCACAGGCCGGTCCCCATGCGCGTGGGGATGGCCAGGAGGAGGTAGCCGATGAACATGACGATCATGCCCAGTTTGATGGTCTTCCCGTAGCCGAGGAACCTGTCGGCCAGGAGCCCGCCGAGGAGGGGAAGGGCATAAACGCTCGACATGAAGACGCTGTACACGACGCTCGATGTGCCGGCCGTCATGCCGTATTTCGCCTGCATGAAGAGGATGAAGATGCTGACCATGGTGTAGAAGCCGAATCGTTCGCCCATGTTGGCGAAGAAAGCGATGAACAGGCCTTTGGGATGTCCTTTGAACATGATGCACCGCCCTATCCGGAATCCATCTTAAAGCGATATTATACGACCGGGCTGCGGAATAATCACCCGCTTTTTTTCCTTCTCAGAAATTCAGAGAACGCCCTGGACGATGAGCAGCCCCTTGGCGGTCATGGCCCCTCTTTATGATCTCCATGAAGAGTTCCGTGACCCGGCCCTGGAGGGACGCTCGGAACCTCTCGATGGTCCCGGCCGCGTCCGGGGCCCGGTGGTCCCGGATGAACATGGGCTCGCCGACGTTGACCCGGATGGTCCCCGGGATGGGAAATGGGAGATGCGTCCCGAATACGGCGAGCGGCGTTACGGGAACGTCGATCCGGTCCTCTTCGTAGAGGTGCCAGGCCATGACCGAGGCGCCCCGGCGGAACGGTTTGACATAGGGGTTGGGGTCCTTGGGGTCGACGCGGCCGCGGCCCTGAAGGGCGACGACGGCCCGCCCCTGCTTGAGGTAGGCCTCGCATTTCCGGATGGCTTCCGCCCTCCCCCCGTCCAGGTCGACAGGGATGCTCCCGACGTCGGCGATGTGGGAGGAGATGAAGTTGACGACGAGGGCGTAGAACGGACTCAGGAGGAGGTGGACGACGGGACCGAAGCCCTTGAGGTGGCGCTGGAGGTGGAGGCGGACGAGGAAGCTGAAGTCGTCCCGGTCGAAGATCATTTTGTTGGCGGTGAAGAAGACGGGCCGGGGGACGATCCGCAACAACAAGCCGATATCCTTGTGGCTCCCGATATGGTTCCCGACGATGATGTTGGGCCCTTCGGCCACGAAGTTCGGCGCGCCCCGGACCTCGATCCTCTTGGGGAACAGAGCGAGGTTTGTCAATCTCCGGACGGGGCGCTCGATCCTTTTCAATTCGTATTCGAAACTGCCCATGGTCGTGATTGTATCTAAAAAGGGGTCAGGTCTCAACTTTTGACATTTCGTCTCAACCTAAGGTATAAAGAGTTTTCCTGGGTTCAATATGTTAAAAGTTGAGACCTGACCCCTTTATGCTAATTATCCGAGGCGGAAAAATCTTCGCCCCCGAACCGCTGGGCGAACGGGACATCCTCATCGCCGGCGGCCGGATCGTCGCCGTCACGGAACCGAAAACCGTCCGAATGGACGGAACCGGGGCCAAGACGATCGATGCCTCCGGCAAGATCGTCGTTCCCGGCTTCATCGACACACACGTCCACATCCTCGGCGGGGGCGGCGAAGGGGGACCGGCGACGCGGGCCCCCGAGATCGGCGTCGAGGACATCGCCGGGAGCGGGGTCACGACGGTCGTCGGCTGCCTGGGAACCGACGGCGTCACGCGACATATGGAGTCGCTCCTGGCCAAGGCCCGGGGGCTCGAAGCGGAGGGCATCTCCACATATATATACGCGGGCTCCTATGAGATCCCCGTCCGGACGTTCACCGGAAGCGTCCGTTCCGATCTCGTCCTCATCGACAAGGTCATCGGTGCCGGCGAGATCGCCTTGTCCGACCACCGTTCCTCCCAGTCTTCGTTCGAGGACTTTGCCCGGCTCGCCGCCGAATGCCGGGTCGGCGGGTTGCTGGGCGGCAAGGCCGGCGTCCTCCACTGCCACCTAGGCGACGGACCGCGTCGCCTTGATTATTTCTTCCGGCTGGTCCGCGAGACCGAGATCCCGCCGACCCAGCTCATGCCGACCCACGTCAACCGCAACCGGGACCTTTTCGAGGAAGGGATCCGCTGGATCGAAGCCGGCGGCTCGGTCGATCTCACGACCGGGCCCGATCCCGACCCCGCGACCGACCCGGACGTCCCCTTCGAAGAAGCCATCCGCATCTTCAAGGAGAGGGGTGTCCCGATCGGCCGGTTCACAGCGAGTTCCGACGCGAACGGAAGCGTCCCGGTCTTCGACAAAGAGGGGAAGCTCGTAAGCCTGACCGTCGCGTCCGAGAAGGACCTATTCCGCAAGTTCCGCGACCTGGTCCGAAAGGGCCTCCTCAGCATCGAGGACGCCGTCCGGCCGTTCGCGACGAACGCCGCCGACTTCTACCGGCTAGGGCGCAAGGGCAGGATCGCCGAGGGGAAGGACGCCGACCTCCTCATCCTCGACGAAGACCTCGGACTCGACACGGTCATCGCGGGTGGGCGGACGATGATGATGGACGGGAATCTCCTGGCCCACGGGACGTTCAGGGCGTGAGCTCCCAAGACGAAACAGGGAGCGGCCGCGCGGAAGCCCGCGGGCCCCGGCGCCCGGCCTTCGGGATCGCCCTTATCCCCCTCGTCCTCATGGGACTCCTCCTCGGCGTCGGTTACGGGGTCTACAAGATCAAGCCCCAGGTCCTCCTCGTGACCGCGGCCTTCCTGACCGGGAGCCTTGGATTCCTCCTGGGCTGGTCCTGGAAGGACATGGAGCGCGGCATAACCGACAGCATCCACAAGGCCATGCCGGCCATCCTCATCATGCTCTGTGTCGGAGTCCTCATCGGCTCGTGGATCGCCTCCGGCACTATCCCGATGGTTATCTATTACGGCCTGAAACTCATCTCGCCGAAATTTTTCCTGGTCACGGCCTGCGTCGTCTGCACGATCACCTCGCTCGCGACCGGGACCTCCTGGGGAACGGTCGGGACCCTAGGCGTCGCCTTCATCGGCATCGCGATGGGACTCGGCATCCCCCTGGGCCCGGCGGCCGGAGCCGTCGTCGCCGGCGCCTATTTCGGCGATAAGATGTCGCCGCTCTCGGACATCCCGAACCTTGCGTCGGTCACGGCGGGAGCGAACCTCTTCGACCATATCAAACATATGGCTTGGTCGGGCGTGCCGGCCTGGTTCGCCGGTCTCGCGATCTATTTCGTCGCGGGGCTCAAGTACGGGGGGTCGGCCGTCCGCTCCGATACCCTGGTCCTGATCACGGACACGCTCCGCGGAAATTTCCGTTTCCACGTCCTCCTCGTGCTCCCCATGGCGATCGTTTTCGCCTTCGCCGTCGCCAAGAAGCCCACCATCCCCGGGATGCTCCTGTCCTCGGCCGTTGCGGCCGGGCTCGCGGCCGTCTTCCAGCACGCCCCGGTCATGGAGATCGCTACGGCGATGAATTCCGGCTATCCGGCCCACACCGGGGTCGCCCTCGTGGACAAGCTCATTTCGCGGGGCGGGATGATGAGCATGATGGAGACCCAACTCGTCGCCTTCGCGGCCTTTAGTTTCGGCGGCATCATGCAGAGGACCGGCATGTTGGCTGTCATCCTGGAACGGGTCATGAAGTTCGCAGACAAGGTCTGGAGCCTGGTCCTGACGACCATCGGGACCTCCGTCCTGGCCGCGCTGGTCACCGGCAGTTCCTATCTCTCGATGATCATCCCCGCTGAGCTCCTTGGCGAGGCTTACCGGAAGAAGGGGTTAGCGGCCAAAAACCTTTCCCGAATCATCGAGGAGAGCGGCGGTATCATCGTCCCCCTCATCCCCTGGAGCATGGCCGGCGTCTATATCGCCGGGACGATAGGCGTCCCGACGTTCTCCTACCTGCCGTGGGCCTTCATGAACTACGCCTCGGTCGTGCTCCTGGCGGTATACGGGTTCACCGGGTTCACCATGGCCCCCCGGCTGCGCGAGGACGAGACCCAAGCCGGGTCCTGATCAAGGGCCGATCGCCCTTGAGGGACCCGGCGCGCGGCGTCCGTTTCTCCGGGAGCGAAGCGCGTCAGAAAACATAGCCGACGGCGACGCTGAGCGTCAGGCCGCCCAGATCGACGGCTTCCTCGAGGGGTTTCACCTTGACTGAGCCGTACTTCAGGCGCGCATCGAGACCGATCGAACGCCAGCGGGCCGTTACTCCTCCGCAGGCAGCGAAGCCGAAGCCCAATTTACTGACCTTCCCGATAATGTTCTCTTCCGTGTACAGATATGCGGAGCCGCCGGCTCCGACGTACGGCATGACGGGCCCGGACAGGACGTGGAAGATCGCCGTCATATCGATGGGCAGGATCGTCATCGTCGTCGGGTCCTGGGTCATGGTCAATTTTCCCGTTTTCTTGAAGTGCCCGCCCTCCAAAGAAAAATAAAAGCCCCCCTTGGCATGGAACCGGAATTCTCCGCCGAAGACGGGACCGCTGCCATAAACCGTCTTGAAGATCTCGGCGCTTGGCGAGAACGATCCGAGCCGGACAAAGGCAATCGCCGAAGGCCAGGGAGTCCGGACCTCGGCCACCGGGCGTGGCGGGGCCTGAGGGGCGGATTCAGGCGCCTGGGCCGCGAGGAGGGAAGCCGTCACGAGAAACACTCCAACGATCAAAGGCATTCGTATTCTCATCGTCTGTCCCTTATCTATTTCGTGACCGTGACGAAGTCGCTTTCCGTTCCGTCGTCACTGACCGACGTGACGCCGTAGACCTGCACGACGGCGGGAGCCATCCGATGGCGGTAGGACCGCGCGGCCGCAGAGACCTCGGCAAGCTTGCCCCAAGTGACCCCCACCTTCCAATAAACGCGATAGAGCACGATCGTCAGCGTGTCATTGGCCGGATTGGGTTCCCAGCTCAGGTCGACGAGGTGCTCGGTTTGGGTTACGGAGCGGTTCTTCAGCCGGACGGCCGTCAGATTGGACGGCGGGTTGACCCGCTTGAACTTCGCCGTCACACGCTTATCGCGGTCCATGTGGATCGTCACGGGATTCGCCTTGCCAGCCGCGTCGCCCGACCAGCCCGTGAACGCGCAGTACTGGGCCGGCAGGGCGCTGACCTGGACGTCGGCTCCTTCCCCGTACGTATAGGTCCCCGGGGCGGGCTTGGTCGTCCCGAGCGACACGCTGCTGATGCCGACCCGGAGGCTCACCCCGGCGAACGAGATATTGCAGGTCATGTCCGGGCCGGGGCTCGTGATGGAGTCGAGGTAGGCGTTCGTCCGGGAACCATCATAGGCGTCGCTGTTCGGGATCGTGTTCTTATTGAATCTCTTTCCCGCGACATAATAATCGCCGGCATTTGCGTGTCCGGTTCTTTCGATGTCTTCGCGACCGTCCGCTTCCATCAGCCGGACAAATTTGTGGGCCGTGAAGGAATTGTCGTAGAGGAAATAGCCGTCGGGGCCCAAACGGGCGTTGACGTGCCAGATGAGAAGCCCGTCGGCCGGCAGTCCGGTGTCGTTCGCGGCGCGGGTCCTGTTTTGAACCATGAAGAATTCGCTGAACGGGCGGTCGGTGTCGTAATCGGGCCAGAATATGACCGCGTCCTTGAAGCTCGCCGTCGGCCTCAGGACGAAGGTCCCGGTCCGGGTCCCGTAGGCGCAGACCTGCGGCGTGAGCCAATCGAGGAGCATCTTGCTGAATCCGTTGTGGTCGCCCCAGTTCGCATCCATCATGTCAAGGCCGCCGACGCCGCCTCCGGGTCCGATTGTATCATCGTAATCGTAGAGGTCCGGGAGCCCGAGGGCGTGCCCCGTCTCGTGGATCGTCACATAGGGGTAGAAAAATCCCGGATACTCATCCACCGATTCCCATTGCCAGGAGTAAGTCGCATTCGCAAACTGTTTGCCGTCCAGGATGAAACTCGAGCCCCATCCCGTGTAGTAACCCCACCAGAAGCTCGCCCATTCGCCCGGGGGGCCGGCCCAGATGACGAGGAAATAGTCGATGACGCCGTCGTTGTCGTTGTCGTATCGCGAAAAATCGTGGCCTTGACGGTTGATGGCGGTCAGGGCCTCCTTGATCAGGCTCTCCCGTCCCGTGCCAGTCTCGGGGACTTCGGCTCGCGAATAGGCCGGCCTGTACCAACCCAGCGTCGATCCCTGGATCTCGAGCAGTCCATAGGATGACCGGCGGTAGTAGTTGCACAGACTCTCCTGGGGGTAGTCGCCATCGAGGTTGTTGCCGTCGCCGAAGATAGCGCGATCGATCCAGTCCGCCGTGTTGCCCGACGGATGATCCGGGAAATCGATGAGCAGGACGAACACATGGTTGTTGCCCTTGCTGCGCAGTCCCGGCCGAAGCCCCGGCGGAAAGACCGGCCGAATGCCGTCGAGCTCGGCGTCGGACATGCCGAGAGCCTTGCGGCGAATGCGCTCGAGCCGGACCGGCAGATCCCGAAGGAGCCCCGGATTTGTCCGGTCGTTGCCGAAGGCTTTCGCGTCAGCGATGCGCCGCGCGAGCGTTCCGTCCAGACGGTATCTTGCCAACTGCTGTTTCGTCGGCGGTTCCAGCGCGAACGCCCCTCTCGACAGCAGGAGGGCGAGGGTGAGCGTGACGATCGCCCTTTTTCTTGCGCGCATCCGAAGCGAAAACCTCATGAGACCCCCTTCGCGGCAATGAAGTCCGGACTTGGATCCGTAATCGCGGGAACGTTCAGGATTCGTCGTTGTCCTTGCGGCCGAGGGCGTCCTTGAAGCGGGCTTCGGCGTCATCGTGCTTCTTCTTCTGGAGCTCGAAGGTCGCTTCGAGCTTGTGGTCCATGCCTTCGGCCTTCTTCTTCTCCCGGAGGAGGAGGTCGTCGAGGGAGCTCTTCTTTTTCGGCGCCTTCTCGGACTTGATGACGCCCTCCGTCGCCGGATCGACCCAGATGGTCGCCTCGCAGCACGGGCATAGGACCTTGAACACCCCGCCCTTCGCTCGTTCGTCGGCCATGACGGAGACAATTTATCAAAAGCGGAGCAGGAAGTCCATCGGAAGCAAAGGCGGTGGGGTCGACACGGCATCAACGAGGCCAGGACCCGACACTGCTCAGCTCCGGGCTTCCCCCGTGTCCTCATGGGGCAGGTCCTCCGGCGGCCATTCCGCCGTTCCCGGGCTTCCGCGGGATCTCGATCCCGTGTTTCCTGATCAGCTTGAACAGCCCCTGTCTCGTGATCCCGATCTCGCCGGCGGTCCGGCCCCTCCGGAAATCGCAGCGGGCCAGCGCTTCGAGGAGAAACCGTTTCTCGAAATCGGCGCGCGCCGCGGCGAAACGACGGGAGGACTCCGGAAAAGATTCTCCCCTCGGATTGATCGCCGGAGACAGGTGTTCCTCCCGGATAAGGTTGCCGTCGCCGGCCAGGACGAGACAGCGCCGGACCTCGTTCTGGAGCTCCCGGACATTCCCCGGCCAGGCGTACCGGAAGAGCATCTCCAGGGCGGGGGGGGAAAAGTACGGCCGCGGCCGCCTCATCTCCCCGGCGTACCGTTCCGTGAAATAGTTGATGAGCGGGACGAGGTCCTCCCGCCGCTCCCGGAGAGGGGGAAGCTCAATGACGATGATCTTCAGCCGGTAGTAGAGGTCCTCCCGGAATCGGCCCTCGCGGACCTCCTTCTCCAGGTCCTTGTTCGTCGCGCTGACGAACCGGACGTCCACGACCCGCGGGCGGTTCTCGCCGAGCCTACGGATCGACCGCTCCTCGAGGGCCCGCAGGAGCTTGGCTTGGAGGTGGGGGGTGAGGTCGCCGATCTCGTCGAGAAAGAAGGTCCCGCGGTCAGCCTCCTCGATGAGGCCCGTTTTGTCCCTGGCCGCTCCGGTGAAGGCGCCCCGGGCGTGGCCGAAGAACTCGCTCTCGAGGAGCTGGTCCGGAATGGCCCCGCAATTGACCGCGACGAATTGGCCGTTCTTCCTCGGGCCCGTCTCGTGGATGGTCCTGGCGACCAGCTCCTTCCCCGTACCGCTCTCGCCGGTGATGAAGACCGGAGCGTCGGTGTTTCTCACCTTTTCGATGAGCGCCCGGACCTTGCGGAACGCCCCGTTCCGGCCGACGATCGGGGCGGGGCCGCCGCGGCCGTTCTCGCCCTCGCCGCCGGTGCCATCTCCTCCCGCCCTGCCTGCCAGGACGTGGTTCAGGAAGCCTGCGGCGGCCGCGAGGAATTCCAGGTCGGCGGCGTTGAAGGCCCCATCTCCCGCCGACCGGTCCAGGTAGATCGCACCGCTCCCCGCGCTACGGGTCAGGAGGGGAAGACAGAGGGCGCTCCCGGGCATCCGTCCGGGGGAGCCGCCGCAGGCCGGAAATCCCGGGTCGGTCCCAAGGTTTCGAATAAGAAGAGGCTGTTCGGACTCCAGGACCTTCGCGATGATGTCGCGGCAGACGTCGGGCCCCGCTTCCCAATCGATGCCTCGGGAAATGCGTGCCCGCCGGACCCCGCCCGCTCCGGGGACGAGGACCAGCGACCTCCGGGCCGGGACCTCCGCCAGGACGATCTCCAGGAGCCTGGAGAACAAGGCTTCGCTCATCGTTCGGTCGCCCTCCAAACTGATGACGAAGGCGGGGAGGCATTTTTCTCAATCGCTCGGGAGTCCCCCGGATTTCAAAAAGGACTGGAAATCCCCTCGCGCGCGGGTATAAACTGTGTTTCTTCAGCTGAAAATCCAAATGCCAACCGAGAGGAAAGAAACGCTTTGAGACCCGGACCTGGGATGGCGCTGGCCTTCGCTTTCGGCTTCGTTCTCCCGATCATCGCCGCCGCCCCCGTCCTGGCCCAGAAGACGGGCGAACCGGCAGGCATCGAGGACCTGAAGGGGACCGCGCCTAAGGTCTTCATCGACTGCGAGGATTGCGATATCGACTACATCCGGACCGAGATCACCTTCGTAAATTACGTCCGCGACCGGAAGGAAGCCCAGGTCCACGTCCTCATCACGACCCTCCGCACGGGAAGCGGCGGGCGCGAATACACGCTGTCCTTTATCGGACAGAACGAATTCGCCGGGCTCGACGACGCCCAGGCCTATTATTCCAACAAAACGGACACCGAGGACGAGGTCCGGTATGGCATGGTCAACGCCCTCAAGATGGGCTTGATGAGCTACGTGGCCCGGACGCCCATCGCCGACCGCATCGCGATCTCCTACGAGGCGGAGGCCCGACCCGCGGCAAAGACGGACAAATGGAATTCCTGGGTCTTCAGCCTGAGCGGGAACGCTAATCTCCACGGCGAGGAATCTTGGTCCACCCGGGCACTCGATGCCGCCTTCTCGGCCAGCCGGATCACGCCGGCCGCGAAGATCGCGGTCTCCCTGGCGGGGAACCAGGCGCGAGACCACTTCACCTACGAGGGCGAAAGGATCGAGAGCCGATCGAGCGGCGTCGATCTCGAGGGCTTGTTCGTGAAAAGCCTCGGCGAGCACTGGTCGGCCGGGGCTTTCATCTCCGCGCGGTCTTCCTCTTACGAGAACATCGAGGCCGGCTTCCAGGCCTCGCCCGCCGTCGAATTCAACCTGTTCCCCTATTCGCAATCCACCCGGAGACAGCTCCGGTTCCTGTACAAGATCGGGGTAAAGGCGGCGCGGTACGAGGAGGAGACGATCTACGACAGGATGCGGGAGACCCGCCTGGTCGAATGCCTCTCGACGACGTTCGAAGTCAAGGAGAAATGGGGGAGCATCAACACGTCGTTCGAAGCGTCCCATTACTTCCACGACCTCCGTAAATACAGGCTGGTCCTGTTCACAGTTATCCAGCTGAAGCTCTTCAAGGGCTTCAGCTTCTACGCGGTCGGCAGCGGCTCGCGGATCCACGATCAGCTGTCCCTGTCCAGGGCCGGGGCATCGATCGACGAGATCCTCCTGAAGCGCCGGCAGATGGCCACGAACTACAATTACTTCCTCTCGTTAGGGATCGGATACACGTTCGGGTCCATCTTCACGAACGTCGTCAACCCAAGGTTCGGCTCGGAAGAAGCGAGCGGCGTCCAGATCGAGGTCGAGGAATAGGCGGCGCGAGAAAAGGCGATGACGAAGCACAAGAGAGCGGGACGAGCGGTGGGGCCGGAAGCGGCGAGCCTGTTCGGCTTGACGGCGCTGGCGTTCCTCGTCTTAGCCCTTTCGGCCTTCTCCGGGGAGACCGGCGCCGGAGATGCCGTGAGGACGGAGGGGCCGAAGGTCTTCGCTGTGTCCCGGGAATTCGACGCCGGCGCGCTCCTCAAGGCGATCCCTTTCATCGTCCCCGTCGCGACGAGCGAAGAGGCCCAGGTCAAGGTCTTGATCGAACCGAAGGGGCCGGAGACGGAATTCGTCTTCACGTTCACGGGACTGCGGGAATTCGCCGGAAGAGGGCAGACCTTGACCTATGCCCCCGGGCCGGCGGAGACCAGGGCGCAGATCGACGCGGGCCTGTCCCGGACGCTCCAGATGGGGCTGATGAAGTTCGTGGCCGGGACGCCGGCGGCCCGCCGCGTCCGGATCAGTCTGAGGGACCGGGTCAGGCCTACCGACGTTGTCGACCGATGGGACTCCTGGGTCTTCAGCTCCTCCGCCAACGGGATGTTCCAGGGCGAGAAGACGTACGCAAGCCGGATGTTCTTCGGCTCGTTCTCGGCCAATCGGGTGACGCCGGCCCTCAAGCTCCGGATATCCCTGGCCGGCTCGACTCAGAGAGACCGTTTCGACTACGGAGACGAGGAGATCCGCAGCCGCTCCGAGAGCCGGGGATTCGAGGGGCTTTTCGTCAAGAGCCTCGGCGAGCACTGGTCGGCCGGCGCTGACGTCTCGGCCAGCTCCTCCACGTTCGAGAACATTCGGGCGAACGTCTACGTCGCCCCGGCGGTCGAGTATAACGTGTTCCCCTACTCCCAATCGACCCAGAGGCAGCTCCGGTTCCTGTACAGGATCGGCTTCAACCTCGTCCGCTACAGGGAGGAGACGATCTTCGAAAAGCTCAAGGACCGTCTATGCCAGCAGGAGCTTGAGGCGGCGTTCGAGGTGAAACGGGGATGGGGGACGATCAGCGCCTCTATAGAAGCCTCGAATTACCTTCACGATTTCGGTAAGAACCGCTTGGAGCTCAACACGGAGATCTCGGTCCGTGTCTTCAAGGGCTTTTCATTCAATATCCATGGGGGCGGGGCGAGGATTCGGGACCAGCTATCCCTGCCGAGGCGAGGGGCTTCGCTCGACGAGATCATCCTCAAGCGGAAACAGCTCGCGACGTCCTACAATTATTACGTGATGGCCGGATTCAGCTACACCTTCGGCTCGATCTTCAGCCACATCGTCAACCCGCGCTTCGGCAGCGGCGGGAGCAGCGTCTCGATCAGCATCAACCAGTGATTGGAGACCCAATACCAATTTCCCGTTTTCCCCTGTTTACAATGGCAATTAGGAAATTGGCATTGTGTCCCCATTTAGGCCGCCCGGAGTTATAATGACCAGGGACGTCCGTGTCGCGGTTGGTCGAGTTGCGGACGCCCGGAAGGAGATCGCTTATGACACGCATTCCGCCCAATTCTGGGATTTTCAGCTGCGCGGCGGGCATCGCGCTCGTCCTGGTTTTCGCCATGTCCCTTCCGGTCGCGCTATCAGCGTCCGGAGGCAAGGACATCGTCTTCAAGACAGGATGGAAGGACCGGGACCTCGTCATCGACGGGAACAGCGGCGACTGGCAGGGGGCCTTGGGATTCCTGAGCGACCCGCCGGTCATGCTCGGATTCCTCAACGACGACGACGCGATCTACGTTTGCCTGTCCACGAATCTCCCGGCCATCCGCGAGGGTATACTGCGCAGGGGGATCACCGTCTGGATCGACCCTAAGGGAGGGAAGCGCAAGACCCTGGGCATCCGCCTGTCCCCTTCGGCTCCTCCGGGAGGACTGGGCGACGCACCTCAAGGAGGACCGCCGGAAGGCGCGGAGGAAAAATCCGGGAAGCCCCCGGCGCCTTCCGAGGGAACTTTCGGACGGGACGCTTCGGCCCCTTCGGCCCGGCTCATGGTCCGCCTCCCCGGACGCGACGAATGGACCCCGGTCGAGGACGGCGCCGGAGGGATCGAAGCCGTCATCGAGGAGACTAACGGGCTTGCCGTGTTCGAGATGACGGTCCCGCTGAAGGGCGGGCCGGAGGCCCCGGTCGCCATCGGCGCGGGGCCTGGGACGGCTATCAGCATGAGCTTCGAAACGCCGAAGCCGGAACGCCCGCGGAGCCGACCCGAAGGGCCCGGCGGCGGGCGGACCGGCCGCAGTGGGATGCGGGGCGGCATCAACGGCCCGCCCGGGGACGGCATGGAAGAGCCGAGCGGCTTCGGGCAAGGAATGGAAGATCCGTTCAAGAACGCCGAGGGCCTGAAGCTTCGGGTCGAGATGAAGCTTGCGAGCCGTTGACACCTTCTCGCGCCCGCGCTTATAGTAAGCAGACTAGGACCATGAACGAAACGTCATCTGAACGTCTGTCGCTCACGGCCGGAAAAACCCGGCTCATCCTCGCCGGGGGTGCGCTCCTCTGGGTCCTTGCGATCTTCCTGTGGCTCCAGGGCGGCATCGACAGGGCCATACAAATCGCTCACGAGCCCCTGCGGCAGATCCCCCTCCTCATGGACGCCGCGCTCGCCGTGTCCCGGTACGGGATGACCGCCTGCATCCTCGTCTACCTCGGCCTCCTGGTCCGTTCCCTGAGTCCAGGCGGGCCGAAGGACCTGCAAAAGGTCTTCCTTCCGATCGTGCTTTCCTTCGCCGTGGCGGGAGCAGCGGGCGACCTATCGAAGCCGGTGTTCGACCGACCCCGCCCGTTCGTCGAACACCCTTTCGAGCTCTCCGCCGTCATCAGCCCGGCCTCGTCATCGCTCCCCTCAGGGCACGCGACCAAGAGCTTCGCCCTGGTCCTTCCCTTCGCGATCTTAGCGGGGGAGGGGCTGAAAAAGAGGAGGGCGCTCAGGTGGGGCTTGGCGGCGGTCGCCGCCTCCATAGCCTATACGCGCGTTCTGATGGGCGTCCACTACCTCGGAGACGTCCTGGCGGGCGCCGGCACGGCGCTCCTCTTGCTCCCGCTCGTCGCCATGGCGGCGAACGAGCTTTACCGGCGGAAGAGGGTGGAGGGCGCGAGGATGGAAATGTTGGCCCGCGTTTGCGGCCTCATCCTCGCCGGGATGATCTTTTATCTCGTCCGCTATTCCTGATCAGTCGGCCAGCCCTTCGGTCGATTCGCCCTTGACGGATTTCACGCTACCTTCGGGGATAGACCGGTGCACTTCGGGCGCCTCGATGTGCTTCGCAACGACATCGAGGGTCCCGCCGATCGCGAGCTGATCGAAGAGGAACGCAAACTGCTTTTCGAGGCTCGCCCCGATGGCGTCCAGGGCCGCGGCGGGAAGGTTCCAGAACCTCTTCTTGAACGGGCCGACGGCCTTTTTGCGGGCCTTGTAGAGGAACTGGGCCTCGGTGTCCTTGGGCTTCCACTCGCCGGCGGCATTCACCTTGAGCCATTCGGTCATCTCGGTGCGGAGGGCGTCGGGCGTCGCCTCGTGGTCCATGATCATCGTCTGGAATGCGGTCGCCAGGTGGACCTCGCAGGCGCCGGCCTCGACGAACTTATGGAAGGCGGCGTCCGGGAGCGTGCTCGCCCCATGTTGGACGGCACCGCCCATGCCGTAGAGGCGCCGGGCCTCCTCGCCGAGCACCTTGAGGACGGCGAAGTCGATGGCGACCTGGGCCAGCGTTCCGTCCGGAAGGACGACCCCGCCGTGGCTCGTCCCGGTCTGAACGCTGATCTTGCTGATGCCGGTAACCGGGCCCCGCAGGGCGTCGTAGCCCTTCATGAAGGCGGCAAGGTCGTCGGGCGAGCTATTCTTCAGGCCGACCTCGCCGATCTCTCCACCCACGGAGATGGTGACCCCTTTGGGCTCATGGGCGCGGATGAAGCGGGTCAGCTCAGCGCACCGTTCGAAATTGAGCTGCTGCTGTTCGTCAAGCGTCTGCTTGGAGATGTCGACCAGGGTCGATGTGTCGATGTCGATGTTGTAGAAACCGGCCTCGACGGATTCGACGATGAGGTCCCGGATGGCCTTGAGCTCGGCTTCGGGGTCGACGGCGTATTTCTTGGCCGCCGCCTGGAAATGGTCGCCCTGGATGAAAACGGGACCGCGGAATCCCTCGCGGATCGCGGCAGCCAGAACGGCGGAAACATACTCGGACGGCCGCTGGTCGGTGTAGCTCATCTCGGACCGGGCGATTTCGAAGATGTAGGCCCCGGCGTTGACCTTCCGGGCGGCCCGGAAGACGGCCCGGGCCGAGTCGTAGGCCAGCATCCGGAGGTTCATCGCGGGGACGGTGAAGGGTTTCGTGATCTCGCCCCGCCCACGGGCCGCGTACAGCTCGTGGATGGAGGCCGGCCGGATTCCAAGGGCCTGGGCCGTCTCCCAGATGAGCCAGCGGGCGGCGCCCTTCGTCGTGGAGTCGCCGAACACGGCCTCGAGGACGAGGGCGTCCATGAGCGCAGGCAGTTTCTTCTCGTCCTTGACGATAACGCGGTCGTCAAGTCGAGCGACCGCGCCCGCGAGCGTTCCGATCAGGCGGTCCATGATATTGGTCGTCATGATTCTCTCTCCTTCGGTTCGAAGGCTCGAACTCGCATGCCCTAGTATAACAAAAGCTCCGCGCTCGTGAAACAGCGCGAACGGGGCCGCGGTCGGTGGCAAGCCCAACGCTTATATCTACGGCGGGCAGGGGACCCTCAACGTCCCCTCCTGGTCGCCCGACGGAAAGAAGATCGCCTTCGTCAGCAACACGGAGTTCTGATATCGGCGGCCGGAAGCCGTCCGGCCAGCCCCGGGTTTTCCTTGATAATGACCGTTCCGATATCGGATAATAAGCCTGCTCGCATTGAATTGAAGGAGTCCTCATGAACCGCATTTCTCTCATCCTCATCCTTTGCTTGCTGATAATCGCGGTCGCCGGGCCCGCTCCCGCCGATGACGGCGGCAAGGTCATTTGGGCCGGCGTTCGGTCGTCCCGGTACGGCATCAAGCCGTTCCCCGCCGCCGAGGGATGGTTGAAAGCGATGCGGACGATGGAAGGCTACTTCCCGGGGTCGTCACCCACGGCGATCTGGATCGTCGGACAGATAGCCAAGGACCGCACGAACATGCGCCTGTTCTTCCCTTCCGAGGGGAAACAGGTCCCGAACGTTGAGTTCGAGCCTACCGACAATTATGAAGCCTATCTCGACGCCTTCGACAAAGCCGGGATCAAGGTATTCCTCCAGGTGGAATCGGCCGACGCGGACGTAGAGACTCTGATCGACCTCGTTCTCGGGCGATACAATCACCACCCTTGCGTCATCGGATTCGGCGTCGACGTCGAATGGTTCAAGGTCGCCGCCAAGCCCGGCACCGGCATGCCGGTGGACGACGCTACGGCAATGAAGTGGGAGGCCAGGGTTAAGGGCCACAACCCGGCCTACCGCCTGTTCCTCAAGCACTGGGACATCAAGTGGATGCCCCCGACCTACCGGGGTGACATCGTCTTCGTCGACGACAGCCAGATCTTTGAAACCATGGACGAGATGGTCAACGAATTCCAGACCGGTTGGGCTCCCGCGTTTTACCCGAATACCGTCGTGTTCCAGATCGGGTACCGCTCGGACAAGCCCTGGTGGTCCAAGCTCGCCGCGCCCCCGAAGGACCTCGGGGAGGCCATCCGCAAGGGCGTCAGGCAGGACCTGGGCATCATTTGGGTCGATTTCTCGCTGAGGGACGTCCTGCCGATCGATTAAAGGGGCAGCCATGAACGCGCGCTCGAGAACGGTCGTAGGGGCGGGGTTCGTCCTCGGCCTCTCGTTCTTCCTCCGCATCCCGTCGGCCCGCGGGCAGACCGCGCCGGGGGCTAAGGCGGCCCCGATGGTCGGGGTGAAGATCTACGAGTACGCCGGGAACTTCCCCGACCTGTTCGAAAAGTGGCGCTCCCTCGGCGTCAACACGTCCTTCGTCAGCGCGGCGCTCGGAGCGAATCCGGAATTCAAGGCCCTGTCGAAGGAGAATGGCGTCACGACGTTCCTGATATTCCCTGCGTTCCTCGGCGGCCCGGAGCTCGACAAGCAACCCGAAATGTACGCCGTCAAGGCGGACGGGGCACGAGCCGAGGACGACTGGGTGAAGTTCGCTTGCCCGACCCGAGAAGAATACCGGGAAATGAAGATCGAGGAGCTCCGGAAGGCCATCCGCGACGTCGACCCGGATGTCCTCAGCCTGGATTTCATGCGGTTCTTCGTCTTCTGGGAGAAGGTCTATCCCGACCGGAAACCCGACTCCCTGCCAAACACCTGTTTCGACGCGAGCTGTCTGGCCGCGTTCCAGAAGGAGATGAAGGTGGCCCTCCCCGCCGGCCTCCCGGACACGGCAACCAGGGCGAAATGGATCCTGGCGAATCACGCCGCCGACTGGACCGAATGGAGGTGCCGGACGATCGCCGGCATGGTCAGGACGCTCGCCGACGAGGCCCGGAGGACCAAGCCGTCGATCAAGGTCAACATCCACACGGTGCCCTGGCGGAAGGGAGATTTCGGCGGGGCCGGCCTTGCCGTCGCCGGCCAGGACCTGGAGCGGCTCGCGCCGCTCGTGGACTTCATCTCGCCGATGGCCTATCACCACATGGTCCGACAAACCCCGGAGTGGGTGCATTCGGTGACGCAGGACGCTTACGACCGGACGCGCGGCCGGGTCCTCCCCAGCATCCAGGTGGACAAGGCCTACATCGAGGACCCCTACACGCTCGAAGAGTTCAAGCAGGCCCTGGCCGAGGCTTTGAAGCCGCCGTCGGCCGGCATCGTCTTCTGGTCCTGGGACACCCTGAACAAATCGCCGGAGCGGACGGAAGCGGTCCGGGCGCTCTTCGGCAAGGCCGAGGTCCGTTGACAAGTACGAGGATTTCGCCATAATAGAGAGCGAAGAGAGAACCATGAGAACGATCATTCGGATATCTGCGATCGCGCTGGCCGCGGCATTCCTGACCCCCGTCTCCGCGCTGGCGTACATCGATCCCGGAACGGGCAGCTATGTCATCCAGCTGGCCATCGCGGCCTTCGTCGGGGTCATGTTCTCCCTGAGGATCTTCTGGAAGAAGATCGTCCGGCTCTTCAAGAAGGGCAGGCCGGACGAGCCGAAGGCCGATGACAAGCCCCCTGTCCCCTGAGGACCGACCGCATCCCGGTTCGTTCCGGGACCCGAGCGGCTTCCTGTTCCGCCGCGACGGTGTCCTCTACCGGCAGATCAACGCCGTCTATCGCGAGCATTACGACGAATTCGTCCGCGGGGGGCTGTACAAGGCCCTGACGGACGCCGGGCTCCTGGTCCGCCACGAGGAGGTCGACGTCCCTCCCGCAGAGTCCGCGACGGCCTACCGGATTATCCGACCCGAACCCGTACCCTTTATCTCCTATCCCTACGAATGGTGCTTTGGGGAGCTCAAGAACGCCGCCTTGGCCACGCTCCGGATCCAGAAGATGGCCCTCGAGCGCGACCTGACGCTTAAGGACGCTTCCGCCTACAACATCCAGTTCCTCGGCGGGCACCCCGTCCTCATCGACACGCTATCCTTCGAAAAGCTCCGGATGAAGCCTTGGGTGGCCTACCGCCAGTTCTGCCAGCACTTCCTGGCGCCCCTCCTGCTCATGGCCCGGAGGGACCATCGGCTTGGACAGCTATCGAGGGTCTTCCTCGACGGCGTTCCCCTGGACCTCGCGAGCCGCCTCCTGCCGCGCTCCACGCGCTTGAGGCCGGGCATCGCCATGCATATCCACCTCCACGCCGCAAGCCAGAAACATTACGCGACGAAGGCCGTGGCCGTCAAGGAGAGGCCCGTCTCCCTCATGTCCCTGAAAGGGCTTATCGACAGCCTGGAGAGGCTTGTCCGCAAGACGGAGTTCCGCCTGACGAAGACCGAGTGGGGGAACTACTACAAGGAAACGAACTATTCGGACGAGGCCTTCGAGGAAAAGAAAAGGATCGTGGCGGAGTTCCTGGAACTAGCCAGGCCTGGGACCGTCTGGGACCTCGGCGCCAATACAGGCGTCTTCAGCCGACTGGCCGGCCGCCGGGGGATCCCCACGGTCGCCTTCGATATCGACCCCGTCGCCGTCGAGCTCAACTACCGGGAGGTCGTCAAGGAAAAGGAGACGGGAGTCCTGCCCCTCGTCCTGGACCTCGCGAACCCGAGTCCCGCGATCGGCTGGGCTAACGCGGAGCGCGATTCGTGGCTCGACCGGGGCCCCGCCGGCGCCGCCCTCGCCCTAGCCCTCATCCATCATCTGGCCATCTCGAACAACCTGCCGTTCGCGATGATCGCCCGAACCTTGGGGCGGGTCTGCGACCGCCTCATCATCGAGTTCGTCCCCAAGAGCGATTCCCAAGTCAGGCGTCTCCTCCAGACCCGCGAGGACGTCTTCCCCGGATACACGCGGGAAGCGTTCGAAAAGGAGTTCGCCCGGCACTTCGTCATCGAACGATCTGCGCCCGTCAAGGGCTCCGAACGGACGCTCTATCTGATGAAGGCCCGCGATGACCGCGCCTGAGGCCCGCGCCCCGCGCGCTTACTACCCCGCCCTTTTCGTTCTTTATCCGGCCCTTTTCCTCTTCGCGCACAACATCGAAGAGACCGCGTTCGAAGCGCTCCTTTTACCGTTGGCCGTAACCGTCGCCGTCGCCGGACTGGTCGGGCTCGTCGCGAGGCTCGCCGTCAAGGATCGCGGAAAGGCGGCCCTCCTGACCTTTATCGCGCTGTTCACGATCTTTTCCTACGGCCATGCGATGAATCTCCTTTCCAGGATCCCGGGCTTCGCGGCCCGGATCCCGGTCGCGGCCTCCGTCGCCATTTGGGTCGCGGCCGCGGCCGTCCTGGGTTTCCTCGTCGTGAGGGCCCGAAGGTCGTTTCCCGGCCTGACCTCGTTCCTCAACCTCTTCGTCGCGGTCCTCGTCGTCCTGTCGCTCGTCCAAGTCGCGGGCTTCTATCTCAGGCCGCTCTTGGCGCCTCGGCCGGCAAGGCCGGCGACGGCCAGCCTCAAGCTCGACGGAGACGTCGCGCGGCGGGAGGGGGGCCTTCCCGACATCTACTATCTCATCTTCGACCGATACGCCGCGGGGCGCACGCTCAGCGAATATTACGATTTCGACAACAGCGAGTTCCTCGCGTATCTCAGGGACAAGGGGTTTTATGTAGCTTCCAATAGCCACTGCAATTATCCGGGCACTTACCTCTCGCTGTCCAGCTCCCTGAACATGGAATACCTTGATTTCCTGGTCAAGAAGGGGCCTGTGAAAAAGAGCGTCGTCAACCGGATGCTGCAGGACCACAAGGTCTGGCGCCTCCTGAAGTCCGCAGGCTACCGGTTCGTCCATTTCGGCGACTGGTACGAGCCCACAAAGTACAACCGGCACGCCGACCTTAACTTCCGGAGCGGCGGGATGATCGACCTGTCGCGCGATTTCACCCGGAAGTTCCTCGAAACGACCCTGGCCGGCCCATTCGTCGGAGATTCGGTCGTTTCGACGACGACAAGGGAGCGGCTCCTCGCGAAGCTCGCGCGGCTCGCGGAGATCCCCGGGACGCCGGGGCCGAAATTCGTCTTCGCTCACATCCTTCTCCCCCACCATCCCTTCCTCTTCGGCCCAAACGGCGAGAACGCCTTGAAGGGCAGTGCCCCGACGAGGCTTCCCGAGCGCAAGTATATCGACCAGCTCCTGTTCACGAACACCAAGATCCGGGAGCTCGTCGACGCCATTTTGGCGAGGTCGGAGAGGGAACCGATCATCATCCTCCAGTCCGACGAGGGGCCTGGGGACGAAGAGAAGCCCTTGGGCCTTATCCGACAGGCCCCCAGGTCGGACCGTTCCGCCCTGAATACGCGGATCCGCTGTCGAATTCTCAACGCCTACCGGTTCCCAGGCGTCGATCCCAGCGTTTTCTATCCGGAGATCTCCCCGGTCAATTCGTTCCGCCTCCTGTTTGATCGGTACTTCGGGACGAGCTTCGGGCTCCTCCCAGACAAGACCTATCGGTCGTCCGGGGACAAGACCTCTGTCCGGACCTTCAAGCCCGTGCCCGACAGGACCTGGACGCGTCCGCTGAAGCTGCCGGACAAATGATCGCAGTCATATCTTGATGACGAAAATCTTCCTCCGATAGAGCGCGCAACAGAGGCCCCAGAGCGTCGCCCAGACCGCTAGGCTGGTGGCGAACGCGGCCGCCAGCGCCGCGGGCTCGAGTCTTGCTCCGCATTTCCCCTTCTGATACGCCCCCAAGCCTGATGGTCCGATATCTTCGACGTCCCGAAGGAATTCGCGTCTGAATCGGCCTCCCGGCAGGGGCAACTTAGCGCGTCGCGAGCCGTTCCCGGACGCGGGTGAGCTCGGCCTCGGCATCGGCGACGAGGACCGACAGGGCCTCCCGCAGGGGGCGGATACGGTCGACAAGGCCGACGCTTTGCCCGGCCATCAAAGAGCCCGCGTCGATGTCGCCATCCTTGACGGCCCTCCGGAGGGCCCCGACCCAGTAGCTCTCGACCGCGTGCTGGGCCTCTTCGTGGGAGATCTCCTTCCTCTTCCTTTTACCGACGAGTTCGACCTGGAGATCGAGGAAGCTCTCGAGCCCCTTGTTCCTGAGGGCTCGGACCGCCACGACCTTGAGCTCGGACCCGATCTGGGGCGTGGCCACGGCGTCCCGGGCCTGGGCCTTGATGAACGCCTCCTTGAAACGCGGGTGGACGCCGCACTCCTCGGTCAGGACAAAATAGGTCCCCAGCTGGACTCCTGAGGCGCCCATGAGGAGGAGGTGGGCGACATAAGCCCCGTCGGCGATCCCGCCGGCCACGAAGATCGGGACCTCGTCGATCTTGAGGAGGACCTGCTGGAGCAGGATGCCCAAAGAGACGTGGCCGATGTGGCCGCCCGCCTCGCTCCCCTCCAGGATGAGGGCATCGACGCCCGACTCAATGAGACGGCGGGCGAGCGATTCCGTAGGGGCGAACGCCATGACCTTAGCCCCGCTTCCTTTCGCCCTTTGGACCTCGGGTTTCCGGGGGAAGCTTCCGGCAAAGACGACAAAGGGGACGCAGCTTTTTATGATCACGTCCAGGTGGGCCTTATAGTTCGGGGCAATGGTAACGAGGTTGACGGCGAAGGGGCGGTCCGTCAGATCCCGAGTTCTCCGGAGCTCGTCCGCGAGGGCGGCCGGGTTCATGTTGCCCGCGGCCAGGCATCCGAACGCCCCGGCGTTCGAAACCGCAGCGACGAACGGCGCATCCGATATCCACGTCATGGCCCCGGCGACGATCGGCATCTCCGTGCCGAGGAAATCCTTTCCCCTGCGCCACAAAGCACCCAGCTGCGTCATATCCGTGCTCCTTGTCTCAGCCATTATACAATAGCCCCGGCCCCAGCGCAGTCCCGTTCGTGCGCAGGCCAGCCCCCACGCGCCAAAGACAAAGATCACCGCAACCGGGTTCTTCGAAGGCGATTCGCGAAAAGGGTTGGGCTATCTTTTCTTTTTCCTGCCCAGAATCCCTCCGCTGAGGAACAGGCCGGCCCCGAGGACGAAGCCGAAATTGTACCAGCCTCCGGTGTTGTGGACCTCGTAGAAGCGGATGCTCTTCGAAAAGACCGAGATGACGAACGTGACCGGCGCGATGAAGCCGTGCCATAGCCCCGAGAAGAAGCCCGCCACGTTCCCGTCCGCGTTCGGGATCCGTTCGGCAGGGTTCGGGCCCGGGACACAGCTCGCCACGATAAGAACGATGGCCAGCAGGGCCAGGGACTTTGGGATAAGGTGCTTTTTCATGATACCTCCATGAAGTCATTAGCCATTTCGTTCGCGTTCCCCGCGGATGACGCGGCGCACGGCAAAGAGTTCTTTGACGATCGAGACGTCCGTCATGGGCCCTCCTTGTTCAGCCACCTCTCCCAGAGGTCGTTCCGGACAAGGCGGGGGAGGAGAACCCCGGCCGCGGAACCCGCCCCGCCGGCCGATAGGGCGGCCACCGTGATAGCGCCTTGGCAGAGGAAACGCCTTCTATCCACCACGCACCTCCTTCCCCTCGGGGCCCAATAATCCTTTATCGCAAAGCCGGGCGAATATCAACAGGAGTGACGCCGGGAGGGCTTGAAATCCGGGCCGACATGCCATAATATTTCTGATAGTCAGGGAATTAAGGAAGGGAGGAGAGCCCATGAGGAAATCCTTGTCCGCGCTAGTCCCCGTTCTCGCGACCACCCTGCTTCTCGGCCTGGCTTTCTCCCAGGCCCAAAAAGCGGGGGACGATGCCCTTGGGACGCGCAAATATGCCGACTACCAGACCCCGAAGCTCTGCGGCGCGTCCTGCCATACAGACATCTACCAGCAATGGACGCAGGCCATGATGTCCCAAGCCTACACCCATCACTGGGACGAGATCGAGTACTTCAAGCTGGCCGTGCCTCACGCCAGGAAGGACGCCGTCGTGGCGGGCGTCAAGGCCGGCTGCAACGGGTGTCACGCGCCGATCGCCTTCCTGGCCGGCGACGTGCCCCCGCCCCTCCCGGAAAAGATGAGCCGGGCCAACGAGTCCGTTTCATGCGAGGTCTGTCACACCGTCACCGGCTTCTTCGGCGACACCCCCCACAACTTCAACTGGGTCTCCGTCCCCGGAAGGGCCAAATACGGGCCCCGGGAGGGGAACAACTCGCCGGAGCACGACATGGTCAAGTCGGAGTTCCTGGGGACGGCGGATTTCTGCGGGACGTGCCACAACGAGAAGAACCCATACGGGATCTGGGTCAAGTCGACGCACCTCGAATGGAAGGACGGCCCTTATGCCAAACAGGGCGTCAAGTGCCAGGATTGCCACATGACCTACGCTCCGGCCAAGACCGCGGCCATGGGGAACGCCTACCCCGACGCCCGCCAGCATCTCTTCCACGGCGCCCACGACAACGGCAAGGTCGGGGGGACCATCGAGCTCCGGATCCATCCAGATATCCGCGAAGCCCAGCCCGGGGACAAAGTCCGGTTCACCGTGGCCCTCTTCAACCAGAAGACCGGGCACAAGTTCCCGACCGGCTCGGTCGAGGACCGCATCGTCTGGATGCACGTCGAGGCGAAGGACGCCGCAGGAAAGGCCTATCACCTCCCCGTGGACAAAAAGGGATTCGAGGGCGAGGAATACACCATCGGGTCGGTCGCCCTCGCCTACCAGGACATGGGGATCGCCCTCGATGACCCGAACTTCAAGGGCGTGCCCCGCGATGGGATTCCCGTCGGGGACCGGATCTTCCGGATGCCCTACTTCGATCCCCAGGGCCGGATGACCATCCAGCAATGGAACACGAAATCCCTGGGCGTCGATTACAGGATCGGCCCGCGCGAGACCAAGCTCGAGACCTTCACGTTCACGCTCCCACAGGACGTCCCTCCCGGACCGTTTACGGTCACCGCGGTGCTCAACTACCAGAAGCTCGTCAGGCCGGTCGCGGACTTCCTCGGGGTGCCCCCGGACGAGGCCGAGGTCGTCGAGGTCAACCGGCACGCGACGACGGTCGCGATCGTCGATTAGCGGGGCTCGGCGGTAGAAGGAGGCCGAAATGAGAAGAATCATCGGAACCGCGCTGGGGGCGGCGATCGCCCTGGCGGCCGCGGTGGGACCGGCGTCCGCGATGCCGGCTTTCGCCAGGAAATACGGCATGACCTGCAAGACCTGTCATTCGCCATTCCCCAAGCTCAAGCCCTACGGGGAGGACTACGCGGCCAACGGCTTCGTCATCAAGGATAAGGAGACGCCGCGCTATTATGTCGACACGGGCGACAACCGGCTGTCCCTCCTGAGGGACGTCCCCTTCGCGTTCCGGCTGGAAGGGTTCCTGTCCTATGATAACGGGCGCTCGAAGACGTTGGATTTCACCTCCCCGTACCTCCTGAAATTCCTCTCGGGCGGGGAGATCGCGAAGCACGTCTCATACTATTTCTACTTCTTTTTCGGCGAGCGGGGCGAAGTGGCCGGGCTCGAGGACGCCTTCGTCATGATCAACGACCTCTTCGGCCCGGACCTCGACATCTACGCCGGTCAGTTCCAGGTATCCGACCCCCTGTTCAAGCGGGAGCTCCGCCTGCCGTTCGCGGATTACGCCATCTACGCCGCCAGGGTCGGGAGCTCGAAGGCGGACCTGACCTACGACCGGGGCGTCATGGCCACGTTAGGTCTGAAAAGCGGTACGGACCTCTGTTTCGAGATCGTCAACGGGAGCGGGCTCGACCCGACCGACCCCTTAGGAAACTTTGACGGCGACCAATACAAGAACCTCCTCTTCCGGCTCTCCCAGGACGTTGGGGCGGGAATACGCCTGGGCGGGTTCGGGTACCTGGGAAAGGAGAAGCAGGAGGAGGCGGTGAACGGCCTATGGATGGCCGGCGCCGACGCCACCCTCGACGCGGCCCCGTTCCAGCTCAACCTGCAGTACGTGGAACGGAGGGACGACAATCCCTACTTTTCCTTGTTCCGGCCGACGGAGATCCGGACCCGGGGCGGGTTCGCCGAGCTCATCTTCCGGCCGCGCGGGGACAACGGCCGTTGGTACGCCGTAGGGCTCCTCAACGTCGTAGATTCCGGGCAGGCGGACCTCAAGTTCTCCTCCGCAACGCTTCACGCCGGCTACCTCCTGCGCCGGAACGTCCGGGCGACGGCGGAGCTCACGTGGATCCTCAAGGGCCCGGCCGGACGGCACGCGAGGGCAGGGATCGGTTTGATCACGGCGTTCTAAGGGGCGGGACCGGCTGTTCAGGCGACCGGATTCTCGAGACTGCTGACCTTGTCCGCGATGCCGCGGTAAACGGGGTTCCAGTTTTGGATCTCCCTATACAGGGAGAGGGCCTTCTCGATCTCCCGGGCCTCCTCGGAGAGGACGGCCCGGTCGTAGATCAGGGCGAAGTAGGGTTCCGTACCCTCCTTCGTCATCAGGATGGCCTTGTTCAGCCATCGCTCGGCCTCCGGAAAATCCTTCCGGGCTTTGTAGCACTGGCTGATGATGTTGTAGCATTCCATCGTCATGGACTTGTCCTTGCTAGCCATGGTGAGCTCTTCGATCGCTTCGTTGGTGAGGCCCTGCTCCAGGAAGGCGATCCCGAGCTGGTAGTGGATCTCGAGGTCATCGGCGAGGACCTTTTCCTTGAGCCCCTTCTTGAAGTCGGAGACGATGACCGAGAGCTCCTTCTCGAACTGGGTGGCGCCGCCCCCGGCTTGCCGGGAGTGGATGGCCGCGATCATACGGACCTCCTCCTCAACCCGGGCCGCAAGGTCGTAATACTTCTTCTCCCCGCTGTCCTGGCTGAGGAATGGGATGATATCCGTCTCCGCGAAGATGTCCGCCGTGCTGAACTTCTCCTCGTCGAGGATCTGTTCCGGGAAGGGCGACCGCGGAGCCTTGGTCTCCTCCTTCCGGGACGGCCCCGGCTCTTCCCTCTTCGCGGCCCCTTTCGCTTCGGCCTCCCGGGCGGCCCGCATCCCCTTCTCCCTAGCCTGGGTTTCCAAGGCCTGGGCCTTCTCCACGCGGAGCCGGATCTCCTCCTCGCTCATCTGGCCCCGGATCTCGTCGAGCACCGCGATCTTCTGCATGATCAGCGGGTCGTCGGAATACTTCATCCTCAGGTTCTCGAGGATCCTCCGGGCGTTGCGGACGAGCCCCTGTTGGATGTAGAGGTCCGCCTGGTCCAGTGTCTGCTGGATGACCTCCCGGTCCTTACCCGAGACGGCCCAGCTTGCTTCCAGGCGGTCCTCTTCCTCCTCCTCCTCCGGGAGACCGAGGTCTTTCCGGGACTGCCGGTACTCCTTGAAGAGCTCCAGGTCATCCGGCCGGATCTTGACCAATTCTGAAAGGACGACCAGGGACTTGTCCGCCTGCTTCTGCCGCCGAAGCTCTTCCAGAATGACCCTGTCGACGACCTCGAGCTTGGCGAAGTCCTTGTTGGACCTGTAGATGGCGGAGAGCTTGTCCAAGGAGGGCAGGTGGCTCTTCCGGGCCGCCAGGATGAGGCCCAGAAGCCCGACGGCCTTCTCTTCTTTTTGCTTCTTGATGAGATTGTTGATGAGAGGCTCATAGAGTTCAAAGGCCCGATCGAGCTCATCCTTCCCGATGTGGATGCGGCCTAGCTTGATCCGGCCGTTGACGTTCATCGGGTGGATCCGGACGATCTGGGAGAAGAGCTCTTCGGACCTCGCGATGTCGCCGTCCTCGAAGGCGAAGTTCCCGAGTAGGTTGAGGAGGTGGGGGTTTTCAGGATCCTGCTTGAGGGCATCTTCCAGCAGGTTGATGGCATCCTGCTTCCGGCCCTTGCGCTTGAAGACCTCGACCAACCCCAGGAGAGTCCTCGGGTGGGACGGGCTGAGGTCCCGGGCCTCAAGGAGACACTTTTCGGCTTCCTCGGGATCGTCCCGGGCCAGCATCGCGTCGGCGATCTCGTCCAATTGTTCGGCTCCGGCGTCCTTGAATCCCTGGTCCCGATATAGGGCGGCCAGTCTCCGGCGGGATTCGAGATCGTCCTTGTCCAGACGGACGATCTTCTCGTAAACCCGGAGGGCATCCATGGACTGGCCGGCCTTCGCCAGCTGAGCGGCCGTCCGGGCATATTCTTTCTTTGCCTCGGCCATGAACCCTTGGAGGCTGTAGAGATCCGCGAGCTTGATCGAGTTCTCGGGGGTGTCAGGCTTGATCTTGACGACCTTCTTGAAGACCGCCAGGGCCTGGGAATAGAGGCCCCTCTTCTCGTATTCGGCCGCCACGTCCTTGAAGGCGCCCGCGGCCTTGTCGTTCTGGCCGAGCCTGATATAGAGGTCGCCGATGATGTTGCTGATGGCAAAATCCTGGGGGGCCCCGCCGAGGAGTCTCTCGTACTCGGCGATCGCTTCTTTGAGCTTCCCGGCCTTGACGTGCTTCTCCGCCGATTCGATGACGCGGATCCGGTCGACCCTGCCGTTCATGCCCTTTGGCCCTCCCCGATCTTCAGGTTGAAGCTCCGCCGGTGTAGACCGGTCGGGCCGAGAGCGCGGAGGGCCCGGTAATGACCCGCCGTCCCGTAACCTTTGTGTCCGGCCAGCCCGTACCCCCCGAAGATCGTGTCATAGAATTCCATCAGACCGTCCCTTAGGACCTTGGCCACGATGGAGGCCGCGGCGATCGAAGCGCTCTTCCGGTCGCCCCCGCGAACGCCCATCTGAGGATAATCTACATCTTTCAGGGGGAAGCCGTCAATAAGCACCATGCCAGGCTTCCTCATCATGTCCGCGACCGCTCTCTTCATCGCCAGTTCCGTGGCCCGAAGGATGTTCAGGGCGTCGATTTCGGCGTTGGACGCCGTCCCGACCCCCAAAGACGGGGTCTCTGCAAGGATATCCCTGACCAGGCCCGTCCTTTTAGTCGGAGAAAGGAGCTTGGAGTCGTTGATTTCTTTTATCCAGACCGGCCTCCGGGAGGCGAAGTACCGGGAAGGGAAGCTTAGGGCGACGGCCAGCACGGGGCCGAACAGGGCCCCCCGGCCGACCTCGTCCACCCCGGCGACCGACCGAAAGCCCCTTGCGAGGCACTCCTTCTCGATCCGGAAGTCCGCCACGGCGTGAGGGTTAGGGGCGCCGCTCTTCCTTGAGCCGGGCGGCTTTGCCCTTGAGGTCTCGGAGGTAATATAACTTGGCCCTCTTGACCCGGCCCTTCCGGACGACCTCGATCGTCTTGATCATCCGCGAATGGAGGGGGAAGGACCTCTCAACGCCGACGCCGAAGGAGACCTTGCGGACGATGAAGGCTTCCCTGGGGCCCGAGCCCTTCTTCCCGATGACGTCGCCGCGGAAGACCTGGATGCGCTCCTTGTCCCCTTCCTTGATGATGACGTGGACCTTGACCGTGTCGCCGACGGCGAAGGGCGGGAGATCCTTTTTCATGGCTTTGTCTTCCGTCAATTGAACCAGGCTCATTGTTCGTTCCTTTCCGCTTGAATTTCATCGAGCAACATCCGATCCTCCGGCGAGAGCGACATCCGGGCCAGCAGGTCGGGCCGTCTCCGGCATGTCTTCATCAACGCCTGACGCCGCCGCCAGGACTCGATTTTTTTATGGTCCCCGGAAAATAAAACCTCCGGAACCGTCAGCCCCCGGAACGTCCGGGGGCGGGTGTACTGGGGATAATCCAGCAACCCGTCGGCGAACGACTCCTTGCGGACCGACCCTTCCTTGCCGACGACGCCCGGGATGTGCCGGGCGACCGCGTCGACGACGATCATGGCCGGAAGCTCGCCTCCCGTGACCACGTAATCGCCGATCGAAATCTCGTCCGTGGCCAGGTGAAGGGCGACCCGCTCGTCCACGCCCTCGTAACGGCCGCAGATCAAAACGACCCGCTCCCGGAGAGCGATCTCCCGGGCCAACGCATCGTCGAACTTCCGCCCCGCCGGGGACAGTAGATAGACGGGCGTTTCCGCCGGACCCCGGACCGCTTCGACGGCGGCAAAGACGGGCTCGGGTTTGAAGACCATCCCTTCCTCGCCGCCGAACGGCCGGTCGTCCACCTGCTGGTGCTTGTCCGTCGTGTAGTCACGCAGGTCATGCACCCGCAGGTCGAGCCGTCCCCTCTGGACGGCCCTGGCGATGACTCCCCCCGAAAAGACGCTCGGGAACATCTCCGGGAAGATCGTAATTATATCAAATCTCATTTAAGTCCAAAAGGCCGTCGGGCGGGTCGATGACGATCCGCCTGGCCGGCACGTCGATCTCCAGGC
>CAZPEP010000006.1:0-19491 GCA_964585685.1 uncultured Eubacteriales bacterium | reverse complement strand
GATCGACATTTCCCGCAGGTTCTCGGAGCGATACAGCTTGTCGTAGAGCACGCCCATGCTCCGCATGCGGTCCCTGGCTTCCAGCAGGGCCGCGACGGCTTCGGGATTCTTAAGAGCCGTTGATTGCAGAGAAAGAAGGCTTATCATGGAGCTCATGTTGTTCTTGATGCGGTGGTGGACCTCTTTGAGGAGGAGCTCTTTTTCCCGGAGGAGGGCATTAATCTTGTCCTCCACCCGCTTGCGCTCGGTGATGTCAATGGCTATCTCCATCCTTGCCGTGCGCCCATCCGGCCAGAGGATTGCCGAGTCCCGGCACTCGAACCACTGTCCCGTAACCGTGTTCTGAAATTCCCATACATAGACTCCCGCAGGCGTGCCATCGGGATGCAGGAGGTGGTCGTTCGTACAAAAGCTACAGGGACCCCTTTGCCCTGACTGAAGGCTTTGCCAGCAGGCCTTTCCCGTAAAATCACCCCAGATGTCTTTCCCGTATCTGTTTACGAAAAGGGTCTCGTAAGTCTTCATGTCCGCCACATAGACCAGCCCATCCAGACTGTTAAGGATCTCGCGTAGACTGTCCTCCGACAGCCGCAGCAAATCCTCGACCCGCTTGCGCTCGGTGACGTCCCTGACAAAGCCAATCACTACCGGCTGGCCGTGGCGTTGCACTAAGCTAGTATTGATCTCTACAATGATGCGGGTGCCGTCCTTTTTAATGAGTATCAGCTCATCGGGACCGGTGGAATTGCCCCCGAGGTTGTCCTGCAACAGCACGGCGGCCTTGGCGAGTCCGTCCGAGGGGAGGAGATTGAGCGCCATCATATTTTTGCCGATGATCTCTTCACGCTTGTAACCGATGATCTCCTCCGTCATGCGGTTGCCGTAGAGGAAGTTTCCGGCGAGATCGTTCAGGTAGACTCCGTCGGGAGCATTCTCCATGATGGCCTGGATCTGTCCTTCGCTCTCGCGCAGAGACTCTTCCGTGCGCTTTCGCTCGGCGACTTCCTGCTGGAGGCTCCGGTTGGCCTTCTCCATCTGCTCTTTATGGCCCCTGTTCTCGATGTTTGTAGCGAGAACGTTGGCGACATTTTCGATGTGCTGGGCATAGGGGGCGAATCTTTCTCCGTCGTCGATGACCAAGTTCAAATAGCCGTATGACCCCAGTTGCGTCCTCAGGAGAATGGACCGGAGCATGGGCCGATCCTTCAATCCGCAGGACGCCTGGATGATCGTTCCGGAAATATTTTTTCCGATTCCGCAGACACCGCAGATCGAGGCAAAGGATTCGTGCGGGGGGCGCGGGCGCCCGGCCGTACAGATATGCACGGAGGCGACGCCCGGGACGGATCGGAGCGCCCGCTCCGCGAATTCGCTCAAACCCTCGACCGTGGGCATGACTTGCAGGGCGCCCTGCAGTAAAAGAAGCTGGCCGAGGATCCGTTCCCGGTCCGTCTCCCCCGTATCAGGGCCTCGCGCGCTCATTTCATTTCTTCAGGAATTCGGCTTGGTGGATAAAATTCGGATGAACCGATAGGACATCGAATAACGTGCCCCCGTCGAAGAGGTTGGTATTATACTGACAGATCGCCGTTACGGGGGATTCCATGAGAACGTCGTTGACGAGGGCCTCATATTCGATGAGCCGTTGCGATCCCGGGATCCCCTTGAGCGCCCAGGACATTTCGCCGCTGACCCGGGAGCCGGGATACCCCTCCGCGATGCTCGCGGCGTAATAGTTCCTAAGATTCTCCAGCATGCGTTCAGGGACGAAGGTTCCATCCGGGCAGTATGTTTGTTCGGCTTTGGAGATTGAAAAAGAGGCCGGCGACGTCCGGTCGGGGATCTTCACACCGAGTTTCTTCAGATACGACAACAGCTCCTCCGGTGTTACGGTGTCGACGAAATAGCCCACCTTTTCCCCCTCCGAGAGACCGCTGCTCAGGAATGCGGCAATGACGTCCCGGCGCTGGTTTTCGTCATTGAAGATATAGCACATATGCGTCCCTTCCGGATACGATTCGAGCGTAAACCCCAAAGAAACAGTGCGCTGTGTTTGAGCCATCTTCCCCCTCCGCGATAGCATACAACGCTTGATTCAAAATATAGCTCTATGCCGCGATCGATGTCAAGGGAAACAGCCGGACGCCCCGGCCGCATACGAACGGCTGGGGGCTATTCGGCCTTGGGTTCCGGCCGGGCTTCCGGCTTGACGGCCCAGTAGAGGATCCGGCCGCAATTCTCGCAGAGGTAGATCTTGCTCCTGTCCCGGATCTCGTTGAGCATCTGGGGCCGGATGCGCACGTGGCAGAGAGAGCAGAACTCGCCCTTGACGGCGGACAAGGCGGCACCGTTCTTTTTGTTGAACATGGACATGTAGAGCTTCATCTGGTCGGCTGGGATGAGGGGGACGAGGGCCTCCCGTTCCGCGATGAGGGCGTCCCTCCGGGATTCCATTTCCCGTTTCTTCTGCTCCAGGACCGCCTGATCGGCCCGGAGGGTCTCGTGCTCCTGATTCTGCTTGAGGGTGGCCGACCGGATCTCCTCATCGATGTCGTCGGCGGTGAGCATCTCGCTGATGATCCTCTCTTCGACGGCGTCCACCTCGCGCTGGGCCTCCTCGATCTCTTTGAGGAGGGTCGTGTATTCCTTGTTGGTCTTGACCTCGCCGAGCTGGCGCTTGAACTTGACGATCCGGGCCTTGACGTCCTTGACCGACGCCTCGAGGTCCCGCCGCGCCTTCTGGTTCACGGTGAGCGTATCCTTGGCGTCGGCGACGGCCTGGGAACCCGCCTTGATCTTCCGGTCGATGTCCTCTATAAGGCGGGGAATGCTCTCGAGAAAGAGGGTCGTCTGCTTCATCTCGGAATCGAGGTTCTGAAGCTGGATCAGTTTTTCGAAGTCGATATCCAAATTGTCCTCAAGTCTTGTGGGCCTACCAGGATTCGAACCTGGGACCTGCCGGTTATGAGCCGGTAGCTCTACCGCTGAGCTATAGGCCCCTCGAGCGGATTTTATACCAGATATCGCCGGAGGAGTCAATGAACCTATTGAAAGGTTAGAAGTTAGAGACCCTTGACCTTCTTCAGTGGTTATTGGTGAATGACTTCAGCTTCCGGCTGCGGCTGGGGTGCTTGAGCTTCCGGAGGGCCTTGGCCTCGATCTGGCGGATGCGCTCGCGTGTAACCTTGAACTGCTGGCCGACCTCCTCCAGGGTGTGTTCGTTGCCGTCCCCAAGGCCGAAGCGCATCTTGAGGACCCTGGCCTCGCGGTCGGTCAGGGACTTCAGGGCCTCCTCGATCTGCTCGCGGAGGTTGATGTGGATGACTGTGTCGGGCGGCGAAGGGATGAGCTTGTCCTCGATGAAGTCGCCGAGGTGGCTGTCCTCCTCCTCCCCGATCGGGGTCTCGAGGGAGATCGGCTCCTGGGCGATCTTGATGATCTTCCGGACCTTGCTCACCGGCATGTCCATCTTCTTGGCGATCTCCTCGGAGGAGGGCTCCCGGCCGATCTCCTGGACGAGGGCCCGAGACACCCGGATGAGCTTGTTGATGGTTTCGATCATGTGGACGGGGATGCGGATCGTCCGGGCCTGGTCGGCGATGGCCCGGGTGATGGCCTGCCGGATCCACCACGTCGCGTAGGTCGAGAACTTATAGCCCCGCCGGTACTCGAACTTCTCGACGGCCTTCATCAGGCCCATGTTCCCTTCCTGGATGAGGTCCAGGAACTGGAGCCCCCGGTTGCTGTACTTCTTGGCGATGGAGACGACGAGCCGAAGGTTGGCGGCGACGAGTTCCTTCTTGGCCTGGTCGCTGATCTTCTTGCCGGTCGTGATGGAGCGGATGGCCTTCCGCAGGGCCTGGGGGTCCAGGCCGATCTCGGTCTGGTACTTCCGGAGCTGACGGTTGATCTCCCGGACCTTCTGCCGGGCCGCCGGATCCTCCTTCTTCTTCCGGCTCGTCTTCCGCTTGAGGGCCAGTTCTTCGCGGGCGTCCTCGAGCTCGTTGATGATCCGGAGCTTCTCCCGGAGGTCGTCGATGATCGTCTCCCGGTGGGCCGTACGGAGGCTGAGGTCTCGGATCTGCCGGCTGATCCGGACAATGAATCGGCCGCGGGTGAAGACGAACTTTCGGGTCGTCGGGAGCTTTTCGAGCCTGGCGCTGAGGTCCCGGACCTTCTTGATCCTGGACAGGATCTGCTTCCTCTTCTCCTCGAGCTTTCCCTCGGCGATGTCCTCCTCGGTGAAATCGAACATCTCCTGGATGGCGTCCGGGACCTCCTTGATCCTCGCCTCGATCTCCAGGACCTCGTTGAGGACCATCCGGGTCTTGGACAGGGCCTTGATGATGGCCTTCTCGCCGCGCTCCATCTCGCGGGCGATGGCAATTTCCCCCTCGCGCGTGAGCAGGGAGATGTTCCCCATCTCCCGGAGGTAGAGCTTGACCGGGTCGGTCGTCCGCTCGAGCCCGTGGAGGGAGACCAGGTCGCTCTTCCTCCGCCTGGGGATCATCTCCTTCTGGCGGGAATCGAGGATCTTGATCCCGTAGCCGTCCATCGAGGACAGAAAACTGTCGAAGTCCGCCTCGGAATCGAGTTCGTCGGTGAAGGTCTTGTCGATCTCCTCGAAGAGGAGGAAGCCCTGCTTCCGGCCCTTGGAGATGAGCTCGTGGATCTCGTCCTTCTGGAATTTGCCGTCGGATGTCACTCTCTTCTCCTCATGTGTCATAACGCCAGGATCTGTTTGGTGATGTCCTGCTTCTGATAGACCAGGGCTACCAATTTCTCCATATCGCCGCTTTTTTCCGATTTCGCGATTTCGGATTGGATCTCCTTGAGACGGTTCTGGAAGGCGACTTTCCGGAGTGTGTGCAGGCATTCCTTTGCTTCTTTGGCGGAGGCTTCACCGGGCCGCTCCTGTAAGGCCCGGGACAGACAGTCCAGGATCGGGGCGTCGATGGAGTCCTTCAGGTCCGAAAAGTTCCAATCCACACCGTTCCGGAAGCAGTTCCTGATGAAGCCGAAGACGGGTTCGCTCCGGAGGCCCCGGAAATCCCCCTCCCGGACCTCCTCGAAGACGTCCGTGGCGATCTCCTTGTTCTCAAAGAGGATCTGGAGAAGCCTCTTTTCTGCGGAAGAGAGGGTTGCCCCTTCCCCGGGGCCCTCCGCCTGGCTGCCGGGGCCGACAATCTTCCGGAGTGCCGTCTCGTCGACGCCGAGGCGCTCGCCGGCCTGACGGACGTATTCGCCCCGGGCGAGGGCGTCGGGGACCTTCTCGATCTCCCTTATAACGGCCCTGATGACCCGAGCCTTTTCTTCGGGAAGGTCCATCCGGACGCCCCGGACGAACGTGTCGATCAGGAACTCGATCCCGGGAACGCTCTTCTTCAATAGCCCCAGGTAACGGTCGCGGCCGTGCTTCGCGAGATAGGCGTCCGGGTCGAGGCCCTCGGGAAGGATGAGGGCGTCGACGTTTATCCCCTTTTCGAGGCAGAGGGGGACGGCCCGGGCGCAGGCGTTCTTCCCCGCGGAGTCGCCGTCATAATTGACGATGAGGCGGGGCGTGAAGCGGGCAGCCTGGGCGACCTGAAAGGGGGTCAGAGCGGTCCCCAGGGAGGCGACGACGTTGCCGATCCCCGCCTGGTAGAGGGCCGCGTAATCCGTGTAACCCTCGACGAGGATGGCCTCGCCGGCCTCGCGGATGGCGTCCTTGCTGAGGTTCAATCCGTAAAGGAGCTTCCCCTTGGAATACAGCGGAGTGTCCGGGGAGTTGAGGTACTTTGGCTCGGCTTCGGTGACCGTCCGGCCTCCGAAGGCGACGGCCTTGCCCGTCAGACTGAAGATGGGAAAGATGACGCGCCCCCGGAACCGGTCGTAATATTCGTCCTTCTTCTTTCCCGGAAGCGCGAGGCCGGCCTTTTCGAGGAGGGTCGCCGGGACGTCCTTCGTTCGGAAATGGGCGATGAGCGCGCCCCAGGCGTCCATGGCGTATCCGATCTTCAGGGCCTCGATCGTGGCCTCCGAGAGCTTGCGTTTCTTGAGATACTCGAGAGCCTTCTTCCCCTCGGGCGTTCCGAAAAGGTTCCGGCGGAAGAAAGCCAGGGCCATCTCGTTGATCTTGAAGAGCTTCTCCTCGAGCTTGAGAACCTGGGGGTCGATCCGCTGCTGGGGAAGGGGGACCCGGTACTTCTCGGCCAGGTACCTCAGGGCCTCGGCGAAACCGAGGTTCTCCTTCTCCATGACGAGGGAGAAGACATCCCCGCCGATGCCGCAGCCGAAGCAGTGGAAGAGCTGCTTTTCCTCGTCCACAGTGAACGAGGGCGTCTTTTCGGAGTGGAAGGGACAAAGCCCGACATGTTTCCGGCCCCTGCGCCGCAGGGTCGTGTACTGGGAGGCGATCTCGATGATGGATGAGACCTGCCGGACTTGTTCTATAATCTCCATATTTTGTTATAGTTAAGACTTTCCTATAGAATATAGGGAGTCATCCTTCGCTTGTCAAGCCGACCGGGCGCGCGACCGTTCAAAGATGGTTGATCTGGCTGGCCAGGTAGGCCCCGCCGAAGCCGTTGTCGATGTTGACCACAGCGACGCCGCCGGGGCAGGCGTTGAGCATGGCCAGGAGCGCGGCCACGCCTTTGAAACTGGCCCCGTAGCCCACGCTCGTCGGCACGGCGACGACCGGGACGCGGACGAGCCCCGCCACGACGCTGGGGAGGGCCCCCTCCATTCCGGCAACGGTGATGATGACCCTGGCCTCCTTGATCCTCTCGAACTCTCCGAACAGCCTGTGAAGTCCCGCCACGCCCACGTCGTAGACCTTTTCCGTTTCGTTCCCCAGGATCTCGCAGGTGACGACGGCCTCTTCGGCCACGGGGATATCCGAGGTCCCGGCCGTGATGACAACGATCTTCCCTTTGCCCGGGGGTGGCTCTTTCTGCCTGAGGGTGATGGTCCCCGCCGCCGGGTTGAAGTTGGCGCCGGGGAGCTTTCCCTTGAGGGCTTTTTGGACTTCGGGGCCCGCCCGGGTGACGAGGAGGTTCGAGCCCTTCCGGACGATCTCGCGGGCGATCTTCAGGATTTGGTCGGGCGTCTTCCCCAGCCCGAAGATGACCTCCGGAATGCCCTTCCGGAGCTCCCTAAGGTGATCGATCTTGGCGTAATCAAGGTCCTGGTAGGGGTAATCCTTGATGTGGTCGAGGGCCTCTTCGGGGGTCAGGCTGTGATCATAGACCTTCTTGAGGACGTCTTCGAAACGCGTTTTCACCTACCCATTCTAGCACATGGATGAGAAAAAGCGAGAACGGAGAAGTTGGGATCGCCGTGCTCCTCCGGGATATCCCCTCCGTCCTTCGCGGCGATCCCACATTAATTGAAGAAAAGCGCTCTCGTCTCGCGGTCGGGTTGTTTGATCGTGCCCGATGTACTACAATGAGCCGTTCTATCATGGATAAACGGACGATTAACACGGCCCTGTTCTTCCGGGGGATCGGCATCCATTCCGGGAAGGTCGTCGATCTCGTCCTCCGGCCTTCGGACTCCGGGGAGATTCTTTTCCGGAAGACCGGCGCCGGCGGCCCCGGGCTCGTCCTCGACCCCAGGGCGACGGGCGCTCGGAATTGCTCCTACCTTGAGTCGGAGCACGGCCGCATCGAGACCGTCGAGCATCTGCTCGCCGCCCTCTCCGCGTTCGGCGTGGACAGCCTGGAGGTCGAGACGAACGGGCCCGAAATCCCCATCCTTGATGGGAGCGCCTCGCCCTTTACCGACGCCATCGCCGGGGCCGGGACCCGGTCGGCGGGGCCGGGGAGGAAGGTCATGAAGGTTGTCGCGCCCTTCACCGTCGAGGAAAGCGGGGCGTCCGTCGAGGTCGTCCCCGACTTCGGGCTGAGGATCTCATACGTCATTGAATTCGACCACCCGGTCATCGGGTCCCAGTCGGTCGACATCCGAGTAACGACGGAATCCTTCCGTTCGGAGATCGCCCCGGCCCGGACCTTCGGCTTCCTGAAGGACGTCCCCGAGCTCCGCCGCCGGGGGCTAGCCCTGGGCGGTTCCTTCGCGAACGCCCTCCTGCTGGACGACGAGAAGCTTGTCAACGGCCCTCTGAGATTCCCGGACGAGTTCGTCCGCCACAAGGTCCTCGACCTCGTCGGCGACCTCTATCTCCTCGGCGTACCGGTCCGCGGGTATTTCAAGGCCCGTAAGGCCGGACATGCCCTGCACATCAAGGCCGTCCGCTACCTGCTCGACCACCCGGAATGTCGGGAATACAACGAATAAAGTTCTTCTCTCCAACGGGATCGCTGCTTTCACGGTGACCCGCCCGGAATTTTTGTATTTCTTAACTCCCCCTACCCCCTCGAGGATTTCAAGGGGGATTCGGAGAAGGTCCGTGTCCCCGGCATAGGTCGGAGGGGATGTCCCCGAGTCCTTCGAAAGCGATCCCCATATCTTGTCAATCGCCCCGGGATGAAGTAAAATGACACTATTCAACGATAAGGGAGCAGCCACTTGAGCGAACAGAAAGCGAAAAAGGACGAATATCAGAAAGCCCTGGCCGCGTTCGGCCTGGCCATGAAGGAATTCCACAAGGGGGGCTTGGACAAGGCCGCCGTCGGGCTCAAGGCCTTCATCGAGAAGTACGCCGAGGAAAAGGAACTCGTCGACCGGGCCCAGATCTACCTTGCCATTGCCCAGAAGCGCCCCCGCAAGGAGACCGTCCATCTCAAGGATTTAGAGGATCACTGCAACTACGCGGTCTACAAAGTGAATTCCGGCGACCGCGAGGGGGCCCTCAAGATCCTCGAGAAGGCCCTGGATTTCAAGACGGACGAGGCCAAGGTCCATTATCTAACCGCCGATGTCCTTTGCCTGCTGGGAAGGATGGACGAGTGCCTGGAGGCATTGAAGAAGGCCGTCCAGAAGGACATTCTCTTCGGCGTCCTCGCCCAGAACGAGTCCGACTTCGAGCCGCTTTGGGAGGATAAAAGGTTCAGGCTCATCACGCGGGCCTCATGACCAAGAATCCGGTCGTCCTGGTCCTGGCGGGAGGGGAGAATTCCCGCTTCCGGTCCCGGACCCCGAAAGCCCTTCATCCGGTCCTCGGCACGACGATGCTCGGGCTCGTCCTCGACGCCGCCCGGGCCGTAAGACCGCACGGGACCGCGGTCGTGATCGGCCCCTGGCTTCCCAACGAGATCCGGCCGCTCGCCGATACCGGGGCGCGGATCGTCCGGCAGAAAAGCGCCGGAGGGACGGGCGGGGCCCTCCTTGCCGCCCGTAGCGTGCTCAAGGCCGATCCCGGCCGGGACCTCCTCTTCATCCAGGCGAACCTGCCCCTCATGACCGGCCCGACGCTCCGGGCGCTCCTCGAGAGCCACAGGAAGGGGGGACATCCCGTGACGGTGCTCCGCGCGCCGGGCGTCCCCGACGCCGGCCCTCCCGGCGAACGGCCTTGTCCCGCCGGCGTCTTCAGGATCCGCGACCTCCTGGCCGTCCTTCCGAAGGTCCCCCGGCAGGACGACGGTTCCTTTTCGCTCAACGACATCGTCGGGCTGATGTCGGCGTCCGAAGGATCGGGCCTTTGCCCGGCCCGGGGCTTCGAGGAGCTCTTCGAGGTGGGAACGCGCTACGACCTGGCGGTCGCGGCTTCCGTCCTCCGGCTCCGGAAGATCCGGGAGCTCGCCGTTGCCGGGGTCACGGTCCTCGATCCCTCCGCGACGTGGATCGACCTCGGGGTCCGCGTCGGCGAGGAGACGGTCATCGCCCCCTCGGTCATCATCGAAGGCGACACCCGCATCGGGAGAGACTGCCGGATCTCAGCGAACGTCCGCATCGCCGACTCCCGGATCGGAAACCGGGTCCGGGTCTTCGATGCAACCGTCATCGAGGGCTGTATCCTCGAGGACGACGTTCAAGCCGGGCCTTTCTCCCGCCTGCGCCCGGAAACCGTGGTGAAGGCCGGTTCGCGGGTGGGGAATTTCGTCGAGATGAAGAAGACCGTCCTCGGCCCGCGCTCCAAGGCTCTCCACCTGACCTACCTGGGCGACAGCCGGGTGGGGGAGGGCGTCAACATCGGGGCGGGGACCATCACCTGCAACTACGACGGGGTCAACAAGAACCCCACGACCATCGCGGACGGGGTCTTCATCGGCTCTGGCACCGAACTGGTGGCTCCGGTCAAGATCGGGAGCAAAGCCTACGTCGGCGCCGGTTCGACCATCACCAAAGACGTCCCCGCCGGGGCCCTGGCCATCGCCCGCGCCCGACAAGTCGTTAAGACAGGGTGGGTTGCGGCGCGGGAAGCGAAACGGGGGGACGAACGGTGTGCGGCGAAGAGACGCCGCTCCTCCTAACGGCGTGCCCCGTCAGGATCGGCCGGCGGTCTTCCGCTTTTCCCAGGTTCGAACGTAGGCCAGCCTCTGGAAGGCGGTGACGTTAGCGGCCAGGGCGATGAACCCCATGACCAGGGTCAGGGCGGGATCGTAGACCCGGAAGACGAGACCGATGAACGTCCCTGCGAAGAGGAGGACCAGCCGTTCGGCCCGTTGCATGATCCCCACCCGGCAATCGATCCCCAGGCCTTCGGCCCGCGCCCGGGTATAGCTGACCATGGTAGACCCCAGAAAGGCCGTAAAGATGACCCACACGACCCATCTGTCCCGGAAGTGGTAGGCGATCCCGGTGTAAATGAAGAACTCAGAGTATCGGTCGAAGCTCGAATCCAGGAGGGCGCCGAACAGGCTCTTCCGGTTCGAGTTCACGGCGACCTTCCCGTCCAGAATATCCAGGGTCCCGCAGAGCAGAATGAGCACGAGCGCCCAGACGGGCCTCTCGAAGAGGTAAGCGAGCCCGACGGCGAAGCCCGCGACGAACCCCAGGTAGGTCAGGGTGTTGGGATGGATGTGTCGCCGGACGAAGAAGACCGAGGCCTTGTCGAAGAGCCTCAGGGTCGCCTCAATGAGGCCGCGGGGAAGGAACCGGAAGGTCCGGGCGTTTTGTTCGCTCAATGTCGTCGCATCTTTCTGCCGGCTAGGGAATCTTAGACAAAACCGGCGCCGAAATCAAGCCGGGCGAGAAGTGCCGCCGTCCCAAAGGAATGGAGTTTTTCGCCGGCATTTCGTACAATGGGGGCACTCGGAGGCGGAGGGAACACGAACATGATCGGCGACAAGCGCAAACTCGGGGACCTGATGAAACACGGAAAGGTCTACGTCTGGAGCGGGACCTACGCCATGGTCAGGGCCGAACGCCCCTGCCGCGGCGCGGTCGCGGTCATACGGGACCTGAAGGAGACGACATGCCTCGTTCCGGAGCCTGTGACCGCTGGCCGAAGCCTTCTTGCGATGGACACGGGCTGGAAGATCGTCACCTTCGACATGGTTCTTCCGTTCAGCCTGGTCGGCTTCCTGGCGAAGGTCTCGGCTGCCCTGGCCGGGGCGGGAATCGGCATCTGCGCCCTGTCGGCTTACTCGACCGACCATATCCTGGTCAAAGCCAGGGACCTGGAAAAGGCCCTCGGGACGCTTGAAAAGCTGGGGTTCGCCATCGACCGGAAGGAGCGGTGATGAGGCTCGCGGGGATCGACGAGATCCGGAAAGCGCTCCGGGGCGTCGACCCCATCCCCATCATCGAGGCAGGCTTCGCGGCCTATTCCCGGGGAGAGGTCGTCGTGCCTCCCGTCGGCGAACTCGTCTTCGAGGACCCGCCCGGCGACGTCCACATCAAGTACGGCTACATCAAGGGTGACGAATTCTACGTCGTCAAGCTCGCCTCGGGCTTCTATGATAACCCGAAACTCGGCCTGCCCTCGTCGAACGGCATGATGCTCCTTTTCGACCTCAGGACGGGAGAGCCGCGGGCCATCCTCCACGACGAATGCCTCCTGACCAATATCCGCACGGCGGCGGCCGGGGCGGTCGCCGCGAAGTACTTGGCGCCGGAGAAGGTCGTCCGCGCCGGCATCCTGGGGGCGGGCGCCCAGGGCCGGCTTCAGGTTGAGTATCTGAGGCGGGTGAGGGACTTTCGGGACGTCCTGGTCTGGGGAGTGAACGAAACGGAACTCGCGTCTTATAAGGCGGACATGGAGCCGATGGGCTTCCGCGTCGGGACGACGCTCGATCCTGCGGAGGTGGCCGCGTCCTGCAATGTCATCGTCACATGCACTCCGTCGACGAAACCGCTCCTCCGCCTCCGCGACATCCGGCGGGGGACCCATATCACGGCCGTGGGCTCGGACACAGCGGAGAAGCAGGAGCTCGACGAGGCGATCCTGGCCTCCGCCGACCGGGTCGTGGTCGACAGCATCAGCCAGTCCCTCCATCGCGGCGAGGCGTTCCGGGCTATGCGGGCGGGGGCAATCGTGAAGGAAAAATTGGTCGAGCTCGGGGCCGTGATCATGGACCCGTCACTCCGCCGCGCGTCGGACGGAGAGACGACCGTTGCCGACCTCACGGGCGTCGCCGTCCAGGACATCCAGATCGCCAAGGCCGTCTACAGGGCCTTCTCATCATGAAACTGAATAGGATCGCCGCATGAAGGACGGAGGGGATATCCCCGAGTCCTTCGAAGGCGATCCCTGGCGGGCTTCCGAGCCCCCTCAGTCGTAGTATTCCAGCCCCAGGTGGGTGATGAGCTCCTCGCCCTTGAGGTGCCGGAGCGTGTTCTTGAGCTTCATCAGCTGGATGAAGAGGTCGTGCTCCGGGTAGAGCTCGGGCGCGCACATCGGGCTCTTGAAGTAGAACGAGAGCCATTCTTGGATGCCCTTCATTCCGGCCCTCTTTGCGAGGTCCATGAACAGGACGAGGTCGAGGACGATGGGCGCGGCCAGGATGCTGTCCCGGCAGAGGAAGTCGATCTTGATCTGCATGGGGTAACCCATCCAGCCGAAGATGTCGATGTTGTCCCAGCCTTCCTTGTTGTCGCCCCGGGGCGGGTAGTAGTTGATCCGGACCTTGTGGGTGTAGCGGCCGTAGAGCTCGGGATAGACCTCCGGCTGGAGGATGTATTCGAGGACGCTGAGCTTGCTCTCCTCTTTGGTCTTGAAGGACTCGGGGTCGTCGAGGACCTCGCCGTCGCGATTCCCCAGGATATTGGTCGAGAACCAGCCGTCGAGGCCGAGGAGCCGGGCTTTGAGGCCGGGGGCGAGGATGGTCTTCATAAGGGTCTGGCCCGTCTTGAAGTCTTTCCCTGCGACGGGCGACCCCGTCTCGCGGGCGAGCTCACGCATGACCGGGATGTCCACGGTCAGGTTGGGGGCGCCGTTGGCGAAGGGGACGCCGCACTTCAGGGCCGCGTAGGCATAGATCATGCTCGGGGCGACGGCGGGGTGGTTCTCTTTCATCGCCTTCTCGAAGGAGGCGACCGTGGCGTGGACCGGGCCCGGCTTCAGGAAGATCTCCGTCGAGGCGCACCAGACCATGACCATCCGGTCGAGCTTGTGGACCTTCTTGAACTTGCGGATGTCCTCAATGAGGAGGAGGGCGTGGTCGTACTTGGTCGCGGCCTTCTTGACGTTCGTGCCGCTAAGATTCTTGACGTACCTCTGGTCGAAGACGGCCGTCCAGGGCTTGAGAGCTTCGAGCTCTTTTCGGAGGGGGTCGAGGTGTTCCCGGCGCAGGACGCCCGCCTTCAGGGCAGCCTCGTAGGCGTTGTCCGGAAAGATGTCCCAGGCGCCGAAGACGAGGTCGTCGAGCCCGGCGAGGTCGATGAAATCCTTGATCATCGGGGACCGCTTGTCCGTGCGCTTCCCGAGGCGGATGGACCCCATCTGCGTCAGCGAACCGACGGGCTTGGACAAGCCCTTGCGGACGGACATGACGCCGGCGATGAACGTCGTGGCGACGGCGCCGAGCCCAACGGACATGACGCCGAGCTTTCCTTCGGACTTGCGGATATTGAGATTCTTGCTCATGATGATAAACATTATCATAACCCCCCGGGGGCTTCAAGCGTTGCCGAGCTCATCCTCCCCGCGCTTGAAATCCCCCCCATTTCCCTTCATACTTGGGCGCGATGACGCTTCCTGCCGGCCGGGCGCGCGAAAAGAGGGAAGCCCTCAGGGGCCCGATCCGGGCTTTTCTGGGCATCTGCCTGGTGGGGCTTATCCTCTCTGTAGGCCTGCGGAGGCGCCTGCCCGCCCCGGATCTTATCGACGGATCCCTCCTCGCGGACCCCGTCCAGTCGGCCGAGGAGGTGGCGCCGCCGTTCGAGGTCGAAAGGAAGGGCGTCCTCTACCTGGTGACCCCCGTCTTCGGCTACGAGATCCGGGGGCTCGTCGTCTCCGAACACGACAGCCGGGCTTTCACGGACCTCTCCCACGAGCGGTGGAAGGACAACATCAACGTCAAGGACGTCTGTATCGTCTGGGGCCGGAACGTCGCAACCGGCGTCTACCGGAAGATGAAGTTCCGGAACCGGGATTTCACCTGCTATTATTCCTACCCCGACTCCGCGACGGGAGATCTCTTCACCGAGAACTGCCTCTCGAACAACCACCTCCTTGCCGGGGACGACCGTATGGCCCGGAAGGTCAGGAGGATTCGTCGGGGGGATCAGATCCGGGTCCGCGGTTGGCTCGCATCCTACGAGCGGCCAGGAACCCCGTTCCGCCGCGGGACGAGCACGACCCGCGAAGACAGAGGCAACGGCGCGTGCGAGACGGTCTACGTGACGGAGTTCGAGGTCCTGAGGCCCGGCAATCCGGGCTGGAGGCGGCTCTTCGGCCTTTCGGCCGCGGGCGCCGCGGCTTCGATCCTCGCCCTGTTCCTGCTCTAGGATAAGCTGTGATCGCGCTCGCGGACGTTTTCAGAAGGGCCCATGAAAAGCATCAACGTTGAGATCAAGGCCCGGGCGTCGGGGGGGAGATACGGCACGCGGAAATTGCGGAGGCAGGGCAACGACTACGCCAAGCTCCTCGGGACTATGGCCGGAGACCTCGTCTCCGGATCCTACGAATTAGGGATCAGGGGATGAAAAGGGGGGGCGGGCGCCGTTTCCGGCCTTCGTCCCCCCCGGTTGGAACGGATTAAGGCCGCCGGTTCAGTAACGGCGTCCGCCGCCGCCGCCGAACCCGCCGGTCCTCGGCTTGTCGGTGCGCGGACGGGCTTCGTTGACGGTCAGGGGACGGCCCTTGAAGTCCTTGCCGTTCAGGGCGGAAAGAGCCTTCTGCCCCTCTTCCTTGTTGGGCATCTCGACGAACCCGAAACCGCGGGATTCACCGGAGAACTTGTCCTTAATGACGGACGCGCTGGAAATCTCGCCGAAAGCCTGGAAAAGCTCCCGGAGTTCGTTCTCCGTGACGCCGCGGGGGATGTTGCCGACGTAGATGTTCATACTTCACTCCTTAAAATTGATCCCAACATGATAGGACGACCGTCAGCCGAAATTATTATTCTGGGGGGAAAACAATTTGGTGTGACACTGTCCTGCCAGGTGGCTCAAAAAAACTATACTCCTCCCCGGAAGAAAAATCAAGCGATTTTTTTGGCCGGGGAAAGCCGCCCGTCCGGGCGGAGTGTTGACTTCATAAGGCGGGGACGGTATATTCCCCGCGTGATCAAGAAGGGGGTTCCCGGCAGGATCGGGCCGGAGCGGCGTCCGATGACGCGGGACTTTGTCCTCCTGCCCTTCGCCCTGGCCTCTTTCGGGGTGTTCTACGCGATCTATGTGCCGCTCGTCCCCCGGTTCCAGGCCGTCCTCGCGCCGATCCTTTTCCTGGCTTTCGTTCTGGCGGCTGCGGATCGGGACCGGGGGCTCCTCTTCTTCGTTTTCGCTTTTCCTCTCGTCAACTTTCTGCCTCAATTGTTTGGGATCTTCGAGGACATCCCGCACGCGCCTGTGGCCCTGGTCCTTTTCTTCGCGTTCGCCCTCGGCAGTCTCATCAACGGGACGTTCGGGGAACCCCCGGAGCCGTCCCCGGTCCCCATGGCCCGCCCGATGGCCCTTTTCTCGGCGCTCGTGGGCGTCTCGGCGGCGGTCACGGCCCTGAGGCACATGGACTTCTTCCCCTTCATGGCCCCCGCGTTCCACGAGCTCGTCGTCAACGCCAAGGGCGTCCGGGCGGGCGGGGCGGTCATGAGCGACGTTTTCGCCGCCTCGAGCGCCCTGACGGGCGTTCTCTTCTTCGTCATCCTGCGGAGGACGATCTCCTCGTGGAAGGATGCCCGGAAGCTCGTCGTCGTCCTTTCCTCCTCCTTGGCCGTGTCCCTGGCCTTCGCCCTGGCCCAGCGCTACCGCTCGATCTCCCTGGGGAACACGCCGTTCTGGGTGGAGCTCCGGCAGATCAACGGCACATTCCAAGATCCCAACGCATTCGCAGCCTTCCTCGCAGGATGCCTTCCGCTCGTCGTGGGGGCGGCCCTCGCGTCGGCGAAGCGGCTCCGGGCATTCCTCTTCGGCCTCGTCGCGCTCGGCCTCTTCGTTCTTCCCGCCACCGGTTCGCGGAGCAGTTTCGCCGCCCTGCTCGTCTCCGGGCTGGGTCTGGCGGCCTTTGGACTTTTCCGGGCGGGGTGGAGCGCCCGCAAAAAAACCCTGGTCCTCGCCGGAGCAGGGATCCTGGCGGGAGCCTTGTTCTTCATGGCTCGGGACTCGGTCCTCGTCGAGCGTCTGCGGCCGAGCGGCAGGCTCTTCGGTGACCGGGCGGCCGCCGGCCGCTTCTTCAACTGGCGCCTGCGCCTCTGGACTAACGCCCTGCGCATGATGCGAGACTATCCGATGACGGGAGTCGGGGTCGGCGCGTTCATCGTGGAGCTTCCCAACTACGGCCTGACGGCGGGAGAGGATGTCGAGTTCACGGACTCGGCCTTGAACTACGTCCTGCAGGCCGGCGCGGAGCTCGGCCTCGTCGGGCTGTTCGCGGTCCTCTGGATATTTCTGGAGATTCTCAAGAGGCTTGGCCTGGGTTTCCGTAGGGCGGGGCCCGGAAACGGAGGCCGGTACCTATGGGCGGGCGCTGCGGCCGGGATCGTAGCCTTCCTGGTCAATTTCCAATTCCATACATATGTCGGGAGCTTCGAGGTCATCTATCTTTTCTGGACGCTGGTCGCAATCCTGTTCCTGCCGCTCGGGGAGGCCGAGGCCGGGCTGTCCGTAGATCGGCGGTCCGGACAGAAGTTCGGGATCGCCGCTGTGGCGCTGGCGGCGGCGTTCGGCGTCGTCCACGTGCGGAATTCCGCCGGCCCCCTCTCGATTCCCGCGGCGACGGACAAATACGGCTGGCAACAGGATTTCGGGTTTTTCGGACGCGAGACGGACCCCCTCGGGCGCCAGTTCCGCTGGGCGGGAGAGCACGCCGGCCTGACCGTATCCAGAACCGCGTCCGCCCTGGTTCTCCCGATGCTCTCGTCCCATCCACGTGTCGAGCGTATCCCCGTGAGAACGAGGATCTACCTGGCCGATCGCCATTTCCGGAAGAAGAGGCTCCTCAGCGAGATCGTCTTTTTCGGGAAAGATTGGATGGACGTCGACGTCCTCCTCCCGGGGGGGGGCGGCCGGGGCCCGATCAGCCTCGTATTCGAGACCGATAGGACCTGGAGGCCTTCCGACGAGCCCGGGGTCACCGACCGCCGGGATCTTGCCTTCGCGCTTAGGACACCCCGGTTCCGATAAAATAAAGATGCCCAGGGCGGGACTCGAACCCGCAAGGCCTTACGGCCGCGACATTTTAAGTGTCGTGCGTATACCCATTCCGCCACCCGGGCTCTTTTTCGCTTGATTATATGACAGGAAAGCCGCAAAGACAAACCGCCCGGGCGGCTATCTTTCTGCCCGGTGCCGAACGGCGTCGCTTACGGGCGCCGGTATCGCTTTTTCGAGTTTCGGAAATCTGCTATAGTGAAGGATCCGTGACCCCGCCCAGGGGGCGGGGGCCAGAAAGAAGCCGAAATGAGTCTTGCAAGACCTTATGACGAACTCCTGAAGGCCGCGTTCGACCCCGAATCTTTCCGCCGCGACGGGCACAAGGTCGTCGATATCCTGGCCGATTTTCTGGCCGGTTCGACCCCCGAAAAACGGCCGCGCGTCCTGGCCTACGAGGATCCCGAAGACATGCTCGCCTCCTGGGCGGCCCGGTTCGGGGCCGCGCCCGGCACCCCGTTCCCCGAGCTGCTTCCGGAGATCCTCGCCCGGTCGAACGACCTTCTCCATCCGCGGTTCGTCGGCCACCAGTGCACGACGTCGCTCCCTCTGGCCGCGCTCGGAGGCTTCGCCGGCGAGTTCCTGAACAACGCTTCGGCCATTTACGAGATGGGGCCGGTGAACGTCGCCATGGAGCGCCAGCTCGTCGTTTGGATGTCCGGGCTCGTCGGTTGGGGGACGGACGCCGACGGCATCTTCACGAACGGCGGGACGATCGGCAACCTGACAGCCTTGCTTGCGGCGCGCCAGGCGACGGCCGGGGACGACGTCTGGGGCAAGGGCGTCGGGAGCGAATCCCCCGTCGCGGTCCTGGTCCCTGAGACGTGCCATTATAGCGTCAAGCGGGCCGTCGCCGTTATGGGCCTTGGCGAGGTCGCCGCGGTCCCCGTGGCGACCGACGACCGCTTTCACACCCGCCCCAACGACCTCGAGCGGGCCTTCGACGAAGCCGTCCGACGGGGCCGCCGGCCCGCGGCCCTCGTCGCCAATGCCTGCTCTACGGCTACCGGGAGCTTCGATGACCTCGAGGCCGTCGCCGCGTTCGCCCGGGCTCGCGGTCTTTGGCTCCATGTCGACGGCGCGCACGGTGCTGCCGCCCTTCTCTCGCCCAAGTACCGGCACCTTGTCCGCGGCCTCGACAAGGCCGATTCCTTCATCTGGGACGCCCACAAGAACATGCTCATGCCGGCCCTTGCTACCGCGGTCCTCTTTCGCGACGGTGGGCGGTCCTACGAGGCGTTCTCGGCAAAGGCCTCCTACCTCTTCGAGCGTTCGGCCCGGGAGGAATGGTACAACTATGCCCACCGGACGATGGAATGCACGAAGACGATGATGGGCCTGAGGCTCTTTATCTCGCTCGCCGCCTACGGAACGGATTTCTTCGGGGGATACGTCACGGCCGCCTATGACTTGGCCCGGGATTTCGCCTCCCTTATCCGCGAATCCGGGGATTTCGAAACGGCCATCGAGCCGGAGAGCAACATCGTCTGTTTCCGGTACCTGAAGAAAGGCGAGGCCGACCTCGACAGGCTCCAGCGCCGCATCCGCCGAACGCTCCTCGAGCGCGGGAATTTCTACGTTGTCCAGGCCGAGCTCCGCGGGCGCGCCTGGCTGAGATGCACGCTTATCAACCCCCGCACGACGCTCGCCGACCTCGAGGCCCTGCTCGCCGGGATACGGGCTGTCGCTTAGCGCCGCGTCGCTACCCCTGATTTCCACAGGACTTCCCCCAAAAAACAGGGCTGATTTAGCCTAAGTTTTGTTTTATCTATCAGATGCATGGGATTCCATGTGGAATCGTAAAAATGGGGGTACTTTCAAGTAAAATGGGGTCTCACACCATGCCAAGCCTGACCG
>CAZPEP010000005.1:0-92859 GCA_964585685.1 uncultured Eubacteriales bacterium | reverse complement strand
CCGGCCCTCACCCGAGCCGCCATCGGAAATGGAAGCACTGCCGCGTAATGGCCTTCGCCCGCAATAACGGCACATCACGGGGCCGGCATTCCGCCCAGCCGCAGTGAGCGCGAGCCGGGGCGGCTCGAACGGCCTTTGCCGTCGCCCGGCTCTCGGCTCAAGTCATTGGTTTCCTCAGGGCAATTGGGAGAAAAGACGTGGCATGACTGAGAGGATTCGAACCTCCGACCTGCTGATTACGAACCAACTGCGCTAGCGTCTCATATTGCTGATAATGAAAGTGATTAGGCGGCGTGTTCGACCGATTGTTTTCACCTGAGGCTCCGCTGACACTCCCCTTTTATCCAAACAGGTTTAAAGGCCCGCTTCATTGTGCCTTCAAGCCGGACAGCCGCTTCTTGGCATCCTCGACTTCGGGTTGGCCTGGGTCGGCTTCCTTCCAGAGGGCGAGGAACTTCGCGTAGGATTCGCTGGCCGCAGCCTTGTCGCCTTTCTGCTCGGCGATCCGCCCCAGCATGTAGAAGCTCCGAGCGTAGATGTCGCCATAAGAGAGCCGGCCGGTCGTGAGGGCCTTGATCTTCCGGTATTCCGCGCCGGCTTTATCAAAATCGCCGGAGCCGAAGTAGGCCAGGGCCAGTCTTTCGATGAAAAGCGCCTGCTCGTCGCCGGGAAAGCCGCTCTCATGGGTCAGCCGGCCGGCCGCGCTGTTCAGGAGCTCGATCGCCTGGCTCCAATGTCCTTGCTCAAGCTCGACCGAACCCAGAAGAAGCTCCGGCCTCATCGCTTCGGTCGGATCTATGGCTTCGCGAACGAGTTGGGACAGTTCGCTGGCGGCCTGGCGGGCTTTTTCCGGCGAATTCATGGCGCAATAGGTCAATCCGATATCCTGCAGGGCCCGCCTCTGGGTAGACCATTGGTCGGCCTCGACCGCCTCCTTCCGAACCCGGTCGCACTCCCCAAAGGCTTCCTTAAGTCGCCCCGTCCGGTAGAGGAAATAGGCCGACCCGAGCCGGGATTCCCCGGCCATCTGTCTCTCCCCCACTTTCTCCAGGGCCTGGATGCCCTGGCCCATCAGGGCCAGAGCCTCGTTGAACTTGCCCTGATGGACAGCCAGGTTCGCCATCTCCCAGAGGTAATAGAGCCGGGCCGATGGGTCCTTGAGCTTCAGGAGCGACTGGAACTCCTCGGCCGCACGGGTAAAATCGTCTTGATAGAGGAAGATATTCCCCCGGGACATGCGGGCCACGGCCGATTCCGGGCTCAAGGCGATGGCCTTGTCGATCTCCTCAAGGGCTTCTCGGAACCGCCCCTGATAAAGATGGTAGTCGGAGAGGTCGAGCCGGAGCGAATCGTTGTCGCCGAGCGTGCGGATGCCGAGCTCGGCGACTTCCTTAGCCTTCTCGGGTTCGCCGAGGGCCTCGTGGATCGTCGCCAGATAGCTGTAGGGGTAATAGGTTCTGGCGTTGTTTCGGATGGCCGCTTGCGAGAACTCGGCGGCCTTGTCCCAGATCTTATAGCTAAGATATTGATAGGCCAGCTTGGTATTGGCGAAGTTGTCGTCGGGGTAGATCGCCAGGAGCTTGCCAAGGGCCTCGACGGCCTTGGCCTCCGTCCGTTCGCTTCTGGAGAAACAGTCCGCTTCAATGAGGAGGCGCTCCTTCTCGGAAACCCGGTCGCTCAGCTCCAGGGCCTTCTGCATCCATTTCTCCGACTCGTCGAACATGTAGGTATTGTAAAAGGACACGGCCATGGACCTGTAGGCCATGGCGAAGCCGGGGTCGATGGCCACCGCTTTCTTCATCAGCTCGATGCTCTTCGCGTGGTCTCTCTTGTGGTGATTTTCCCGCCCCTCGACATAGAGCAGGAACGCCTCGGGGGAAGTTGTCGTGATCTTGCCGAGTTCTATGTCGATGTCGCCGGCGATCTCGGTCCTGGTCAATTTTAAGTTCTCTTTGACCTTGCGGGTCAGGGTGTCGGTCATGGGATAGAAGCTCGCGATGCCCTCGCCGGCCACCCAGCCGGAGCCGACGGTCTCGCCCGAGCCGAACTTTTTGAGCGTGTAGCTGAGGCGGAAGGAATCGCCGGCCCTGGTCAACTGGCCGAGAAGGATGTGATTGACGCCTCCGCGGGCGGCGATCTCCTTCAAGGTCCTGGAGGAATAGCTCGTCGCGTTGAGCTGGTCGAGTTTGTTGAGGAGGTCGTAGAGCTCATCGCTCGGTAACACGTTGACATACTTGGACTGGGACAGATCGGTCGTCAGGAGCATCGGGAGCGCTTTCCGCCAGTGGTCCAGGCCCTCGTCGCCGGTGATGTTCTCGAAATACATCACGGCCAGCGAAGGCTTCCCAGACAAGGCCGGCACGAGGCTCTTCCGGCCGAGAAGACGGATCCCCAAGATCATCAACACGACCAGGGCGAGAAGCGCCACGGCCGGAAGGACGAGGTTCCGGAGTCTGAACTTTACCGTGATCTCCCGCGACGTGATGGTCTTCCTCTCCGGAACAACGCGTTCTGTGGTTGGGATGCCCTTTTCTATCTTCTCGAGCTCAGAATGGACGTCGGAAGCGCTTTGATATCGCTTCGCCTTTTCTTTTTCCAAGCACTTGAGAATGACGTTGCTCAGGTCGTTTGGAATGTTGGGATTGAGCTTTCTTGGATCTTTCGGCGTCTCCCCCTTGTGCTTCATAGCTATGCTGAGGGCGGTCTCGCCGGTGAACGGCACGTGGCTGGTCGCCATCTCGTAGAGGATGACTCCGAGGGAATAGATGTCGGAGCGATGGTCGACCTCTTTGGCCTCTGCCTGCTCGGGGCTCATATATTCGGGCGTTCCGATCATTACCCCTGCGCCTGTTATCCCTTTATCTCTGACTGACCGGGCGATCCCGAAGTCCATGATCTTGGCGTTCCCGTTCTTGTCGATCATGATGTTCTGGGGTTTTAGGTCCCTATGGACAACGCCCAGGCTGTGGGCTTCAGCCAGCCCGTCACAGACTTGCTTCCCGACGCTCAGGAGCATGCCCAAGCTCAGGCTCCCGGACATGCGGATCATGCTTTTCAGATCTTCGCCATGGACATATTCCATGGTGATGAAGCGGGCGCCCTCGGCTGCCCCGATGTCAAACATCCGGCAGACGTTCCGATGGCCGATTCTGCGGGCCAGCCGAATCTCGTTCGAGAACCGCTCGATCGTGTCCCTGTCGGAGGCGACCTCCGGCCGGATGAGCTTGAGGGCTATCTTCTCCTTGATCTCGGAGTCGAAGACCTTGTAGACCGTGCCCATGCCGCCGTGGCCCAACTCTTCGATGACCTGGTAGCGACCGGCGAGAGTGGAGCCCGTGGTGAGCTCGTGGACGGGTGTTTGGAGCGTCTCTGTAACGACCGGAGAATGGTCCTGGGGCGGAGGGAGCTGGGTGCCGCACTCCCCACAGAATTTCAGGGTATTTGGGTTGTTGGAATGGCAGGTCGGGCATTTGTTGGCCAAGCGAACCCCCCTACTCTAGCTTGGCCTCAGACTAACAGAGGAAACGGCGGGAAGTCAACCAATGATGGCCAATGCTTGGGGGAGGACTTGGTGGAGCCAGCGAGAGGGTTCGAACCACCGACCTACTGATTGCGGCTCACAACCATATCAAAGGCAAGTGAATGGGCCCGATCCGGGTCATTTCCCGGGGAGATAGCCCCGCTCTCTCAGAAAACGCGCGAATTGCGCATAGCCGTCCGCACGAAATGCAGGGTCGGGGTCGAAGTCGCTCAACTGGTTCGCTACGTTGCGGGTGAGAAGGTGCCCCACACCCGGATAGACATGCAGCTCGCAGACGCCTCCCGCCCGGACCACCCGATCGCAGAAGTCCCGGGCGTCCTGAAGCGGCGTGACGGTGTCCTTGTCGCCGTTGACGATGCTGGTGGGGGGCGTCGCGGCGTCGGCGTGTCGCATCGGCGAATGATCCGAAGCGCTCCCCCGGCCTTGGAGGAGATGCGTGGGCGCGAAAACCGCCGGGGACCACAATAAAAGCAGGTTCGGCTTGGAGCTTGTGGCGTCGATTCCATCGCCGGGAAAGTCGACCAGAGCGGCTACGGCAACCAATTGGCCGCCGGCCGAAACGCCGTAGCCGGCCACCCGCTTCGGATCGATGAGGAATTCCGTCGCGTGACGGCGCACCCACCGAAACGCCGCTCGTACGTCGTCCACGGCTTCGATCGGAGTGACGTTGCCAAGTGAGAGACGATAATCGACCGAGACAGCCACCAGGCCCATGGCAGCGAAGCGGCGGGCGGCTTCGAAAGTCCAGTCCGCGCTGCCCATGGTCCAAGCGCCTCCGTGAATTAAGAGCACGGCCGATGTCCGTCCGCCGGGGATCCCGTCGGGCGGAACGAACACAAAGGCCTTGAGTTTCTGTCCGTCGATCTCGCGATAGACGAATTCCCGGGGCTGTTGGGCGGCGGCGGCAGGAGCCGGAACCGACTGGGCGGCCAGGACTCCTGCCAAGGCCAAGGACATGAAGATGGCCGATGGCGTTCGCATGCGTGTTCCTTCCCTATGATCGTCCGGCCCATTTCGCTGGGCCCGTCATCTTCAATGACGTCCGCGAGCGATGAAAGGTTGGTGGAGCCAGCGAGTGGGCACGAACCACCGACCTGCTGATTACGAAGCAACCGGCCTAGCGTTACAACACACTGATAATACTTACATTAGATGGACTGCGCAATCGATTGTGCTCAGATTGTGCTCACCTGCGGCGCTGCCCTGAACTGGTCATGCCCCTAAAACCTTCGGCTATTCCTCCAGTTTCATTTTCCGAAGGAGCGCGCGGAAGCGCGGGTCGGTGCGGAGCGGATCCAGAAACGGATAGCTTTTGATAGGCATGATCATCGGATCCCTCGCATCGATCGCTCGATCCATCCAGGCGAAGGCATCATCCACATTGCCAAGCCCAATGTGAATCCAGGCGAAGCAGCACGGGGGGACATAGGCAGTCCGCGAGATTTCCGATAATCGGTCAAGTATGGCCTTGGCCTCCCCGGCCTCACCTGCGCTCCCTAATGCCCAGCCGAGCATCCCGAGCATCAGAGGAATGTTGCCGGACAACGTAACCGCCTCCCGGAACTCGGCGATCGCCTCACGCAGCATTCCTTTGTCAAGACAGATCATTCCGCGCGCCCAGTGACCGGCATAGTAGGAGGGGTCGATATCGATGATGAACTGCGCCTGCTCTGACGAATGGTCATTATCGCGGACCAGATAGTACATTATGGCCAGCCACCACCGGTTAAACAGCGACAACGGGTCCGACTCGATAACGAACTTCAGCGCCTCCACCGACTCCTTCAGCCGCCCGAGCGGCATCAGGCCGCTCAGCGCATTACGCAGCCGCACCGTGGGCGACGACGGATTCAGTTCCAGCGCGCGCTTCATTTCCCTCTGGACTTCCGGCCAGTTGTAGTCCAGCTCCTTGCGGTACATGCCGACCAGGGCGTGGGTTTCGGCCAATGTGTCGTCGATTTCCACGGCGCGCAGCGCCGCCCAGATTCCCGTCGAAAACGCGTCCTTGGGTTGAATGAAACCGAAGAAGCCGAGGTACCAGAACAATTCCGAGAGCGCATCGTAAGCGAGAGCGAAGCCCGGATCCAACACGACGGTCTTCTCAAAGCATTCTTTCGCCCTGGCGAACCCTTCGGGCGTCCACTTGGCCAGGTGATGACGACCCTGAAGATAGAGGTCGTAGGCTTCCAAATTCCCGGTCAGCCGCCTTGGGGCCCGTGGTTCCTGTCCGAGCCCGACCCGCAACTTGCCGGCGATGGCTTGGGAGATCTCGTCCTGGATGGCGAAGACGTCCGTGACCTCGCGTTCGTATCTCTCGCTCCAAAGATGGCAAGCATCACTTACGTTGATGAGTTGCGCGGTCACGCGGATCCTTTTACCGGCTCTCCTGACGCTGCCTTCGAGGATCTTGTCCACCACGAGCCGGGCGCCGATTTCGCGGATTTCAAGTTCCTTACCACGAAAAGCGAACGAGGACGTCCGGGCTGTCACGCGCAGGCCGGGGATCTTCGTCAGCGCGTTGATGATTTCCTCGCTCAGCCCGTCGCTGAAGTATTCGTCTTCCTTGTCCTCGCTCATGTTCGTGAACGGCAGGACCGCGATGGCGGGGACCGGGGATGGCGCAGAAACGCCGACCTGTTGAAGGGCCTGCAAGACCTCATCCGCGCGCCGGAACCGGTCGGCGGGATCCTTGCATAGGCAGCAGCTTATGATCGCCGCCAGATCCGGCGGCAGGTTGCGCAGCGGGGGCGGTTGCTCGCGCAGGACAGCTGCCAGCGTCGAGAGGCCCGTCTCCCTTTCAAAGGCCCGGATGCCGCTTACCATCTCGTAAAGCACCGCACCCAAACTGAAGATATCGCTGCGGCCGTCGACCGGACGGCCCTCGGCTTGCTCCGGAGACATGTAGGATAGCGTCCCCGAGATCGTCCCCACGGCCGTGAGCGTCTTCGGGCTCTCGAGGCCGGCGAAAGGGACGAGCTTGGCCAGGCCGAAGTCGAGAACCTTGATCAATCCTTTCTCCGACACCATGATGTTGGCAGGCTTCAGATCCCGGTGGACGATACCGGCTTTGTGGGCCGCCGCTAGGGCGTCCGCGATCTGGACCGCGTATTTTCTCGCCTCACACATCGGCATCCCATCGGGAGGGATCAGATGGCTGAGCGTCCGGCCCTCCACGTATTCCATGGAAATGAAGTCCGTGCCCTCGGCTTGATCGATGTCATAAACGTGGATGATGTTCGGATGATTCAGCGCCGACGCGGCTTTGGCCTCCTGCACGAAGCGCCGTTTCCGATCCGGGTCGGCGATCTTATCCGCCGGCAGGACCTTAAGGGCGATCGGGCGGTCGAGGTGAAGGTCGCGGGCTTTATAGACGATCCCCATGCCTCCGCGGCCCAGCTCTTCTATCACCTGATAGCGCCCGGCAATCGTGACGCCTGCAGTGAGCTCATGAGTGGGCGTTTGCAGGATTTCCGTCACGTCGAGTGCATGGCCGTGGGGCGGAGGAAGCTGAGTGCCGCACTCCCCGCAGAATTTCAAGGTATCAGGATTGTCGGAATGGCAGGTCGGGCACTTGTTGGCCATTGCTGGCCCCCTTTGTATGCTGATTTGAGCATAACGCGGCCGCAGAGGGAAGTCAACGCTTAGCGAGGGGAATCGTTGGAGCCAGCGAGAGGGATCGAACCTCCGACCTGCTGATTACGAATCATGCCCGATGCGGCGCTAATTATAATCCAAACAGGATGTTACAGGACGACCCCTGGTAACCTTGTCCGCTTTTCGTCCACAAATGACCTGGGCGGGACGTCATTGGCTCAAGGCCTCGGAGAGATTCCCATAACGGCCCGCAGTCATACGCCGGACGCCACGGACCTTGGAATTAGCCGCGCCTTCCCCCAAACAGCATGACGAGCATCTTCTCCATCATGGAACTTAGGCGACCCTGAATGTCTCCCACCCTAGCGCTTTGGCTTTCTAAGAACGGATTGTGAGGCGCGACAAATACTGACCTAGCGCTTTGGCTTTCTAAGAACGGATTGTGAGGCGCGACAAATACTGACGTCGCCTCTTCTATGGTCTTACCGAGGTCCGTGATGACAGATGCCGAAAACATCACATCATATCCTTTTCTGCTGTATAAGTTCACTATCCTCGCCTGCTTCGTGATTTCGAGGCGCGCCTCTCGAAACCACGTTCGAGGGAGGCCTGCTTTGCCGATTTGCTCGGCGAACTTTTGGGCTGCGAGCCATCTGGCTCTTTCCAGCGGAGTGCGACCTTGCTTTCCGACATCAGCTAATAGGTCTATTGTGATTCGGCCCAGATGCTTGACGAGGAAACCGAACAGCCAATAACCACGGAATTCGGAATAGCGGCTCGTGTAGGTCCCAAGGAAGTTATGCAGCACCGACTTGATAATGCGCCGGGTCTTCCTTTTCCGAGCGGGCTTTAGATTCGCATCGCCGCCCTGAGCGCTGCCCCCTCCACTCATAATGTCATCCTATTCTCTATATTGAGAACGAGTCAAGAGCGAGGGGTTTATGGGCAATCTTCGGGATGAGCCGCATTAAAACGGCGCTTGATGGGATGCGCCTGGCCCTGAAGCAGATTCGCAGATCTAGGTCTTTCTTGGGATAGGATCAGGAACCCATGGCGTGCCTGAGAGGATTCGAACCTCCGACCTTTGGATCCGGAGTCCAAAATTGACACAACCTTGACAACTTTGTTTTTGGCTACGCATATATTCATATGCGAACAGGAGGGAGCCATGTGGAGGAAAAACACCATCGTCCTTCTCTTGCTGCCACTCATGAGCGTGCTGCTTTCTCCCGGCTGCGCAACGCTGACTCGAAAACGGACGCAGAGAATCCCCGTGACATCTTCTCCTGTGGGAGCGGCTGTCATTGTTAACGGACAGCAACAGGGTGTAACCCCGCTTGAGATCAGTCTGGCCAGGAAAAAGAAGGGCCAGGTTATCCGGATCGAATCCCTGGGATATAATTCATTGGAGATCCGGCCGCAAAGGAAGATGTCGGGCGGTCCCATCATTGGCAACTTTTTCCTGGGGCTGACACCCGGACTCGGGGTCGCATCACTCAACAGGCCTGAAAGCCGTGAGGAGTTTCTTGGATGGGCGGGGATCTGGTTGTTGAGCGCCGCCGCTTTCGGGGGACTATTTACTCTTATCGATAGCAGCGGCAAAGGATACATGCTCAATCCGGAAGAGTTGACCGTGACCCTGAAGAAATCCGACGGGACGCCCCGAGTCGATACGATGCTCATCGACCCCGACGACTTCCAAAACGTCAAGTGGATACGGGTCCGGAGAGACTGAGCGCCTGGGTGACACGTGCACCCGACCAAAGAGTGGCGACGTCTAGTAGGATTGATAAATGATCATGGGACACGGAACGCAGATTTACTCGAAATCGTAGGTCTTATCATTTCCGTAAGAACTCCGAGGTTACTCAAGAAAAGCGAGATTAAAGAATACGTATCATGCGTTGGGGAAGAATATTGGAGGCGTGCGCAATCTATATATACTTCCGCCAAAGGGCTATGCTGGAAGCCCAGCTATTTGAGTAGGCTGATAGGCCTCATTTCTGAGTTTGATCAACTCGAAGCGATTAAAAAGAGAATAGTAACAAAACCCAAGTCGAAAGTCCTGACTTGTGTAATTCGGAGGCCAGAGGACTTGAAGCGGGCAAGTTTTATGCCCGCGGGGATTCCCTGTGTCACGGCAATTGATTTCAAGTTCCGCGAAAAGAGCCTTAATATGTTTGTTTTCTTCAGAAGCCAGGATATCATCAGCTTGTTTTTACCGGACCTGCATTTTTTACACTCTATTCAACAGAACTTGTTGGATCACCTGTCCAAATCAAGGAAAGACATGGCTGATGCGAAAGTAGGGAATCTAGTTCTCATTCTTACTTCCGCATTCGCGTCAAAATTGAATTTGGCGAAGATAGGATCCCTTCGGGCGAGACCGAAAATACCTTACCAGGCGGAATAGGCCCGCGTTAGTCGCAGACACGTCACGAATCCCGACACTAATTTCTGGCAATGCTCCTCTGCCCATCCAGTCCGCCCGTGATTGACAGATAATTCCTCAAGATGATAAGGTTTATTTAATTGAAGGAAGATGGAGAGGTTTGGTTTATATTTCCTTTCAAATGAGACGACCCTCCAGAGATCCGGGACCGGAAATTAGGCGTCAACTCCGTCGAGAAGTAAATTTTGGATGCCCTATTAAATACTCGGATGGCAGTGGCTGTGGTTGTCCGATCCTGGTTTTCCATCACTTTGACCCTCCCTGGGTTGGTCACTACGTACATAACCTTCCTGGAATGATTGCATTATGTCCTAATCATCACGGACAAGCAGACGGCAACCTTTGGACTAACGAACAGTTGAGGAGATTCAAGGGCAAACCCTTTGTCGACGACATGTTACGCACACCTTGGCCCTGGTCGGCTGAAACCCTCGTCATAAAGGTGGGACCAAGTCTAGTTGTGGGGAGTGGATCGCCAATTCGGCTAGACGGGCTTCCTATATTACGCTTCTATCCTCAGGCTATTGAAGGGTTGGGTAATCGGACCATCGTTTTTGATTCGGACATTCGCGATATTAATAAACAAAGATGGCTTCGAATAACTGATGGCTGGTTTGACCTGCGCCTAGAAAAAACAACGGATGTAGTCTTCACCCCTCAGACGAAGACCTTTATGGCTAAACACGATGATCAGACCTTTGTATCGTTCAAGTTCGTGAAGAAAAGACTTGATGACTTCAAGGACTGGATTACTTCATTTATGACCAACGCCGAGACTGCATCTAGCGCCCTAAAAACGGTAGAGAAGCTTAAGGCTGTGGATACGGACGGGATGGTGCCAGCTGTAATTATGGAAGGAAAAATTCGAACCAATATGATCGCATTGGATATTAATGCAGATAGGATGCACATCGAAACTTATATTCCGGGCCTTAAAGAATCGTTTGACTGCGGTTCGCTGGTGGTTGACGATGAACACCGCTTAATAGTGGGTATGAAAGGCCGGCCCGATTTTTTTTCAATAGGCTGAGTCTTTTTATCAGCTCACTATTGGCCAAGGACAGAAGAATATTCAAGAATGGCCTCGACTACAGCGTCCGATGATGGCGGTAGCCTCGCCCGCTAGACTTACTATGTGGCGACCCGAGAGGCCGAGGCTTAAAATGGCGGCAAATAGGCCGGGACTAGCTAGGCCGGCCGAATCGATCAACGGCGCGGCCCTCCTTAGTAAAAACCTATGGTAAATTTCTGCAGAGACTTACGATAACAGGTTAACGCGTGATCTGGGCGGCCGCCCCATACCCCCTACTCTGCTAAGATTCGTGATTTCCCCAGCTGTATCCTCCCAAGGGGTGATGGACATAAGCCTTTATCAGCGCTAAGGTTATCTGCGTCCAGGAGGATTAATGATGGATAGTCTTAACGCACCTAATTGGTGGTTCTATCAGAAGAAGGCAGCCTGTATGAAAAGGGCTCTCATTATGCTATGCGTGATATCCTGCATTGGTTGTGCGACAACCAATACTAGAATGGAACAATTTTCCTCGACCATGCATGGTCTAATGGGACAATTGACATATGATGAGGCCCTCATAAAATTTGGCCAGCCGACTTCTGTCACTCAGGGCGAAGAAATCTTCATTGCTTCGTGGTCAAGCGAAGAATCTGGGGCGGTGGCTATTCCAATAGGCAACCTGGTTTATGCAGCGCCTGTATCGCACGGCTTTGTTCTACAGCTTACCTTCGGGAAGATTAGTAAGCTTATGCAGGATTGGAAATATCGAGAGTGGTAAGGCGCCCAGGTCTCTAGCACTCGCGTCCGCAGGATTCCCTTCAGTATCCTTATTCCGAATTCCGAGCACCAAGTGCTGGTCCATTAGGAGAGACCCTTTTTGGTGCCGGTGATCGCGCGGTGCTAAAGGCTACTGTCGACTTTTTGTCGTGTTGAACGCTAAAAAGAGCTTAAACCTGCTTAAAAGGACTGAAAACCCTATCAGCGCTGGATCTCCCCTAAATGATTGAATCTGTAGCCACATATGGGGGAATTCTATGGAGCCAGCGAGAGGGATCGAACCTCCGACCTGCTGATTACGAACCAACTTGCCTAGTGTTACACGTTACTGATAATAAACGTGCTTAGCGGGTAGGCAAAATCGATTGTGCTCAGATTGTGCTCGCCTGCGGTGCTGCCATGTTGTCTTGACCAAACTTTTTAACTTTATTGACAACTTCTTGACAGCTCCCCAGCCCGGCCAAACTATATTGTTGTCACTAAGGAGGGAGACTCCGATGCCAAGAACGCGGAAATTCCGGGGCGGCCATCATGGAATTAGTGCAACTTTTCCCATGAATGGCCATAAATAAAGCGGATCAGGAGGTCGACATGTCTAAAGCACGCATTCTTCTCGCGGGCTTGCTTTTTATCGTCTGGGGCTGCAGCTCTGGCGAGGATTCCGCCGCGATCAGCGTTACTTTGACGCCTGGCTCAGCGAACGTTCACGTTGCCAGATCGATGCGGTTTTGGGCGAACGTGCGCAACTCGGCAAATACCGCGGTGACCTGGAATCTGTCCGGCACCGGGTGCAGCGGCGCCGCGTGCGGTATGATCAGTAGCGACGGACTTTACACGGCCCCAGGGAGCGTTCCCAGCCCCGCGACAATAACGGTCAGAGCCACCTCCGCGGCCGATACCTCCAAGTCGGCCAGCGCCACGATCACCATTCTGGCGGCCGTCGTGGTTACGGTCTCCCCTTCCGATTCCCTCGTCGCGGCCGGCGGGACAAAACAGTTCACCGCCACCCTCCAGAACGCCGTCGATAATAGCGTGACCTGGACCGTTTCGGGTTCGAGCTGCACGGGATCCGAGTGCGGCACCATCTCGAACACGGGCCTGTATACGGCACCGACCGTCGTGCCCGCCGCGCCCACAGTCTTGATCACGGCCACGTCGGTCGAGGACACCACCATGTCCGGTTCTGCGACCGCGACCATCGTCGAACCGATCTCTCTCGAATGGACCTGGATTTCCGGCAGCGATACCATCTCTCAAGCTGGGACCTACGGCACTAAGGGTGTTCCCTCTCCCTCAAACATCCCTGGGGCTAGGGAGAGGGCTGTATCCTGGCTCGATTCCCAAGGCAACCTCTGGCTCTTCGGAGGATATGTCTACGATTGGACCTATACGGGTTACTACTACAACGACCTTTGGAAATATGCCCCGGCAACCCAGAATTGGACATGGATATCCGGGAGCGATACTCGAGATCAGCCGGGCGTTTACGGAACCAAGGGCGTGGCCGATCCCTCGAACTGCCCTGGGGCTAGGGAGCTGGCTGTATCCTGGTTCGATTCCCAAGGCAACCTCTGGCTCTTCGGAGGCCGGGGCATTGTTTCAGCGAACGATTGGGGGTATCTCAACGACCTCTGGAAATTCGACCCGGTAACCGTTGAATGGACCTGGGTATCCGGCGGAGACTCGCAAGAACAGCCAGGAGTATACGGCACAAAGGGTCTGGCCGATCCATCGAACTGCCCTGGGGCTAGGGAGGGGGCTGTATCCTGGTTCGATTCCCAAGGCAACCTCTGGCTCTTCGGAGGAGTTGGCATTGTTTCAGCGAACGATTCGGGGTATCTCAACGACCTTTGGAAATTCGACCCGGTAACCGTTGAATGGACCTGGGTATCCGGCAGCAATATTGCTGACCAGCCAGGCGTATACGGATCAAAGGGCCTGGCCGATCCATCGAACGTCCCAGGGGGGAGACTGGGCGCTGTGTCCTGGATAGATGCCCACAATCAACTCTGGCTCTTCGGGGGGGGAGTGTTTGCGGGGAGTTGGGGGCCTGCGGCAAATCTCTTCAATGACCTGTGGAAGTTTGACCCGGCAACCCTGGAATGGGCCTGGGTATCCGGCACCGATTCCTTAAATCAGCCGGGCGTTTACGGAACCAAGGGCGTAGCCGATCCCTCAAACTGCCCTTGGCCAAAACAATATGCCGTGTCCTGGATCGATCCAGAGGGCCATCTGTGGCTCTTCGGAGGATATGGCCTTGATTCGGAAGTTTCCTTGTTTGGTTCGATGAATGACCTCTGGCGCGGTAACAGATAAAGATTTGAACTGACATATCCAGACCGCGAAAGCAATTTTGTATAGCTCGAACCGATTCGTCCCCGCCCAGATTGTGTTTAATGGTGTTCTTTTAAAACTTAAAACGGGTACGAGTTGTGTCAAATCGCGGCATATTTCGAGTCCTGGGGACGTTGATTTCCCAGCCGCTTTCTCAGGGAATATGGATGGAGCCAGCGAGAGGGATCGAACCTCCGACCTGCTGATTACGAACCAACTGCCCTAGCGTTTTATATTATTGATAATAAAGATATATAAGTAGGACACAAAATCGGTTGTGCTCAGATTGTGCTCACCTTCGGGGCTGCCCCGAAGTGTCGATCAATTGCCAATCAGCCCAACCAGCCGCTTATTCACATCCGCAACCTCGGGCAGGCCGGGCTCGGCGTCCTTCCAGAGGTCGAGGAAGCGCTTGTATTGCTCGACCGCTTTCGCCTTCAAGCCTTTCCGCTCATATAATTTGGCCAACCTGTAATGGTATTCCGGGTGGATGAGCTGTCGGCTTGGGTTCCCCGGATCGAATGTGATCAGCCGCTCGTATTCGGCGATGGCCCTATCGATATCCCCCTTCTGCTCATAGGCACGGGGCAAAACGTCCTTTTTAATGGGCAGGTTATACAAAATCATTGAAGAATAATACCAGATTCCTTCCGGGCGAAAGGGTGTTTGTTCTTCAAAAACAGCAATAGCTTTTTCGGGGGATCCAGCGGCAAGAGACAGCTCGGCGCTGAGGAATTTGATATAGAAGGCCACCCAGTCTTTCCGGTAGGGCGGCATATCTTTGTAATGTGATCTCATCTCAGCCAATATCTTCTCGGCTGAATCCCGACGTCCGGCCTTCATTTCCAATAAGCCGGACAGGAAGGAATATGCTCCCTGATAGTAATATTTTCTGTCCGGATGTTGTTTGATAAAATCGTCCAGCCAGTTTTCGTTATACCTTCGGCTTTGCTCGAACTCGCCCCGGTCATAATGAATGAACGCCTTCAGCCAGTTGATAAACGGCACACCCCAAACATAACCGGGTTCCGATAATTTCTCGGCTTCACGAAGAGCACCATCGCAGTCCTTCAAACTCCCCAGCCAGTAGCGGTAAAACCCTTTGAAAAGATAACCCTCCCTTCTGATCCCGGGAGGAGTCGCGGCAATGAACTTGTCAAACCATTTCAAGCCTTCAGCATACTCTTCCTTCAAAGCATGAATATACCCGACGACAAAAATGGCCGATTCGAAATCCGCTTTAATCTCTAGAGCTTGTTTGTAGGTCGCTGCGGACTCATCCAGCCGGCCCATCCAAAAATAGGCCTCACCCAGAGAATCGAGCGGATTGGCTTCGCCCGGGAGCAAAGAAGCAGATTTTTTGAGATGCTCAACCGCCTTAGAAAATTCCCCCATCTTGAAATATGTATAGCCCAGCATATTGTGTGCCGGCTCATAGTTGGGATCCAGTTCCAGCACTTGGTTAAACGCTTTTATCGCTTGGTCATAGGCTCCGGTTTCGTAATAATCTATCCCCACATTATTAATTATTGCCTTTTCCCTGGGATATCTTTCTGCCCTTTGCTGGAGCAACCGGGAGACTTTCTCACGATCCTTCTCTATTATCCCTGCATAAGATATCTCAATAGATGCTTTCTCCTTTTCAGTTGCCTTATGCATCAGAGCTTTAGCCCTCTTTGTAGCTGTATATCTCGCTTCGATATTTTGTAGCGCACCGTGTGCGCTAGCAAGAGCAGCATAAGCCATTGCAAAATCCGGATCCAGCCCAACGGCTTTTTCGAAAGCAATTCTGGCTTCATTGAAATATAGCTTTCGAAAATTCTCGCTCCCTTCCAGATAATATTTATACGCTTCCATCGAGCTGGTCGTGACATCCGCTATGCGCACCTCTGAAGTACCCGAGCCTTTCTTCGCCAGACCGATGCCCTCAAAGATCTCCCTGGTCAATTCATCGATCTGCCGGTTGATTATGCTCGAAGCCCCCTCTCCCCTTGAAGTGCAGCTCTTGAGAATTCTCTTGGTCCCCACATCCAGGACCTTTACATCCGTGGCGAAGGTCTCCCCGGCCTTGATGTAGCTCCCGATGACAATCGTTTCGATCCCCTCCCTCCGGCACAGATCGAAACCGAGTTCCCTGTCGATGACTTCGACATTCTTTTTCCCCATCTGATCGAGAAGGTCCAGCATCCGCTCCCAGGTGGCCACGTAGAGCTCGCCTCGCCGTTCCAGGCTGGTGATCAGAAGGTCGGGAATGGCCTTTTGCAAATAATCGAAGTCCTTATCTCCGGTCTGATTCACGAAGCTGATGACGGCGATGGAGTTCTCGATCTTGGGCGCGGCGGGCGCCTTTCGGTGAGGGATGACTTTCCAAAGAATGACGGCCGCTGCGGCCAGCACGATGACGGCTGATAAAGGGACGGCGAGCTTTCTCAAGTTGAACTTAACGGTGATCTCCCTGGAGGTGAGAGGCTTCCGCTTCGAAACGACGCGCTCGGTCGTCGGCATAGCCTGTTCGATTTTCTCCAGGTCCGTACGGAGCTCCCCCGCGCTCTGGTAGCGCTTGGCGCCGTCTTTCTCCAGACATTTGAGGACGAGCCGGCCGAGGTCCTGAGGGATTTGCGGATTCAGCTCCCTGGGGTCCCGCGGCCGCTCGCTTTTGTGCTTGACGCCGATCGTGAACGGCGTGTCGCCCTCGAAGGGCACATGACCCGTGACCATCTCGAAGAGGATGATCCCCAGCGAATAGATATCCGAGCGCTGGTCAACCTCCTTCCCCTCGACCTGCTCCGGTGACATGTACTCCGGCGTCCCGATCATCACCCCGGCACCTGTTATGCTTTTGCCGTAGAGCGACCGGGCAATCCCGAAGTCCATGATCCGAGCGTTGCCGTCCTCGTCGACCATGATGTTCTGGGGCTTAAGGTCACGGTGGACGACACCCAGATGATGGGCCTCCGTCAATCCTTCGCAGACCTGCTTGGCGATTGACACGGCCCGGCCGGCCCCAAGCTGGCCGGACTTCCGGATGAACTTCTTCAAGTCCTCGCCCGGCACGAACTCCATAGTGATGAAGGTCGTGCCCTCGGCCTTGCCCAGGTCGAACATCCGACAGACGTTGCGGTGGCTGATCTTCCGGGCAAGCTTCAGCTCGTTCGAGAAGCGCTCGACGGTCTCCCGGTCCAGGGCGATCTCGGGCCTGAGAAGCTTGAGGGCGATCTTCTCCTTGATGTCGCTGTCGAAGACCTTATAGACCCTGCCCATGCCGCCATGGCCTAGCTCCTCGATGACCTGGTAACGATTGGCGAAGGTGGAGCCGGTGGTGAGTTCATGGACAAGGGTTTGAAGGGTTTCCGTCAGGACCGGAGGATGGCCTTGGGGCAGAGGCAGCTGGGTGCCGCAATCGGCGCAGAACTGCTTGGTATCGGGATTGTCGGAATGACAGGTTGGGCACTTGTTGGCCACGTTTGGTCCCCTCCTCTAACTTGGACTCAGATTAACAGAGGGATAGGCGGGAAGTCAAACGGGGCGCGCCTGAGAGGATTCGAGCCTTCGACCTTTGAATCCGGAGTCCGGAACGCCTATTCAAAGGTTATTATTGGCGTGTTCCACGCTTGTGCCACATTTGTGCCACATTAGGGGCTAATTCCTTGTTTTATGGGGCAAGCGCAGGCAAGACGGGCAGACCTCCGGCTAGAGGTCTAAGTCTCTGATTCTGGCGCTTCATATGGGGAGTTTTGATGGAGCCAGCGAGAGGGATCGAACCTCCGACCTGCTGATTACGAATCGCAAGGGCCTCATGTCTAATTGCTTAATAATGGCGCAGTTACGACAGCTTCGGGCTTCTCGATGACCAAATTTTTGCCGGTTTCGGCCTCGGGTTTTCCCAAGATCGCGTCCATCTTCTCAACTGCCTGGAGCATCGCGCCCTCTGTCGGATTGCAGTACCGGAGCGTCATCTGAAGCGAATGATGCCCGAGGATCTTGGACAGGGCCACAACGTCGCCGCCCCTCTCCATGTACCAGGTCGCGAACGTATGCCGGAGGTCGTGGAAGCGGAGCCCCTTGATCTCGGCCCTGGTGCAGGCCGTATCGAACGCCGTCACGACGCTCTTGACGTGCGTTTTCGTCTCGGCGTTGTAGAAGATGAAATCGGAGGTTCGCGGGAGGGCCTTCAGGGCTTCCCGGGCAGCGGGGCTCAGGGGAACCTTGCGGGGCTCTCCGCTCTTCGTGTCCTTGATCTGGATGAAGGCCTTGATGAAATTCACGTCCGACCACTTCAGGCTCAGGATCTCGCCCCGCCGCATTCCCGTCTTTAGGGCTATGATGAGAACCGGCTGGAGCGCAGGCGCCGCGCATTCGATCAGGCGCCGGGCCTCGTCGGCGTCAAGGACCCTCTCCCGGGCATTGTTCAGCTTGAACTTTTTGACCCTGGCGGCAACATTAGAATCGAGGTAATCCCAATCCACGGCCTTGCTCAGCATCTTCTTCAGGCAGGCGATCTCGAGGTTCACCGTAGCCGGCGCGACCTCATCCTTGCGCTTGGCCTGGTAGTGTTCGACGAGGCTCCGGGTGATTGCCGAAAGGTACTTGCCCTTAAAGAACTCGGCCAGGTGCTTGCAGGAGGTCTCGTCGCTTCTCCAGGACCGTTTGTACACCCTGGAATAGCGGTCCAGGTATTCCTTCGCGAAGTCCTCAAAAAAGAGATTCTTGGGCGTTCCCTTGAGCCCGAAGCCGCTGCGTTTGATCTTGTCCCGGGCCGCGCAGGCCGCAGCCTCGCATTCCTGCTTCGAGAGGCCGACGACTTTACGGGCCTGCTGGCCGTTGGCCATGAAACGATAGCACCACTTGCCTTTTTCGTTCTTGTAAATCTTCATTCTTCCGTTTTCCTTTTGAGGATTCGGTTGATCCTCTTAACTCGGGCCGGGACCGAAGCCCCGGCCTCTGAAAGAAGATCAAAGCGCCCGAGGATAGGTTCCCCAACGCACGGCGCCCTCGGGATTGACGAATGCGCCGCGGACCGCCTGATGTGCCATTTCCCGGGAGGCGACGAAATTGTGTAGAATTTCAGACAACACCTTCGCCTGGTCGAATGACAAGGTGAGGTTGACGCCTTCGGTTGTCTCGTTCTTTGAGAAGTTCAGCGCCAGCAAAAGGCTCGAGCCCTGGATGCCCGCGGCAGGGACAATCCCAGCCCTTGCCTCGAATTGTGCGTCGGGTTCGCCGACGAAAGGAAACCCCTTGAGCCATTCAACGCGGGCCACCCCTTCCCATGCGTCGCGGTTCTCCCCCGGCCCCTTTCCATTTGTCTTTGCCATTAAGCCCTCCTTGATTAAGTAACGGCCATTTGGACCGTCCTTAAACATAATGGGGTCTAGTTAAACGAAAGTCAAGCATTTTGTTGCTCCTTGACTTTTAAGGCCAGGGAACTTATCCTTGTGTCGATGAAGTCAGTCAAAATGTCCGAAAAGACGAGCTTCTCAGACGAGACCCTTACCAGGGAGCAGGTTCAGGAATATCTAAAAATCTCTAGGGGCTCCTTGCTCCGGCGGATGAACGACCCGGATAGCCCCATTCCGTACTTCAAACTGAAGCGCCATGTCTTGTTCAAGAAGGCCGACGTTGAGGCCTGGCTCGAATCCAAGCGCGTCAAATAGAGGCGTCCCCCGGATAGGCCAATGGATCGCTGTCGTCGGGCTCGTCCTTGAGCGCGTCCGGCACAATCAAATCTTCGGCCGTTGCTGTTCCTGCCGCGAGCCTTCGCGCGAGCCCAGGGTCCGCGATGATCCCCCGCAAATGGTCCGGCGTGAGCCCTAACGGGTCCGGCTCGATGTTCTCCGGCTCCGGCTTGTCTTTAAACCGCTCCGGCGTCAAGGGCTCCTCCAGGGCGTCCTCCGTAGGCCCAAACTGGTCCGCGAAGGTCCACACGATAGCCGATAGCTCCGCGAGTTCGGCCGGGTCCGCGTCGTCCAGATTATGCAGGTCTTTCCCCGCCCGATCGATCTGGAAAACGGGCCTGTCCTTCGTCGCCATGCGGACGGCCCGCAGCCCGTTGCCCAGGTTCAATTCAATATCGCTCCCGGCTTGGCTTGTTAAGAGTGTCGCGATCTCCTTCGCCGTGAATGTGCGCTTGTTCATAATGCCGCCAGGATCGCCAAGCCCGGCGTATTGTCCCAGGCCGCGACGCGAAGGAACACATTGAACCGTTTGGCCGGGTCGGCCGTGCCGATGAACGCTTCGAGGTCCCCCGCGTATTTCTGAACGCGCGGATCGAATCTCAAGTCCTTAAGCTCATCGACCGAAAGCGCGTCCCAGGTCGTGCCGGAAACCGACTTCCCTTCGCTCAGCGCGACGTTGAGCTTGGCCCGGTCCATATCGGCCGTCGCCAAATAATAACCGCTAAAAACTTCGCCGATCCTACGCTCAAGCGTTTCGACTTCGGCCTTGAGTTTCTTGACCTGAGTTTGCCCCGGATAGGTCGCGCAGAAAATAATATTTTTCCTCGCCTCGGCTTCCACGGCTTCGAGCTTGAATATCTCCAGGGCCTTTTCGAGAATGATCCTCCGACCCTCCCTGAGCTTTTCGTTTGCCTGGGCCTGGGCCTTCGCTTTGATCGCGCTTGCCGAAAGCCCGTCCTCCATGAAGTTCCGAAGCGAAACCTCGCCCGCCTTCACTTTCTCAGCCGTCGCCTCCGTTGTCCTGAGCTCGCCTTCGGCCTGGGCCGCGAGCCCGGATTCGAGCGTGAGATAATCGGCCTTCATAGCGGCCAGGGCTTCCCGCGCGCCCGTGAGCTTCGCCAGGGCGTCGGCCTGGATTTTCTCATGGTCGCGCCTTTTCTTGTCCATTTCGCGATCAAGATTGTCGCACTCGGCCTTGATCTCTTTTTCGCGAGCCTGAAACGCTTCAAGGATCGTCTGTTCGTATTTCAATTTGTCCTCCCATGATTCGGATATGGTCCGCGCGATTTCAGCGATTCGGAAACGCGAAGCGTCCTTCCGCGAAGCTCCGTCTGATTCAAGGCCGTGATCGCGGCCCTGGCCTCGCCGTCATTCGGCATTTCTACAAAGCCGAAGCCGCGCGCCTCTCCCGTCCTCGGATCGCGGACGACGCTAATCCGCGCGACCTCCCCGAAGGGCTTGAATAGGCCCTCCAGGTCCCCGTCCTTTACGTCCCACGGTAAACCCCCTGCAAATACTTCCATTCGGCAAACCTCCGTCAGCGCGTAGTTCCGGGCCTCGCTTGCCCCATCAGTTCTTTCCCCAGGTCAGCGTCCGCCAGCCTGGAGAATGTTGAAACGCCGGCCGAACGTCGTCGCCATAGACGGACCCGGCCGAAATAAACAGGCCCCCGCCATCGGCCTCTGTCTGCGCGACCATGACGCAGGCTCCGGCCGCGGCGTTCGCGAGATCGTCATGCCCCCCTGCATAATGGGAAACAAGGTCCTTCCCTCCGCTCCGGACCCGACGCTCAAGCCCTGTGAGCTGCGCGAGCAGCCGCTTATTGTCCAGAAGTTCAACCGTCCCGTTCGCGACAAGCGGGAGAAGATTCAGATACAGCTCGCTCGCCGTCATGTCGGCGTTCTTAACTTCGATATCGTATTTTCTGAAGGCCTCGGGGACCCATTCGCCGGCGTATTTATCAGACTCGACGCTCGAGACCTTGAACGATTTCAGGACGGCCGAGAACTCTTCGACGACGCCCTGCGGCTGGAAGGGCGGACGGCGCTCCCGGAGAACGTCCAGGACGATCTTTCCCGTTTTATCCCGGTGACAGATCCCCATCGTGAAAGAGTCTTGCCGGCCGCCGCTCGGGTCTATAAAGCCGTAGTATTCGGCGTCGGCAATCCTCGGCAACTCGAACCGGCCCGTGATAGTGACGGCCTCGACGAGCTCCTGCGTAAGGAACGCTTCGATATCTTCGCGCCATTCGGCCTCCCATTCCGCCCGGGCCGCCTGCGGGTCCTCTTTCAGCGCGTTAGCGATGAGCCGGCTGTCGATCGTCGGGTTCATTATCCGCGTCGCCGCCTTCCAGATCAGCGGCCCGCCAGGCTTCCCGTAGTAGTTCTTGAATTGCTCCCAAAGGACCCCGCTCCGGCTATAGGGTGTGCTGATGCCGAGGAGCAGGCTGTCGGGGATCGTCGCCAGCGCCGGGCGGACGGCCGCTAAAATTTCCTTGTCGGGGTTCGCGCTGTCCTCGCTTCTTGCGAATGCGATCTCTTCGAGCAACGCCGCTAAAATTGTATAGCCCCGGACGGAACGGAAGGACGCCGTCTTCACGGCGATCGAGATCCCGTTCTTGAGCTCGATCGTCTCTTGTGTCTCTTTTGCGATCAGGCCCTTCAGGCATTTCACCCGATGGAAGATGCCCGAGATGTACGCCTTGATGATCCCGGCCTGGGCCTTGTCCACGGCGATGACGAAGATCCAGCCGCGCTCCCCCGGACTCAGATAAGGCTTCCAGTCCTTGAAGCAGGCCAGGAACGCAGCGATGAGCGCCGATGTATAACTCTTGCCGCTCCGCCTCCCGGCGATGACATAGCTCTCCCGGGCCCGCTCGCGCGGGGGCGCCTCGAGCCCGGTGCAGTCCCTAAAAAGAGCCAGATCCTCGGCGCCCTCGATCGGCAGTCCGAAAAGCCCCCGGAGATAGACCTCCCATGCGTGCCAGGTCTTCGGGTCCTTGAACAGCGGCCCGAAGATTGTCTTGTCGTGCAGGGCGTCCGTTATATCCATGTCACCCGCCTACCGCCGAGGCGGGGATCCTCAGCGTGCCGTGATTCAGGCTGTCCTGAACAAACTCGATGATATAGCGGTCCCGTTTTTCAATGACCACGGGCTTGATATTGACGACGACGGGCGCCTGTCGCCCGCCGCCGCTGGTCGCCTTGGGCATGATGCCCGCGTTGAGCTGAGAGGCTCGCATGATGTACTCGGGATCGCTCCGCGTGCCGTGGACCACCATCATTTCTGTCTGCGTCGAGACGGCCCCGCTTGCCGCGCCCTTCATTCCCTTGAGCGCCGCATCCATCGACTTGAGCCAGGCGTTGGCCGTATCCAGACGCTTGATCTGGGTATCGCTCTTGCTGGAGATCGACCAGAGCGTCGGCTTGAGATTTCCGTTGATGTCCTCAAATATGCGCGTGAGGAGCGAGGTCTGCTGGTCCTGTCGCTCGACGACGCGGCCCATGCCGTCGCCCGCGCCCGTGGGAGGGCTCTTGAGCAGGGAGACGACCGAGGCGACGGCGGTGACGATGCTGGCGATAGATCCCGCCGCCGAAAGGAAGGAGCCGGCCATCGACCCGGCCGCCTTCCCGATGCCCCCGGTCGCGCCTCCGATGCTTTCGGCGATCGTCTTCCCGGCAGATGTTGCCGAGGCCTTGATCTTATCGATGAATCCGAACATCCAGTCAGCGAGCATCTCGCCGATCGTTCTGATCAGAGAGGTCCGGATCGTCTTAAATATCTCATCCATAAAACGCGAGAAGCCCCATCCCTCATCGACGGAACGGGTGAACGTATCGACGAATCCCGATTTGATATCAAGGAATAATCCCGCGAAATTGTCCGCGATCCTCTCTCTCATCGTCTCGACGGCAATCCCAACCTGATCCAGGGCCGGCTTCGCGCCTTCGGGAAGTGCCTGCCAATCGACGCCCTGGAGCGCCGGGGTGAAGTCCTTGATGAGCGCCTCAAGCCCCGCGGTCTTCGGCGTGACCTCGAGGGCGATCGTCTGCACCATGCTGGCGAGGGCGAGCTTGGCATTGTCCACCGCGGGGATCAGAACGTCCGTGACGGTGCTGGCCAGGGTCTTCGCAGGCTTGACCGCCCCGTCCTCGATGGCTCCCTTGATGGCATTAAACGCGATATCGAGCAGGCTGACTGCGCCCGTCAGGTTGATGGAGGAGCTCCGCGCTTCATCCATCGCCAGGACCGTCTCGCTGATCTTGTCACGGGAGAGGCTCTTGAACGGATTGAAATTCAGGAACATCGTCCTGAGCGCCTCCGCCGTCGTCTCCCCTTCGAGCCGGAGCCGCTTGAAATCGTCAATCATTTTTACGACGCCCATCGCGACGATCGCCGTACCGGCCAGGGCGAACGTGAACACAATGGATTTCAAGGCCAAGAGCTTGATCGCCCCAATGTTGGTCATCAGCGCCCCGATTCCCATGAGAACCGGCCCCGAAACCGCGAGGATCGTCCCGATGCCGGCCAGGCCCAGGGCGAGCTTGCCGATGGCCTCCGTCAAGGCGGGATGTGCATTGGTCCATTCGATGACCTTGCCGATCGCCGACGCGACCTTTGTAGCAAGGTCCTGAAGGGTCGGGATCAACTCCAGCGCGATCCCCCGGAACGACGCCCCGACCGAAGCCCTGAGAATATCCAGGCTGTCATTGAACTCGTCGCATTTCTTCGCGGCCTCGGTGTTGAACGTGATGCCGAGCTCCTTGGCCCGGTCGGTCAAGTCCTTGAGCCCCTGCTTTCCGAGGTTGAGCATGGGGATGAGCTCCACCCCGGACCGCCCGAACAGTTTCATGGCCAGGTCGGTCTTCGTCGCCCCGTCCTCCATGCCGGAGAACTTCCCGGCGAGATCAAGGAAGAGCTGATCGAGCGGACGCGCCTTCCCGTCAGCATCCACGAATGACACGCCCAGGGCATCGAACGCTTTCTTTGCGTCACCCGTGCCTGTCTTGGCATCGCCGACGGCCCTGGACAATCCCCGCATCCCCACCGCAAAGCCGTCGATAGAGGTTCCCGAGGTATCCGCCGCCAGCTTGAACGAGGACAGCGTTTCAACCGAGATCCCCGTCTTCTGGCTCAGGTCCCAAAATGCGTCCCCGGCGTTGGCTGTCTTCTTTATCATCGCGCCGAGACCCAAGACGAGCGCGCCGCCGGCTGCCGTCATCTTGAGGCCCATGTCCTGGAACCCCTTGCCGATATTGGCGGCGGAGGTCAGAAGCGCTTGTTTGTCCTTCTGGACCGCCTGGATCTTCTCCGTCCAGCCCTTGGTGTTTAATTCCAGCGTTGCGACTAGACTACCCGCATTGAATGGCATATTAACCTCCAAACTCACGGGCAAACTCTTTGAGCGCCCGTCCATATTTACCGAATGCCCGCTTTAGCCGCCAGGTCCTCCATGCCAGCTTTAAGAAGCCGGCGCCCGAGAGATAGTCCTTGAGGATCTGGCCCGTGCCCTGAATGGTCAGCGCGGGGTCCTCATCGATCAAGAGAAGCCAGAGCACCGTTGATACCAGCTCTATCGAGGGGGACAACACCTGTATATGGTCGCCTATTTCAACAATTGACTTCCCCATCGTCTTCTCCGCCAGCTTGATCGATGTTGGCGTCAGGCGCAGCCGCCTCCGCCTGTCCAGTTTGATCGTGATTGCTTTCATCATTAGCCTCCTGAATGCCTGTTTTATGCCCCTGGGATGCCCCAGGATCGATTTTCCCTACCTCGCATGCCCCATTGGCTATCTTCCTAGCGTCGATCTCCGCCGCTATCTCGAGCGGGTTGAGATCCAACGGCTCGAGTTCCTTTCTCTCTAGGCCCAGAGCCTGAAGATCCCTCAGGATTGCATGATTGACGGCCAGCCAGGTATTGACGGCAGGCTCGCATTCGAGGACCTTCCTTTCGAGCGCCCCCCGCTGTAGAATCCCGTGCTGGCCCAAGTAGATGTCCAGAAGACCCGCTGTTAGGAGCTTGGAGAGCAACCTGTCCAGAATGATCCGCTTAGCAACGGGCAGGGTGTCCTTGCCTTCTGGCGCCAGATCCTCCATGAGCCCGTCATAAACGTCCCTGGTGTACCTGGTCAGCTCGGGAAATTGCCTTACTATCTCGTCCCGATAGACCAGGGCGAAGGCTCCATGCATGGGCGGGCGCCCTATCCTTCGCTTTTTCTTGCGCTTAGATGCATTATCCATGAGGTTTTGGGCTCCTTTTGACGGGCTTCTCTAAGGCTTGGAATGGCAAAGTTTTGGTCATTATTTAAGCCTTCCCGCCTGATAATCATGCGATTGGCAGTTAGATGGTCGCCCCCGCTTCTTGGGGGGACGATGAGGCTTAATGGGCAGGCGCCTGTCGCCGTCCTCCCGCTATCTTCTGAGCCTATAAAAGTGCAAACATAGGCGAACATAGGAGAAGATAGGGAAGCCTATGTTTACCTATGTTTACCTATGTTTTGATATATAGGCTTTAGGGAGCATCAGTCTTTCCGCTTGGGTAGATACCAAAACGTCCGGCCTTGGAAGTGGCCTTCCTTGTCGTGCTCGATGCCTATTCGGTCCTTAGCCTTATAGAGGGCCCATTTGGGGATGCCCTGGTCTTCGGCCTCGTCAATCAGGCGGGCCGCGTAGAGCGTCGTCCCCTCTTTGAGCTTCTTGGAGAGGAATTCTGTTGCCTTGGCAACGTGGTTATCGCTTTCCTGGGACGGGCTTATCAGCGTCTCGGGATCCTCATCGACGAGATCGCCATATTCGATCTTGGCCGTGGTGATGACCTCTTCTGGGTTGTCGGGGGCGGGGAACTCGACCTGATGAATACCAAAGGACAGGCTCTTATAGCCGCCCGTAATATTCGATTTTTGCGGCACCAAGAGGCGAGCGTTCCGGGCGTCTCCCTCGCGCCTTATCACGGACCAGGACATCTTCAGGGCCGCCTCGAATTGGCCGCTTCCGGCCGTCCTGTGGATGGCCTTGACGCCCGCCGAGGCCTTAGCGAAGTGCATGACGGTCACGGCTGCAATGCCGAGCTTGTAGGCCAAATTGGAGACCCTATCCATCGCCTGGCGGACGCTGTTTGCCTGGTTGGGATTTATCCGCTCGGGAAGGAAAGAGGCGATGGGATCGAGCACGATCAGCTTGAGGTCCGGGAAGTCTCGCGCCCGCTTCTCCAGCTTCGGAAGGTGCTGGGTGACATCGAACATCGAGAACTCGCCCTTGCGAAGATACATCCCCTCGATGATCGTGATCTTGGAGAGGTCCGCGCCGGCGGCAATGAGCCGCGGGACCAGGATCATTTCAGGAACGCCCTCGGACGTGACATAAAAGACGTGCCCTTTAACAGGCGCTCCGGGCTTGCCGTAGAGAGGGAAGGCCTTGCCGACGGTGACCCTTGCGGACATATCGACGGCGACAAGCGTCTTGCCGTTTCCGGCGTCGCCCGTGATACCGGTCGCCATGTGGGTTGCCAGCACGCCCGGGAAAAGCCAGGGGATGGCGCGAACCTTGACATCGCCCGAGGCCCGCTCCGCTAGACGGGAACCCGTTGCCTCGGAGATCCGGTCCAGTTCGTCGATATCCGCTCGGATCTCGTCAATATCGAGCTCGATACCCGACGGGAGCTTGGCTAAGGCCTCAACCTTCCGTAGAAGGCGGCCTTTGATCTGTCGGGCCCGAAAGCGGGTATAAACATCACGGAACAGAGCCTCGTTGACGGGCGCCCAGGGTCCGATCAGTTCGGTGATATAGGCCAGGATGCCGTCGCCCCCGGCCTTTTCGCTGAGCTCCACGATATCGGCAGGCCCGAGCTTTTCAACCCTGCGTTCCTCCCAGAGGCTTGATAAACTCTGGAAGACGCGGCGGGCACGCCCCTCGAACATGGAGTCCGCAAGTTCGTATTGCTCGAGCCGGGGGAGATCAATCAGGAGCCCGGCAAGAACGCCCTCAGCTTGGGTAACGCTTTCCAATGGAATCCTCGAGCTCTTTCTCAAATCGGATGCGATCGATCAGCCAGCCGCAACCCTTCCGCTTCGTTGCCGGCAGTAGTCGCCGACTCAAGAGATCATAGACGTGCTTTGCCGACAGGCCATAAAGGCCCGCAAACTCCTGCGGGCGCACAAAATGACGCTCCTCGATGTTCATATGCCGTGCTTTTCTGCTAGGGAAAGGAGCCTCAGGCGATAGGTCAGGGGGTCGGGCTCGCCTCCGAGAAGGTGGGTTTTCTCGGCGACCGTAAGCCTCTCCCTCAGTCGGCGATAGAAGTCCCGCGCGACCATGTCATCAGCGAAGGTCAAGACAGGGGCCTTGGGTTTGAGAGACATAAGAGTCTCCTGTGGGTCTCGGTTTCGCCGGGCCTGAGCCCTAGCGTTTTCCGCGGCGCGTTGAGACTAGATGTCGCGTCCGGTCGGTGGGCCGCCTACGGCTTCCCTGCATCTAAGAAGCCGCATCGGAAGTGGGCAGTCAGTTAGCCTTTTGCTTTTTTCGTCTTGGGCTTCGAACGCATACCCGTGGTAGCTAACATCTCCGAGACTTGATCATAGGTTTGAGGCCACAGTTTCTTGAACGGCACATTGAGTGCGTTTGCCAATGCGACCTTCTCGGTCAGGGAGCCGCGCGCGGCCTCCTCCCATTCGTCATGAAACTCCTCCCTGGCGGCCTCTGCGACCTCCCCAAGGGTGGCCCTTATCGCTCTCCGAAGGCCGGCCATGTCAGGGTTGAGGCTGGCAATGATATGCCGTATAAGAGGCGAGTTCAGTACGTCTTGAACTGCCTGGTCCGCTCTTTCTTTCTTCGTCATTTTTACCGCCTTCACTATAGTAAGAATATGGTGAAAAAAGACCTGTTTTCTGGGGTTTTGAGCACGTCGTCCGATCGCTATGCTTTCCGACGGATGGGCGTAAGTTATTGTTGTTTAAAGGGTTGTGGACATTAGAAATTATTTTAATTTATTTTTAGGGTCCACCGAGGCAATTTTCCCTTTTTAGCGTTTCCGGCGGGAAAACGTCTTGCTCACAAGGACGCCCAAGGGCCCCCCGCAAAACCTGCAATTCCCGTGCTTATCTCGCCCGGCGTCTCTATTGCAGATACGGCACTTGGTCCGAGAGGGAAAGTAGGGCATCCCGTTCAGCGCTTCCCGGCAGTAAGGACACAGTGCTTCCAGTTTCTTGACCTGCCTGGCAAAGTGGGCCTTGTCACTACGGAGGCTGGGGTTCATCCCCTTATTTATCCATCGCTCCACTTCCCCGACCGGGTAATGCCGATAAAACCTGCCGCAATCCTCACACTTCAACAAAGCCCAAGGCATATTATGATCCTGTTTATATCTTATCGCGTAGTCCGAAAAGAGCAAGCGAATTCCGATGACCAAATTTTTGCCAAAAGATACTGGAAAATAGCGGAATCCGATGGAGTTGACGGGAACGACAACGCGGACACGCCTCCGGCCTAAATGATTGATTCCGGAGGGCTATATGGGGGGAATATGGGAGAGCCAGCGAGAGGGATCGAACCTCCGACCTGCTGATTACGAATCAGCCGCTCTACCGACTGAGCTACGCTGGCCCGAAGGAGGAAGATTATAGCCGAGACGCGGGCAGCTGTCCAGCACGGAGGGGTTAGCCCTTGAGCTTCTTTTCCTGCCAATGCGTGTAGCAGGAATCGAGGATCTCGGAGAGGGCCTCGGGGGCCATGTCCAGGATCTTCAGGCCGAGGGACCAAGTACCGCCTTCGTTCTTGCTCCAGATGACCTCGGCCTTGGCCGGGGCCGTATCGGCCTTGTCGGGCAGGGAACACTTAAGCTCGATCTTCGCGCCGGGGACGAAATTGAAGTCCAGGTTGAGGACGAGCTTTAATCCGCCCCTTGAAAAATCGTCGATCCGGGCCTTCTCGGTCAGGCCATCCCGCTCCTCGATCTTTATGATCTCGGCAGGGAGCATACACTCGAACCGAAGGAACTTGCGCTGATCGTTCTCCATAATGGGATTGTGAGGGGTCAGCTCACAATTGTCAAGCCGGGAGGGATCAGATCGCAAGGCCAGCGCATCATTGCGAGTGAAGCGAAGCAATCTTGCCCCAGATTGCTTCGTCGCCGGGCTCCTCGCAATGACCGGAAACAATAATCTGCCCCCTCGGCCCCCTTCCCAAAAACGGGCAATTTAACTATGATGTAGCCTCAGGCTTAAGCCCGGGAACAGACGGGAAACCCGGGGGCGCCGCCGCGAAATTCCCCGTCCAAGCGAGAATACACGATATGATCATCAAGAAGCTCGAACTGCAGGGATTCAAGTCGTTCGTCGACCGGACCAAGATCGTCTTCCACCCCGGCATAACGGCCATCGTCGGCCCCAACGGCACGGGCAAGAGCAACCTCGTCGACGCGCTCCTCTGGGTCCTCGGGGGCCACCGCCAGAGGACCGTTCGCGGCGACCGGACCGACGACATCATCTTCAACGGCAACACCAAGCGCCCGCCCGTCAGCATGGCCGACGTCGTCCTCTCCCTCGGCGGCGAGGATGGCGAGATGACCGTCTCCCACCGTGCCTTCCGCTCGGGCGAGAGCGAGTATCGCCTCGACGGCAAGGGCGTCCGCCTCCGCGACATCCAGGAGGAGCTCTGGAAGCACTCCATCGGCGAGGCCGAGTACTTCGTCATCGAGCAAGGCGCCATCGGCACGTTCGTCACCTCCAAGCCGCTCGAGAAGCGGGCCCTCCTCGAGGAGGCCGCCGGCACGGCCTACTACAAGGACAGGAAGCGCCAGGCCCAGAACAAGATCGAGACGAGCGAGCAGAACATGACCCGCCTCGAGGACATCATCTCCGAGGTCGAGAAGGCCAAGAACTCCCTCCAGCGCCAGGCCTCGGCCGCCAACCGCTACCGCCGTCTCCGCGAGCGCATCCGCGAGCTGACTTCATTTCACTATCTCCGCAAGGACATCCATCTCGTCCGGACCCAGGCCGAAGCGGCCGCCGCCCACAACGTCTGCCTGGAGAAAGAGCATGAGGTCATGTCCCGAATCAAGGCCGAGGAGCACGACCTGGCCGGCGTGCGCAAATCCCTCTGGGACCTCGAGAAGGCGCTCAAGGAGAGCCAGGAGCGGGTCTACGCCGTCAAGTCCCAGGTCGCCCGCCTCGAGGCCGAGATCGAGCGCGAGACAAAGCGCGCCGAGTTCCTCGAGGAATCCCGCCGCAAGGCCGAGGCCTCCCGCGAGGAGCTCCGGGCCGAGATGCTCGCCCTCGAACTCGAATCCGTCCAGGCCCGCTCCGGCCTCGAGGGGATGACCGCCGACCTCGAAGGTCGCCGATCCGAGGTCGAGGCCTCCGCCGTCCTCGTTCGCGTGGCCAAGGAACGGACGGCTGCCCACGCCGCCGACATCCAGGCTCTCCGCGACGAGCACCTCCGGGCGTTCCAGGAGCTCACCGAGAAGCGGAACGACGCCGTCAAGGTCGAGAAGGAGCTCGAGCTCGTCCTCCGGCAGGAGGAGAAGCTCCGGTCCCAGGCCTCCGGCCAAGCCGCCCTCCTCGCCGAGACCGAGGCCGCCCTCGCCGGCTTCGAGTCCGAGATCGCCTCCCGCGAGGGGGCCCGCATCGAGAAGGAACGGTCGATCGCCTCGCTCCAGTCGGACCTCGCCTCAGCCCGCGCCGCCGCCGACGAGTTCCGGGGCCGCATCGCCGCCCTCAAAGAGAGCCGCGACGCCGCCGTCTATCAGCTCCAGGCCCTCCGCACCGTGGACGCCAAGGAGCGCGCCGGCGTGGCCGCCGAGGACATCCCCGGCTCGTTCGGCCTCCTGGCCGACCTCGTCAGGACGAGCGCCGAGGATGCCCCCCTCTTCGACGTCTTCTGGAAGGACGAGGCCAGGGCCCGTGTCATCCTGCCCGAGGAGTTCCTGAAGGCCCTCCGGCCCGGGCTCAAGGGCAGTTACCTCCTCGTCCCCGGCCGCATCCGGTCCGCCGTCCCGCCCGAGGTCCTCGGCGACACGGAAGTCATCGGCCTCCTCAAGGGCCGCGTCCGGACCGACGACCGCTTCCGCAACCACCTCGACCGGCTCGACGAGGCCGTCATCGTCCGCGAAGCCGCCGCCGCCGTCCGGCTCTGGCTCCGGTTCCCCGGCCTGAATTTCATCACGCCCTCGGGCGACCTTCTGTTGGCCTCCGGCCTCCTTAGGCTCGGGGCGAAGGGCGACGGCATGATCGCCCTGGCTCAGGAGATCCACGGGCTCGAAGAGCGGGCCGCCGGTCTCGAGGACGAGATCGTCCCGCCCTCGGCCGCCCTCGAAGCCAAGGAAGCCGAGTGCCGTTCCCTCGAGACCGCACTCGAGCGGGAGCGCGCAAGCCTCCTCGAGGAGGAGCATTCCCTCCAGGACCGGCTCCGGGAGCGGAAGTTCGGCCGCGTCGAGATGGAAAAGGCGTCGATCTCGGCCGAGATCATCGCCCGCGAACTGGCGGTGCTGGCCGGCGAGAAGGAATCCATGACCGGGAACCTGGAGGCCCTGCGCGCCGCCGCGACAGCCGCCGAGGAGGACGAGCGCGCCCTCAATGAGCGCGTCGAGGCCGCCCGCCGGGAGCTCGTCGCCGTCCGAGAGAAGGACGGCGAGAACGAACGGCGCCACTTCGGGCTCAAGTCCGAGTGCGACCTCCTGGCAGAGAAGATGAACGGCCTCAACCTCCAGATCCAGGGCCTCGCCCGCCGCAAAGAGACTACCGAGGCCAAGATCGCCGCGTTCGAGGAGGAGATTCGGGAGGACGAGTCCGGCAAGGAAAAGCTCGGCGAATACATCCGCGAGCTCTCCGCAAAGACGAAGGCTCTCGAGGAAGAGAGCGACGCGGGCGAGAAGTCGCTCGAAAAGACTGAGACGTCCCTCCGCGGGATCCGGAAGCGCCAGAATGAGCTCGAAGCCCTGCTCCAGGCCGCCCGCGAGGAAGAGGAGGCCGCCAAGGACGCCCGGGTTAAGGCCGAGATCCGCAAGGCAGAGATCGACCGCGACCTCGTCAACCTCGAGGAGACGTGTTGGCAGGACCTGAAGAAGACGCTGGCCGAGCTCCGGACCGAATCCGAAGCTGCGGCCGCGGTGCCGGGGGCCGCGCAAGCCGCCGAGCTGGAAGAAGAGATTCTCCCCGAAGACGAAGAGGGAGCCGAAGAGACCCAGTCCATCGCCACGGGAGCCCCGGACGCCGAAGCCGCGAGCCTCGAGCCGGCCGCCGAAGGGCAGGCCCCTGCCGCCGAGCCCGTGAAGCTCCGCCGCGCCCCGCGCAAGCTCCGGCCGGTGGCCGAGCTCTCCGACGAGGATGTCGAGAAGGAGCTCGAGGAATCCCGCGACGCGCTCCTCCGCTACAAGGCCGTCAACCTCATGGCCGAGGAGGAGTACCTCGAGCAGAAGAAGCGCTTCGACTTCCTTTCCGAACAGAGAAAGGACCTCCGTGATTCGATCGACGCGACCGGCGAGGCCATCCGCAAGATCGACGAGGAGAGCAAGAACAAGTTCCTCAAGGCCCTCGAGGAGGTCAACACGAATTTCAGCGAGATCTTCGCCCTGGTCTTCAAGGGCGGGCACGCCGAGGTCAAGCTCCTCGATCCGGACAACGCCCTCGAGAGCGGCGTCGAGATCGTCGCCCAGCCGCCCGGCAAGCGCGTCCAGAACCTGGCCCTGCTCTCCGGCGGCGAGAAATCGCTGACCTCGATGGCCTTCATGTTCGCCCTCTTCCGATACCGGCCGTCGCCGTTTTGCTTCCTCGACGAGGTCGACGCGGCCCTCGACGACGTCAACCTCGGCCGGTTCCTCGACCTGATGAAGGCCATCAAGCACCAGACCCAGTTCATCATCATCACCCACAACTACAAGACCATGGAGGTCGCCGACTACATCTACGGCACGACCATGGAGGAGCCGAACATCACGAAGATCTACTCCGTGAAGATGGAGCGGAAGGAAGAGCTTAAGGCCGACGCATGAAGGTCCTGCTTTTCGTTCCGCCCGGCGGCTACTTCGCCGAGCGCTGGTCCAAGGGTTCGACGATGCCCACCCTGGGCCTCCTCACCATCGGAGCCGTCCTCGAGAAGGAAGGGATCGACGTCCGCGTCGTCCCGGCCGACGTCCTGGGGCTCGACTGGGGCGGGATCCGCGACAGGATCCGCGCAGAGCGGCCCGACGTCGTGGGCGTCACGTCCACGACCGAGAACCGGTTCCAGAGCTTCAAGCTCGTCAAGATCGCGCGCCGGGCCCTTCCCGGTGTCCTGACCGTGATGGGCGGGCCGCACGCGTCAATGGCTTCCGCGGACACCCTGTCCCACCTCCCCGAGCTCGACGTCGTCGTCCGGGGCGAGGGCGAGGTGACAACGCTCGAGCTCTGCCGGTCCGTCGAGAAGGCCGGGGGCGATCGGCAGTCCCTTTGGGCACGGCTCGCCGCGATCGACGGCATTTCCTATAGGGACGCGGACGGGAAGGTCATCGCCACGCGGCCGCGCGCCCCTATCGCCGACCTCGACAGCCTCCCCTTCCCCGCCTTCCATCTTGTCCCATTCGAGAAGTTCAACTTCAAGATCGACGTCCCGGGTCATGGCCCGCTCCAGGCCGTCAACATCATGGCCAGCCGCGGCTGTCCGTTCGACTGCAACTTCTGCGCGACGCCCATCAACTGGGGCCGCCACGTCCGCATGAGAAGCCCCGAGAACGTCGTCGACGAGATCGAAGCCCACGTCCGCGAGCGCGGTGTCCGCGTCGTCTTCTTCTACGACGACACGTTCAACGCCAGCCCGAAGCGCGTCGATCGCATTTGCGACCTCATCCTCGAGCGCAAGCTCGACATCTTCTGGCGGGCCGAGGTCCGGCTCGACCTCATCACCCGGCCGCTCCTCGAGAAAATGAAGAAGGCCGGCCTCTTTCACGTCTCGTTCGGCATCGAGGCGGGCTCGGAGCGGGTCCGGCGCGAGGTCATCCACAAGATGATCGAGATCGAGGACTTCCACAACCTCGTCCGCTGGTGCGGGGAGCTCGGCATCATCCCCAACGTCTTCTTCATCTTCAGCCACCCGACCGAGACCTGGGAAGAGGCGCAGGAAACCGCCGGCATCATCGAGCGCTACCGGAAGGAGGTCGAGGCTTCGGTCGCCGTCCTCCACGTCTATCCGGGGACACCCCTCGAGGCCACGGCGAAGGAGCTGGGCCTCCTGCCGGAGGACTTCACCTGGACGAAGAGGTACAGGTCACGCGTCGTGACCCTGCCCTCGGCCCAGGGCGACGTGCCGCTCTTCCTGGACAGGCTGACCTGGAGCCAGGTGAGCGAGCTCCTCTTCCGCTGGGCGATGAGCGGGGGGAACGTCTCGATCGTTCGCAAGACGCTCCGGGCCGTCCGCCACATCCGTTCGTTCGGCGACCTCAAGCGCTACGCCGTCATGGCCCGGGTCCTGGCGAAGCTCAAGGCCGCGAAGCTGTTCGCCCACAAGTCCTGGTAGCCTCAGGCTTTAGCCTGAGCTTAGGCATAGCCAAGAAACGGCCTGAAGCACCACAAAGCATATTCCCGGACGCCGGCTAAAGCCTGCGCCTACCGCCAGCATGGGCCGGCCTCGCACTTTACGGAAATCCCCCCAACCTCCCTTTTCCAAAGGGGGGCCTCGTTGTTGCCTCGTAGCTGCGGCCCTTTGGGCCCTTCCGCGCCTTATAGCCGTGGCTATTGAGCTGCGTAGCCAAATCATGTCACTCGTCCCATATCGAGGACACCTAAATCCCCCCTTGCCCCCCTTTTAATAAAGGGGGGTAAGATCCGTTCCCCCATGTTTTATGGGGGTGCAGAGTCAGTTCCCCCCTTTGGAAAGGACGGATGCAGGGTCCGTTCCCCCGTGTTAAATGGGGGTACAGAGTCAGTTCTCCCCTTTGGAAAGGACGGATGCAGGGTCCGTTCCCCCATGTTTTATGGGGGTGCAGAGTCAGTTCTCCCCTTTGGAAAGGACGGAGGCAGGGTCCGTTCCCCCGTGTTAAATGGGGGTACAGAGTCAGTTCCCCCCTTTGGTAAAGGGGGCCAGGGCTAGATCTCCCCCCTTTGGTAAAGGGGGGATCGGGGGGATTTCTTGGCATGGATTTTGCTATAATGAGAGTGCGAGGAGAATGATCATGAACAAGAAATGCGCGATGATCCTGGTCCTAGCTTTAGCCATAGCCTTCCCCTTGTTCGGTCAGGAACAGCAGGAACCCCAGGAAACGCCTGTTCCCGAGGAACAGCTGATACCCCAGGAACAGCAGGAGACCGCGTATACAAACGATTCCGTGGCCCGCCTGAGCCACCTCACCGGAACCGCCTTCATCCAGAGGGCCTCCGACATCGGCTACGAGGAATGCGTCGTCAACACCCCCGTCACCGAGGGCGACAGGCTCGGGACGACCGACGGCCGGGCCGAGATCCACTTCGGCCGCGGCAATTACGTCCGCCTCGACAACGAGACCAAGATCGATTTCCTGAACCTCCCGAAGAAGGGCGACGACACGGTTCGGATCCGTGTTTGGTCCGGCGCCGTCTACCTCGAGGTGTCCAACCTGGCCCGGGAAAAGGGCATCGAGGTCCATACGGCCGACACGTCCTTCTACGTCCTGGACGAGGGTCTGTACCGCATCGACGTCAAGGAGAACAAGGACACCGAGGTTCTTGTGTTCCGTGGCCTCGTCGAGGCCGCGGGCGAAGAAGGCTCCATCCTGATCAAGGCCGGCCAGCGCATCGAGGCGGCGGAGGGACGGTTCCCCTCCCGGCCCTCCCAGTTCATGGCCGCGGCCACCGACGGCTTCGACCGCTGGAACGACTCGCGAAACGTCGAGGTCTCGAAAAGGCTTCCTAAGCGCTACCTGCCGAACGAGCTCGAGGACTATGAGAACGAGCTCGGTCAGTATGGCGACTGGATGTACCTCGCGCCCTATGGAAACGTCTGGGTCCCCCGGGGGATCGAGGAGGGCTGGCGCCCCTATTCGAACGGGCGCTGGACCTGGCTGTCGCTCTCCGGCTGGACCTGGATGCCCTACGAGCCCTGGGGCTGGTCGACCTTCCATTACGGCCGCTGGCACTGGGGTGTCGGGATGGGCTGGTACTGGATCCCCACGTCCCTCTGGGGCCCCGGATGGGTCGACTGGTGGTGGGACAACGATTACTTCGGCTGGGCCCCGATGAGTTACTGGGGCTACCCCGTGGTCATCGTCGACGGATACTTCAACGGCCGCTGGCAAGGCGACAATTACCCCTGGAACTCGCACGCCCTGACGGTCATCCGCAGGGACCAGCTCCAGGCGAAGAACATCTCGCCCGTCGCGCTCCGGGGCGACGCGCTCAAGGGGTTGAACAGGATCACCCTCTCCAGCGGAGAACTGACCCTCAAGCCGGTCGGCGGGAACCGAACCCTGGTCCAGCCCCTCGAGGGCCGGAAGGTCCTCCTGCGCAAGGGTGACGGGCCGATCTCACTCAAGGGAGACGAGCCGAGCTCGGAGATCGGCGGCGTGTCGCCGCGCGGCTCGAAGACCGGCTCCGTGAGCTCTCGCGGCAGCAAGAGCAAGCCCAAGGCGACCGCGCCGGCCTCGAAGAAGACGCCCTCGGGAAAGATCAAGAAGAAGGGGGATTCAGCGAGCTTCAGCCTCGGTCGTTACGGGGATGACGAATCGCTATTCCGCGGGACGAGCGACGACGGCGGGACAATGGTCTTGTCCCGGGGCATCGTCGGATACCCTTCGTCCATCAAGATCGGCGGGAGCCGGTATTCCAGCGAGGGTGACAATCCCTGGCGCGAATCCTCCATCGGGCGGATCCTAAAGCAATTCTCCGGGGAAAACTACACCTACCGAAGGAGCTCCTCGTCGTCCTCTTCCTCATCCTCATCCTCCGGATCCAAGGTGTCTTCGCGCTCCGGATCCTCGTCCAAGTCCGGATCGGCCTCGCGCGGTTCCTCGTCCTCCCGCGGCTCATCCTCTTCGCGGAGCTCTTCCTCGGGAAGCGTGCATAAAAAGCATTAACCTCCTCTGTTTTAATCCCCTCGGGCCCCCTTCCCCCTCCCCCGGGGGAGGGGGGCCCCTTCAATGTTCTTCGCGGGCGGTTTCCTGCGAGTAATAGTCCAGGATCCTGAGGTGGTCCTGGTTCGTGCAGAAGCGGGAGGGCTCGGTGCCCGGGAAGAAGACCTCGAGAAGGGGGAAACGGCAGATGGGCGTCGCCAGGAGGCCGGTTTTGCGATCGATCTCGATAAAGCTCAGGTTGGGCGGAACCTCGAAGTCCTCGGGGACGAGCTCGACGCCGCGGACCACAGCGTCTTTCTTCCGCGATTCGACGACCTTCCCGAAGAAGTCGATCCAGATGGGCAGGGCGACGGCGGCACCGGACTGGCGCTCGCCCAGGGTGATCTTGGTGTCGTAGCCGACCCAGACGCCCGCGCACATCGTGGGCGAGAATCCCATGTACCAGGCGTCGGTGTATTTGTCCGTGGTCCCCGTCTTGCCGGCCAGCGGCCAGCCGAGGGCGGCGGCGGCCGCAGCCGTCCCCTCCCGGACGACGCCTTGGAGGAGATAAGTCATCATGTAGGCCGTCTGGGGCGGCATGACCTCCTCGGATTCGACCTTGTTCTCCTCGAGGACGTTGCCGCCCTTGTCCTCGATGCGGGTGATGAAGCAGGGCTTGACCCGGACGCCCTTGTTGGGAAAGGCCGAAAAGCCCGAGACGAGCTCGAGGAGCGTGACCTCGAAGGTTCCGAGCGATAGCGAAAGGTAGGGGTAGATGGCCGAGGTCAGGCCGAACCGGCGGCAGTAATCGACACCGACCTGGGGCGAGATGTAGTCCAGGATCCGGGCCGTGACGACGTTCCGCGACTCCTCGAGGCCCTTGCGGAGGGTCACCGAACCCTTGTATACCCGATCGTAGTTCCGGGGCGTCCAAGGCTCCCCCGTCCACCTGTCATTGAACGTCACCGGCTCGTCCTGGATGATGGTCGCCGGGGTGAATCCGTTCTCGACGGCGGCCGTGTAGAGGAAGGGCTTGATGACCGACCCCGTCTGACGGAGGGCCTGGGTCGCCCGGTTGAACTGGCTTCGGCGGTAGGAATAGCCGCCGGTCATCGCCTTGATCTGCCCGGTCGGGGGGTCGATGACCAGGAAGGCCCCCTCGACCTGGGGTTCCTGGTCCAAGGCGACGACGAGCTCCCCGTCCCCGGAGGGGACCGTCTTCACCTGGACCTGGATGACGTCCCCGGGCCGGATCAGGGCGTCGAGGTTCCGGGCCTTGGTCCACTCGATACCCTTGCTCGTCATCCGGCCGACGCGGTCCTTGAGGCGGACGACGGCCTCGGCCTTGCCGGCGCTCAGGACGACGGCGTCCGCGACCTCGCCGGTCTCGATCGCGTGGGTCGCCCAGCTTTCCAGCCAGATGGCCCGGAGGTCGGCCGTCCCCTCGGCGAGGAGGTTCTGCTTGTCTCGCCGCCAGCCCCGCTTCTTGTCCTGGGCCCGGAGCCCGGCCCGCAGGGAATCCTCGGCATATTTCTGGAGCTCCGGATCGAGGGTCGTATAAACCTTGAGGCCGGCGTTGTAGAGGGCGTCGGCGCCGTAGTTCTTTTCGAGGTACCGGCGGACCTCCTCGAAGAAATAGGCTCCGACCTCGGCGCTTGTCCGGCGGAGCGGCAGGACGCTGATCGGCCGGGCCTTGGCCGCCTCGGCCTGACCCTTGGCGATGTACCCCTCCTCGGCCATCCGGTTGAGGACGTGGTTGCGGCGCTGAAGGGTCCTCTCGGCGTTCGTGTATGGGGAATAGACCGACGGCCCCCGGAAGATGCCCGCGATCAGGGCCGCTTCGTCGAGGTCAAGGGCCGAAACGCTCTTGCCGAAATAGAGATTCGAAGCGGACTCGACGCCGTAGGCGCCGTGGCCGAGGTAGAACTGGTTGCAGTAGAGCTCAAGGATCCTCTCCTTGGAATATTTCTGCTCGATGCGCAAGGCGACGGCCATCTCCTTGAGCTTCCGCCGGATGGTCTGCTTGGAGTAGAGGAACAGCGACCGGGCCAACTGCTGGGTGATGGTGCTCCCGCCTTGGGGCCGGCGGAGCGAGCCGCGCCCGATCTTGACGATGTCTTCCTTGACCGCCCGGAGGATGCCCACGTAATCCACGCCCTTGTGGGCGTAGAACCGGGGGTCTTCGGTGGCAATGATGGCCTCCTTCAGGACGTCGGGGATGCTGGCATACGGCACCTCGATCCGCCGCTCCTCGGCGAACTCTTTGACGGCCTCGCCCTTGTCGGACAGGATCGTCGTGATGATCTTGGGCCGGAGGTTCTCGATCTGATCGACCGACGGGAGGTTGTTCCGGATGGCCATGTAGGCACCGAACATGGCCCCCAGGGCGCAGGTCGCCCCCGCGGCAAGAATGAGGAGCAGGACGCGGAGCCAGCCGGACTTCCCGAGCTTGCGGATCTTTAACTTGAGATTGGGAATCTTCATGGGTCTTACCGGTCAATTATAGCAAAGCTGAGGGGTCAGGTCTCAACATTCAACTTTTTGGCCGACCGAAAAGTTTAAATTTTAGACCTGACCCCTCTGAGGATCTCGTCGCTGATCTCCCTGATATCCCTGTTGCCGTCGATATGCACGAATTTTCGGCCGCGGAACCCTCTGAAGATCTCGCGGACGCGGGCCAGGTAGTCCTCGCGCTCGAAGAGCTCGTCCCGGCGGCCCCGGCCGCCGATCCTGGCCAATCCCCTCCCCGCTTCGATATCGACGATGAAAACGAGGTCCGGACGAACGGCGAAACGCTCGTTCATTCTCCGGATGCGCCCAGGGTCGATGCCCTTGGCCCCCTGGTAAGCGATGGTCGAAAAATAGTAGCGGTCAAGGACGACCGTCTTCCCGGCGGCCAAGGCAGGCTTGAGGTTCCGTTCGACATTCTCCCGGCGGTCCTTGACGAAGAGGTCGAGCTCTTCCTCCGGCGTCAGGGAGCCCGCCCTCCGGGCTTTCTCCCGGATCAACCGGCCCCATTTCCCGCGCGTCGGCTCCCGAAAGAGGGCCGTTCGGATCCCCCGGGCCGCGAGCCGCCTGACGAGGAGCTTCGCCTGGGTGGACTTCCCCGAGCCATCGATGCCCTCGAGGACGATGAGACGGCCGCGCTTTTCGCACAGTTGTTTCGTATCGGTCTTTCTCATGGCTTCACGATAAGCACAGGCTGAAGCTGCGCAACCGCTGTTATCTCAAGCTTTAGCCTGAGCTTCCGTCGAAGAAGCAACCTAATGGTTGCGACCCAAGCCGAGACGCACGCCAAAGCCTCCCGCAGGCTAAAGCCTGCGACTCCAATTCAACCAGGGCCCAAGACCCGGGACCGGGAACCTTTTCATGCTAACCCGAAGGCGGGCCGAATGCAACGTTCTGGACCGAGACGCGTTAGAAAGAGGTTAGGACGTTGTATTTTTCCGATGGATATGCTAGTTTCAGAGTTTATGCTCCGGAGGGACACATGAGAAAATTCGTCTGGGTAGCTTTAGCCGGTTTCGCCCTGGGACTTCTCGCGGCAGGATACGTATTCGTATATCTGCCCGAACAGCACTCCGCCCCCCCGGCGGCCGCCACCGTCTCTCCCTCGGCTCCGGCCGTATCGACGAACCTATATGCCTCGGCGACCCCCGAGGTCCGGACGGACCTCGACTTCGTCGGGATCTCCGAGAAGGTCGGGCCGGCGGTCGTCAAGATCGTCAGCGAACACAAGGAAAAAGCCCAACAGCAGCAGGGATTCGAGGACCAGTTCCCGTTCGACGACTTCTGGGACCGGTTCTTCGGCCGCCCCGCGCCACGCCAGCCCCAGGAATACCGGAGTGCCGTCCAGGGGACGGGGTTCTTCATCACGGCCGACGGCTATATCCTGACCAATAATCACATCGCCGAGGATTCGGTCAAGAACACGATCACGACCCTCCAGGGGAAGGACTACGAAGCCAAGGTCGTCGGGGCGGACCCCAAGACCGACCTGGCCCTTCTCAAGATCGAGGCCAAGGACCTGCCCTTCGCGACGTTGGGAGACTCCGCGCAGGTCAAGGTCGGCGAGTGGGTCCTCGCCATCGGCAACCCGCTGGGCATGGAGCACACCGTGACCGCGGGGATCGTCTCCGCCAAGGGGCGCCAGCTCGGCGTGGGCATGAACGTCCCGACCTACCAGGATTTCATCCAAACCGACGCGGCCATCAACCGGGGGAACTCCGGCGGCCCGCTGGTCAACATGCGGGGCGAGGTCATCGGCATCAACAGCAACATCCTCTCGCCGACCGGCGGGAACATCGGCATCGGCTTCGCCATCCCCTCCAACATGGCTAAAAAGATCATCGCCCAGCTCAAGGACAAGGGCAAGGTAACCCGGGGCCGCCTTGGCGTCGTCATGCAGAACGTGACAGACGGCATGCGCAAGCAGTTCGGGATCAAGGCCTCGAAGGGCGCCATCATCACGACGATCGAACCCGACGGCCCGGCTGAAAAGGCCGGCTTCAAGCAGTACGACGTCATCGTTGAGATCAGCGGCCAACCCATCGAGGACAGCAACGACCTCAAGTTCAAGATCGCCGACATCGAGCCGTGGAAGAAGATCAGCATCAAGGTCATCCGCGACGGCAAGGAGATCACGCTCGCACCGACCATCGAGGAGATGGACCCCGAGGTCGAGAAGGGTCAGGCGACGAGCTCCGACAAGGATGTAGGGCTGTCCTTGACCCCCATAACGCCAAGCCTGGCCCGCCGCTACGGCTACCGGACGCTCGAAGGGCTCCTCGTCACCGAGGTCCGGAACTACAGCGAGGCCGACAAGGCGGGGCTCACGACCGGCGACATCATCCTCGAGGTCAACCGGAAGAAGGTCGCCACCGTCAGCGAGTTCGAGGGCATCCTGAAGAAGACGCCCTCGGGCGAAGAGATCATCCTCCTCGTCCGGAGGGAGGGCGACGGCCAGTCCCAGGACATGATCATCCCGTTGAAAGTTTCCTGATGGAGATCGCCAAGGCCCATTCTCTCGGCAACGATTTCCTGGTCATCCGGCGGAGCCCCGCCCCGGGCGATGGGGCCGGCGACTTGGTACGAAAGCTCTGCGACCGCCACACCGGCGCTGGGGCCGACGGCGTGCTCTTCATCTCGGTCGAGGACGCGGCGGCCTGCCGGGTCGGCTTCCGCATCTTCAACGCCGACGGCACGGAAGCCGAGATCTCGGGGAACGGCCTTCGATGCGCCGCCGCCACCCTCTATCACGACGGGACGGTCACGGCCCCCCGCATCCTCTTCACGACGTCCGCCGGAGACCGCCCCTGCGAACTCCTGACCAGGGACGGCACCCTTTTCTCCTTCCGGGTCGACATGGGGGTCCCGCGGTTCGCTTCGGGGGAGATCCCCTTCGACGACGGGTCGGTCCACGACCGGATCGTCGACTATCCCCTGACCATCCAGCAGAGGGTCCTCGCCGTCACCTGCGTCAACGTCGGAAACCCCCACTGCAGTGTCTTCGTCGAGCGCTTCTTCCCCGCCCGCGTCCTCTGGAACCAGATCGGCCTCGAGATCGAATCCCACCCCTTCTTCCCCAACAGGACGAACGTGGAATTCGTCCGGGCGATCAACAAGCAGGAGATCGAGGTCCTGTTCTGGGAGCGTGGCGTCGGTGAGACCATGTCCTCCGGGAGCGGCTCCTGCGCCGCCGCCGTCGCCGCGATGCTCAAGGGCCTGACCACGAACGAGGTCAAAGTCTGGACGAGCCTCGGCCAGCTCACGGTCCGCTGGGAGAACGAGCGCATCTTTCAGTCCGGCCCGGCCGAGGTCGTCTTCCTCAGCGAATATTTCGGATAAAGATCACTCGCATAAATCCCCCCAATCCCCCCTTTTGTAAAGGGGGGCACTAAATCCCCCCGATTCCCGGTTATAGAGGGAGTACGTAATTCTCCTCCCAATCTCGGTTTAGTAAAGGGGGGAGTTATTCCGTATCGCCTTCCATTCCTTCCCGTCGGGAAAACGTCCACGATTACCCCCCCCTTGGAAAACTGATTACGCCCCTTTGGAAAAGGGGGGCACGGGGGGGATTTATCGGGCAAGGGGCATACCAACAGGGGCGTCTCAGCAGGGCATACTAGCAGGGGCGCATTATGGCGTAACATATGGCGAACTATAGGGAATCTTCACTGATTACCCCCCTTTGGAAAAGGGGGGCACGGGGGGATTTATCGGGCAAGGGGCGGCCTTCCGAGCCTACTTGAAGTGCTCGTAACCCTTGATCTCGAGCACCTTGCGGCGGCCGCGGGCGTCCACGGTCCAGATTCCCTTCTCGGCGACGATCCGGCCGATCTCCGTCAATCGGAACTTCTTCCGCAGAGGCTCGAGCCGCGGCAGGGCGGCCGGCCGGACCGTGAATAGGAGCTGGAAGTCCTCGCCGCCGTGCAGGGCCAGGGAGAGGGGATCCTTCCGGAAGGCCTTCAGGGTCCGCGAAAGAGGGATCCGGAGGGGGTCGATCTCGGCGCCGGCGCGGCTCGCCTGGCAGATATTATTGAGGTCGACGGATAACCCGTCCGAGCAGTCGATCATCGCCGAAGCGGCCCGCCGCCGCGCGAGCTCGAGGCCCAGGGCGGTCTGCGGCTTGGGGTCCAGGAACGCCCGCAGGAAGAAGTTGGTCGTCGCGCTCTCGCCCAGCCGGTGTCCTTTTTTATAGAGCAGGAACCCCTGCTTGGAGTCCCCGAGCGACCCGGACACGAAAATGTGATCCCCGGGCCTCGCTCCGTTCCTGAGGATGGCCTTCCCGGCCCGGCCGATCACCGTCACGGAGATGAAGACCCGACGGGCCTGGGACAGGTCGCCCCCGACGAGGACGACGCCCGACGCCCGGCCAGCCTCCTTGAGGCCGGCGAAGAACTCGACGACCCAGTCGAGCGAAATCTCGCTCGGAAACCCCAGGCCCAGGACCGCATAGAGCGGGCGCCCGCCCATGGCGGCGATGTCGCTGATGTTGACGTTGAGGCTCTTGCGGCCGAGGAGCCGGGGGTCGTGGAGCGAAAGGATAAAATCGTAGCCCTCGACGAGGAGATCCTTGGTCACGAGGAGCCTGCCAGGGCCCGGCTTGAGGATGGCCGCGTCGTCCCCGATGCCGAGGAGGACGTCCTTCCTGGGGACGGAGAAATGCCTGCGTATGACCGCCAGCAGTTCCCGCTCGCCGAGCTTGCGCAATCTCATCGTGAAGAGGGTTCGAAGCTGGATGTTAGCGTTGCGTCTCGCATCTCTCGCGTATCTCGCTACTCTTTACTGTCCATAAGCGTCTTTTGATGTAGCCTTATGCTTGCGAGAAGACGCAGGCTGAAGTCTGCGGCTACGAGGCGCGCCTTTCTCGCCTATGTCGCGCCGTTCTCTCGCTTTTCTTTCGGTTCCGTTTCGCCTTTCTCTTGCCCTTATCTCGCCCTTCTCTCGCCTTTGTCTCAGCTTTGTCTCGCCCTTTATAGGCCTTGCCGACCAGGGCGTGGGCGAGGACCTCTTTGACGTCCTCGACATAAATGAATTCCATCGTCTTGAGGACCTTCTTGGGAATGTCGAAGAGGTCCTTCTTATTCGGCAGGGGCATGATCATCCGCTTGATGCCCATGCGCTGGGCCGCCAGGACCTTCTCCTTGATCCCGCCGACGGGGAGGACATTGCCCCGGAGGGTGATCTCGCCGGTCATGGCCACGTCCCAGCGGACCTTGACGTTGGTGCACAGGGAGATGAAGGCCGTGGCGATAGTGACGCCGGCCGACGGTCCGTCCTTGGGGATGGCGCCCTCAGGGATGTGGATGTGGAAGTCGTTCTGCTGGAAGAGGCGGTTGTCGATGCCGAACTGCCGGGCGTGAGCCCGGGTGTAGCTTAGTGCGGCCTGGGCGGATTCCTTCATGACGTCGCCTAGAGAGCCCGTGAGGGAGAGGTTCCCCTTCCCCTGCATCTTCATCGACTCGACGAAGAGGATCTCGCCGCCGGCTTCGGTCCAGGCGAGGCCGGTGGCGACCCCGACCTGGTCCTTGCGGAGGAGCTGGTCCTTGAAGATCTTGGGCGGGCCGAGGAGGGATTCGACGTTCTGGGACGTGATCCGGGTCAGGGTCTTTCGCCCCTCGGCGACCTTGCGGGCCACCTTCCGGCAGACGGAGGCGATCTCGCGCTCCAGGTTACGGACGCCGGCCTCCCGGGTGTAGAGCGAGGTGATCTTCTTGACCGCCCCGTCGGTGATCTCGATGAGCTTTTCGCTCAGGGCGTTTTCGGAGACCTGCTTAGGGATGAGGTGCTTTTTGGCGATCTCGAGTTTCTCCTCTTCGGTGTAGCCGGGGAGCTCCAGGACCTCCATCCGGTCGCGGAAGGCGGGCTGGATGGGGTCGAGGAGGTTGGCCGTCGTGATGAACATGACCTTGGACAGGTCGTAGGGCACGCCGAGGTAGTGGTCGCGGAAGGAGTTGTTCTGCTCGGGGTCGAGGACCTCGAGGAGGGCCGAGGACGGGTCCCCCCGGAAATCGGCCCCGATCTTGTCGACCTCGTCCATCATGAACACGGGATTGTTCGAGCCGGCCCGGCGGATGCCCTGGATGATGCGGCCGGGCATGGCCCCGACGTACGTCCGCCGGTGGCCCCGGACCTCGGCCTCGTCCCGGACGCCGCCGAGCGAGATGCGGATGAAGCTCCGGCCGAGCGCCCTGGCGATGGATTTGCCGAGTGAGGTCTTGCCGACGCCGGGCGGGCCGACGAAGCAGAGGATGGGGCCCTTGATCCGCTTGGAGAGCTTGCGGACGCCGAGGTACTCAAGGATGCGCTCCTTGACCTTGCCCAGGCCGTAGTGGTCCTCGTCGAGGATCTCGCGGGCCTTGACGAGGTCGAGGTTGTCGACGGTCGTCTTGTTCCAGGGCAGGGAGAACATCCAGTCGAGGTAGTTGCGGACGACCGACGTCTCGGCCGACTCGGGGTGCATCTGGGCCAGACGGACGATCTGCTTCTCGAGCTCCTCACGGACCTCGTCGGGGACCTTGAACCCCTTCAGCCGGTCCTGGTAGCCCTTGATCTCCTCCTGGATCTCTGTCCCCTCGCCGAGCTCCTTCTGGATGGCCTTCATCTGCTGTCGGAGGAAGTACTGCTTCTGGAGCTTGTCCATCTCGCCCTTGGCCTCGGTCGAGATCTTCGTCTGGACATCGAGGAGCTCAAGTTCGCGGGCCAGGTGCTCGTAGACCCTCTTGAGACGCTGGAGGGGGTCGACGATCTCCAGGGCCTCCTGGGCCTCCTCAACCTTGAGCTCGAGGTTGCTGGCCGTCAGATCGGCCAGCCGGCCCGGCTCGTCGATGTTGGCGGCAATGATGAGGACCTCGGGAGGGATGCTCTTGCCGAGCGAGGTGGCCTTCTCCAGGCCGGAGCGGACGTTGCGTATGAGGGCCTCGCCTTCGATCGTCTTCTCGGACTTGTCGGGCTTGTCGGGCTCGTGGACGACGGAGATGCCGGCCATGACGTAAGGTCCTTCCTCCTCGTAGCTCTCGATCCGCGCTCGGATCAGGCCCTGGGCCAGGATGCGGACCCGGCCATCGGGGAGCTTCAACATCCGCATGACCAGGGCGACCGTGCCCATTTCATACACTTCCTCACGTTTGGGATCCTCGACGCTCATGTCCTTCTGGGTCAGGAGGAGGACCATGCGGTTGCCGGCCAGGCTCTGGTCGATGGCGGCCTTGGACTTCTCGCGCCCGACGAAGAGCGGGGCGATCATGTAGGGGAAGATCACGACGTCCCGAAGCAGGAGCACGGGGAGCTTGCCGGGGATGTGGAGCTTCTGGTTCTGTTCCTCGATCAGCTCTTCAAGCGGATCGTCGGACTTTTCATCTATATTCGCCATGGCGTCGATCCTCCAGGTTCATTTCTTGGTCCCGGCGTTCCGGACTTCGACCCTCCGGGTCCGGCGGGGGGGCTTCCGTAGGAGGACGGTCAGGATGCCGTTCTCCAGCGACGCCGAGGCCCGCTCGGCGAGGACGGAGGCCGGAATGATGACCACCCTCCGGAACGTTCCGTATTCCCGCTCGAGGCGATGGTAGCGGGCCCCGGCCTCAGCCGCCGGGAGGACCTTCTTCAGCCCCTTGACCTCGATCCGCCCGCCGCGGAGCACGATCGCGACGTCCTCTTTGAGGACGCCCGGAAGCTCCACCTCGACGACGACCTCGTTCTCGTTCTCGTAGACGTCCACCGACGGGGCCCAGACCCTGTCGAGGCCGGGTAGCTCTGCCTCGCGGCCGAAGCCCACGCCGCCGGAGCTCCGGACCTCCGTTTCGATCCTGAGGACTCGCGAGACGAGGCGGATCCGGCGAACCATGGCGGGTCGGGGCCTACTTTTCCTTCAGGAGATTCTCCAGGACGTGCTTGAATTCGACGACGTCCTTGAAGTCCCTATAGACGGAAGCGAAGCGGACGTAGGCGACCTTGTCCAGGGCCTTAAGCCGGTCCATGACGATCTGCCCGATCTCGGAGGCTTCGATCTCCTTGTCCGGCCGCTCCTGGAGCATCGTCTCGATCTCCTCGACGATCTCTTCGAGCTGGCTGATCTGGATGGGCCGCTTCTCGCAGGACTTCATCATCCCGCGCAGGAGCTTCTGGCTGTCAAAGGGCTGGCGACTGCCGTCCTTCTTCACGACCATGTAGGGGATCTCCTCGATCTTCTCGTAGGTCGTGAAGCGGCGCTTGCAGGAGAGGCATTCCCGGCGCCGTCGGATCGAGAGGCCCTTCTTGCTTTCCCGGGAATCGATGACTTTGCTCTCGAGGAAACCGCAGAACGGGCATCTCATAGGTTTTCGGCCTTCCCCATCCTCTTCAACTGGACCAGGGACAGCCCTTCTTTCCATAATATAGCATAACCGACGAGGCAAGTCATCCCGATCTGGACGGCATGCATGACGAGCGTCATGCCCGTGGCCAGGTCGCGGTCGAGGCCATAGAGGGACATCATGCCGAGCTGGCTGAAGAAGTCAAACCCCCCGATCATGCCGGGCGTGGGGATGGACGCCCCGACCATGGTCAGGAAGACGTAAGGAATGAGGACAAAGAAGGGCTGCGGCTGGCGGTAGGCAAAGAACAGGACCCAGTAATAAAAGACGATGCCGAGCCAGACGACGAAGGATAGGGCCGTGTAGAGGAGGAGGTCCCCGACGGACCGAAAGAAGGTCAGGCCGTCGATGAACTCGCGGGCAAGCTCGAGGGCCCGGGCGGAGAAGCGCACCGGGAAGGGCCTCAGAAGGAACCCCAGGACACGCATGGTCGCATCCTTGAAGAAGTAGAGGCAGAGACAGGCCAGGAGGATGGCCAGGGCGAAGAGGACGCCGATCCGTCCCCAGAAGACCAGCCGGCCCAGCGTCTCGGGGCTGAGGCTGAAGGCTGACGCGTACAGGGGCTTCGCCATGAGGAAAATGCCCAGGAGGGCGCACATGACGAAGATGTCGAAGATGCGCTCAACGACCACAGTCCCCAGGCAGAAGCCTGGCCCAAGGCCCTCCTTGCGGGCCAGGTACAGGGGTTTGACGATCTCCCCGATCCGACCGGGGAATATGCTGGAGACGGTGAATCCTACGGCGTTCGCCGAAAACGTGCTGGCGAAGCGGACCCCCTTCTTCTGGTACTTGAGGAGGACATGCCAGCGAAGCGCCCGAGTAGCCAGGTGCATAGGGGCGAGAAGGATGATGAGGGCGAAGAAGAGGGGGTTCGCGCTCGTCGTGTAGCGGAGGAATTGCCCCCAGTCGACCTTCCGGAAGAACAGGAAGAGGAACACCAGGCTCAGGAGCGTGACAGCGGCCAGCTTGATCCCGTGCTTTTTCATCGAGAACGCGATATTACCATATTCTGCCCGGCCAGGCTAGGCTCCCGCAGGATCGCCTTCTCAGGGCTCTGGGAAACCAGACCTTTCCCCGATAAACTCGGCTGGAAGACATCCGCGGCCTGACCTTATCACCGGCTTCAAGCCCTGATGGTGCCGGTGACGGCCGCCGTCAACTTTGCCGCCGTGTACCCGGGTCTGCAAAACCCATTGCCGGTCCAACCGGCACTCTTCGATCCATAATTTATTGGGGGGACTCCTGATCAATATCTCCAGGTTTTGAGGTCGGCGCCGGGGGGGGCCGTTTTTTCCATCCGCTTGACGGCCTTGGGGATGTACATCTGGTGAAAACGAAGACAAGCGATGGCGTTGGGACGATTGTGGTCACCGTTCCAACAATGCTCTGCCCGGTCACCGTAATCGATCTCCCCTTCGAACGCGGGATCTTTGGCGTTCTTAAGAAACGCTTCCGTCAGGTAGACCGCGTTGTTGAGATAAAAGGTGTCCATGTCCCCGACATAGATGTTGATCTTCCCTCGAAGCTTCGGCCCCAGGGTTTTCCAGTCCCGCTCGAGGATGTGCCTCAGGTCGTAGTTTTCTTTCCAGTATTCGGCGACCTTGGGGTCGATCTGCCCCGTGACCTTGTCCCAGATCGGGGCTGGGTAGCCGTCCGGCCCGACCGGTCCGTACACCGCCTGCCAGATATCCCATTGCCCCCCGGAGCGGGAATGCGTCCCGATAGCCAGCTCCAGTTGGTTCATCTCCTGGATAGTCGCCGAGACCTGGCCGAGGTAATCCCGGAAGCCGGGCAGGGCCGTCTTTTTCCATTGACTGTCCATGACATAGGCGTTTTTCTGCCCATAAATATTGACGAGCTGGTATGCCCGGAAGTCTAATGAGTCGGGACATGCCGCGTAGCATCCGTTGAATTCGTCCGGATAAAAAATCTGGGCAGCAGCCGCTTCCCAGCCGCCGGTCGATCCTCCATAGAGAAACCTGGCCCATCCCTGGCCGATCCCCCTGTACTTTTTTTCGATATAGGGGATGAGCTCGCGAACGATGGCGTCCCCGTAGGGGCCGACGTTGGCGGAATTGACCGCATAGGAATCGTCATAATACGGGTTCGCGTGCTGGATTTCCAGGACGATCACGCGCGGGAAATTGGGGCCGGTCCATTCCTTGAAAAACTCGTAAGAATACTGCTGCTCAACCCGGTTGTACCCCGACATCCCCCAGAACGGGTCGTAATCGTCGGGAGGGAGGTTGGGGTCGGGCGGCGTTTCCCGGAAGGAGGAAACCGTCCTGGGGAAATGGCCATGGAAAACCATGAGGGGATACCGGGCTTCCGGGTGCTCGTCGAATCCTTCCGGAAGAAGAAGGCACGCACCGAGTTCCATGGGACGGCCCCAGAACTTGGTCAGGAGCTGGCTCCGGATCTTCTCGTGCCGGACGTACTTCGTGTCCTTGGGCGGATCGATAGGCGGAATCTCTTTATCCAGGGCGATCCGGATGGTCTTGTCTTCGGCCGGATCGAGGAACATTTTCTGCGGCGCGCTGAAGAGGTTCCCGGGCGCGAGGTTCCAGAGCTGGCCTTCGCCGCGGTCCATGGGGAGTTTGACGACATGGCCGTCGGCCCGATGAAATGTTTCGTACCGATGGAGAAGCGCCTGGACGAAGTACTCGCCGCGGGGAAGCTCGGCCAGACTGCGGAGGGGAAAGCCGTAGGCTGAAGTATCGACGACCGCTTCAGCTCCGGGAGCCAGGCCCTCCACGTCGATTCCGAATACGAGCTGCGTATCGAGGAGTTCGCTGATCTGGAAACGAGGCTCTTCCTTGCCGTCGGTCGAAATCAGGAGGAGCACTCGGCCATCGAGAGGAGTCCTGGATCTTTCGGAGGGAAAGCCGACACCGAACTTGAGTCCGGGGGCGGCGAATACGGGCAATCCGGCGAAGAAAACCGCCGCCAGGGCCGAAATGATCGCATGATGGACGGATTTACGGAATTGTTTCATCGTTTGAACCTCCCGGGCCGAAATCGGATTTTACCCCATTATTAATCGATGGCCGATACCGGAAACAAACTATTTTTATTCAACATGCAACCGGGCATCACTGCATAATCATATAATGATATTATCATTAACGCGGAGCTTATTGTCAAGAATAATTTCCCCAAAGCTTCTACGCTCCCGAAGCACCGCATCCTATTCCCGGGCCAAAAGAGACACAATATGATACCAGCAGTGTCCAGTTAACGAAGCGGATCAAGTCGTTTTATGGGACGTCGGAGAACGCGGTGAGGACATAAGTCCGGGTGGCCATCACAGCTTACGCGCTCGGCGCGGTTATCAAGAAGAAACTGCCCTTATCTTTGTTCAACTTGTAACTGGACACCGCTGATATGATATAATTATTTTAGCTCGATGATGGACGGGCCATGATCAACGCTAAAAAAATTCGCCGCAAATTGTATCAATATGTCGTCGATGAGTTGGGGTTGAGGATTATCCGCGGCGTATATCTCCCGGGAGGCACCCTCCACAACGAAGATACGTTGTGCGGAGAGCTCGGCGTCAGCCGCGGGGTGCTGCGCGAAGCGACCAAAGTCCTCATTCAGAAAGGATTGATCGAATCCAGGCCGAGAACCGGAACGGTAATTTGTCCCCGCGATTCTTGGAATTTATTCGATCCGGACGTGCTCATCTGGAAATCAGAGATTGAGAATAATGCGGAGTTCCTGAGAAATATCATGGAAGTCCGCCGGATCATCGAATCCGAAGCCGCGAGGCTGGCGGCCGAAAGAGGGAAGCCGGAGGACATAGAACGAATCCGTTCCATATATGAGGAAATAGCCACAGCCATAGCGAATCAGCCTCCCGATGCCGTCGAAAGCATCCTGGTTCTCGATGTGCAATTCCATACGGCGATATTAGAGGCTTGCGGAAACGAGTTGATCGCCCAAATCGGTCATACCATGCGCCTGGCGCTCCTGGCCGCCCGTCACATCGACGCGCCCGATCTTGAGGCGCATAAGGCCTCGCGGTCCCCTCACCTGAAAATCCTGAACGCCATCACAAATCATAATGCCGATCAGGCCTATCGTCTTTCCCTGCAGCATATTAACCAGGTGTGGCGCGAGATGCAAGGGAAATTACGGCCCAAAGAAACTCGTCGGCAGGCCCGGGGGCTTCGCGGGAATCCAAACGAACATTGGAAGTGAGCCGCGAAGCGGCCAAACAATCTCCATAATCATTTTGGGTTGGGGACGGCGTGGGGCATAACCCGTCCTCGCTAAGGCACTTTATCGGAGCGTGGAGGAAATGCAGAAGGACCTTGACGAATGGCCGGAGCACTACAATAGTGCTCACGCGCGCTAGCGCAAGAGATGCCAAGGGCGGACGCCGGTGGACGGGTTGGAACTTGCGAAACAGAAGTTGATGGACAAGGGATTTACTGGGGTATCTAACACCTGTCAACTCTCTTAATGTTCAGATTAAATTTGGGCCTCCGGGATGATTCCTGCCAATCTGCAGCAGGACAAAACGATACATTTCCCGGCCGCGCAGACCACAGATGGCGTAACGTTTCTTTATCGTTTAGCTCTTTCCTTATCTTTGTCCAAATCTTTACCTAACTCTTCCCTTATATTTTTGGATGCACGGAAATGGTTTTTCGGATCACGCCGTCTCCCGTGTGGGCAGACAGCAACGCATATGCCGCATAGCACAGGACAGCCCCTCTTCTCTTCCATTTCTTTCCTGCAGTTTACGCAATCCCGGACTGCAAAACGTATGTCACGGCGTTCTCCCGCTCGAAAGGGCTTCCCCGTGAAGGCTCTTGCGGGGCACTTATCTACGCATAGCCGGCACGTACCGCATTTCTCGTCGGAGGCCTGCCCCGTCGCTGCCAGCGGTGCATCTGTCAAGACTGTAACCCAACGGACCCGCGGACCCGCCTCTGGCGTGATCAGAAGGCAACTCCTCCCAATCCAGCCCAGTCCCGCCAGATGGGCTGCCATCTTGTGCGAGAAGCTGCCGTAAAATCCATCTGCGTCGACCTTCCGCGACGCATATACAGCCAACGCGGTGGCTCCAGCCGTTTGCAGTCGACCGACTACGCGTGAAGCAATCTGGTCCAACTTCTGATTCGTCTCATCATAAACACCCTGGTATCTCTGCGCGACGCGTGCATCCGTCTGTTGCGGGAGCAAGTTGATGATGGAATCAGACAAAGCTATGCCGATGGCAATCGCGCGCGGGAATCGCGCAACGGATTCTCCGCCCTGCTCCAGAATTGCATCGTAAGCCGGGGCAAGGTCGGCGACGCCAAAGAAATCAGCTCCGGCGCGCAACGCTAGTTTTCGAATGTCGTGCGCGAGTTCCAATCCCATCTCCTGTCAGTATTTCAGCAGAACAAGGTTTTGAGCAAACAAATGGTTCATAGGCCGGTTCATTTGCTTGCCGCTCAGGGATTCTTGCAGCCTTGTTTCCCATGACTACGGCTTGAGAATATGGCGCTCCCGTAACAGGCGTATGGGCACTCCTTACCGTCGCCCTTCACCTACCCACCTCACCCTTAGCCTTCCAAATAAAATCCTTAAGCGGCATAAGGCTAGTGGTCGTTATCATAGGCTCCGGGACCTCTTCGGGTTTGACCATGCCAATCCGGTTATGCCAATAAACATCCATTCCCACATTCATAGCCCCCGGAATGTCAAAAGCAGAACCGGAAACATACAATATTTCTTGGGGTTCAATACTCAATTCTTGTATCGCAAGCTTGTACGGAGCAGGGTTAGGTTTATAAAATCCTGCCCGTTCCGATGTAACCACAACATCAAATTTAACTTTACAAAGATCGGCCGCCTGGTACCCGAGAACTTGCGAGCAGTTAGTAACCATTGCTAAGGGAACATGCTTTTTCAATTCGGTTAGAACCTCTTTAACTTCTGTCCACGGCTTGATATTCTTCCAATTCCCAACAAGCTTGTCGGTGTAAGATTGTGGCAGGCCAGTTTCCTTGGCAGCCAGGGTGACAAGCTCTTCATATGGCCGATATGCCCCTTGTCCATAGGTTAGATGAAGATACTTCAATCGCCATTTTTTTGCTGTAGCTTCATCGCCCGCAACTTCTGTCCATACCGTCCAAGAATCCAAAAGTGCCGTCAACAAATCAAACATAACTGCAGAATACCTTAATTTTTTCATTTAAGACGCCTTCTCCGAAAAACTATTTTTTCGCGGCCGAGATCGATACCCACAAAGCGGTGCAGGCTGGCGCTGTCGTACAACGTTTCCTCGCAGGACAGATCGGCCATGTTGAACCCGTGCTCTATGAAGTGGGTGCGCAGCATACGCTCCAGGCCGATGGGCGGGCGCCCGTTGCCGGCCTTGGGGTAGTGCGGCTCGATGCCCTCGTAAAATGCTGCCCAGGGCACACAATGGCCTCCATCGTCTTCAAGAACTCTTCGCGCCGCGTGGTCCCCCACGGTAATGCTCGAATTCGAGTTCTTGATCAGCGTCCATTGCAGGGGACCTTAATCAGCGCAGCCTTAATACTCGACGCGGGAGCCAAGGCCCCGCTCTGTGGCCAGTTGCACGGCAAGGTCGGCTACCACCAGATCCTGCAAGGCCACACCAGTGCCATCGAAGAGAGTGATTTCCTGTGCTGTTCGCCGTCCATCGCAGAACCCTGCAATGACCGCGCCGATGCTGCCGCGCAAGCTCTGGTCCGTGATCAGCCCGGCGTTATAGGCATGCTGGCATTCGCCGATGGTGAAGGCCTGTGCGGCCTCATCCGCGAACAAGGCAGCGCTTGCCACCAAGGCGGGATCCAACTCCTGCTTGCCCTTGGTGTCGGCCCCCATGGCGCTGATATGGGTGCCGGCACGCACCCAGGATTTTTCTACCAAGGCCCTCTGCGAGGGCGTGACGGTGATCAGAATATCGGCATTGACAGCCACTGTCTGGCACTCGGTTTGTGGGGCGTATTCCAGTCCTAATTCCGCCACCGTGCGGCCGAAAGTCGCGAGATTTTCCGCAGACGGGTCCCAGGCATAGACCTTGCGGATGGGGCGCACGGCCAGGGTAGCGCGCAGCTGGTAGGCCGACTGGGCGCCGGTGCCGATGATGCCGAGCACGGTGCTGTTGGGGCGTGACAGATACTTGGTGGCGATGGCGCTGGCGGCTCCAGTACGTACCCCGGTCAGGTAGTTGGCGCTGACCAGGGCCGAGGCGCGGCCCGTTTCCGGATCGAACAGCAAGGTCGAGGACTGGTGATTGGTCAACCCCTTCTCTAAATTATGGGGCCAGTAACCGCCCGCCTTGAGGCCAAGAATTGGAGCTCTGGTGTCACAGCCGGTCTTGACGCCATACACGGCATCCTGATAGCCCACCACCTCACGCACGACAGGGTAATTACGGGCTTCGCCGCGCGCCATGGCGGCGAAGGTTTTTTCGACCGCGGCGATGGCGTCTTCAACGTTCACCAAGACGCGCGCATCCTGTTCAGAAATGACCAACATGTTCGTCCTCCTTTCTTTCTGGCTTTACCAGCCGCTGAAACGCTGCCAGGTCGCGGTGATCTCGTGCCCGAGCCCCAACACCTTGTAATGGCCATGCTGCGCAGCGGTGGAACACGCATGGTTGGGCAGGATCCGCACCTGGGTGCCCACGGGCAGATGCAGCGCACTATCTGCCTTGCCGGATCGATGCGCCATGATGCCGTGCTCCTGGTTGGCACCCGCCAGAATGAAGTCGTCCAGCGGCTGGCCATCGAGGTCACAGACGAGGCCATAGCCCTGGTCCACCGGCTGCTTGGCCGTGCCGCGGTCGCGTGACATGGCCATCCACCCGGCATCGAGAATGGTCCAGCCTTTGTCGCGCCGATGCCCGATCACGGTTGCCAACACCGACAGGGCGATGTCGTCCACACGGCAGACATTCAGGCCGGCCATCACTAGATCAAAGAAGACGAACACGCCGGCACGCACTTCCGTCACGCCCTTCAGATGCTCGGAAAACAGCGCGGTCGGCGTCGAGCCCACGCTGACCACCGGGCACGCCATGCCCGCCGCGCGCAGGCGATCAGCCGCATGAACGACTGCGGCACGCTCCTGCTCAGCCACAGCGCGGATCGCGTCCATGGATGGGCAGTCGTAGGAACTGCCGGCATGGGTGAGCACCCCCTTCACCGGAATGCCCGCGCCATCGAGGAACCGGCCGATCTCAACGATCTCGCCCGCGTCGGGCGTCACGCCCGAACGGTGGCCGTCCGAATCGATCTCGATGAGGACGTCAAAGTGACGCCGTGCCGCCCTGTTACACCCGGCCAGAAACCGGGCGGTCTCCATGCTGTCCAGGATGAGCGACAGCCGGACCCCCTTGTCCTGCAGGGACATCACATGATCCAGCTTGTTCGGCGCGATGCAGACGGCGTACAGGATGTCCTTGACCCCGTGCGCCGCGAAGTACTCGGCCTCCAGCAGGGTGGAGACCGTGATCGGGCCTTGCGGTGTTTCCATCAGCCGACGCGCCACGTCCATGCACTTGTTGGTCTTGACGTGCGGGCGGAACGCGACCCCGAGGCGGTGCAAATGGCTGCGCATGCGCTCGATGTTGCGGTCCATTCGGGCTTCGTCAAGAATCAGCGCCGGTGTTTCAAGCTCTTCCAGACACCGTTCCTGCATCTCAGCCCCTGTGTCTTGCGTTTCGCGCGCCCGTTGTCCAGCCATCGCGCCAGTCCCCGATTGTAGCCCGGATAAGGAAAAATTCTTTCCTAGATCGCTCCATTTGAAAGGCTTCCAAGCTCCAACGAACTTCTTGACCTAAGAAAAAAAGGAAGAAGGGAACGCCGCAACGTCCCCTTCTTCCTGCATGACGACGTAATATCGCTGTTCTAAAACTCGAATCTGGCTCCGAGCCTGAAGATCCGCGGGTCCTGGATGGCAACCATCTGGCCAAAGACGATGGCTGAGCTGCTGGATACGATCTGGACTTCTGTAGCCTTATTCCCGTTGAAGAGATTAAAGCAATCGGCGAAGATTCCAAACGTAATTCGCTGAAGGTGGAAGGTCTTTTCCAACCTGAGGTCGAGAATTACCTGAGCGGGGAGTGAGCGGATTCCTCTTGTTTCCGCGTTGACGGTCGCTTCTCCTTGGTTGACATCAATCCCCAGATCATAACTGGAAACTTGCCGGGTGTACCGTTGTCCCGAGTAGGCCCTGAAATAGCCGCCGACGTTGACGCCCCACGGGCCTTTGACCATGCCCTGCAGCTTGAACTGATGGGGACGATTCAGGAGAAGCTTTCCGACCGCGTTGATGTGCGCGTTGGGGTCATCATAATAATCGGCTCCGCTCCAGCTGTCGACATAATCGGTTCCGATGAGGCCCCGGGAGTTCTGATAGACATAGGAGGCCATCAAGGACCAGCCTTGCGAATACCTCTTGTTGAGGACAACTTCGATCCCGTCAAAATCTCTCTTAGCGCCGGGAGGATTGATCATATACATGTCGGCCGGCAAAATCTCGTTCTGGCTCCAGAAGTATTCCTGCTGACCGTCATAGGGATCGACAAAAGAGACCTGGGTCCAATTGGTCCAGACGAGCTCTCCGTTGTTGACAAGTTTATCAATGTCGAGCTGGCTGGCATTTGCGTCCTCGAGAAGATTTCGGTCCATTCTTTTCATGTATCGGAGCGCCAGAGACCAGCCCGTGAAAAGCTCCCTCTCCAGGCCAATTGTGAACTCATCCGTGTAGGGGGATTTCAATTTCACGTTGCCGTAACCGACTTTGCCAGGATTTGGAAAATTAGCATCAAGGTAGCCGTCCGGCATGGGTGTAAAATCCGGGTTGAGGAGCTGGACGTAATCCCAGATGGAGTTCGGATTGACCTCGGTGAAATATTGCATCAGGTTCGCTTGGATGTACCGGGAATAGCTCGCTTTAAACAGAGTCTTTCCATCGCCCACGATGTCATAGATCAGCCCGACACGCGGAGAAATATTTGTCCGCTTGATGGGAGTATAGGCCGAGGTAACGCTTCTATTAAAATTGGCTCCAAGGAACGTCTGAGGCCCCTCGCTTTCATTCTGAGCCGGAATGATCCCCCTCTGGTGGGAAAATCTCAGCCCCAGATTGAAGGCCAATCTTTTTGCCGGTTTCCAGGTATCTTGAACAAAGGCGGAAAAGTCCATCGTCTTTGCTTGATCATGCTTTTCGGAGAACCAGATTCCGAATAGAGGATATCCATCCGCCGTTAGTATTTGGCTGAGGCCATTCCTGGGATCTCGCGCCGGTATGAAATCCTCGGTTGCGTCCGTTGCCTGGAATTCGCCTCCCAACTTGAATTCGTGGGAACCGACAAAGTTATCCTTGAAATAGGTCAGGTTGACATTCCCCTGCAGCCGGGACGCCGAATAGAGGTCCTTGAACGGGTAAGCTCCTGAATAGCGATTTGTCAGGACATCCACATAGATCGCCCCCTCGTTTATGGGCACCAGATTATCTTTCGACGCTAAATAGCCTACCTTGAGATCAGCAAAGAAGCTGTCGTTGAAAAAATGAGTCCATTGGGCGTTAAGAATATGCTGCGGGGCGTCCCATTTGAAGGTTGCCTCCTCAGTGAAATTGGGGCTGGCACCCGCATTATCCTGGATCAGATTCGCATAGACATACGAGAGAACGAACTTGTTCTTTTGGCTGGGTACGAAAGTGAGCTTGAAATATGGGTTGTATCGGGTCTCGAGAGCCGGGACTGTTGTGGCTTGGTCATAGGGGAAGCCGGCGATATTGACGGCGCGCTTGGTAAGGCCGAGGTTGGTGAAAAACCAAAGCCTATCCTTGATGATGGGTCCTCCTAATGTGATCCCCGGTTCATAGATATATTTATAGCCGCTGAACCTGCCCTCGAGGGCTGTCCCTTTGGTATTGTCGGATTGAAGCTTGTCGCTGTTGTAATAGAAGCTGGCCGACCCGCTGAAGGTGTTCCCTCCGGACTTGGTGACGACGTTGACCAGCGTCCCCTGGGTATCTCCGTATTCTGCCGGAAGGCCCCCGGACTGGATGGAGAGTTCTTCCATGATGTCCATGCCGACCTCTCCTTTCTGCGTTCCCACATCCGGAGCACTCATGCTGACGCCGTCGATTTTAAAGGCGTTGTCCCGGACGGCGCCTCCGTTGGCACTCGACATGGGGCCGCCGCCGGCGCTTGATTCGGAAACAACGCCGGGCGTCATGTTGAAATAGGCGTCCAGGACCCGGAAGCCCGGAATAGATGCCAGAAAATCTTTGTCCAAGTTCGTGGTGCGGGTCGTTGACTGGATGTCCACAGTCGGAGTCTGGCCCGTCACGACGATGTTCTCATTGAGCTTCATGAGCTCCAGGGTCACGTCGATCGTCGTCGTGTTGCTGGCGGTAATGATGATATCTTTTCGTACGAGCGTGCTCATCCCCTGGAGAGCGTACGTGACCTCATATTTCCCGGGCGCCAGGGACGGAAAACGATAGATCCCCTGCTGGTTGGTCAACGTGTTCATCTCGGGCAGAATGAGCGCTGGCGATTTGATCGTTACGCCAACACCCGGAAGGGGCGCCCCCTCGGAGTCTTTGACCGTCCCGTTAATGGAACCGGTCTGCCCGAACTGGGCCAGAACCATCGAGGCTGCACTCAGAAACAGAATGCAGAATAGAAAAAATGTGAAAGCCCTTTTTCTCATTGTTTGCACTCCTTTAATATTTCCCCTCTTAGACGCTTAGAACCTTTCTTTTGCATCGTGCGTTTCGGTTCGTCCACACCTCCTTTCGTCTTCACTTTCCATACGACCAATGCGAGGTCAAGATCCGTTCAATCTTCGTCTGATCCTTGTTTTCCAGCGCCTCGATGATATCCAGATGGTCGTTATAGGACTTTTCCAGGCAGGCGTCCAGGTCCGGAACCAGAAGATAAAACTGGTGGCTGTAAAAAGCGAACTTTTCTCCGGAATCTCGAAGCGTCTGCCGGAGAAATTTGTTCCCGCATTCTTCCCAGATTTTGAAATGAATTTCCACGTTCTCTTTGATATAAGAGACGAGCTGTCTCTTCCGGTACGAATCCCCCATCCTCAGGGTCATCTGTTTGAGTTGCTCCAAAGACCCGAGACTTATCGCCGCAAGAGCTTTCTTCATAGCGTAGACGTCGAGGATCGTGACGACCTCAAAGAGGTCCAGGATGTCTTCCATGCTAACCGGCGTGACGATGACGCCCTTCCGGGCATCGATGGTCAGGAAATTCTTGGCCGCAAGCCTTCGGAAAGCCTCTCTGACGGGGGTGGCGCTCATATGATAGAGTCCGGCGATCTCCTTCTCCTGGATCCTCTGACCGGGCCTTAATTCCCCTTCGAGTATGGCTTTTTTTAGATATCTATAGATCGTTTCGCTGATCGTAGCCGGAATTTCAAGAGGCTTGTTATCCTGATCGACCATTATTGTCCCCAGACATTTTTTTCCAGTATAGCCTATAGTCTATAGCGCTTTTCGTGGCCGTGTCAAGATAAGTTCGCAAAAGAACGTCCCCCAAATAATAGGGCTAATTTAGCTTAACCTCTTTTTTTTTATTAGATGCGAGGGATTCTGGAGGGTTTCCTTCGTATCTGATTGCCCTGACAGAAATTATCTGAGGCTAAGAAAAGCCGATCACCACCCGAAGGCCGTCGAATAGCCGATGGCAAGCCCCCCGATCAGAATCCAAATGAGACAGAGGGGAACAGCAAATTTGAGCCAGCGACCGTAGGGGATCTTCGACGTGGCGATCACGGACATCAAAACTGCGGACGTCGGAATGATGATATTGATAAAGCCGTCGCCATAGAGATAGGCGGAAACGGCGGTCTGTCGACTCAGGCCGACGATATCGGCGATCGGGGCCATGATGGGCATAGTGACATAGGCCTGGCCTGATCCGGAGCTGATAAAAAAGTGGATTCCGATGCTCATCAGGTACATGCCCATTGCCGAAATCATCGCCGGCAGCTTGACCAACGGGGCGGACAGGGAGCGCACAACGGTATGGATGATGCGCCCGTCCTCCATAATAAGGGTGATCGCCCTCGCGAGACCGATGATCACCGCGGAATAGACCATTTGTTTGCTGCCCAACAAGAAGGATTGGATGATCTTCGGGGACTTCATCCCGCCAATGAACCCGCCAAAAATCCCCACCGCGGTCATGATCGCGCTCAGGTGGTTCAGTTCCCAATGCCGGGTGGCCGCGCCCCATCCGAAAAAGACAAAACCGGAAGCCAAGCACAAGAGGACCAAGGTGTGGCGAAGCGAAAAGGTCGGTTCTCCTCCGACAGGGACAACGATGCTGGCGTCGAATTGAGAATAAATGCTCGCCGAAGGGTCGGCCTTGACCTTGGATGCGTAGCGCATGACATACCAGATCGTCACCGCCAAAACAATCAGCCAAACCACCGTCCTCACGGCAAGGCCCGAAAAGGGTGGTAAACCGGCGATCTTCTGGGCGACCAGAGTCGTGGGAGCGCAAATGGCCGAAGGCGTAAATCCGGAGAAGCAGCCGAGATACATGATCGCGACGCCGCAAACGGGATCGAGGTTCAGTCGGCGGGCAACGAGCAGCCCTAGCGGGATAAAGGCGACGATGGCATTGTTGAGGATCCCAGAATAGCCCAATATCGACATGAACACCATCACCATGGGGATCAGCAACAAGCCTCTGTTTCCCAATTTGCGTATCAGCGTGGAAAGGCCCACATCAATGGCGCCGGTATCGCTGATCACCTGCAGGAAGCCCCCAACGAGGAGGAGCATGAAGATAACCTCCGCCGCCTTTTCCAAGCCGAGGGGGAGAAACAAGAATAGCTTAAGCGGCGTGACCGGATGCCGGGGGAGCACGGTAAAAGAAGAAGGGTCGATCTGCCTGATATTGGTAACCGGGTCAACAGAGAACGCATACTCTCCCGCAGGGACGACCCAAGTGGCGACCATCGCCAAAAGGGCAAAGCACACGATAAGGACATAGGCGTCCGGCATCTTCCTAACACGCTTGGACGGCACTTTTTCCTCAGAGCTTAGTTTCATATTTAGCAAGGATAAGAGTTTCCTTTATCGCGGCGCGACGAACTCCCGCCCTCGCCGCCGACTTCACCCTCCTGTCCATAACGGAACTATATCTCCGGCCGGGCGGCCGTGTCAATAACCGCGAAAACCTCTCCCGAAGATCCAATCGGGATCAAAAACCCCGCTGCACCGGCTAAAGAAAACCATGGACTCCCGCTCCCTCCGAATACCCTATCTCAGCGGTCGAGGCTGTGAAGAAGCCGTTGACGGACCTGATTCCGCGCCTGGTCGATACCAAGGCGACAGCGAGGGCCCGGGACCTGGAATCGAGCGGCGGAAGGGGAGAGAAGGCGTCCGGATCTATCTATCTTTGACATGACCGAAACAAAACGCGTACTATGTTATCAACCACAAAATGATTCTTGCGCCCTCGCCCGCCATCATTACATTACCTGGGTTCGCAAATTGGGCAATCGGATTTTTCGATGGCTTGCCTGTAGGGTGAGAGGCCGGCCTGCTCATGAAATTAAATACACACTTTCCACAAAGCGGGTGGCCCACAATATTCGATAAAAACGGAGTGATTGATGTGTCCTTCTACACAAAGCCAGGCCACAATCCAAACGGGGCTTGAAGACCGGCTGCCTTTCGATACACCGGCCTATGGACAGGCCCTGTCACATCTGGGCGATCCTGTTACCGCGCCAGGGGCGCCCTGGCCGGTAATTGTCAGGCCGATTCCGGGTAGCTCGCGATATGATGCCATGGGGCCATGGCCGTATGGATCGCCGCTTTCCCAGGCCGGGGCTGCCGCGCTGATCCCCGCCTTGAAATCTCAGGGATTGGTAAGCCTGAACGCGATGATCAAGCCCGGCTGCCCCCTGGATGATCAGAGATTGGCCGCTTATGGCGTTCAAGTTGCCAGGCTGAAAGATCACTTTGTCTATCAGCGCGGCGCCGCGCTTCCCCAGTGGAGCAAAAAGACCCGCTACAACCTGGCGGCCGCCCGCCGTGAATGGCGCGTGCAGCCTTTTGCCTTGATCGATCACTGGCGCCAGCTCGCCGCCTATCATGCTGAACTCGCCCTACGGCGCGGCTTCAGTCGCATCACAAATGTCCCCGCCGATTACTTTCGAAGTCTGGCGCAGATTCCGGACATTATTGCCCTGGGCGCTTTTGACGCCGGCAACCTGTCAGCAGCGCTGATCGTTGCCCGGTATACGGGAGAAATTCACTTCACCATTATTGCCGGCAACGCTCAAGCCTATGCACGCCGGGCTTTTTACGCCCTGTATCAAGACGCTATCCAGCGTTGGAGCGCAGATCATGACCTTTACATGGGCAGCGCACCCGCTGCTGCCAATCAAGGCGGCCTGGCGCGCTTCAAAAACCGCTTTGCCACCCACCGCGTACCCATTTTCATGCTGCGCGCCATCCTGGATCCTGAGGCATATGCCGCCCTGGCTTCCCAACGCGGGCAGCCAGGCTACTTTCCTGCCTACCGGACACCCTTCGAGTGAGGCCTGCCGATGCATCTGGTTAGTGTTGGAACATCCGCACCAGACCTGACAATCATCCTCCCCGCCTACCAGCAGGTCGCCTTTGTCCAGGAAGCGGTAGGTTCCGTCCTTGCTCAGCAAGCGGTAACGGCTGAAATCATCCTATCCGACGATCATTCGGTTGACGGCACCTATGAAGCCTTGAAAAACGCCAGCGCCGGATACTCCGGTCCGCATCGCGTGCTTCTGAATCGCAATTCGCGCAACCTGGGGATTGACCATGTCGTGCGTCTCGTTGAGCAGGCTTCCTGCGACATCGTCTTGATGGCGCACAGCGATGACATCTGCGAACCGCAGCGCGCCCGGCGCGTGCTCGACGAGTTTAACACCAGTGGGGCCTCGATGGTTTCATCGAAGACACTCTCGATTGATGAGGCCGGACGCCCGCTAAGCCGGCGGATTCCCGATGGTGAGACAAGCTGGATTCCTTTTGAAGACATTATTCGTAGAATCTGGATACCCGGAATGCTCGGCGCGACATTGGCCTGGCGCAAAGAAGTCTATATGCGTTTTCCCAGGCTGGATGCAGCCTGGCTGCCCATCGGTCACGACTCAGAGGCGCCTTTTCGGGCTGCTCTGCTGAACGGGCTGCGTCATATCCACGAGCCGTTAATCCGCCGTCGTGCGCACAATGGCCAATGGAGCGTACGACTATTTCCCAACCATCTTCGCTCTGTGCGAACGGAGGCAATCTATGCTCATAACATGTCGGTGATGATGTGTATGCTGCGCGATGCTGAGCACCTGGCCCGGACAGGCAGCCCGGCGGAGATCGAGCGTGCTCAGATCGCCGGCCAGTTATTGAGAGAAGAGGCGCTGGGCCGCTTCGAAAAATGGATCGCCATGCGCGATAGGTTATACCGCAGCGGCTGGCGGCCTGACTGGCAGCCGCGCCAGCAGTTTGATATGGAACAGAGAAAAGGCGGCGGAAGGCTCTTTAGCTATCTGCGACGTGTACGAAAATATCTCATGTACCTGCGCTATCGCTGGCTGCACCGCTAACCAGAGCGCCGCACGCGCACCCAACTCATCGGCGCCCCCGCTCCGGAGTTTCCCAACCAGTTGACATCCGCTCGGGCATGGATTATATATCTAAAATTCTATGTTAATGAGGAGATTCTCCATGCTTATCCGTCCTAAAAGCGCGGTTGCGGCCGCTTTCATGATCTGCCTGGCGGGAACGGTGCATGCTCAAATAAAAAAGCCCATGCTCCTGCAGCATCCCTCAATCAGCGTCGCGAAGATCGTCTTCGCCTTCGCCGGGGACCTGTGGATCACTGGACGCGAGGGAGGCACGGCGTCTCGACTGACGACCGGAATCGGGATCGAAAGCGATCCGGTTTTTTCCCCGGACGGCGCCCTGATCGCGTTTTCCGGGCAATACGAGGGGAACACCGATATATATACGGTTCCGGCGGCCGGAGGAATTCCGAGCCGCCTGACCCATCACCCGGAGAACGACAGCGTCGTCGGGTGGTCTCCCGACGGCAAACGAATTCTCTTCCTTTCGTCCCGCAACAACTTCTCTTTCGTGCCGCGTTTATCCTCGGTGCCCGTCTCCGGGGGATTCCCCGAGGAGATCCCCTTGCCGACGGCCTCCGAGGGTTCCTATTCTCCCGACGGCAAGCGGCTGGCCTATGTTCCGATCTTCCAGTTCCAGAAGGCTTGGAAACGCTATCAGGGCGGACAAACATGGCCGATCTGGATCATCGGCTTATCCGACCTCAAGGTCGAGAAAGTCCCCCGCGAAAATTCCAACGATTCGAACCCCATGTGGATCGGGGACAAAGTCTATTTCCTGTCCGACCGCAAGGGTCCTGTCTCCCTTTTCGTCTATGACACGGCGACGAAAACGGTCAAGGAGGCTTTAGGAAACGACGGCTTCGATTTCAAATCGGCATCGGCCGGGCCCGGCGGAATCATCATCGAACAGCTCGGAGGGCTTTTGTTTTTCGATATATCCTCGGCAAAAGCCCGATCGATCGATGTCTCTCTTGACGGGGATTTCCCGGAGGTCCGGCCCCATTTCGTCCAAGTCGGGAGCCGGATTTCCGCGGCGGACATCTCGCCGAACGGCGCCCGGGCCGTGTTCGAGACCCGCGGCGAAATTCTGACAGTCCCGGCTGAAAAAGGCGACATCCGGAATCTGACGCGGACTACGGGAGCCGTGGAGCGCAGCCCGGCCTGGTCCCCCGACGGTAAATCGGTTGCCTATTTCTCGGACGAATCCGGCGAATACGCTCTCCACATCATCGACCAGGCCGGAAAGGGCCCCGCAAAGAAGATCGGGCTTGGCGATCCGCCGTCGTTCTTCTTCCGGCTGGACTGGTCTCCCGACGGGAAGAAGATCGCCTACAGCGACAAACGCTTGAATCTCTGGTACGTGGACATCGATCAAGGAATTCCCGTTAAGGTCGACACGACGTATTATTTCAGTCCGGCTCTCTCGTTCAATTTCGGCTGGTCGCCCGACAGCCGGTGGCTGACGTACGCCAAACAGCTTCCGAGCCGTATGAACGCCATTTTCGCCTATTCCCTGGAAACGGGGAAAGCGAGCCAGATCACCGACGGTCTCAGCGACGCCAGGTTCCCGGCCTTCGATAAAAGCGGGAAATACCTCTTTTTTACGGCCAGCACCGACGTCGGCTTTACCCCCGGTTGGCTCGATATGTCCAAGCTGGTTCGTCCGGTGAGCCGAAGCGCGTACATCGCCGTCCTTCGCAAGGACCTGCCGTCGCCCCTCGCGCCCGAGAGCGACGAAGAAAAGCCCAAGGAGCCGGAAAAAGCCGAGGCCAAGGATGCGAAGAAGGGCTCGGGAATAAAGGATGCCGATAAGTCCGCCGAGGAAAAGGACAAGGCCAAGGCAGCCGAAAAAACTGTGATCGATTTCGAAGGGATCAGCCAGCGGATTCTCGCTCTCCCGGTCCCCGTCAAAAACTATCTGGCCCTCTCGACGGGAAAAGAAGGGGTCCTCTTTCTTCTCGAAGGCCTACTGGTCCCAGGGGCCATTGGGTCGGCCGCCGGCGGAGGCCAAACGCTCCATAAGTTCGATCTCGCCGCGCGGAAGATCGACAAGTTCCTGGAGAACGTCGATGGTTTCGTCATATCCGCCACGGGGGAGAAAATTCTTTACAATCAGGGTCCGTCCTGGGCGATCGCCGCGACGGCGGGACCGGTCGAACCGGGCAAAGGAACGCTGCGGACAGCCGAGATGAACGTCTTTGTTGATCCCCCGGTCGAATGGAGACAGATGTTCCATGAAGCCCTGAGGCTCGAGCGCGATTTCTTCTATGACGCCGGCCTTCACGGCCTCAACCTGGCGGCCCTTGAAAAACGTTACGAGCCGTTCCTGGCCTCGGTGGTCTGCCGTCAGGACCTGAATTATCTCTTCGAAGACTTGCTCGGGGAATTGACCTGCGGGCACGTGTTTGTTGGGGGAGGGGACCAGCCCGAGGTTCTGCCGGTCAGGGTGGGTTTGCTCGGCGCGGATTACACGATCGAAAACGGCCGTTATCGGTTTGCCCGGGTTTACAACGGCGAGAATTGGAACCCGGACCTCAGGGCGCCGCTGACTCAGCCCGGCGTCAACGTGGTCCCGGGAGAATATCTGCTGGCCGCGAACGGAAAGGACATCCCAGCGACCGAGGAAGTCTATAAATACTTCGTAGCGACGGACGGCAAGCAGGTCACGCTGAAGGTAGGCCCCAATCCTGACGGCAAGGGGGCACGCGAAGTGACCGTCATTCCGGTGGCCGATGAATATCGGTTGAGGAACCTGGCCTGGATCGAGGACAACCGGAGAAAGGTCGACGCCCTGAGTGGCGGCCGGCTGGCTTACATCTGGATTCCCGACACGGCCGAGGATGGCTTCTCGAGCTTCAACCGGTACTATTTCGCCCAGGTCGGGAAAGAGGGAGCGATCATCGATGAGCGCTTCAATCAGGGCGGATTTATCGCCGATTACATCATCGATTACATGCGTAGGCCGTTGATGGGCTATTTTGCCTCCCGGAACGGGGCCGAATACGTCACGCCGGTGGGTTCCATTTATGGTCCCAAGGTAATGATCATCAACGAGTATGCCGGGTCGGGCGGGGACATGATGCCCTGGCTGTTCAGGGCGGCGGGGGTAGGGCCCCTCGTGGGGACAAGAACCTGGGGCGGGCTTGTCGGGAGGAACAACGCGGCCCCGCTCATGGACGGCGGGTCAATTGGCGCCCCCCAAATCGGATTCTGGAACCCTAACGGCACGTGGGATGTCGAAAACCACGGCGTCGATCCGGACGTCATGGTCGAAATGGACCCGGCGGCCGTCAAGGCCGGTCAAGATCCCCAGCTTGAAAAAGCGATCCAGGTCGCTCTCGACCTGCTGGCCAAGAATCCGATGCCCAAGCACAAGAAACCGACATATCCGGTTTATAAAAGAAGTTGGGAGAAGTAAGGAAATCGATCGGGCAGAGGAAACCGGAACAAGAAAGATCGCGGCGAGCCCGCCCCCCGTCGAAGCTTTGTTTCTTATCGGCCCGACGGGTTCCGGAAGGCCGCCGCTGGGCGACGGCATCGGACAGTTTCTCTATAGTCAGACCCAGGGACTGACGAAGCTCCCCGAGCTGCAAAATCCATCGCCGGTCTAACCGGCGCTCTTCGATCCATATTTGTTAGGGGAACTCCTCTCGGGGAAACATATTGAAATCCGCCGCGATTTTGATTATGATAGCGAGGTCCTTGCTGGGAAGTCGTCCAACGGCAGGACTCTTGACTCTGGATCAAGTAATCAAGGTTCGAATCCTTGCTTCCCAGCCAATCCTAAATCTGAATTCTTTATTCTCCTGCATTTACGATTTGTTAATAATCGCCTAAAGGTCTTATCGCGGTTCGATTTGATTAAGTAATTTTCGGTCGTTTTAAGCCCTTTTTTAGTTTTCAACGAGCCAAAAAATAGCCAACCTTTTTCAGGCCTATTTGACCCACAGATCGTCGATTAAGAATCCGTATTGAAGTTGATTGCAACGATGCGCCTCTAACTGGGCAAGCGTTGGACCCCGGATCCAAAGGTCGGAGGTTCGAATCCTTTCAGGCACGCCACGCTTTCCGCTCTCTAAGAGCTTAATCCCCAGCACGACGATCCGCCCGCCGGCCTCCCAGCCCTTCCGATCTCGAGTTCTTGACACCCGGCCATGGTCTGGATATCCTTTTTATTTAGGGGAGATGATGATAGGGAGGAATAAATGGTCAATGCGGCCCTGATCTTAGCATTCGTGTCGGTGGGCCTGGGGATCGTCTTTTCCATGATGATCATCCACGAGGTCTCCAAGCGAGGGGTCAAAACCAATTTCGCCCTGCTCAGGCTGTATCTCTTCAAGGACATCGGTCAGTATCAACAGTTGACCCGGAAAGAGACAGGAAAGGTCGGGCCCCTGTATTATCCTTGCGTCGGATCCTATGTCATGGCCTTGGTTTTCGCGATCATCTATCTGATCGGCCTATAGAATCTCTCCCCGCTCCGTGCGGCGCATCGTCGCTTCCCTTCGCGCCAAAGCTTAAGCTCCTGAGCAAAACAAGCCAGGAGTTACCATCCCGACTTCGTATGGAAATTCCGTCGTTGCCTTCCCGATGCCGACCGGGAAGCCGTGGAGATAGCTTTTATGCATGAAAGGGCCCGTTCTTGACCGGAATCCGGTCCCGAACCGGTTCATTGACAGGCCGCGGTGCCGAAGATATACTCCCGGCGCAGAAAAGGAATTATTTGTGTATTACGACAGGCTGATCCAGTACCAGAGGTCAGGACAGCGGATCCGCGTGGCGCTGGTCGGCGCCGGCGCCATGGGTGTCGGGATCAGCTGGCAGATTGGGCAGACGCCGGCCATGGAACTTGTCTCGGTGACGGATACCCGTCTCGACGCGGCCCTCCGGGCCGTCCGGGCCTACGGAAAGCCGTACGCCGTCGTCTCCGCGTCCGATCCCATGCCAAAGAACGGGGAGGTCATCGTTACCCGCGATCCCTTCTTCCTGCTGGACAAGGACCACGGGCTCGGCGTGGACGTCGTCGTCGAAGCCACGAGCACGATCGGGTTTGCGGGGAGACTCTGCCTGGAGGCCCTGGAAAGGAAGATCCACGTCATCCTCATGAACGCGGAAGTGGACCTGGCCCTGGGCTCCGTCCTCCACGACACGGCGGTCCGCAACGGGGTCGTCGCGACGAGCGACGCCGGCGACCAGCACGGTGTCCTGGCACGGATGATCGACGAGATCCGGCTGTGGTCCTTCCGCATCGTCATGGCCGGCAACATCAAGGGCTTCCTGAACCGTTACGCGACCGCGGATTCCCTCGAGCACGAGGCGCGGATCCGGAACCTGGACCCCGTCCAGTGCTGCGCCTATACAGACGGCACGAAACTCAACATCGAGATGGGGCTCATCGCAAACGGCACGGGGCTGGTTCCCTGGGCTCCTGGGATGGAGGGGCCCGAGGCCAAGAATGTCAACGACGTCTTCAGCCTTTTTGACTTCCGCAAGTACGGAGCTACGGGGGTTGTCGATTACATTCTCGGCGCGGAGCCGGGGGGCGGGGTTTTCGTCGTCGGTTCCTGCGACGACCCCGTTCAGGCGTCTTATCTCAAGTATTACAAGATGGGCAACGGCCCCTTCTATCTCTTCTATCGGCCGTTCCATCTCTGTCACCTGGAAACTCCCTCGGCGATCGCGCGCGCCGTGCTGGACCGGAGTCCCGTGCTCTGGCCGCGACAAGGCCGCTTGACGGACGTTTATGCTTACGCGAAGCGCGCCGTGAAGAAGGGCGAATCCGTTCCGCACGGCATCGGCGGCGATCTTTTCTACGGACTCCTGGAGCTTGCCGGCCCGGCCGACCTAAAGGGCATGGTGCCGATCGCGCTCCTGGAAGGCGAGGACGGCATCCTCCCCCGCCTGAAACGCAGCGTGCCGAAGGACAAGGCGCTCCTTCGCGACGATGTCATCCTTCCCGATACCTTCCTGTCGCGGACATTCGCGCGCCAGGAACGGGTCCTGTCGGCTGTCGGGGAACGGCCGCATTGAAATCCGCGTCTGGAGGCCCGAAGGTCCTCGTCCTCGGCGGGGGGATGTGCGGTCTCTACGCCGCCCGCGTCCTTGCCGAACAGGGCGTGCCCGTGACCGTTTTCGAAAAGGGCCCGGCCCCGGGCGGCCTCGCCGCCGGCCGGGAGTTCAACGGAAATTTTTACGATCTCGGCGCCCATCATCTGCACGCCTTCGACCGCGAGATCTTCGAGGATATGAAGGCTCTCATGGGCGACCGTCTTCGCCCGGCCGCGTTGAGGGCCTTCATCCGCTTCGGCAACGGCCGCCGGAGATACCCGTTGGAGTTTCTCGATCTGTTGAAAAGCGTCCCGCTCGGGACGCTCGCCGCGTTGCTCGGGGGCTTGATAGCGCAGACGGTCCGCAACAAATTCGCTCGGGAGCCGGCGCGGAATGCCGAAGATGCGCTCATCCGGCTCTACGGGCGTCCCCTTTACGAGCATTTCTTCTGCGGCTTTACGCAGGCGTACTGGGGGATCCCTCCGAGCGATCTTTCCGCGACGTTCGTGCGCACGCGGATGCCGCGCCTCGGGGCCGTCGATGTCGTCAAGAAGGCTCTGGACGCGGTCGGGATCAGGGCCGGCGACGACGCTGCGGCGAGCGCACTCAGGCATGAGACTGTCTGGTACACACCGACGGGTTCGCGGGAATTGCCGCTTGCGTTGGCGGAGCATATTCGCAGGCACGGGGGCGCGGTCATCCTGGACAGCACGGCGACCGGCATCGAAACCGAGGACGGCCTGGTGACGGCGGTGCAGGTCGAGCGAAACGGCGTGACCAGGCCATTCCCCTGCGCGCACTGTATCTCGACCATTCCGCTCCCGGAGCTCATCCGATCCATGGCCCCGACCCCTCCGCACGACATTCTGGAAGCGTGCGACCACCTCCGTTACAAGCCCATCGCCGTGTACGGCCTGCTCGTCCGCAAGTCCAGGGTCTTCGATGTCCCATTCATCTACTTCCGGGACAGGATCTTCCATCGTATCGCCGAGCCGAAAAACAGCGGGCTGGACGTGCACCCGCCGGACCACAGCGTCCTGGTCGTCGAGATGACCTGCGACGAGGGGGACGACAGGTGGAACGGCGGCACAGCGACACGTCAACGGATCCTGGACGATCTCGAAGCCGAGGGGCTTATCCGTCGAGATGAAATCGCCGAGTGCCATCTCCTTCGGTCCGCGTACGGATATCCTGTTTTCCGACTCGGCTTCGAGCTCCATTTTGAGAAGGCTAAGAATTATTTGGCCGCATTCCGGAATCTTTCTTCGGTCGGACGCCAGGGCGGCTTCGGCTATCCCACGATGCACATCGCGATGCGGATGGGTGCGGATACCGCGGAGAAGGTCATCGAGCATCAACGCCGTGTTTGATGACCGCGGGATCTTTGAGCCAGGGTCGGGAGTCTCTTCGGGCCCGGCAGGAAAATGCGCCTATCGATGCAAGCGCGATCACCAGATTTAGATCCAGGATCCTTCTTGCTATCTTCTCAAAGGGTCTTGACCTCCCCCGCCCAATGTATCACCTCTGAAGTGAGGTTTTCAAGCATTGAAGCTGCCCCGCCTTGTTCCTGTGTCGGCACTAGCTAAAAACTAGCCAATAAGAAAAGACAAAAGACGCATCTAGTTGATTATATATCGGTTATAATGGGGAACTCTTGACTCCGGATCAAGCAATCAAGGTCCGAATCCTTGCTTCCCAGCCAATCCCCTCCCCAGCCCCGGTCCGTAACTCTCCCCTGTTCTTTGACAAGCGGCGTTCACTTGAAGATATTCAGGAAGACCGTGATCAGGAGGGCGTTCGTGAAATCGATGAAGAACGCCCCGACCATGGGCACGACCAGAAAGGCCCGGGGCGCGCGCCCGTACTTGTCGACTAGGACCTTCATATTGGCCATGGCGTTGGCGGTCGTCCCCATCATGAACCCGAAAAAGCCTCCGCTCATGACGGCCGATTCATAATCGCGTCCCATGAGCTTGAAGACGGGGCCCAGGCAGAGAAAGACGAGGAGCAGGGCTTGGCCGACAAGAACGATGATCAGGGGCAGGACGAGACCGGCGAGCTCCCATAGTTTCAGCGTCATCAAGGCGAGGACGAGGAAGATCGAAAGAGAGACGTGGCCGAGATCGTCCATGGTTCGCTGGGAGAGTCCGAACAGATGAGTTAGGTCATCCAGGTTGCGGATGATGGCCGCGACGAACATGGCCCCGATGTAGGCGGGCAGGGTAAAGTGGAGCGCCTGGAAGCCTTTGCTCAACCAGGAGCCGATCCACATGGCGACCAGGAGGACGACCAGGTTCTTAAGCAGGACATAGGCTTCCTGGTCCTCGCCGGCAGGCGCCGCTTCCTTGGGCTCGGGGACCTTGGCTTCCACGATCTCGTCGGCGCTCGGCGCGGGGCCGCCGCCCGGATGGGTCTTGGGCTTGCGGAGCCGGTGGCGGTCGATCAGCAGCGTCCCGATCGGACCGCCGATCAGCCCGCCGCAGACGATCCCGAACATGGCGGCGGCCACAGCGATCGTTGCCGCCCCATGGACGCCCGCTTTTTCGAACAGCGGCGCGAAGGCGAGGCCGGTCGCCGGCCCGCCGGTCAGGGTCACCGACCCGGCCAGGACGCCGAAGAGGGGCTTAAGCCCGAAGGGAAGGGCGATCAACACGCCGACGACGTTCTGGAGGACGGCCGCGATCGTCGCGATGATGAAGAAAACGAGGACCTGGGGACCTCCGATCTTGAGGAGCTTGAGACTGGCCCCGAAACCGATCGTGGTGAAAAAGGCGATCATGAGCGGATCGCGCAGGGTCGTGTCGAAAGTGAACAGGCTCACGTCGAACCGGCGGGCGACGAGTATGGCCAGGGCGACGATGAGCCCCCCGACGACGGGCGCCGGGATGTTATAGCTCGAGAGAGGCCTGATCCAACGGCAAAGGCCGTAGCCGATGAAAAGGACGATGCCCGCGAAGGCTACAGTATGGATGAGATTGAGGTTCAGCATATCCTGTGCTCCCCGCTGCGGGCATCAGGCAGCCGATGCTTTCCGGCGGCCTCTCCAGACGAGATAAACAGGGATGCCGAGCGCGATCAGGGCCAGGCCCGCGAAAGAGTTCCAGAAGGTCCTGATGAGAGAGTTTATGGTCAGGAAGACGGAAGAGAGGATGAAAAGGATCGGGGTCACGGGATACCCCCACGTCTTGTACGGCCGGGGCAGGTCCGGCCGCTTCCTGCGGAGGACGATGACGCCGGCCACGGTCAGGCCCATGAAAATCCAGAACCCGAAGATGACGTAGGAATAGAGCTGTTCGAAGGTCCCGCTCAAGCTGAGCAGGGCCGACCAGATCGCCAGGACGATGATGGAGACGTAAGGCGTCCGATATTTGGGATGGACCTTGGCGATGCCCTTGAAGAACAGCCCGTCCTTGGCCATGGCGTAAAAGACCCGGGGTGCCGTCATGAGGTGTCCGTTGGCCGTGCCGGTCATGGACATCAGGATGATGAGGGCGACGATCGAGGCCCCCACAGGACCCACGGCTGCTTCCATGACGTCGGCGGCGATCCGGCCCGATTCGGCCATGCGGGAGGCGGGAAAAACGTAGAGGTAGGCGAGGTTGGCCAGGATATAGAGGAAAATGACCGACAGGCTTCCGATGAAGAGCCCAAGGGGGAGTTTTTTCTGGGGATCTTTGATCTCCCCGGCGCAATATGTACTCGTCTCCCATCCTTTATAGGCCCAGAGGGCCGCGACGAGGGCCACGCCGAAGCTTCCCAGGAGCCCTCCGCTCACGGGTGCCGCGGACTCCGTGGACAGGAAGTTGGCGGTCGAGCCCTTGGCGAAGATGAAGATGACGACGCAAATGCCGATCAGGCCGATGAACTTGATGCTCGTCAGGAAGTTCATCAGGAAGGCTCCTTTCTTGACGCCGAGAATATTGACGGCCGCCAGGATGGCGATGAGGGAGACCGCGACAACCTTGGCCTGGAGCGCCGAAATATTTACAAAATAGGGCAAATATTTCGTGGAGAACCCCACGACCAGGGTCGCGATCGTGCCGGCCTCGACGATCAGGAACAGGGTCCACCCGAATAGGAAAGCGATGACGGGCCCGTAGGCTTCGCGGAGATAGACATAGATCCCGCCGGCCTGGGAATAGATCGCGGCAAGCTCGGCGATGGCCAGGGCCCCGAAGAAGCTCAGGATCCCCCCCACGATCCAGACGGCCAGCATCATCGCCGGCGTTCCGACGTCCTTGGCGACCTTGGCGGGATTGATGAAGATCCCGGAGCCGATCATGGCCCCGACGACGATCCCGATGATGCTGAACAGGCCGAGAACCCGTCGCAACTCGGGAGCCGCCGACGATGAAGCTGGACAAGCTTTTATAATTTGTTTCATGGGGTTCTTATATTCGAATCCAACGCCGAAATCAACATCCCTTGATGGATCAGAGCTAGGATTACGACCCTCCCCTCGGCGGCGTAGCGGATGAGCCCGAGGGACTTCAGCAGGTCACGAACGACGTCGTATTCGAGAAGCCCCGTCGGGATGGCGGTCAGCATGTCGGGCGGGAGCATGCCCGCGAGGGTGTTGAAAACCTGCTCGTTCATGACGACGAAGTAGATCCCCTCCGGATCGATGGGATTCCCGCCGACGCGGACCGAGAACGGGTCAACGCGGCTCAATGAGCCGAACGGCGCGGCGGGCTTGCTGGAATCATAGGCGAACTTCAGGCCCGACGGCTGGAGGCAGAGGTCCCGGGTCACGTCGACCATGGAGACCGAATACTCCTCCATCAGGCCAAGGAGCAACCCCCCGGTCATGGGCACGACCACGATCTTGAACCCGAGCCCGGACGTCGGGTCGTAGCCGTAAGGCATAGCCCTCATGATATCGTTGCCGACGGTCTTCCCGGCGTATATCTTGGCCGCGGTATAGTCTGTGACCTCGAGGGCGATATCGGCCGGAACCCCCGCCTTGCGGACTCCGCTTTTCATGGCGTCGGCGACCAGATCGCCGAGGCCGGGATCACGGGCGCGGGCCCCATTCCGGCCACTTTTACTCGATGTCCCGGACGGCGACGGCGCACCCCTCGGTTTTCACCTCGGCGGCCGGGAGCGGCCTACCGGGGCCGACCACGTCAGGCTGTAATGATGTGTGTCCCCGCGGAGATCGTGACGACGTGGATGTTCGGGACCTTGCCGGTCGCCGCCTCATAGGCGCGGCCGACGCGCTCCCGAAAGGCCGGGATGGCGCCCTCCTCGACGAGGGCGATGGCGCAGCCGCCGAAGCCCGCGCCCATCATCCGCGCCCCAAGGACGCCCTCAACCATGGAGGCCGATTCGACCAAGATGTCGAGCTCGGGCGAACTGACCTCGTAACCGTCGCGGAGCCCCGCATGGGAGGCGTACATCCGCTCTCCGAACGTCCGGAAGTCTCCGTCAGCGAGGTCCCGGCACGCTTGCTCGACCCGGATGTTCTCCCGGATGACGTAATCGCAGCGCCTGTAGACCACGGGATCGAGCTCGGCCCGGTGCTCCTCGAGGAGGCACATGCCGACGTCCCTGAGGCTCCGCACGGCCGGCGCGGATCTCCTCAGGACCGCGACGCCCTCCTCGCACTGGGCGCGGCGGACGTTGTACTCGGACGAGGCCAGCTCCCGCCGGACCATGGTGTCGGCGACGACGATGCGCAGGTCGGGCCGCTCGAAGGGAAAGTACGCGAACTCGAGCGACCGGCAATCGAGCTTGAGGACCTTGTTCTCCCGGCCGTGGATGTTGACGAACGGATCCATGATGCCGCAGTTCACGCCGACGAACTCGTTCTCGGCCCGCTGTGCCAGCTTGGCCAGCTCGACGCTGTCGATCTTAAGGCCAAACATCGCGTTCATAGCGAAGGCCAGCCCCCCCTCGACCGCCGCCGAGGACGACATCCCGGCCCCGATGGGGATATCCCCACCGAAGACGCATTGAAATCCCCGGATCGGATACCCTCCCCGGGCAAACTGGTTGATGACCCCCGCCAGGTAGTCCGGCCAGCGCAGGGGCGACCGCCCCAGGTCCTGAATGTCGAACCGGACCTCCTGGCCGAGATCCAGGGAAATGATGCGGCAGCCCCTGTCGGCGCGCGGGGAGATGGCGAAAACAACGGACTTGTCTATGGCGGCAGGGAGGACGAAGCCCTCGTTGTAGTCGGTGTGTTCCCCGATCAGGTTGACCCGGCCCGGCGAGCGGACGAGGAGCGGCTCGGTCCCGAACCGGGCCCGGAACCTGTCTGCGACCTCGCCTGTCATCCTCCTCAAAACATCACCTGTTCTTAAAGAAAAATGCGGCTCCGACGGCCACCATGAAAGCGCCCCACCAGATGTCGGGGTGGAGGCGGGCGAGGACGGTCGTGTGCCGGGCGCCCGTCGCAAGCCCATAGATCCCCATCAGGAGGATGACGGCCCCGATCGACAGCAGGACCAGGCCCACGAAGTACCAGATGGGCTTCATCTTCTTGGGTTCGTTGGGTTCGTTCATGATCTTCCTCCTGCCTCACCAGAACCATAGGTTGAGCGCTGCGAGAATCGCGAGCGAGAGGATCGCCCAGAATCCCGGCTTCTTGAGGAGCGGGACGGGCGCCCCGACGACCTTGGGCGTCAGGCCTTTGACCAAGCCGACGAGCTCGGCCTCCGGCTTCTTCTTCGTGAAGAGGCTGACGACAATGGTCACGACGAAGCAGATGAGCCAGGCCCACCAGGCCCGCCAGAAGTTGGCGGCCATGTCGCTCTGGACGCTCGACATGGTGATGAGGCGAGGGTCGATCCAACTGAACTTCACGGCCAGGAACATGGTGAAGGACGACCCCATCCCGCAGATGAGGCCCCAGAAGGCGCCGTTGGGGGTGATCCACTTGACGAACATTCCCAGGAGCATCGTGGCGAAAAGCGGGGCGTTGACCCAGGAGAAGATGGCCTGCATGTAGTCCATGATGCTCGGGAAGCTCTTGGCCCAGTAGGCCGTTCCGACGCTGAGGAGAATGCCGACCAGAGTCGCGGCCCGCCCCATCCAGAGGAGATGCTTGGAGGACGCCTTCCTGTTGAAGAGCGACTGGTAGATGTCGTAGGTCCAGACGGTGTTGAAGGCGCTGATATTCCCGGCCTGCCCGGCCATGAACCCGGCGAGGAGGGCCGTTATGCCTAGCCCGATGAGGCCCGGCGGGTAATAGCGCGCGATAAGCATCGGCAGGGCCGAATCGTAGTTGATCTTCCCGCCGTCCTGGAGCAGGGCGAAGCCGGTGGAGGGGTCGCGGGCGAGGGCCAAGGCGATGAGGCCGGCCATGATGACGAGGAAAGGCACCGCCATCTTGAAGAAGGAGGCCAGGATGGGCGTCATGCGGGCCGAGCGGAGGTCCTTGGCGGATAGGGCCCTCTGGACGACCAGAAAGTCGGTGGTCCAGTAGCCGAAGGACAGGACAAAGCCCAGGCCGAGGACGATCCCGCCCCAGGTTACGAGCATCCCGTTCTGGGTCGGGTCACCGGAGGTGGACCAGAGCTTGGCGAAGGCCTCGGGCACGCGGCTGAAGACCTCGCCGGGGCCGCCGATCTCGAGGATGCCCAGGACGGAGACGAGGAACAGGCCGAACCAGATCAGGAAGAACTGGATGATCTCGGTGAAGATAGCCGACATCAGGCCGCTCATCGTGACGTAGAGGGCGACGGTCACGGCCGAGGCCCAAATGCTCACGTCCCAATTCCAGCGGAGGAAGGTGTGGAGAACGAGGGCCATGGCGTAGAGGTTGATGCCGGAGACGAGCAGAGTCATCACGCCGAACGAGATGCCGTTGAGGACGCGCGTCTTCTCGTCGAAGCGGAGCTTGAGGTAGCCCGGGATGGACTTGATCCGCGAGCTGTAATAGAAGGGCATCATGTAAAGGCCCAGGAAAAGCATGGCCGGGATGGCGCCGATCCAGTAGAAATGGGCCACGTAGACGCCGTATTTATATGTGTTGCCGGTCATCCCGAGAAGCTCGAGCGCCCCCAGGTTCGCCGAAAGGAAGGCCAGTCCCGCCACCCAGGCGCTGTTCTTGCGCCCGGCCAGGAAGAAGTCCTCTTCGGTCTTCGTGTATCGGCGGAGGTAGAACCCGATGCCCAGGACGAAGCCGAAATAGATGGCGATGATCAGCCAATCGACGAACGTCAGTCCTATGGCTTGCATATATCCGCTCCTTTGGACTTTCATAACAAATGGGGCGCAGGAAGTCAACGCACGGCGGGGTGTTGACAAAAGCTCCACGAGCACTTAGATTATTATCATTGGGGCAAAGCAAGGGGATTCCCGGTCCGGGCATTCATCCCCACCAAGCCCGTCGGAGCATCGTCAAGGAGGAAACAATGAAAAGAATGATCGCCGCGCTGATCGCAGTCGCCCTGGGAACGGCCGTGTTCGTGGTGCCGGCCCTCTCCTGGGAAAAGGGCACTCATCTTTACGTCGCCGACAAGCTCAAGAGGCAGGGGGGGATGAACCCCATGAACCAAGACGAGATGTACGGGGCCATGGCCCCCGACATTTTCAATTATGCGTTCGAACTGCCCGCCGACATCTATGCCTACCTGCATGACCAGACCCACGACTATTACTACAATATGTGGAAGGCCGTGAAATGGGGCTACGAGAAGCCCCTGGCCTTCGGCTTCGTCTCCCACAATGACAAGTGGGGGGCGGATTTTACGGCCCACTGGCGTTCCCGGACTTTGGATCCCGGGAAGGGCTATATCATCACGAAGGCCGAGGCGCTGAGCGCGGGGCTGGCTCCCTATTGGGTCGTGATCGAAGAGGCGCTCGGCGGGTCTCTTGATGACGCCATCAAGCTTGAGCTCTGTCACAACATCGTCGAAGCGGCTGGGGACATTGTCCTTAAGAGATATTATCCACAGCTCGGCAAGAATCTCGTCGCGGCCGGATCCAAATCGGATAAGAGGTTCAAGAACCTGTTCCTCAAGGCGTATCTCCCCGGCTTGATGACCACGTTCAGCATGAGCGAGAATGCGGCCAAGGCCATCCTCCTGCCGGCAGAATCGTCCTTCCGGACCCAACAGGTCGTCATGTACGGGATGCTCCTTCAACAGGACGAAGGCGCCGGCATTGACGGCATCGCCGTCCTATTCAACAGCCTCGTCGGCGGCTACCTCGCGTCGAAGGGAATGACCCTCCCGGCGGGAGCCGACCTTACCGACATCGTCCACGAGGCGCTTCTCGGGGCCATCGGCTTGATCGAGAGCGACTACATGCTCGAGGTCGACGCCACGGTCAATTACGTCCGGGCCCAGATGAAGACGCGGAAGTTCTGGGCGTCTACGAAGAAGGGGGACATTTCCTAGAACGCGAAGCGTTCCCGGCATCCTTTTTCTCCGGGCCGGGCGGGCGGGGAGAAAAATACCCCACTCGCGCCGTGCGCCCCTCCCCGGCCGCGGCGGCAAATGCCCCTTCACCACGGCTAAGGTCAGCTCTTCCGCCCAGTTAGGCAAGCTCACCTTGCGCACCCCGGACGACAGATAGACCAAGCCTTCGTGACCTGCCTCTTCTCTCACGACCGCCTCGCAAAACAGCACTGGGTAGCTCCGGGCTAAGTCGGAAGCCGGTTCGACTCCCTGGGCCGTCCTCAGTCCCCTGTTCCCGCGAACGCGAATCAGGAACCTGAGCTTGTTATCCAGCAGATAATTAAAGAAATAGCCCCTGTCGAAGGCCTGATCCGGTTGACGCGCTCAAGGGTTTTCCTTATACTCGAGTCTCATTAAGAAGAATATGGAACGAAAAACGTTATCGCGCCGGTTTGCGATAAGCAGGCAGGAGATCGAATTTCGAGGCGGACCCTGACATGAAACCCGTTTCAACGATCCAAGGAGAGAGGGGAGCGCAAGATCATGGAGAATAACCCGGCCTCGATCATCCAGGTCTATTGTCCGGAATTGATGGCAATGATCAATCCGGGAGAATGGACGGGACGCCCTTATTTCCGGGGGCAGAAACTGGATGTTTCCAACACCGAAGAGGCGTTGAAGCAGATCTTCCCCTGTCACGTTCCATGCGATTCCAAGGTCCAATATCAGTATTATGAGGACGGCCGGTTGGTGGAAAAGGCGGAGGCGTCCGTCGAGGACGACGTCGATTTCCTGGAGATACACGCCGCCGTCTTGACACACCGGGGGGATCACGTCATCACCGCCCGAAGCTCCAAGGAATGCCTGGAGGAATTGGCCAAGGCCCTGCCGGACGTGGTCGTTCCGGACGTCATGATGGAGCCGTTCGACTCCGGCTTTAGGTTGAGTATGAAGATCAAGGACAAGCATCCCGATCTTCCGGTGATGCTGTTGACGTCCATCGGCGCACAGACCGGCCTGGAATTCTCCTCCAATCAGGACCTCCTGAAGGCCACCGGCAGTGGCGCACGAGCTCAACAACCCCATCGGGACGATCATGATGTTCAGCCGGATCCTGCAGAAAGAACTGAGCGACCACGAGGGCTGGAAGAACGACATCACCCTCGTCGTCCAGGAAGCGGACCGGGCGGCCAAGATCGTCAAGGACCTCCTGAGTTTCGCCAAGGAAACCAAGATCAAGCCGGGGCTTGTGAACATCAACGACGTGATCAAAGAGGCCATCTCGCTCCTGGTCAAACAGTCGCTCTTCCACAATATCGATGTCCGGACAAAACTGGACCAGGCCTTGCCGCCGACGTTCGCCGATCCCGGCCTGATCAAACAGGTCCTCTTCAATATCGTCCTGAACGGGGCCCAAGCCATGGACGAGAAAGGGATCATGACCATCGAGAGCCAAAAGGCCGAGGAGGGCCGAAAGATCGAGATCCGCATCCAGGACACGGGCAAGGGCATCCCCGAAGAGCATCTCCCCAAGCTCTTCGACCCGTTCTTCACCACCAAGGAGAAGGGCACCGGGCTGGGATTGTCCCTGGTCTACAGCATCGTGGCCAAGCATAAGGGAACGGTGGCCGTGGAAAGCCGATTAGGGCAGGGCGCGACCTTTATTATCACACTGCCAGTCTTGGGTCAGAAGCAATGGCTGAATAACGAACAACCCCTCCCAGATCTGAAAAACGCCCCGGAAGGAAAAGACCATGAGCTCCAAGGGAAAAATCTTATTGGTTGACGACGATCCCGATTTTCTGGACATGCATGCGGCCGTGCTGAAGAACAACGGCTTTGAGGTCTTCACGGCGACCAGCGGCCGGGAAGGACTGGTGCGCGTCCGGACGGAGATGCCGGACGCGATCATCCTGGACCTGATGATGGAGAAGCATGACTCCGGATTTGTGTTCAGCCAAAAGATCAAGATGGACCCGCTGTTCAAGAACATCCCCATCCTCATGGTGACGTCCGTCGCCGAGGCGACCGGCTACCGATTCTCTCTGCAGGACGACGGGTACTGGATGAAAACCGACGACTTTCTGGACAAGCCCGTCAAGCCGGAGGTGCTCCTGGAACGCCTGGATGCCCTGCTCAGGAAGAGGAGGGATGCCCGGTGAACCCCTCTGCCAAGATCCTTGTCGTCGACGACGAGCTGGGAATCCGGGAAGGCTGCAAACGCGCCCTGGTCACGGAAGGCTACGCCGTTGATCTGGCTGAAGACGGGACGGTCGGGCTTCAGAAGGTCCTGACCAACGCCTACGACCTCATCCTCATGGATCTCATGATGCCCGGCATCGGCGGCCTGGACCTGATCCGAAAGGTCCACGACATCGATCCCGAGATCATCGTGGTCGTCATCACCGGCTACGCGACGATCGAAACGGCGGTCGAGTCGACCAAGCGGGGCGCATATGATTACTTGCCGAAACCCTTCGCCCCGGAGACGCTGGCGGTCCTGGTCAGGAGAGGCCTGGAGAAACGAGAGCTCCGGCTGGAGGCCCAGCGGCTGCACCATGAGCGGGAGCAGCGGCTTCTTGAACTGGCCGGGGAAAAGAGCGGGCTGAGAACCATCATAGACTGCATGGCCGACGGTGTCCTGGTCACCAATCTCGAGCACCGGCTGGTCCTCTGGAACGCTTCGGCCGTGAAAATGCTGAGGCTCGACGGAACCGACGAACCCGGCCAAACGCTGGCCCATTACGTCAAGAACACGGCCATCATCGATATCCTCCAGAAGATCCTGGCTTCCAAAGGCGACGCCCTGTCGATGATCAGCCAGGAAATCCGCCTGGACGATCCCAACCTCGTCCTCATGGCCCAGATGGCTCCCGTCCACGACGAGCAAGGCACGCTTCTCGGCGCCGTCACGGTCCTAAGGGACATCACCAAACTTAAGGAGATCGAAAAGATCAAATCCCAGTTCGTCTCCACGGTGGCCCACGAGCTCCGTTCCCCCCTGGCGGCGATCGAAGGATGGCTCGAGATCGTGATCTCCGGGGCAGGCGGGGGGGACGAGCAACAGAAACAGGCCTGGCTCGTGCGGGCCAAGGAACGCGCCCATTCCCTGCTGGCCCTCGTCAACGACCTCCTGGAGATCAACAAGATCGCGGCCGGCAAGGTCGCCCAGAAGATGGAATCCGTCCAAGTGGCCGACGTCATCCGCAGGACCGTCGACTTTCTGAAGCCCGATGCCGACCGGAAGGCTGTTTCGTTCATCGTCCAACTCTCCGATTCGTTGCCGCCCGTCCAGGCCGACGTCCAGGATATGGAAAAGCTCTTCACCAATCTGATCAGCAATGCGATCAAATACAACGTGGACAATGGATCCGTCACCATCGAAACGACGGTCGACGCCAACACCGTCGGTTTTCATGTCAAGGACACAGGCATCGGAATGTCCCAGGAGGATCTTCCCCGGATCTTCGACGACTTCTTCCGTATCGAGGACAAGCGGACGAGCAAGATCAGCGGCACGGGATTGGGCTTGACGATCGCCAAAAAGATCACGGATTCGCATTTCGGGCATATCGAGGTGAAGAGCCAACCAGACAAAGGCAGCACTTTCTCCGTATACTTTCCATATCAGAAACGGAAAAAATAAAAATCGAAAGGCACCCCCGTGGATCCCATCATCAATCCCCAGCCCAATGAAATCCTCAAAAAGGAACGACTCGCCCCCTCCGTCGCCCTCTTTGAGGTCTATGCGCCCCTGATCGCCGAGACGGTCCGGGCCGGCCAGTTCGTCGTGGTCCGCGTCGACGACTACGCGGAACGCATCCCCTTGACCGTCGTCGACCGCCATCCCGACCGCGGATCCATCACCCTCATCGTCCAGGTCGTCGGGGTTTCGACCCGTAAAATGGACGATCTGAACGTCGGAGGAGCCTTCCTGGACGTCGTCGGACCTTTAGGCCAACCGACGGAGATCAAAAAAGCGGGAACCGTCGTCTGCATCGGGGGAGGCCTCGGCGTCGCCCCCGTTTATCCTATCACCAAGGCCTTCCAAGCGGCCGGGAACCGCATCCTTTCGATCATCGGGGCCAAGACCAAGGAGATGTTGATCCTGGAGCCGGAGATGCGGGCCGTGAGTGATAATCTGTTCATCACCACGGACGACGGGACGGAAGGCCGCCGCGGGTTCGTGACGGAGGAACTCCGGCGCGTGATCGCCGAGGACGGACCGGTCGATCTCGTCGTGGCCATCGGGCCGGGGGTGATGATGAAGGCCGTTTCGGACCTGACCCGAACGCTCGGCATCCCCACTCTGGTCAGCCTGAACTCGCTCATGGTGGACGGGACCGGCATGTGCGGCTGCTGCCGGATCACCGTGGGAAACACGACCAGGTTTGTCTGCGTGGACGGCCCGGAGTTCGACGGCCACCAAGTCGATTTCGCCGAGCTCCTCATGAGGTCCGACATGTACCGGCGCGAGGAGCATCGGGCCCTCTGGGACCACGAATGCCGGCTCCTCGAATCCGAGAAGAAACTGAAACGGGCCAATAAGCGGGAACCCATGCCCAAACAGGACCCCAAGCTCCGGGTGCGAAACTTCGAGGAAGTCGCCCTCGGATACACGCGGGACCAGGCGATGCGCGAGGCTTCCCGGTGCCTGGACTGCAAGAAATCCCCCTGCATCGCGGGCTGTCCCGTCGATATCGACATCCCGGCATTCGTCAAGCTCATCCGGAACGGGGATTTCATCGGGGCCGTTCACAAGATCAAGGAAAGGAACTGCCTGCCCGCCATCTGCGGCCGCGTCTGTCCCCAGGAAGATCAATGCGAGGTCGTTTGCGTTCTGGCCAAGAAGGGACAGCCGATCGCCATCGGCCGACTGGAACGGTTCGTGGCGGACCACGCGTTCCAGCAGGGCGACACCCGGCTGCCGAACCTCCCGCCGCCGACCGGAAAAAAAGTGGCCGTGATCGGGGCGGGGCCGGCGGGCCTGACGGCGGCCAGCGAGCTCATCCAAAAGGGGCATCGCGTCACTGTTTTCGAAGCCCTCCATAAAGCGGGAGGCGTCCTGGTATACGGCATTCCCGAATTCCGCCTGCCCAAATGGATCGTCCAGCGCGAGAGCGAATACATCGAAAAACTGGGCGCGGAGATGAAGGTCAGCCACGTGGTCGGAAAGTCCTTCACCATCGACGACCTGTTCCGACAAGGCTACGAAGCCGTCTTCATCGGGACGGGGGCCGGCCTGCCCTACTTCATGAAGATCCCCGGCGAAAACCTCAACGGCGTCTATTCCGCCAACGAGTTCCTCACCCGGGTGAATCTCATGAAAGCCTATCTGTTCCCCGAATACAATACGCCGATCCATCTCGGACGGAACATCGCCGTCGTGGGCGGCGGGAACGTGGCCATGGACGCGGCCCGGGCGTCGCTCCGCCTGGGAGCGGAGAACGTCTATCTGGTCTACCGCCGGGCCCGGGAGCAGATGCCCGCCCGGGCGGAGGAGATCGAGAACGCCTTCGAGGAAGGCGTCCGACCCCGCTTGCTGACCAATCCCATCCGCATCCTGGGCAACGACAAAGCCTGGGTCAAGGGCATCGAATGCGTCCGGATGGAGTTGGGCGAGCCGGACGCGTCGGGGAGACGAACGCCCATTCCCGTCAAAGGGTCCGAACATGTGATCGACGTGGACATGGTGATCATGGCCATCGGGCAGGGACCCAACCCCCTGTTGACCTCGACCACGCCGGACCTGGCCCTGACGAAATGGGGCAACATCGTCGCCGACCCCGAAACGTGCAAAACCAACAAAAAAGGCGTATTCGCCGGCGGGGATATCGTCACCGGAGGGGCGACGGTCATCCTGGCCATGGGCGCGGGCAAAAAGGCGGCCAAGGCGATCGACGACTATCTAAGGGACGGAACCTGGTAGGCTCACCGTCGCGACTGCCGCCCGCGCGGCCTTGGTGATATAATGGATCCATGAGCAGGATCATCAAAGAACGCCGCGACCTGGCCGACCTCCTGAAAACGAAAGACGGGGTCTTCGTCCTTTTCTATGCCTCGTGGTGCCCGTTCTCCATGGGGTTCCTTTCCGTCTATGAAAAGCACGCCGAAGGCCCGGAAGGGCGTTTTTACCGGATGACGCTCGACGGCAACGAGGACCTTTTCGACGAGTACGCCATCGAGGTCTACCCCACGGTGCTCTTCTTCAAGAATGGAAAGGTCGACAAGCGGCTCGACGGAAAGCACCTGGCGGGGTTGAGGGAAAAACAGCTCACCGGGCTCATCGATTCCTGCGGCGTCGGCCGGGATCATTGAACGGTCCGGCGTTTGACAACGCCGGCCTCTTCCCATATAAAGGAATCTCGTGAAATCCATGTAATCTAGGGGTGCATCCATGAAGTTCCGAAAGGCGCTGTCTTTTGTATTCCTGGCCATGGCCGGGCTCGTCCTGGCCGGCGTCGTTTCCTTCGGCGGCGACGACCCGAACGCCTGCGCGACCTGCGGGCGCGGCGTGCCCGAGAATTGCACGGTCATCATGGTCGGCAAGGCCGCCTCGACCGACGGTTCGGTCATCACGACCCACACCTGCGATTGCGGGAACTGCGACTGGACCTGGCGCCGGGTCCCGGCCGCCGACCATCCGGCCGGGGCGATGCGGAAGATCTACCACGTCGATCAGTACGCGAGCTGGCCGCCCGACCAAGGCCTCAAGTGGGAGGTTGTCCAGCGCGACAGCCAGACCGTCCTGGAGATCCCCGAGGTCCCGCACACCCATGGCTACCTCCACGGGGATTTCGGCTATATGAACGATAAGCAGGTGGCCATCGGCGAATCGACCATCGGCTGTCGGCCGAAGATGGAAAACCCGACGCCCTCGGCCAAGCTCGACATCTCGATGCTGACCCTCCTCGCGATGGAGCGCGGCGGCACGGCCCGCGAAGCCATCCGGGTCATGGGCGAGCTCGCCGAGAAGCACGGCTACGGCAACACCGATACCGGCGAGATGCTGGCCGTGGCGGACCCTAACGAGGTGTGGCTGTTCGAGGTCATGCCCGTCGGGCCGCTGTGGACCCCGCAGAGCGGCAAGCCCGGGGCCGTCTGGTGCGCCCAGCGCATTCCGGACGACGAGGTCGCCGTCTGCCCGAACGAGTCGCGGATCGGCGAGATCGACCTCGCGAAGCCCGACTTCTTCATGGCCTCGCCCAATGTCGTCTCCCTGGCCGTGAGCATGGGTTTCTATGACCCCAAGAGCGGCAAGCCCTTCAACTGGAAGAGGGCCTACAATCCTGAGCCCGCAAGCACCGTTTCGTCAAACGGGGCCCGGGTCCGGCTGTGGCGGTTCCTCGATCTCGTGGCGCCGTCCAAAAAGTTCAGCCCCGAAACCCTCAACATGGACCTCCCCTTCTCGGTCAAGCCCGACCGGAAGCTCTCCGCCTACGACGTCATGCAGATGACGCGGGACAAGACCGAGGGGACTCCCTGGTGGCCGGCCCGCGGCATCCAGGGCGGACCGTTCCAGAACCCGAACTACCTCCCCTACGGCTTCGAGCTGGACGGGAAGAAGTACGACACGCCGCGCGTCATCGGCGTCAACCGGGCCGAGTACGTGACGGTCACGCAGAGCCGCGGTTGGCTGTCGGACCCCGTCGGCGGCATCATCTGGCTGGCCTGGGGCTTCCAGGACACGTCCTGCTTCATGCCCCTCTACGCGGGCATCACGGAGATCCCGCGCTCGTTCGAGATCGGCGACCACTGGGAGTTCAACCGCCAGTCGGCGCGCTGGGCGTTCGACTACGTCGATTTCCACACCCAGGTCGTCTATTCCAAGGCCATCGAAGACGTCCGGGCCGCCCAAGCGATCTGGGAGAAACCGGTCGTCGACCGGACGCCGACGATCGACGCCTTCGCCCTCGAGCTCCATAAGAAGGACCCGGCCGCCGCCCGCAAGTTCCTGACCGACTACTGCCTCGGGAACGCCAACCGGGTTATCGACGCCTGGTGGAAGCTGGGCGACGACCTGCTCGTCAAGTACAACCACCTCTGGGTCTACGACGCCAAGACGCGGAAGCGGAACCCGATGATCTTCCCGGACTGGTGGCTCAAGCTCCTCGTGGAATACAACCAGCTCAAGCCCCGGGAGACCAAGTAGGCTCAAGTCTGCGCACGGACGGGGCAAAGATCCCGGGAGGACGGGGAGTTCCTACATGTAGGAGGGACCCATGAAAATCTTTAGATTAGCTTTCCTGCTTCTTCTCGTCGCGCCCGCGGCCGCCCCCCAGACCCAGGACCTGGGCCAGGGTGTTTTCTACAACAGCGAGGGCGCCGTCCTCATCGCGGTCGACGCCGGCGTCGCCATCCGTAAGATCGACAGTCCCTACATCATGTTCATGGCTTTCATGGCTGCCGCAAGCAACGCGGAGGTCATCGTGGACCGGACGGACGTCGTAATGATCTATAATGACGTCGAGTATAAGATGCCGACCTTCAAGGACTTTAAAAAGGGCTATTCGAGCGGCGGGAACGACCTCGCCATTTATCGAAACCTGGGAAAGGAATCCCTAAGCCTGTCGCCTATGAGGCACTTCCAGTTCCCGGGGACCACCGATTTCTTCCCCCTTCTCGGGCAAGCGAACTTGTCCCTAACGAACAAGGGATCGATGGCCGGCACGATGGGGTTCAGGACAAAGCTCTATTTCAAGAACCCAGGCTTCAAGACCGGCGACACGCTCGTCATCAAGGTCAGTGATAAGAAGAATCCCGAGCTCGTCGGCACAGTCGCAGTCGTGCTCAAATAGCGGATCTCGAGCGGTGCCATTTCGGGGTCCTTTAAGCCCCGCCGGCCTGGAACGACGGATCGATAAGGAGCTGAACGCCCCCTTCTGCTTTCGACAAGAAGAAAAAGATACGGCCCGTAGAGGGGAATGCCGGGACATGATGCGAGTAGGGCCACGGGGATTCGAACCCCGGTCTGATGGCTGAGAACCACCTGTCCACTTCATACCTAATGCCCCCTAGTTGGCTGATAAAGAATCAGTTGCAGGAATCCGGCCCTTTACTCGCTTCTCCGTGTCACAAATATGTAACGGAAAAGACGGATTTGAGGAACCAGAAGCCCCGTTCTGGCCCAAGAGACTCACCGCTTTTTCCATCTGCCCTAAGCTTGAATGCAAATAGATTTCTGTAGTCTTAAGGTTAGCATGGCCTAACAGGTTCTTCACTGAAACGGGACCTCATCCCTTAAAAATGGTCCAGACATAATGTGAGTTTTCTGTCATAATTGAAGCCACCCCTCCCCCGTCCTTCTAATTGAGGCCTTAATCTGAGCTTCGGCCCGTCCTGCAAGCATCGGGAAGTGCTCGGGTCCTTCGGGATTCGGGCCTTCCCCGGCCTCTCCCTTGTCCTACCACGCCTCCCGGACGTTATTGCCTGCTCCTGCCTGTTACTTGCCAAGGGGGGAGATTTTATGATACGAAATAGGAGTCGGCAAAATCAAGTCCCCCAATACGGGGAGGAGTGTCTGATGGAAAATAAAGAATGGTGTGAGCCGGAACTGATCGTCTTGGTGCGGAGCAAGCCGGAGGAGGCGGTTCTGGACACGTGCAAAGAGAGTGTAGCTGGTGCTGGCCCGAACGGCATGTATTATTCTTGCGATGTCCCTGATTCTCAAATTCCACCTGGATGTTACGGATGTTATTCGCAAGTCGGCTCTTAGCCCTTGATCTTTAGGGATTCCTTGAAGGAGGGCAGGGCACACGGACCCTGCCACGGCATGCAAGGTCTCTGAATCTCTCCGGCTCTAGCGCTTGAACCTAAAAGGCCGCGGTAGAGTCCGTGAACGGATTCCCAAGGGCCAAAAGCCAAGGGATCAAGGGGTGGAGGGGACTTACGAAAATCTGCTAGCCGAACACCAATCACATGTGCCATATAAAGGGTCAGGACACCAACAACCACTAAACAAGTTAGCATTCCCGCCGGTCTCAGAATCCGTCTTACACGCACCCAAAACAGCCTCCTCCGGCTTGCTCCGCACCAGGACAATCAACTCGGGCTCGGTCCATTCTTTCTCTTCCATCAGACACTCCTTTTGAACCGATTCAGAGACGCGGGGACGGCAAAGAGAGCTGTTCCCCAAAGGTTGCCTTCGACCTCCCCTTATCTCTTGCTGATTAACTTATAACGCCGCGAGACTGCGAAGTCAATCCAGAGAGTAACCCTCTTCTCTTTGCTTCCATATCATACATACCCCGTGGGAAAGGCAGACCTCTCCCCGTGTCACACCGGCGTCACAGATTTTGCTAAAACTCGCCTACTTCGGACTAAAGGTGCTTAAACGGAAAACAAAGGAAAACGTTCGATTATCAGGGGAACCCCGGGATATGATGCGAGTAGGGCCACGGGGATTCGAACCCCGGTCTGATGGCTGAGAACCATCTGTCCTGGGCCTCTAGACGATGGCCCCGCACGCAAAGAAAATAGCAGAACGCCCCTGTCCTGTCAACCGTTTGACAGGCCCTGTCCGATGTCTCGCTCTTCTATATGTATTCGATGGTCGCCGGCGGCTTAGGCGTCAGCTCATAGGCCACCCGCGTGACCTCGGGGATCTCCGTGACGATGCGCTTCGCCATCTTCATCAGGATGTCCCAGGGGACGGGCGTCGCTTCGGCCGTCATGGCGTCCTTGCTCTCGACGGAACGGATGATGACGACGTGGCCGAATTTCCGCCGGCCGCCTTCGATCCCCGTGCCCATATCGTTCATCAGGACGGCGAAGGCCTGGAACGGCTTAAGCGGGGCGATCTCCTCCTCGACGATCACGGTCGCGGTACGAACGATAGCGACGCGCTCCGGCGTCACCTCGCCGATAACCCGAGTGGCCAGGGCCGGCCCCGGGAACGGCATGCGCTTGAAGATCTTCTCGGGGAGCCCCAGGGCCTCGGCGACCTCGCGGACGTCGGGCTTGAACAGCTCCTTCAGCGGCTCTATGACCTTGAAGCCGAATCCCTTCTCAGGGTCGATGCCGATCTGTTCGAGGATGTTGTGCTGGGTCTTGACCCCGCCCTTGGTCTCGATGATGTCGGCGGCGATGGTGCCCTGGACGAGGTACTTGGCCTTGCTCTTGAGGACCTCCCGGCCGAAGGCCTTGTAAAAGGTGTAGCGGAAGGCCTTCCGCTTCTCCTCGGGGTCGATCTTCCCGGCGAGAGCGGCGAAGAACTCGTCCGCGAGGTCGACGACCACGACGTCGATGCCCAGCTTCGCGAAGATCTTCCGGACGTCCTGGGGCTCGTCCCGCCGCATCAGGCCATCGTCGATGAAGATGACCTTGAGCTGGTTCCCGAGCGCCCGATGGGCCAGGACGGTGCAGGCGGAGCTGTCGACCCCGCCCGAAAGGGCGGAAATAGCCCGCCCGCCGCTCACGGTCTTCCGGATATCCTCGACCTGTTTTTCGATGAACGACTTTGTGTTCATAACCTTCCTCCTCGGCCGTTTGCGCTCATCCTACATCAACTCGAGCGGCCGTGTCCATTATGGGAAGAGCGGGGCGGGCAAGACGAGCGGGGCGATATTCGCCTCACCCTTCCGGGTGAGGCGGGGTGGAATAATTTCACCCCCCGGACCATCGGACCGGACGATTGACCGGTCCCGCGGGGGGTGGGAGGATGGGGCCAATGAACAAGGAGGGCCGCATCCAAGGCTTTTGCGAAGACTCAAGGGAGCGGGAGTAGCCTCCCACTCCCGGCCCTCCTTTCCCCCCTCTTATTCAAAGAGCCCGCCGCCGACAGCCCGGACTGAATCCCACAGGCAACCGCGGGCCCGGCCCGGGAGTTTATGGCTAATAGAAAGGGATTCTTATAGAATATTGGCAGGAGTTGACCATGAAAACACACTCGTCCTTTCGCGCTTTGATCGTCGTCTTTGCCCTTGTCGCGGTCGCCTCCGGGACGGCGTTCGCCCAGAGGCCGCCCCGCCGGGGCCCGATGGGGCCCATGGGCGAAGGCGAATTCGCCCAGACGCTCGCGAACTGGTTCATCCAGGCGTCGGCCAAGGTCGCCGACGGCGGAGAGAAGGTCTCCGCGCCCGGGCTCGTCATGAACCGGTGGTACCCTGCCACCGTCCCCGCGACCGTCATGGGGACCCTCGTCCAGAACAACGTCTACACGGACATCTACGCCGGGGACAACCTGAAGAAGATAGCCTCCGACCCGTTCCAGGGCTCCTGGTGGTACCGGACCGAGTTCCCGCTCTCTGCGGACCCGTCGAAGACGACCTTCAAGCTCGAGTTCGACGGGATCAACTACCGGGCCAACGTCTGGCTCAACGGCAAGAAGGTGGCCGACGCCTCGACGGTCTACGGCGCCTACCGGCGCTTCGTCCTCGACATCACCGCGGACGCCAAGTCGACCGAGAAGAACGTCCTGGCCGTCGAGGTCTTCCCGCCCAAGAAGGGCGAGCCCACGGTCGGCTGGGTCGATTGGAATCCGGCTCCTCCCGACAACGCCATGGGCCTCTTCCGCGAGGTCCGGATCCGGGCCACGGGCGACGTCTCCGTCGAGAACCCGTTCGTCGTCACCAAGCTCGACCTGGCCTCGTTCAAAGAGGCCCGGCTGACGGTCTC
>CAZPEP010000004.1:0-38267 GCA_964585685.1 uncultured Eubacteriales bacterium | reverse complement strand
CGCCTCTACGCCCTGGCCGACGGGATCCGACAGTTTCTCTACAGCCAGACCCAGGGACTGAAGAAGCTCTTAGCGCTACAAAACCCTCTCCCTGTCCAACCAACGCTTTTCGATCCATAATCTTTTTGGGGGAACTCCTGGTTCGACTCCCCTTGACATCGTTCCCGGTTGAATTATAATGGGTCGGTCATGCGCAAGAAATATTCGCCCCTCGACTCGCACCGCATGATAATGCCTTGCCCGGATACGGGCAGCCTCGGACTCTGACCGCGTATTCGGGACCCTTCAAGCCTTTCGGGCCTCTGTTCATTCCCATTCTAAGGAACCAAGGAGAAACCGACATGACCCTGAAACACGGATATCATCCGGACACCCTTTGCCTCCACGCCGGCCAGGAGCCGGACCCGACGACCGGCGCCCGCGCGGTCCCCATCTACCAGACGACGTCCTTCGTCTTCAAGGACACCGATCAGGCCGCGAGACTCTTCGAGCTCAGGGAAGAAGGCCATATCTACTCCCGGATCTCCAATCCGACCGTCGATGTCGTCGAAAAGCGGGTTGCCGCGCTCGAGGGCGGGATCGGCGCCCTGCTCGTCGCTTCGGGCATGGCCGCCGAGCTGATCATCTTCTCGGTCCTTGCCAAGCAAGGCGACAACATCGTATCGAGCTCCTCGCTCTACGGAGGGACCAGGACCATCCTCGGCGTGTCCCTCCCCCGTTTTGGGATTACCGCGAAGTTTTTCGACCCCGGGGACCCGGCCTCGGCGGCGGGCCTCATCGATGACCGGACGAAAGCCCTGTACGTCGAGACCATCGGAAACCCCGCGGGCGACGTCGCCGACCTCGAGGCCTACGCGCGCATCGCCCATGAACACAGCCTGCCGCTCGTCGTGGACAACACCTTCGCGGCCTACCTCTGCCGGCCGTTCGATTGGGGGGCCGACGTCGTGTTCCACTCGGCCACCAAGTTCATCGGAGGGCACGGGACGTCCATCGGAGGCATCATCGTGGACGGCGGGAGCTTCCCGTGGGACAGCGGGCGTTTCCCCGACTTCACGGCCCCTTCCCCCGGCTATCACGACATCAAATTCTGGGAGACCTTCAAAGAATCCGCGTTCATCGTCAAGTGCCGGGTGGATGGGCTCCGGACCCTGGGACCGTGCGCCTCGCCGTTCAACGCCTTCCTCTTCCTCCAGGGGCTCGAGACGCTCCACCTGCGCGTTCCGAGGCACAGCGCGAACGCGGAGCGCGTGGCCCGGCATCTCGCCGCCCACCCGAAGGTCGCCTGGGTCTCCTACGCGGGGCTTCCCGGGCATCCTTCCTACGAGAGGGTTCGCAAGTACCTGAAGGGCGGGTCCGGCTCCGTCTTCACGTTCGGAGTCAAGGGAGGCATCGAGGCCGGAAAGAGTGTCATCGAAAGCGTCCGGCTGATCTCCCACCTGGCGAACGTGGGGGACGCGAAGACGCTCATCCTCCACCCCGCGTCCACATCCCATTCCCAGCTCTCGGAGGAGGACCGGGGGAGGGCGGGCGTCACGCCGGACATGATCCGGCTATCGGTCGGCATCGAGTACGCGGATGACATCATCGCCGACCTGGACCAGGCCCTGGCCCGGATCTGAAAGCCCGGGGAGGACGGATATGGATCCAAGAAGCGTCGGCATCGTCGAAAAACAGTTCGTCACGTTCGCCGATCCGCCCGGGGAGATGCCGCTCCAAAGCGGCGCCTCTCTGGGCCCGATCACCCTGGCTTATGAGACCTACGGACAGCTCAACGAAACGAGATCCAACGCGGTCATGGTCTGCCACGCCCTTTCGGGGAGCTCGCACGCCGCGGGGTACTACCCGGAGGAGGAGAAGCCGGGTTGGTGGGACAACATGATCGGACCCGGAAAGGCCATCGATACCGATAAATATTTCGTCGTCTGCCCCAACATCATCGGAAGCTGTTTCGGGTCCACGGGCCCCGGGTCCATCGACCCGCGCACCGGCAGACCCTACGGATTGAGGTTTCCCCTCATCACCATCGCGGACGTCGTCCGGACCGAAAAGATGCTGGCCGATCTTCTGGGCATCCAGAGCCTTCTCTCCGTCATCGGGGGCTCGATCGGGGGCATGCAGGCCCTCGAGTGGGCGGCCGCTTATCCCGGGATGGTCCGGTCGGTCATCCCCATCGCCTCGACCTGCAAGCGATCGGCCCTATCCATCGGGCTCTGCGAGGCCCAGCGGCAGGCGATCATGGCCGACCCCGACTGGAACAACGGCGATTATTACGACCGGGAGCCGCCGCGCAAGGGCCTGGCCCTGGCCCGGATCATCGGCCACATCACCTATCTTTCGGAAGCGTCGATGCAGAGGAAGTTCGGACGGCGCCTCCAGGACAACGCGGCGTTCAAGTTCGACTTCACGACCGATTTCCAGGTGGAGAGCTATCTCCATCACCAGGGCAAGAAGTTCGTCGACCAGTTCGACGCCAACTCGTACCTCTATATCACGAAGGCGGCCGACTACTTCGATCTGGGCGAACAGAGGGGCGACGGATCGCTCGTCCGGGCGTTCTCGAGAACGACGGCGAAGTCTCTGGTCGTCGCGTTCTCGTCGGACTGGCTCTTCCCGACTTCCCAGTCCAAGGAGATGGTCAGGGCCATGACAAAGGCCGGCCGCGACGTCAGCTTCTGCGAGATCGACGCGGATTACGGGCACGATTCGTTCCTTTTGGCCGAGGTCCCGATGAGCAAGCTGATCTCGGGGTTCCTCGCCCGGATCGCCGACGAGGAGGGGCTCTGATGCGTTTCGACCTGCAGATCGTCACATCGCTCATCAAGGAAGGCTCTCGGGTTCTGGACCTTGGGTGCGGGACGGGCGACCTCCTGAGCCATCTCATAAAGACCCGGCGGATCGAGGGCCGCGGGATCGAGATCGACGGAAAAGAGGTCATCGCCTGCGTGGAAAAGGGCCTGTCGGTCCTCCAGGGGGACATGCACGAGGAGAGCCGCGACATCGCCGACGGCTCCTTCGACTACGTCATCCTCAGCCAAACCCTCCAGCAGGTTTACAGGCCGGAATGGATCATCGGGGAGATGCTCCGCGTCGGGAAACAGGGCATCGTCAGCTTCCCCTGTTTCAGTCACTATGCCATCAAGGCCCAACTTCTCTTCCGGAGCCGCGCGCCGGTCACGAAGGAACTCCCCTACCAGTGGTACGACACCCCGAACATCCGAGTCATCACGCTGAAGGACTTCCGGAGGTTCTGCTCAGACCGGGGCATCACGATCCTCAAAGAGATCGCCGTCGCCTCGCACCCCGGGGCGGGATCGGGCCGCATCGTCCGGTTCCTTCCCGACTGGTTCGCCCGGTACGGCGTATTCCTGATCTCGCGGGAGCGGTGATCGGCGGTGCCGCTTTGACGAGCGGCGCGTTTTTGTTTATCATGGAGGCTCATGCACGAACATTATCTGGATCCCCATGGACGAAGAGCCGACGACCTGCAGTCCGCCGGATAAGCGGCCCGTCATCCTGCCGCGGGACGCGCACCCCATCTCGCGGAAGAGCATCGACCCGGACGCCCTGAAGATCCTCTATCGCCTCCACGGGCTCGGCTTCACGGCCTACCTCTGCGGCGGAGCGGTCCGGGACCTGATGCTCGGGAAGACTCCGAAGGACTTCGACATCGCGACCGACGCCCGGCCGGGCCAGATCAAGAAGCGCTTCGCGAATGTCTACGTCATCGGCAGGCGGTTCCGGCTGGCCCATGTCCATTTCCAGAACGGGAAGATCATCGAGGTGGCCACCTTCCGCAGGGACCCGCAGCCGGGTGAGATCCAGAACGGCGGCGAGGGGCTCGACCCCGCCCGCCTTTACGGGTCGCCCTCCGAGGATGCCTTCCGCAGGGACATCACGATCAACGCCCTCTACTACGACCCCGTCTCCTTCTCAGTCATCGATTACGTCGGGGGCCTCGAGGATATGGCCCTGAGACGGGTCCGGATCATCGGCGATCCCGACTGCCGATACACCGAGGACCCCGTCCGAATATGGCGGGTTCTCCGGCACGCCGCCCGCCTGGGGTTCAGCGTCGAGGAGGCCACTGAGAAGGCGATCCACACCCACGGTCCCCTGCTCGCGTCGTCCCCGGGCTCCCGGCTCTACGAAGAGCTCAACAAGGACCTGAACTACGAGACGAAACCCGTCATCGAGAGCCTCCGCGGCTACAAGCTCCTCAGGTACGTCCTCGGCGCGGTCGGGGAAGCCTATGAGGCCGACTACGGCCTGTTCTCGCGCCTCCTCGCCCTGCTGAACCTCGAAGAGGGGGCGCGGCGGGAGGGATTCCTCCTCACGCAGGAAGAGACGTATGCGCTCTTATTCTGGCCGTGGGCCGAGCCCTTGTGCGACGGCGTCGAAGACGACCCCGGCCCTGTCATCATGGACGCGCTGGCGAGGGCTGGCATCCAGGCGACCATCCCCCGGAGCGTCAAAGCGGACGTAGCCCAGATCTTGGGCATCCTCCGGGCGATGCTCATGGCCCTGCGGACCGGACATATGCGATGGTCGCTCCGGAAACGAGCCCATTTCCCCCAAGCCTCCCGGCTGTGCTTCCTGATCGCCGAGGGCCGGGCCCCGAAGGAAGGGGAATCGTTCGAAAGCCTTTTCTGCCGGGCCTTTCCGACCGCGCCGATGGATTCAAGCAAGAGGCGGCGGAGGCGGCACCCTAGGCGTCGGCCCGGGAACGGCGGCCCGACGCCCCCTTAGAGCCCCGCGCCGATCGGGTACCGGTCGCTCCGCGGATCCTTGTCAACCGAACCGCCGAACAAATATAATAGAGCCGCTCAAGAGGAAATATGCTTGAACTCGACGGATGGCTTTCGCTGGAGGCATTCCTCGGCGTCGTCCACGGACGCGAGCCCGTCCGGCTGGGAGGGGCGGCCCGCGAACGGATCCGGAGCGCCCGCGCCACGATCGAAGGCATCCTCGGCGGAGGGACCGCCGTCTACGGGGTGAACACGGGCTTCGGCAAGTTCCAGAACACGCGCATCGAACCGGACAAGCTGAAGGAGCTCCAACGCAACCTCGTCCTCTCGCACGCCATCGGCGTTGGGGAGCCCTTCCCCGCCGAGGTGGTCCGCGGCGTTCTCCTCCTTCGCGCCCAGAGCCTTTCGCTCGGCCACAGCGGTGTCCGCGAAATCGTCGTCGAACGGCTCCTCGAACTCCTCGATCGGGGGCTGCACCCCGTCATCCCGTCCCAGGGTTCGGTAGGCGCGAGCGGCGACCTCGCCCCCCTCGCTCACATGGCCCTGGCACTGATCGGCGAAGGAGAGATCGAGCAGGCCGGGGTCGTCCGGCCGGCGGCCGAAGTCCTCGCCGCGGCCGGCCTCGAGCCTCTCGAGCTCGAGGCCAAGGAAGGGCTCGCCCTTATCAACGGCACCCAGGTCATGGGCAGTCTCCTGGCCCTCCTGACGGCCGAAGCCCGGATCTTGCTCACGACCGCGGATATCGCTGCCGCCGTGAGCGTCGAGGCCCTCAAGGGGAGCCACGCGCCGTTCGACGATCTGGTCACAGGCCTCCGGCCCCATCCCGGGGCCGTCGAGACCGGCGCCAACCTCCGTCGTCTCCTGCATAACTCGGAGATCAGGGAGTCGCATGCAGGCTGTGCCAAGGTCCAGGACGCCTATTCGCTCCGGGCCACCCCCCAGGTTCACGGTGCCAGCCGGGACGCCCTGAGGCACGTGGCCGGGGTGCTCGCGATCGAAATGAATTCCGTCACGGACAACCCTCTCATCTTCCCGGCGGAAGGCCGGGTGATATCGGGGGGAAACTTCCACGGCCAGCCCCTGGCCCTAGCCGCCGATTACGCGGGTATCGCCATCGCCGAACTGGCCGACATCAGCGAGCGGCGCATCGAACAGATGCTCAACCCCGCCCTGAGCGGGCTCCCCGCGTTCCTGGCCGAGTTGGGAGGGCTCCACAGCGGGCTGATGATCTCCCAGTACACGGCCGCCGGCCTCGTATCCGAGAACAAGATCCTGGCCCACCCGGCAAGCGTCGACAGTATTCCGACGAGCGCCAACCAGGAGGACCACGTGTCCATGGGGACCATCGCCTGCCGGAAGGCCCGGCAGATCGCCGAGAACGTCCTCTGGGTCCTGGCCATCGAGCTCGTCTCCGGGGCCCAGGCCCTGGACTTTCACCGGCCCCTCCGGCCGGGGAAAGGCGTTGCGGCGGTCCACGCGGCCATCCGGGAAAGCGTCCCCCATCTGGCTCGGGACCGCTACCTGAAGCCCGAAGTGAGCCGCGTTCGCGAGCTCATCCGGAGCGGGGCGTTGGTCCGGGCCGCCGAGGCCGCGACCGGCCCGCTCCTTTGATCGGCAGCCTGGGCCGGGCCCTGCAACTTGTCACCGGCCGCGTCGTATATATATAATGGACCCCGTCAAGGAGCAACGGCTCAAATCGAGGAGACCATGACCCTTCAGGCAGGCCAGACACTTTCCAATTATCTTCTGGTAGACAAGCTCGGAGAAGGGGGGATGGGAGTCGTCTGGAGGGCCCGCGACCTCCGCCTCGACCGCGATGTCGCCGTCAAGGTCCTGCCCGAGGGGCTCGCGGACGACCCCACCCGCAGGGCCCTGTTCGAGCGCGAAGCGAAGGCCGTCGCCGCTCTCCGCCACCCGAACATCGTGACGATCCACGCGGTCGCCGAAGCCGAGGGGATCCTCTTCTTCACGATGGAGCTCGTCGAGGGAGACCCGCTCTCGGCCCTCATCACGCCGGGCGGAGTGCCCTTCGACCGCTTCCTAAGGATCGCCGTCCCACTTGCGGACGCCGTCGCCGCCGCCCACGAGAGCGGGATCATCCACCGCGACCTCAAGACACGGAACATCATGGTCGGCCGCTCCGACGGGGTGAAGGTCCTCGACTTCGGGCTCGCCCAGGTCCTGGAACCCCTCTCCCCTTCCGGGGGAAAGGAGGGCGATACCAGCACTCTGGGCGACGGCCTCATCGGGACACTCCGCTACATGTCCCCCGAACAGCTCCGGGGGGAAACCCTCGACCACCGCACCGATCTTTTTTCTCTGGGGATCATCCTCTTCGAGCTGGCGACCGGCGAGCACCCCTTCGGTGCCGGGTCGGCGTCCGAGCTCATGGCTGCGATCCTCAAGGGCGAGCCCCGGTCGGCCATCGAGATCAACCCCCGACTCCCCGGGGAGCTCGATCGTATCCTCAGGCGCTGCCTGGAAAAGGACGCTCGCTTCCGGATCGCCTCGGCCGTGCGCCTCCGCAACGAGCTGGAGAAGCTTGGGCAGGAGGCCGAGGGCGCGCACGTGGGAGAGATCCCGTCCATCGCGGTGCTCCCCTTCGCCGACATGAGCCGGGACAAGGACCAATCATACTTTTGTGAAGGGATCGCCGAGGAGATCATCAACGCCCTCTGCCGCGTGAGCGGGCTCCGCGTGGCCTCGCGGACGGCATCCTTCCTCTTTGGGGGCCCGACGGTCGAGCCCCGCGAGATCGGCAGCAGGCTCGGCGTCGAGACGATCCTCGAGGGGAGCGTCCGTAAGTCCGGCAACCGCCTCCGGATCACGGCCCAGCTCGCAGAGACGTCCCGGGGATTCCACCTATGGTCGGAGTCCTTCGACCGTGAGCTCAAGGACATCTTCGAGATCCAGGAGGAGATCGCCCGGAGCATCGTCCGGGCCCTCCAGGTCACCCTAAGCCCGCAGGAAAAGGGGGCCCTCCTGGCGTCGCCGACCCGGCACGTCCAGGCCTACGATTATTACCTGAAGGGCCGCAGTTTCTATTACCGATACGGCAAGCGCGACATCGAGTTCGCCCTCCAGTTGTTTAAAAGGGCGACCGAGCTTGATCCGGGATACGCCCTGGCCTATGCCGGGCTGGCGGACTGCTGGTCCCATATCTATCTCTATGCGGAGCGCCGGGACGCGGTCCGCCTTCAAGCCGACGCGGCGAGCCGCAAGGCGGTCGAACTGGCGCCCGATTCCGCGCAGGCCCAGGCCTCCCGGGCCGTAACCCTATCCCTCGGGGGAGCGGCCAAAGAGGCCGAACAGGCCTTCGAGAACGCGATACGTCTTGACCCCGGACTCTTCGAAGCCTGGTACTTCTACGCCCGGCAGACGTTCGGCGCCGGCGACCTGCCGAGGGCCGCCGAGTACTACCAGGAGGCCATCCGGGTCCGGCCCGACGATTATCAGTCGCCCCTTCTCGTCGCCCAGATCTACGACGATCTAGGAAGGTCGGACGATGCCCGCGAAAGCCGCCGGAAAGGGGTGGCCCTCGTCGAGGAACGCCTTGAGCTTTACCCCGACGACGCGCGGGCGCTCTACATGGGCGCCAACGGCCTCGTCGCCCTCGGCGAACGGGAGAAGGGCCTTGAATGGGCCCATCGTGCCCGGGCCATCGCGCCCGACGACTCGATGCTCCTCTACAACCTCGGGTGCATCTATTCCCTGGCGGGCGAGATCGACGAGGCCATCGACTGCCTTGATAGGGGAATCGCGTCGGGCCAGACCCAGAAGGGATGGTTCGAACACGACAGCAACCTCGATCCCCTGCGCGGGGACCCGAGGTTCAAGGCACTCATGGAGAAGTTGTGAGGGTCGACGTCGCCGACGCCCGCTAGTTCCCGCCCTTCACCCAACGGTCGAGCCAAGCGATCACGGTCTCGTGCCAGAGGATGGAGTTCGCCGGCTTCATGACCCAGTGGTTCTCGTCGGGGAAGTACAGGAACCGGCTGGGAATGCCGCGCCGCTGAAGGGCGTTGAAGCTCGATAACCCCTGGGTCTCGACGACCCGGAAGTCCTGCCCGCCGTGGACGATGAGCATGGGCGTCTTCCAGTTCTTAACGAAGTTCACGGGGTTGTGTTTTTCGTAGCCCGCCGGATTGTCCCAAGGCGTCCCCATGTGGTCCCACTCCGGGAACCAGAGTTCCTCGGTATCGAAGTAGGCCGCCCGCTCGTCGAGGTTGCCGTCGTGGCTCACCAGGCACCGGAACCGGTCGGGCCAGTTGCCGGCGATCCAATTGATCATGTAGCCGCCGTAGGAAGCCCCCAGGGCTCCGACTCGCGTACCGTCCATCCAGGGGTACTTCTTCAGGGCCGCAGCGAGGCCCCTCTTCAGGTCCTCGAGGGGTTTGCCGCCCCAGTCGCCACGGATCGAATCGCAGAACGCCTGGCCGTAGCCTGTCGAGCCATGGAAATCGACCATGACCGCAGCATAGCCCGCCCCGGCGTAGGCCTGCGGGTTCCAGCGGTAGTGGAAATCGTTGCCGAATGAGCCCTGCGGCCCGCCGTGGATGAGAAAGGCCACGGGATACGTCTTCGCCGGGTCGAAATCGTAGGGCTTGACGATATAGCCGTAGACCGTCTCGTTGTTCCAGCCCTTGAACATGAACTGTTCGGGCTCGCCTATCCGGACGGCGGCGATCCTGACGGCGTTGATGGCGGTGACGGCCCGCTCGTCGCTCCCGTCGGCCTTGATCGAATAGATCTCGGTCGGAGACCTTAGCGTGTTGCGCTCGAAGACGATACGGTCACCGGCCGGGGCGAACCCGGCTACGGTCCCCTGCCCGACGACGGTTGCAGCCTTGCCGGTCGCGACGTCGACGGCGAAGAGCGCGGTCTGCCCCTTGTCCGGGGCGCTCGCCAGGATCTTCGTCCCGTTTGCGGACCAGGCAATGGAGCCGACGGAGGCATCCCAGGCCTCGGTGAGGACGCACGCGTCCCCTTCCGGCCAGGGCTTGAGGACAAGCCGCAACCGATCGGCTTCGTACCCGGGCCTGGACATGGCGAGGTAGGCCAGAGTCTTCCCGTCCGGCGAGAAGGCCGGCGCCGTGTCTGTGGCCCTGTTAGCCTCGGTCAGGCAGATGGGGGGCCTGGAGCCATCGATGGGCACGTAATAAAGGTCCAGGTCTGTAGACCATGCCTCTTCACGCCCGACGTCGCGGGCCGTGAACACAAGCCCTTTACCGTCGGGCGTGAAGGCGATCTCTTCGGTCCCGCCGAACGGCTTGCTCGGCGCGTCGGCGTCCATCGCAGGCATGAGGTCGCTGGCGTCGCCGCCCGCCGCGGGCACCGCAAAGAGGTGCGAACGCCGCCCGTCGCTCCAGGTGTCCCAGTGGCGGACGAAGAGTTTGTCGTACAGGCGCCCGGTGGCCTGCCGGCTCGCGGTATCCTCGAGCTTCTTTGCCGTCGCCTCCGGGCTCTCGCCGGGGAAGACTTCCATGGTGACGGCCAGGGTCCCGTTGTCCGGCGCGACGATAAGATTCCCGACGTCGAGCGGGAGCCTCGTGATCTGTTCGGCTTCTCCCCCGTCGACCTTGATGCGCCAGACCTGTGAGGAACCTGACCTCGTGGACAAGAAGAAGACGCACTTGCCGCAGGGGGACCAGCGGGCGTTTCCATCGGCCGCGGGATGGGCCGTCAGGCGGCGGAGGCTGCTTCCGTCCGCGCCGATGATCCAGATATCCGTCCGGCCGCGGTTCGCTTCGAGGTCGGTCTCGCGGACGTTGAAGATGATCCGTTGCCCGTCCGGGGAGACGCGAGAATCCGATATCCGGTCCATGGCCAGCATGTCATGGACGGAGAACGGATGGGTCTTCCCGGACTCCGCCGGGACCGGGATCTTCGCGAATGCTGCGCCCAGGCCGAGGACCAGGACGGCCGAAAGGATCGTGGAATATCGACGCATAAGGCCACCTCCAGGAGATTTCGAGTCGGTTATAACATACGGGCTTCGTCCTTGACAAGAAGAGGGGGCAGGGCTATAGTTCCCTGCGAATTCGGGAGGAAAAAGCCCCATGCCCACAAAAGCTAAGAACCCCCACCTGCCCTTCGGCGACCAGCAGACCGCGCCCTGGTACGGCAAGGACATCCTCTCCGTCAAGCAGTTCAGCCGGAGTGACCTGGAATACATCTTCGCTGTGGCCCATGAGATGCGGATCATGGTCGAGCGCATCGGGACCTTTGACCTCCTGAAGGGCAAGATCCTTGCGAACCTCTTCTTTGAGCCCTCCACACGGACGTCATCGTCGTTCATGGCGGCCATGCAGCGCCTCGGCGGGGCCGTCATCCCCATCAGCGAAGTGAAGTACTCGTCGGTGGCCAAGGGCGAGAGCCTGCCCGACACGGTCCGGACGCTGGGCTGTTACGCCGACGTCATCGTCATCCGGCACCCCGAGGTCGGCTCGGCCGCGCTGGCGGCCCGGCACGCCCGCAAGCCCGTCATCAACGCCGGGGACGGCGTCGGCGAGCATCCGACCCAGGCCCTCCTCGACACGTTCACCATCCGCGAGGAGCTGGGGCGGCTTGACGACCTGAACGTGACCATGCTCGGCGACCTGAAATACGGGCGGACGGTCCACTCCCTCGCCCGCCTGCTGACCCAGTTCAAGAACATCAAGCTGAACTACGTGTCGCCCGACATCCTCCGGATGCCCAAGGACGTCATGGACGAGGTCGAGGCGAAGGGAATCCCACAGACGGAGCATGCGACGCTCGGCAAGGTCCTGGCCAGGACCGACATCCTCTACGTAACCCGGGTCCAGAAGGAGCGGTTCGAGGACCCGGCCGTGTACGAGAAGGTCAAGAGCGCCTACGTCATCGCGCCGGAGGTCATGAAGGCAGCCAAAAAGAAGATGATCGTCATGCACCCCCTGCCCCGGGTCACCGAGATCAGCATGGACTTCGACGATGACCCGCGCGCGGCCTACTTCCGCCAGATGGAGTACGGGCTGTATGTCCGAATGGCCCTCCTGGCGATGGTCCTCGGCAAGGCCTGAACCCCCCGATCATCGGTCCAATGATCGGCATCGGAATGAAGAGCCGTCTTTCGCGACGCGCGTTTCTGGCCTCTTCACTGGCCGCGATCGGAAGCACGGCGGGGGCTCGGGGAGCCTTCCGGCACCCATCGGGTCCCGTCCCCCTCCCCGCTCCCCGGCCGTCCGCGAGCCTCGACGAAAGGATGGGCCGGATGCTCATGGTGGGCTTCCGGGGACTGAAGCTCGAGCGGGACAACCCGATCGTCGCGGATATCCGCGAGGGCCGGGTCGGGGGCGTCGTGCTCTTCGACTACGACGTTCCATCGAAGAGCCCCGTCCGCAACATCGAATCCCCGAAACAGGTGAAGGCCCTCATCAAGGACCTTCGCAGCGTCGCGCCCGGCTCCCTGCTCGTTGCCGTCGACCAGGAAGGAGGCAGGGTCGCCCGGCTCAAAGAGAAGTTCGGGTTCCCCCCGAGCGTGTCGGCGAAATCCCTGGGCGCGCTCGACGACGTCGCGGCCACCCGGAAGGCGGCCCTGACGACCGCCGAAACTCTGGCCGAGGCCGGATTTGACCTCAATTTCGCCCCCGTGGTCGACCTGGATGTCAACCCGGCCAATCCCGTGATCGGGGGCCTCGAGCGCAGTTTCTCCGCCGACCCCGACGTCGTGACCCGGCACGCCGCAGAGATCGTCAAGGCCCATCGGGAATGCGGCGTCCTCACCTGCCTGAAGCATTTCCCGGGACACGGGAGCTCCAGGGCCGACTCGCATCTCGGTTTCACGGACGTGTCCGAGACCTGGTCCCGGACAGAGATCGAACCTTACGCGCGGCTCCTCGCAGCCGGGCTATGCGATTCCGTGATGACGGCTCACATCTTCAACTCCGCCCTCGACCCGGACCTCCCGGCGACGCTCTCCGAAAAGGTCATCAAAGGCCTTCTCCGCGAGGGATTGGCCTATAACGGGCCCGTCATCTCCGACGACATGCAGATGAAGGCCATCTCGGCCAATTACGGTTTCGAGGACGCGATCTGGAAGGCGCTCGGCGCGGGTATCGACATCCTGGTCTTCGCCAATAACTCGGTCTATGACCCTGATGTGGCCGCTAAGGTAAAGGGTTTAGGTCTTTACGGACGGGTCATTGCGAGCGAAGCGTGCCAATCTCAAGCGATTGCTTCGTCGCACGGCTCCTCGCAATGACACTCGAGGGCATTGAGACCTGACCCCTTACAGCTTAACCTCTTCACGGTAATCGACGGTGACCCGCGCGCCCGACCTTGGTTTGAGCAGATCGATGACCCGGAGGAACGTCCGATTCTTCTTCTTCCACGTCCGGTTGAGCCTCCGGGCATAATGGGCGATGGCGATGCTCAGCCACTCGCCGGCAAAAACCTTTCCCACCGACTGTTTCAGGGAATAGAACTTCCGGTGGCAGAAGAGCTGGGCCTTTTGGAGGTCGAAGAGCGACAGTTTGGCCGGTTGGAAGACGGCGTGGTGGGCGTCGTAGAGTGCCCAGTCGCGGAACCGGAGGCGGTGCTCGGACTTCAACTTCTCGAAGAGCTCCGACCCCGGCAGGGGGGTCAGGATGAGGAACTGGGTCGTCGACAGCCGGACCTTCTTGGCGAAGCGGACGGTTTTCTTGATGGAATCCCAATCGTCGTCGTCGAAGCCCAGGACGAACATGCCGTGGATGTGGATCTTGTTGCGGCGGAGGACCTTCGACGCCCGGGCGAGGTCGGCCACGGTCTGTTTCTTCTTCATGTGATCGAGGCTCGCGGGATTGACGGATTCGAACCCGATGTACACCGTGTGACAGCCGGCCTTCTTCATGAGCCGGACGAGCTCGAGGTCCCGGGTGACGTCGGCCCGGACCTGGGTCGTCCATTGGAAGCGGAACCGTTCGCGGATCATGGCTTTCAGGAGTTCCTTGGTCCGCTCGGGGTTGGCCGCGAAGTTGTCGTCGTAGAAGAAAACGGAGTTCCCGCGCTTGTCGTATCGTTTCAGTTCCTCGATGATGTTCTCCGTCGACCGGAAGCGGTACTTCTTCCCGAACATGCCCGTCACGGAACAGAATGAACAATCGAAGGGACATCCCCGCGACGTTTGAACGGGGATCGGGGGATTGAATTTCCGGCGGCCGGGGTCGTGTTTGAGGAGCCCGAAATCGGGATACGGGATCACGTCCAGGTCCTTTTCCATGGGCAGCATCGGGTTATGGACGGCCCGGCCTTCGGTCTTCAGGGAAAGATTGGGGATCCCGGAGAAGTTCTTGTCGCCTTCCCAAGCGTCGATGAAGGCGGCGAGCGCCTTCTCCCCTTCCCCGCGGATGACGTAATCGGCGTGTTCCAAGGCCTCCTCGGCCAGGAAGGTCACGTGAGGCCCCCCCATCAGGACGGGGATGCCCATGCCGCGGACCCGGTCGGCGATGGCATAGGCCCGCGGCGCCGTCGAGGTGATGGTCGAGATCCCGACGAGGTCGGCGCAGGCGATCGCGTCGTAGTCGATCCGCCTGAGGTCCTCGACGTAGACCTCGACCTCCCAGCCCCGTTCCTTCATCATCGTCCCGAGGATGAGCGCCCCGAGGCGCGGCAGGGGAAACTGGGAAAAGATATGCAGGTTCGGGGCCTGCGGCTCTATGAAAACGATCTTAGGCATCGGCTTCTCCTTTTTTAGGGGCGGCCTCGGTCCCCGGCCGTTTCCGGTTCCGGACCCGGAGGGCCTGGACGTCCTTCCGTTTCTTCTTCAGGAGGTCCTCCCACCGGTCGATCCCCTCCTTGAGGAGGTTCATCTTCTCGCGGAGGGCCTGGAGACGCCCGAGCATGGCCTCGAGCTTGGCCTCGACGTCCGCCCTCGGGAACGCGGCGAAGTCGGCCTCGATGGACAGAAAATCGCGGACCTCGCCGGACACGTCCTTGATCTCCTCGAGGGTGTAGCCGAAGAGCTGAAGATCGCGGATGAGCTGGCAGAGGAAGACGTAGGACTCCGAGTAAAGGCGGAACCCGCCTTCGGTCCTCATGTCCGGTTCGATGATGCCTTTGTCCTCCCAGTGCTTGATCGTCCGCGGGCTGACCCCGGAGCGCTCCGCCAGGCTCCCGACCGTGAGGTAGGGATCCTTCTTGGGTTTCTTTTTCCCCTTCTCCCCGCCCCCCGCGGGAAGACCGACCTTCCGGACGATCTTCTGGATTTCCTCAAGCCCGTAGCCGAGGTCCTCGAGCTTTCGGATGTGGGCGATCCGGTCGAGGGCTTCCGGGGCGTAGAGGGGGGTCTTATCGTCCGCGTAGCCGGCCGGACGGACGAGCTTGGCCTTCGTCCACATCTCGAGGGACTCCGGCGACACGTCGGCCTTCCGGGCCAGGTCGCTCAGCGTGAGAACATCTTTGTTCATATTGTACCTTTACGTATACTTTTAATATTTATAATTATTACGTATACGCATAGGAATATAATGACTTGATGGGGAATTGTCAAGAGGATTTTCGCGGGAGCAAGTCAGGTCGTCCGCCCGGCGGAACGGAAGAGACTCCGAAGGCGAAGGAGTCCCAGCAGGGCCAGAATATCGAAAGCGAACGCCGCCAGGGCCACGGCCGGGAATCCGACCCGATAGAGCAGGGGCGAGATCCCGGACCCGGCGGCCCGGCCCAGGGAGAAAGCGGCCGGGATGAACGCCAGGAGAGTCGCCCGGGCCCCGGGCAGGATCTCGCTCATCAGCGGGATGGCGCTGACGACGGCGAATTCGAACGTCAGGTAGAAGGCGAAAAGCGACGCTAGGGCCGCTCCCGTCGACCGTCCTCCCAGGGGAAGGAGAAGCGAGACGACGGCGTTCGCCCCAAACCCGATGAAGAGCGCCCTCATCTTCCCGATGCGGTCAATCGTCCCGGCCACCAGGGTCTCTCCCGCGAGTTCTGACAACCCGATGACGGCCGACGCGGCGCCCAAGGCGGCGATCTTCAGGCCGAACGAGTCCTCGAGCCAGACGCCGAAAACGACGTTCACGGTCTCGTTGGCCATGCTCCCGAGGAAAACGACGGCAAGGGCCGTCCGGGCGGCCGCGGACCGGAACACGGCCCCGTATTTTTCCACGTAGCCCGCGAAGCCCGCGTTTCCGGGGGCCGGTTTCGAAGCGCGCTCCTCCCGTCCGTTCCCGCCGAAAAAGGACAGCCGGATGACCGTCAGGGCGGCGAGTCCCATCAAGGCGAGGACCAGGAACGGCGATCGCCATCCGAAATGGACGATCAGGAATCCCGCCGCGGGGACCCCGAGGATGAACGCGAACGACCAGCCCCATTCGGTGAGCGCCAGGGCCGTGCCGCGGCGTTTGAACGGGACGCGATCGCCGAGGTGGGCCTGCATAGCCGGGTCGAAGACGTACTTACCGATGGTCGTCAGGACGAGGGCCGCGACGAAGAGGGAGATGCCCGTGTCGAAAAACGCCGCCGCGGCGCCGGCCATGAACAGCCCCACGCCGAGGGTCATGCCGAACGCCCGCCCCTTCCGGTCCGAAAGCGGCGCCAGCAGGAGGCCCAGGGCGCCCGATGCCGACCGGACCGACAGGGCAAGCGACATAGTCCGGATGTCCACGCCCAGGCCCCGGGCGATGACCGAGAGGAACGGATAGATCATCCTGTACATCGTGTTCAGGACGACCTTGACGGCCACAAAGAACAGGAGTTGGGCGCGAATCTGTTTCATTTAAGTCTCCGGGCGCGGGAAAGAAAACTATATCCCCGGTGCCGGGCCCGGTCAAGCCGCCGTTTGATGCCTCCAGACTTCGTATCGTGCCCCAGAAATTCCTCCACGCCCCCAGATAACGGGAACTCCAGGGGAATCGAGCCCCGTCGGCGAATTTGGGTTGACAGCCGTTCACGGCGTTTGTTAAGTTGGGGGGAAACTGGAGGCAACATGAAGCATCGTTCCTTCCTCGTATTCCTCGCCGTCGCAAGCCTGGTCGTCGTGGCCGTCGCCCAGGACGCGAAGCGCAACCTGGCCGTGGACGACCTCTTCCAGATCAAGGACGTCACCGACCCGCAGGCCAGCCCCGACGGCAAGTGGGTGGCCTACACCGTTTCGACCGCGATCCTCAAGGAAGAGAAGTCGGAAACCCAGGTCTGGATGGCTCCGTTCGCGGGAGGCGAACCGATCCCGATGACCGCCAAGGGCGGCTCGGCGTCGCGTCCGCGCTGGAGTCCCGACGGGAAATACATCTCGTTCCTCGCCGCGCGCGGCGAGGGCAAGACCCAAGTCTGGGTCCTTGACCGCCAAGGCGGCGAGGCCCAGCAGCTCACCGAGGTCCCCCAGGGCGTCGGCTCATATGATTGGTCGCCCGACGGGACGCGGCTGGTCCTCGAGGTCCAGGACCCCTCTCCCGAGGAGATCGCGGCCCAGAAGGACGAACAGCAGGGCGTGAAGCCCGCCAGGGCCCGCACTCAGCCACCCTGGGTCGTCGACCGCCTCCAGACAAAGCGCGATTACGTCGGTTATCTCGACCACCGGCGCGTCCACCTCTATGTCTTCGACGTGAAGGCAAAGAAGCTCACCCAGGTCACAAGCGGGGATTACGACGACGGGAGCCCCGCCTGGTCCCCCGACGGCCAATTCATCGCGTTCGTCAGTAACAGGGACAAAGAGCCCGATGCCACGTTTAACACGGAGATCTGGCTGGTCGCCTCCGATAACCCGGACCAGGGCAAGACGCTGGTCCGCCTGACGAACAATCCCGGCGAGGACGAGGATCCCGCCTGGAGCCCCGACGGGAAGTTCGTCGTTTACGTCACCAACATCGCGCCCGAACTGTTCTGGTATGCGACGAGATACGTGGCCGTCGTTCCGGCCAAAGGTGGCGCACCGCAGATCCTGACCCGGAAGCTCGACCGCAACGTGAGCTCCCCGCGCTACGCCCCCGACGGCCGGTCCATCTACTTCAGCCTGGAGGATAGCTGTGAGCAGAGGCTGGCGCGCGTCCCCGCCGCGGGCGGGGAGGTTGTCTCCGTGATCGACGGACCCCGGTCCCTGCGCGCCTATGTCCTGGCCAAGGACGGCACCCCGGTCGCCCTGATCTCCGAGCCCACGCTCCCGGGAGAGATCTTTGTCGCCGAACAGGGCAAGAACGCGAAGCTGCGCCGTCTTACGAGGACCAACGACGCGTTCCTGGCCCCCATCCGTCTCGCCGACGCCGAAAAGGTCCGATTCAAGAGCGCCGACGGCACGGACGTCGAGGGATTTCTCTACAAGCCGCCGGCCTTCAACCCGGACCTGAAGTACCCGACGCTGCTCCGCATCCACGGCGGGCCCACAGCCCAGTTCGACTACAACTTCGACTCCGAGCCTCAGATTTTCGCCGCCACCGGCTACCTCGTGGTGCTCGTGAATCCGCGCGGCTCGACGGGCCGCGGCCAGGACTACTGCCGCACCATATTCGCCGACTGGGGCAACAAGGATACCGAGGACGTCCTCGCCGGCATAGATTACGCCGTGGCCAGGGGCATCGCCGACCCGGACCGGCTCGGCGTGGGCGGTTGGTCCTACGGCGGCATCCTGACGAACTACGTCATCAGCAAGACGACCCGCTTCAAAGGGGCCATCTCCGGCGCCGGAGGGATCCTCTGGGCGGGGTCATACGGCCACGACCACTACCAGCGCGAATACATCGCCGAGCTCGGCGAACCCTGGAAGAAGCGCGAAGTCTGGGACCGGGTCTCCTCGGTTTTCTACAGTATCGAAAAGATCACGACGCCGACCCTGATTATGGGAGGCGAGGTCGACTGGAACGTGCCCATCCTGAACAGCGAGCACCTCTACCAGTCGCTCCGCCAGCTCGGCCGGACGACCCAGCTCGTCGTCTACCCGGGCCAGCACCACGGCATCAGCAAGCCCTCCTACCAGAAGGACGTGCTCGAGCGCTACCTCGCCTGGTACGATAAATACGTGAAAGGCGGGAGCCCAAGCGCCGCCAAGTAAGCGGCCGGAGCGCATATTCGAGGGACAGGCCTGAAAGGCCTGTCCCCCTTATCTTGGATTCTTCTCGGAACCTAACGGGATCGTTGCGGAGGTTGGCGATGGCAGCCGCTATGAAGCCTCCTATAGCGATGGGGGGCTCGCCGTTCGCGGCGGGGGAACCGCCGGGACTGGTTCCCGGGGGCGGGGGGCAAGGGGCGACCCTCATCGCCATCCGTCTTGCATCGGGCCGGGCTCTTGACAAGAATGGAGGTAAAGAAATCGCCTGCGCCGGACGTATTTACCAGTGAAGGACGGATCAATGACCGACAGCGAACTCGTCCGGGAATGCCTCGAAGGGAGGGCGGATTCCTTCCGGATCCTCATGGACCGGTACCGTGACCCGGCCATGGCCATCGCCGTCAACATCCTGATGAACCGTGAGGACGCTGAGGACGCCTGTCAGGACGCGTTCCTGAAGGCCTACCGCAAGCTGAACACGTTCGACGCGGGCCGAAGCTACAAGAATTGGTTCTATGCCCTGCTTTCCAACCATTGCTTGGACGTAGTCCGGAAGAGGACGCGCTTCAAGGGATTCCTCGGTCGATTCCGCCACGAGGCCCCGGGCGTGTCCCCTGCCAAAGACAGGGCCGGGCGGAACGCCGAACGGCTGGACTTCCGGTATCTCCGGCCGCTGGCTCCGAAAGAGCGGACGACCCTGTACCTCTGGGCCCAGGAAGGGTATTCGGCCGCGGAGATCGCCGCCGTCCTGGGATGCTCGCCCAATACGGCAGCGGTCCATTTGCACCGCGCCAGGGTCAAGCTCAGGACGCTGTTGAAGGAGGCAACCGATGAAAAGCCCTAAACCGAGCCGCGACGAACACGAGAACGGGCTCGCCACCTTGGAAGAGGCCCGGAGGGCAACGATCTCCGCCGACCGATTGAAGGACGTCAGGGATTTCTGGCCTGGATTCGCGGCCGCGGTCCGCCAAGAGCGGGGGAAAAGGCACGGACGGCCCGCCGCTCGGCCGGGTTGGCGCTGGGCACTGGGGACCGCCGGACTGTTGGCCGTCGTCGGGATCATCGTCCTCGTTCCGATGCTGTCACGAAGGGAGTCGCCTCCGGCCGACGGCGCTAATAGCCCACTCCCGTTCCGCGTCGATTCCGTCACGATCGAAGAGAAGCCTGCGCAGGCCTTCGTCTTCCATACACAGGACCCGGACATCAGCTACATCTGGGTCGAACGACAACTTTAAGGAGTCCACTATGAGAATCAAAGGTCTTTGGGCGATCCTGGGCTTTCTAGCCGGGCTGTTCGCTCTGCCCCTTACCGCATCGGACCGGCTCGAGATGAAGCTCAGGGTCTTCGAGGGCGCCCGCCAGGGCACACTTTCTCCTCCGGAGTTCGTGACCACGTCCTACATCCGGCCCACTTTGACCGCAAGCCTGGAGATACAAGCCGGGGCGGGGCCGGACAAGGAAAAGGAGCAGATCCTGAGGGTTTTCAACCTCCGCGACGCGACCCTCCTGACCGAGGCCGACCTCGTCGTCGGGGAGGGCGGGCAGTCGCCGGATTCCGTCCGCCACTTCTTCCGCCTGAACGGGAACGCTTTCATGATCGTCGTCCTCCTCAAGGAGGCGGGCAACCCGAACCGCTTTTTGATCCTGTTCAACGAGATGGAAGCGGACAAGGCCAAGAACATCCTGACGACCGAGATGCTGCTCGCCGGGGGCCACCGGGCGGTTTTCGGGTTCGAAGACCGTCAGGGAAAGCCGTACTTCTGCTCGTTCCACATCACCGGTCCTCCCGACAAGATCCTCCCGCCGCCGCCTCCTCCGCCTCCGGCCCCTCCCATGTCCCCCGAGCTCAAGAAGGCTCTCGCGGAGTTCGAGTCCGGCGCCGTCAAGGCCTGGAACGAGGTCAAGCCCCCGCGCCTCATCAAGTCGGTGGCTCCCACCTATCCTGAAGCGGCGGCAAAAGCCGGGATCAGCGGGGCCGTCGTCCTGAACGTGAAAGCGGATAAGCAGGGTAATATCAGCGACGTGATGGTCCTTAAGTCGGTCGACGAGACCCTCAGCCAGGCCGCCGTCGCCGCCGTCAAGCAGTGGAAATACGAGCCCTTCGTCAAGGACGGCGAGGCGAAGGAGGTCATATTCACGGTCACCGTCCAGTTCAAGCTCCAATAACCTGTCCCGAGCCTTCAGGGGACGCCGGCCCGTTCAGGGGAGCGTCCCCTCCCACTCTTTCGCGGACCCCTCCGAAGCCCGGAAGGGCCACACCGCAAATCAGGGTCCTCCGGTTTGATTTTCCGCCCGCCGGGTGCTAGTGTAGTCTTCCCGATAAGGACGCGGAAAATATGATCCTCGGACAAAGACCCGGCTGGCTCGTTCTCGCGGCGGCAATCTGTGCCGCAGAGCCCGCGTTCGCCCAGGAGCAGGCCGGGGAGGTCTGGGGACACGGCGTCACCGTCACCTCGGTCACTCTGGCCGTCACGGTCCAGGACGGGCGGGGGCGGTACGTCAACGACTTGACGCAAGCCGACTTCTCCATCACCGAGAACAGCGCCCCGCGGACGATCACCCGCTTTTCCCACGATTTCAACGCGCCCTTGAGCCTGACCATCCTCCTAGACGTCAGCGGCAGCATGGCCCTCCAGGACAAGATGGCGGAGTGCCGTCCCGCTCTCGGCCGTTTCGTCGGCGCCCTGCTCAAGCCGTCCGACGAGGCCGCCCTGCTCTTTTTCGCGGACGGGGAGGTCGAGGTCGCCGCCGGATATTCCGAGGACAAGACCCGCCTCCTGGAGGTCTTGGCGAAGACCGAAGCCTACGGGAAAACGGCCCTGAACGACGCCGTCGCGGCCTCCCCCGAATATGCAAGGAAGGGCCGGCACGAAAAGAAGGCCCTCCTCCTCGTCACGGACGGCATCGAGAATGACAGCCAGTATTCCCCGTCCCAGGCCGCCGAGGTCGCTAGGAAAGTGGATGTTCCTATCTATACCCTGGGCTACAAGATCCCGCTCGACGAGCAGTACTTGAGCCAGCACAAGCGGGCCCCCGGGCTGACGTCCACCGGGATCGTAGAGTCCCTGGAGAGCTTCTCGAGGGCGACCGGGGGAAAGGCCTTCTTCGCGAACACGCCGGCCGAGCTGGGCGCGGCCCTTAGAGAGGTCCGGAGGGAAACGGGATATCAATACATCGTGGGCTACACTTCGCACTCGAGCCTGAAGGACGGATTTACGAGGATCAAGATCCTGACGAAGAATCGGAAGCTTCGGGTGCGGGCCCGCGAGGGCTACTGACTTTGAATTCGCCCCGATTTGGCCTATAATATTAAGAACCCAGGCCGGAATAGGCCGGGCCTAAAGGAGGCTTTCATGAGAGAAAGAAAATTCGTTGTGGTCGCCGGAATCCTAATGATGGCGTTCATCATAGCCGCGACCGGCTGTGTCACCAAGAAAAGTTTCCAGACAGAGATGGCCGCCCTGGACAAGAAGGTCGAGGACGTCGGAACGTCGGTCGAGGAGAGCCAGAAGAGGATCAAGGAGCACGACGAGCGCCTGACCTCGATCGGCTCGCTCATCACCCAGCATGATTCCCAGTTCGTCGCCGTCGACGGGAAGATCGAGGACGTCAAGAAGATGGTCCGGGGCAATCTGCTCTTCACGGAAACTTTGAAGAGCTCCGATGCGAAGTTCAAGTTCGACAGCTCTGAGCTCTCCCCCGAAGCCCAGGCCGCCCTGGACAAGTTCGTCGAGAATCTTGTCGCCCTGAACCGGGGTGTTTATATAGAGATCCAGGGGCACACGGACAAGACCGGAGAAGAAAGCGTCAACGTCCTCCTCGGGAAGAAGAGGGCCGACGCCGTAATGAACTATCTCTACATGAAGCACCACGTCCCCCTGCACCGGATGGAGACGATCAGCCTCGGGAGCTCCGTGCCGGTCGCCGACAACGCCACCCGCGACGGGAGAGCGCAGAACCGGCGGGTGGACATCCTGGTCTACGAATAAAACCGGGCGGCAGGGTCGTTCTCGAGGTCCACGAGCGGGCCTTGAGCCGTCTCCCCCCCTACCTGAGCGGTGTCGGGCCTTTCTTCAGGTACGGTTTGGCCGCTCTGAGCGCCAGGCCCGCCGCGTCGGCGTCGCCGCGATTGCACAGGACAACGACCGTGACGCCGTTGGCGACAAAGCGTTGGATCGCCGTCCGGAACCCGACGGTCTCCCCGTAGTGCCAGGCGCGGGCGTGCCCCTTCCACGGGTTGAGGAACCAACCGAACCCATAGGCCGCAGGCATGCCGTCCGGTTCGACGGGTGGGCCTGCCGGAGCCAGGACAGGAGTTAGGGCCAGTTTCGTTTCTGCGGCGCTGAGCAGGGTATGGTCCCTTAGCGCCGTATCCCACCGGGCCATGTCGCGGAGAGAGGAGTAGACGCCGCCGTCGCCCAGGGTCGCCGAGGTCGGGCTCTGATCCGTCTCCCGCCACCTTCCTTTCTCGAACGTGTGTCCGAAAGCCCGGTCGCGAACCTCGTTCTTCCCGCGCTCGTAGGCCATGGTCCCTTCCATCCCGAGGACTGCAAAGATCCGGTCCCGCAGAAACCGCCCGAAAGGAAGGCCCGCGGCCTTTTCAACGACGAGGCCCAGCACGACATATCCGGAGTTGCTGTAGTCCCATTTCGTGCCGGGAGGGAACTTCCCGGCCGTCTGACGTTCGAGGAGCTCGAGCACCTCGGCATCCTCGATCTGAGCTTCCTCGACCGGGACGGCCGGGTCGGGCGCCATCATGAGGTTCTCATAATCTGGGAGCCCCGACGTGTGCTGGAGCAGATGGCGGATGCTAATATCGCGGCCGTAGGCGGGGAAATCCGGGAAAACGGACGTTAGGGCATCGTCATAGCACAGCTTGCCGTCACGGACGAGGAGACAGACGGCCGCCGCCGTGAATTGTTTCGTCACCGAGGCCAGGCGGAAGTTCGTCATCTCGTCGATGGGCCGCATCGTCCGGAAGTCGGCGATACCGTAGCCGCGCTCGAAAACGACCCGTCCACCCTCGACGACAAGAACCGCCGCGCCGGGCTCCCGGTCCAAGACCATTCTCGCAAAGACCTCTTCCACGCGCTTTGCCCTCGAATCCGCTCCCGCTGAGTGAGACACGGAGATCATCATCAACGCCATGGCCAGGACCTCCCGCATCCATCCGGGCTTCCTCATACCGCCCAAATGGTAGGACAATAGCGCTGAATATGTCAAACATGGATCCCCTCCCTTCCGAGCTCGAATCGCTCCTCTTCGGAGAAACCTCCAAACCGCTTCAGGCCGCGGTCCGAAATCAGCGTTCAAAGCTCGATTGATTCCCGCCGATACGTATGCTAAACTCCCCGCGGCCATTCGGCCGGATATCCGGCGAAAGCGAACTCAGGAGGGATCTATGGACACCGAAAAGAACGGGCCGAGGACCGTCGTACCGGAAGAGAATCTCATTCCCGTAAGTGACCATTTGAAGCGTATGACCGATATTCCGGCCTCGCGCATGTTCCTGATCAACAAGAGCCTGGCCGTTTATCTCAAACATCATCCGGACGCTGAAACCTTCGACGCGTCCCAGGGGGACGGCGGGGCCAGCCTGCCCGGAGTATCTCCGGAACTTCTGCAGAAGGCTGCCGACCTTCAGCGGGCGCACGGCACCGCTTATGATATGCCCTTCGGTACGGAGGCTTACCGCAGGTCCGTCATCGAAAATTATTGGAAGCTGGACGCGGCCTCGGGTCTCGGGCCGACAAACATCCTGGCCACGGTGGGCGGCCGCGACGCCCTGGCTAAAGCGTACTCGGCGATGCTGGCCCTGGGGCACGGCCGGTCCGGGGACATGATCATCGTCAGCCGGGTTCCGTGGATCTCCTACAATTGGGGGCCCTACGGCGTCGGGGCCAACGTCCTGCTGGCTCCCGGGCAGGCCGAGGAAGGCTGGGCGTACACGGAGGACGGCCTGGAGGCCTGCGTCCGGTTCGCCGAGCGTGGCGGCCGCAAGATCGCCGGCCTCATCGTCACCTCTCCGGACAATCCCACCGGGAACGTGATCTCGACGGAACGGCAGGTCCGGTTAGGCAAGGCCGCTTTGCGCCTAGGTGTGGCCTATGTCCTCTATGACTGGATGTATCACTATATCGCCGAGGAACCCCCGATGGATCTCAACAAGTTCTTCCAGGCGTTCGAGCCTTCCGAGCAGGCCCGCCTTATTTTCCTGGACGGCATCACAAAGTCCCTGGGCGCATCGAACGTCCGGAACTGTCATCTCGTCGCCGCTGAGCCGGTGATCAAGTGGATCACGGCCCGGGCTTCGCATACGGTCATCCCCTCGTTTTATTCGATGGCTGTGGCCATGGCGGCATATCAGATGGGCTACGCGGAGGCATGTCGTTCGATCGTCGAACCGACCAACGCCAGCCGGCGGGCCCTGCGGGCGTTTCTCTCCGAGCACAGGTTCACTTCGATCCTCGGTCAGGGTTACTACGCATTCATCCACGTCGGTCCGTGGCTGAGGCCTAAGGGCTGGGCCGACACCGAGCCCCTTGGACAATACCTCGCTGAAAAATGGGGCGTTGCGGTCGTTCCCGGAATCTACTTCTCCCCCTTCGGAGGGGACTGGATCCGCTTCTCGTATGCGACACCGGTCGAGAAAACCCTGGGGGCGGCCCAGCGTTTCTTGGAGGGGCTGGATGCGCTCCTCGCCGAATGACGTCGGCCGATTCGCCGAAAAATACCTGCTCGCCCGCGAAGAGGCCCTGAAAAGCCACGCGGCGAGGGGAACATGCGGGCTCGAACTCGAATGGAACATGCTGGACTCGGAACTGCGGCCCCTGGGGACCGTGGGGTCGGGCCCCGAGCGGCGGTCATTCGTTGACGTCCTGAGGTCGGATTTCCTCCCGGAATGGCTGGCCGAGCGCAGCCAACTCGAGGTATTTCATTGGATGATCGAATGGGTCACCCAGCCCTATTACTCTCCCGTGGGAGCGGTATACGAGTCGAGGCTTCTTGAAGCCTGCCTTCTCAACGCCCTAGCCAGGGCGGGTCGCGCCTTCGGCGAGCGCCTGTACTCGTTTCAGGGGAATCTGCTGATTCCCGTCGAGGTCGATCACGACTCGATCCCCGGAGGCTGGAACCTGGCCAAACGGCGGTATCTCGAGCGCTGCGTTGACCTCTATGGCTCCCATCTGGCCACCGCGGGGATCCATGCCAATCTATCACTCCCCGAGCCATTGCTGGCCTGGGACTTCATGCACTTGTCCCCGTCGGAGAGGGGAGACGGCCATCTCGACGGCTACAAGAACAGGGTGTACATCGAGGGGACGCGGCTGATGAGGGCCTATGCGGCCCTGTTCATCGCGGTATCCGCAGGCACGCCCTTTCGGGCCGAAACCCGAAACGGCCGGCCCGTCGTCGTTCTCACGGAATTCGATTCCGTGCGGAACATGACCTTCCCGAGCCCGGAAAACATCGACCTTCCGGACCTCTACCGTTCCCATGCCGACTACCTGCGCCTATCGTACGACCTGGTTCGGCGGGGGATCCGGTTTGGGAACAACAATTGGACCGCTGTCCGGGCACGATCGTTCGCCGACCCCGTTGAACGGCTGATCGCGATCTCGAGCGATCAGTTGCACGACATCTACCGCCGAGGCCTCTACGCATCGAACGAAACGGAGCCGGCGGAGGAGATGGCCGATCGGATCATCGTTCAGAACCTCCTGGCTCGGATCGACCTGCCGATGGCCCGGGTCGAAGTGCGCACGGATGAAGGCGGCCATCCCTTGGATCTGGATATCGCCGGGTTGGCTTTGAAAGAACTCCTGCTCATCGCTTTCTACGCCGACCCAACGTTCGCCAGAGCCTTCCGCTACGACGCCGAAGACTTGGCCCGCGCCCGGCGCAACGAACGGCGGGCGGCCGAAGCCGGGTTGAGAGCAGAGATCGAGGATCCCTTCTCCGGCAAGACGACCCCAATGCGGGAGTTCTTAGGCCGGACGCTCCAGGATCTGGGCCCTCTGACGGAAGCATTGGGAAAAAGGGACCTTCTGGAACCTCTCGCGGCGTTCGCCGGCGGGGCCCCTAATACCGCGGAACGGATCCGGGCCAGGGTCCGGAAGGAGATCGGCCCCGATCTCATCGTGCCGCCCGAGCTTCTCAAACAGATGGCTGTCTCAAGGGAAGATGAGGTCGCGCGCGACGTGGAGCGGATCGCTTCCGACCTCGTCGGCCAGAACGGGGATTCGGCCAAGTGTCAGGAGCTCCTCGGCCGGGCCAGGGATCAGGCCAAGCGCGAACCCGGTGTGCCCGTTCGCTTCCAGCCTTCGGCCGGGGCATGGCTGGAGATCCGCTATCCCAATAAGACGGCCGAGATCGTCGACCTGGCCAAAAAGCTCATCCGGATCCCTTCGGTCACCAACGCTCCCTCCGGGAGGGAGAGGCTGGATGACGTCCGGAGGACGGCGACGCTCATCGACGACTATCTCCGGCAAGCCGGTCTCGAAGTCCGGGTTATCGATAAGGGGAAGTACCCGGCGATCCTAGCCACTTTTCCGGGCAAAGCCGACGCCCCGGTGATGTTGAGTGGCCATTTCGACGTCGTCGAGCCCGATCCCGATGACTCACAGTTCGAGCCACGGGTCGAAGGCGACTACCTCTGGGGTCGGGGGGCGGCCGACATGAAAACCGTCGCCGCGACATACATCATCTGGATGAAGGACATGCGACGGTCGGGACAGGAGTTCCCGGCGGTCAATCTTCTCCTCGTCGGGAATGAGGAGATCGGGGAGGGCGAGCCGACGGGAACCCCTCACGTCCTGCGCGAGCTTGCCCGGGAGAACGGATATGCCCCCAGGCTCCTCATCGCCGGCGAGAGGACGGGGGAACGAGGGGATGAGCTGATGGGCGAGGTCTGCGTGGAGAACCGTGGACTCGTCCGCCTCGAGATCATCGCCCGGGGCGAGAAGGCCCATACGGGAATGGCCGCGGCCCCCATGGACCTCAGCGCCAGCCTCTTTCGAGCCCGGGACGAGCTCTCGCGTCTGTTCGAACGTCACCTGACCCTCAAGGGCGAAGGCGGTTGGCAGTCCCAGGTCCGTTTCCCGTTCATCCGGGTGGGCGAGGCCGGGATCTTCAACGTGACGGCCGACTCCGGGGTCCTCGGAATCGAGATCCGGTCCATTCCCCAGGACCGCATCGCGCCGCTCGTCTCCAAGGTCGAAGAATATTGTACGGGACTTCAGTTGGGGCTTGAGATCGTCGCCTCCGAAGACGGGATCATCTGCGGCCGCGACAATCCCTATTTTGGCCATCTCCTGGCTGCCGTCAGGGGGACATTCGGGAGAGAACCCGCCCTGGGGCGAAAGCTACCGGCTACGAGCGCCAGGTTCGCCCCGGACGGCCAGGGAGTCGTCTGGGGTCAGACCGGGATCGGACCGCACGCCCGCAGCGAACGGCACTTCATCCCGAGCATCGAGCCCTATTACAACTGCCTTTGCCGTCTCGCCGAGAAGCTCCGCTAAGCGAAAAAACTTGCGCTGGGCCTCACTTGGTGCCCCCCCCATCGCCGCTCTCCGGCCTTCCTAGCTGCGGACGAAAGCGACCGGGGATGGTTCAGCTGACTTTCTTGCGGAACCGCAGGACGCTCAGGGTCAATATGACGAATCCAAAAGCGAGCATGGCCAGGCCCTGACCCCAGAGCTCATGGATGCCCACGCCCTTCAGGTAGACGCCCCGCACGATGACGAAATAGTAGCGGAGCGGTACGAAGTAGGTTAAGGCCTGAACGACCTTCGGCATGTTCTCGATGGGGAACGCGAAGCCCGAGAACATGATCATGGGCATCATGAAGAAGACCGCCGTCAGCATGGCCTGCTGCTGGTTGTTCGAAATGGTCGAAATGAAAAGGCCCAGGCCGAGGGTCGTCAGCATGAAGACGAGGCTCAGCCCGAAAAGCAGGAGGACGCTCCCCCTCATCGGGACTCGGAACAGGAAATGGATAAGGATCATGATCAGGGCCACGTCAACGACACCGATGATCAAGAAGGGCAAAAGTTTTCCGGCGATGAACTCGTAGGGGCGGATAGGGGTGACGACGAGCTGTTCCATCGTCCCCGTCTCCTTCTCGCGGACGACGGCCATCGAGGTCAGCATCATGGTCATGACCATCAGGACGAGGCCGAGGATGCCCGGGACCATGAAGTTGCGGCTCTTGAGCTCCGGGTTGTACCAGACGCGGACCTCGGGATTGACCCGTACCGGACGGACGCCGATCGCCCGAAGCCGGGCGAGGGCGCCGGAGACAAGGCCCTGGGCATACTGCGACACGATCATCGACACCGTGCTCACGCCGATCGTGGCCGATTGGCTTTCCGACCCGTCCACGATGATCCCCACGGTCGCGGGCGTTCCCGCGGCGATATCATTCGCGAAACCACGCGGAACGACGATGGCGACGGATGCCTCCCCCTTCTTCATGAAAAGGTCGATCTCCCCCGGCGCCCCCACTGTCCTCGCCAGGGCAAAATAGCCGGAGTTCAGGAACCGGGAGACGAGGTCCCGGCTCGCCGTTGTCCTGTCCTGGTCGCAGACGACGGTCGGAATGTCCTTGACGTCGAGGTTCGCCGCGAAGCCCAGGAGCAGGAGCTGGAGGAGAGGGGCGACGAACAGGATGGGAATGAGCTTCGGGTCCCGCCGGATTTGGATGAACTCCTTGCGGATGATGTGGGAGATCCGGCTCATCGCGATCCCCTCCGCCGTTTTCGTCCTCCCCCTCCCCCTTCCGAGACCGATGTCTTCATCCGGAGCGTGCTTACGCCCAGCGCCAGGACACCGAAACCCGCCAGATAGAGGAGGTCCTTCCAGATCGCCTGGAGCCCCGCCCCTTTGAGGACAATGCTCCGGAGCGCGCTCAGGAAAAATCGTGCCGGGATGATGGTCGTGATCGCCTGGATGACATGCGGCATGTTCCGCACCGGGAAGATGAATCCGGAAAGGATGAAGGTGGGAAGGAACGTGGATAGGATGGCCAGTTGGAAGGCTACCTGCTGGGTCCGGGTGATGGTCGAGATGAAGAGGCCCTGACCGAGACCGCCGACGAGGAAGAGGGTCATCGTCAGGAGGAGGAGGAAATAATTCCCCCGGACGGAGACGCCGAACAGGACCTTGCCCAGAAGAAGGACGAGGTGCGACGACACAAGGGAAAGGAGAACATAGGGGACGGTCTTCCCGGCGATGAGCTCGAACGGGCGGAGCGGCGAGACCGCGAGCTGCTCCATCGTCCCCCGCTCTTTCTCCCGAACGACGGAGAAGGCCGTCGAGACGACGACGATGACCATGAGGATGAAGGCCATGAGGCCGGGGACGAGGAAGTTGGCGCTCCGGAGCTCGGGGTTGTACCAGACTCGCGTCGCGGCCTCCAGTGGCATGCGGAAGTCTCTCACGCCCTTCCCGGAAAGCAGCCGGGTCGTCGCCCGGACGGAATAGTTCTGGACGATGGTCCCGATGTAGCCCGCCGCGGTCGAGGCGCTCATGGAATTCGCTCCGTCGATGATGACCTGGACCGGGGCTTCTCGGCCGGCCAAGAGGTTCCGGGAAAAGTCGCGGGGGATGACGACGGCCGCTCGGACCTTCTCCTCGCCCATCAGGAAGTCGATCTCCCGCCGGTCGGACGGCCGGGCAACCACGTCGAAGTACTCGGTCCGGGTGAAGTTCCCGGCCAGGTCGCGGCTGGCGGCGGTCCTGTCCTCGTCGCAGATGGCCAGGGGAATATGCTTGACGTCGAAGTTCAGGGCGAATCCGAACATGGCCAGCAGAAGCGCCGGGAGGCCGAGCAGGAAGCCGAGGGTCCGGCGATCCCGGACGATCTGCAGGACCTCCTTCCGGATGACCGCGCGCAGGCCGCAGAACCTCACCGGGAGCCTCCTTCGATGCGGCTGATGAACACGTCCTCGAGCGAGGGCATGATCCTGTCCATGCGTCGGACCTCGATGCCGGCGGAAACGAGGGCGGCCTTTACGCGCTCCCGGCCCTCGGTCTCGTCCACGACGCTGACATGGAGGTAGGCCCCGAAGATCGAGGTCTCGATCACCCAGTCCTTGCCTTGGAGGAGTTCCATCGCGTCCACGACCCTGTCGGATTCGACCTCTAGGATGGGATTCCTGATGTAGGTCCGTTTCAGTTCCCCGGGGCTTCCGGCGGCGACGAGGCGACCGGCGTGGATGAGGCGGATGTCGTTGCAGTACTCGGCCTCGTCCAGGTAATGGGTCGTGACGAAGACCGTGACGCCCTCGCCGGAAAGGCGGTTGATCAGCTCCCAGAAATTGCGCCGGGACACGGGATCGACGCCGCCGGTGGGTTCGTCGAGGAACACGATCTCGGGTTCGTGGAGGAGGGCGCAGCCCAAGGCCAGCCTCTGCCTCCAGCCGACGGAGAGCTCGCGGGCCAGGCTCCGCTCGCGCCCGTTGAGGCCCGCCATCTCCAGGACCCCGGGCATCTTGTCCCGGATCCGGCCGCCGTCGACCCCGTAGACGCCGCCGAAGAACTCGATGTTCTCCTCAACGGTGAGGTCCTCGTAGAGGGAGAACTTCTGCGACATATAGCCGATGCGGGCCTTCACCCGGTCGGGTTCCCGCGCGACGTCGAAGCCGCCGACAGAAGCCGAGCCCGAGGTCGGGCTAAGGAGTCCGCAGAGCATGCGGATCGTCGTGGATTTTCCCGCCCCGTTCGCCCCCAGGAAGCCGAAGATGTCGCCCCGCCGGACGGAGAATGTCACGTGGTCGACGGCGGTGAACCTGCCGAAGACCTTCGTCAGGTCGCGGACGTCGATCGAGATCTCCGCCATGATCCTCGGCTCCCTCTCATTCGCCCAGAGCCTTGCGCAGCCTCGCCCTGGCAAGCTCGGCGTCCACGAGGGTCTGGGTGAGGTTCGTCTTCGCCTGGAGGGCCAGGACCTCGGCGTCCAGGACATCGGCATTGAGGGCGACCCCTTCCCGGAAGCGCTCCCGGGCGATGCGGAGGTTCTCTTCGGCCTGGTCCACGGCCTCGCGCGCGACAGCGATCTTCGCCCGCGCCCCGGCGAGTTCGAGCTGGCATTGCCTGAGCTCGAGCGCCACGGCGTCCTTGATCATGCCGAGGGCGTCCTGCGCCTGGACCAGCCGGGCCTTCGCCTGTTCGGTCTGCCGCGCCGTCGCACCCCAGTTCCAAAGGTCCATGGAGATGTTCAGGCTGATGTCCCAGGTCGAATAGAACTCGTCTTTGGCCGGCAGGAGCCGCGGGTTTGGCCGAAGGTTGTAATAATTCCCGGCGAGGTAAACCTGCGGATACCATCCGGACCTGGCCATGGCGACCCCCGCTTCGCCCGCCTTGACCCTGAGATCCATGGCCCGTGGCTCGGGCCGACGGACGAGGACCTTTTCGAGGAGCCCGGGAGCGTCCCCCTCTTCTCCGGCCATCCCCGCGGCGTCAGGATCCTCGAAGGCCGCCGCATCTTCGATCTTCGTCGCCGGTTCGAGCTCAGTATCCAAGGGCAACCCTAGAAGGCTGTCGAGCCGGATGCCGGCCATTTCCGCCGCGTCGGCCGCGTCCAGCCGGGCCAACCGGACATTCGAGAGCTGGACCTCGGCCCGGAGGACCTCATTCCAGGTCAGGAGCCCCTGATCGAAAAAATTCTTCACGTCGGCGAGGTGAGCCTCGGTGCGCGCGACGTTCTCATCGATCGCCTTCACGAACTCGCGCGCCTTGTAGAGGTTCCAGTAGGCGACCCGAAGGGCGAAGATAAGCTCGGCGCGGTCCCTCATGAGGTCGAGCTCCGCGGCGTCGGCGCCTGACTTCGCCGCCGCGACGCCCGCCCGGAGCCGACCGCCCGTATACAGGGGCTGCTGGAGGCCCAGACGCAGCGTGAAGTTATTGAAGTAGTTTGGGGAAACGACGAACTTTTCGGGCATCGGGAAGGGCAGGCCGGCCGGGAAAGGCAGATGGACCTCGAACGGTGGGACCTCGCTGAGGCGCGTGTATCCGGCACCGAGCTTGAGCGCCGGAAGGAGCGCGGAGCCCGCCTCCTTCGCTTTCGCCGCTGAGGCCTCGACAGCCGCGCCGGAGGCGTGGAGCCCCTTGCTGTTCGCGAGCCCGAGGGCGACGCACTCGTCGAGGGTCAACGGTCTTTTTTCGGAGGCGGCGGGCACGGCGGCCGCCAAGGCCATCGCGACGATCAGGGCAGGGAACTTCCTTTTCATGAGCGCACCTCCTTGTCTGCCGGACCCGAGGGGCCCGTAACGGAAATGAAAACGTTCTCGAGCGAAGGCGGGATGACCCGCCGGTCCCGGACGTCGATCCCCGCGTCGCTCAAGCGGGCCAGAACCGCGGGAAGGTCCCGGCCGGCGTCCCCGACGACGAGGTTCAGACGGTCGCCGAACATCTGGACCTCCCCTGCCCCGGGCCAGCCCTTGAGGAGGCCGAACGCGCGGTGGATCTCGCCGCAGACGATCTCGACAACCTCGCCCTTCATCATCCCCTTGACCGCCTGCGGCGTATCGGCCGCCACCAGGCGACCGGCATTTATCAGGCCGACCCGCGAGCACCTCTCGGCCTCGTCGAGATAGGGCGTGGACATGAGGATGGTGATCCCGGTCTTGAGGAGATTCGACAGGATCTTCCAGAAATCGCGGCGTGACACGGGATCGACGCCGGTTGTTGGCTCGTCGAGGAGGAGGAGGCGCGGGGAATGGACGAGGGTGCAGGCAAGGGCAAGCTTCTGTTTCATCCCTCCGGAGAGCCGCTCGGCCAGCCGCTTCCGGAAAGCGGCCAGGTGGGAGAACTCGAGCAACTCTTCTCGCCGCGCCGTGTAGTCCCTCACCCCGTGGATCTCGGCGAAGAAGGCGATGTTCTCGTCGACGGTAAGGTCCCCGTAGAGGCTGAACCGCTGGGAGAGATAGCCGATGTCGCTCTTGACGACGGCCGCCTCCCGGGCAAGGTCACGGCCGAGGATGGAAACCCTCCCGCTCGTGGGTCTGAGGATGCCGCAGAGCATCCGGATGGTCGTCGTCTTCCCGGCCCCGTCGGGGCCGACAAGAGCGAACATCTCGCCCTTTAGGACGGCGAGGTCGAGGCCGTCGACGGCGCGGAGGTCCCCGAAGTCCCTGGTCAGGCCGGCCGCCTCGATCACGGGGACGTCCATCGGGGCTTTCGGTCCCGTATTCATAAGGTCACCGCTCGTCGGGGACGATCACCGCGTCGGCCGGAAGGCCCGGCTTGAGCGCGCCGTCCGGATTGGGGATCTCGACCTTGACCCCGAATACAAGTTTGACCCGGTCCTCTTTTGTCTGGATGTTCTTGGGCGTGAACTCGGCCTCCGGAGATATAAAAGTCACCCGGCCTTTGAAGACGCGGCCGGGCGCGGCATCGATCATCACGTCTGTCTCCCCGCCCAAGCGGACGCGGCCGAGTTCCTTCTCTGTGACGAAGAGCATGACGTGAACCCTGTCGAGCTCGGAGACCGTCAGGACCATCGTCCCGGGAGAGACGAGCTCGCCCGCTTCGACGGGGCGCCGGGTCACGATCCCGGCCACGGGCGACGCAATCGTGCAATCGGCGATCGTCTTTCTAAGAAGGTCGGCGGCGGCAACGGCCTGGGCGAGACGCGCTTCGGCGGCCCTTATCTCCTCGGGCCGGGCCAGCCGCTTGAGCTTGGACAGAGCCTCTTTCGCGGAGGCCTCCTGGGCTTGGCTCACGACGAGGCGGGCTTCGGCGTCGTCCCTCTGCTTGAGCGTCACGCTGCCCCGGGAGGCGAGTTCCCTCATCCGTCCCGCGTCGTCCGCGGCAATCTTGAGGTTCGCCCCGGTCTGCTTGAGGGCCTCTTCACCCTGGCGGACATCCTCGGCCCGGGCGCCCTTCCTTAGGAGGGCGAGCTGGGCCTCCGCGAGAGCGACCCCGGCTTCCGCCTGCCGAAGCTGGATGTCGAGGGTCTCGTGGTCGACGAGGACGAGGATGTCGCCCTTCTTCACCGGGCTCCCCTCCTCGGCCCTGATCTCGAGGACCTGTCCGCCGACCTTGGAGGCGACGGCGACCTCTCGCGCTTCGATCGTGCCGGAGCCCTCGATCCCCCGGGCCTTCTTCGGGCCGGAGCAGGCAGCGAAGACGACGGCCAGCGCCGCGAGGGCGGCCATGATCGGCGCGGCCTGCGAACGGCCGTTGGTGCGTGTTCTCATATTGGGACCTCCTTGACGTCTCCGCTATTCGACAACGCCCAGCGGAGGATTGGTCTTCCAGCGCCCTCGCGTAAAGTCGGGGAACGCCTGAGGCTCGCCCTTCCTCGCGACGGAGCGGACGCTCAGCTCCTGGACGGCGCTCCAGGCTGCGGCGTCGTAGACATCCACGTCCATCGGCTCGCCTTTCCGCAGGCTCTCGACGAGACGGAAGTCCTCGATGAAGTCCATGCCGCCGTGCCCCCGTCCCTCCCCCTGCGCCGCCAGTCGCGTCCAGAGAGGATGTTCGAATTCGAGATAATCGTCGAACGGCTGCCACTCGTGCTTCGGGCTCCGGCCGTCGATGTAGACCCGGTCGGGCCATTTTTGCACGACGCCCTTGGTTCCCTGGACGAGGTTGATCCGGGTATAGGGCCTCGGCAGGTTCGTGTCGTGGATGAGGATGATGGTTCGGCCGTTCTTCGTCCGGATGAGGCTCGTGTTGACGTCCCCCAGAACAAATTTCTCCCGCGCCTGGGGGGAATCCGGGCCGAACACGGCAAGGGCGTATTCCTGGAGCCCGCGCGAAGGGCTCGAAAACGAAACGAGCGTATCAAACGCGTCGCCCCGGTTGACGTTCATGCACTGGGCGACCGGCCCCAGCCCGTGCGTCGGGTAAAGGTTCCCGTTGCGCAGCATGGAATGCTGGCGCCGCCAGACGCCCTCTCCTTCTGCGGAGAACTTGACCCCGCGGAGGTCATGGAGGTACCCGGCCTCGGCATGGAGGACCTCGCCGAGAAGGCCACGGCGAACCATGTTCAGCGTCCTGAGCTCGAGCTGGTCGTAACAGCAATTCTCCATCATGACGCAATGCATTCCGGTCTTCTCTGCCGTCTCGACGAGCTGCCAGCACTCGTCGAGGGTCACGGCGGCCGGCACCTCTGTCGCCGCGTGCTTGCCGTTCTTCATGGCCGCGACGCAGACGGGGACGTGCCACTCCCAAGGAGTTGCCGTCAGGACGAGGTCTAGGTCCTCCTCGGCGCACATCCGCTCGAAATCCCTCAAGCCGCGAGCATATCCCGCCGGGCTTGGCCGTCCGGCCTCCTCGACCCATTTCCGGGCCCGTGCGACCTTGTCTTCCCGGATGTCGCAGATGGCCTTGACGACGACGCCGTCCATGTTGAGGAAGTTCTGCACATGGACCGAGCCCATGCCGCCGACGCCGACGAACCCGACTCGCACGATTGGGACGGAAGCGGCCCTGAACGCTGATCTAGCCACTCCGGCGAAGGGGGTCACGGAAGCAGGCTTCATGGCCGAGATGGTCGCGCCCAGTCCGGCCGCCGCGCCGGTCTTCAGGAAATCGCGCCGCGTGGGATTCATGAGGCCTCCTTCGTTGGCGCCCGCCGGGCCCGGGACCCGGCCGCTAATGGAGAGTCTGCTTCGGGGGCAAGGGCAGGACCTCGACCTCCCGGGAGAGGTTGCTCTCGACCCCGGCCTGGTCGATCGCCGTGATGGCGTAATAGTAGGTGACGCCGCTCGCAGCGCCCCTGTCTGCATAGGTCGTTCCCAGAACCGGCTGTTCGTTCACTCTTTGATAGAATCCGTGAGGGATCTCCGTCCGATAGATATTGTAGCCGGAGGCGTTGGCCGTCTTCTCCCATCTCAAGTACACGTTCTTGCGGGTGCCGAGGAGCGCGCTGAAGAACGAGGATTGCGCCTGGAGCTGCTGGGGCGGCGACGGGCCCAGCCGGACGGGCTGGGCGAGGATGGCCGTGGTCGCCAGGGCTGCCCTCGTCGCCTGAGCGCAGAAGTCAAGGTTCAAGGTGTCCAGAGTATCCCCTGTCGTATGGTAGTGAGGATTCCGGAGCGGCTCGTCCTCGATGGCCATGAGAGCAGCATATCCATTGTCCCAGAACGAGGCGTGGTCGGAGTAGATCATGGAAGGGTCGACCCGGGTCTTGACGGACAGCCCGGCATACTCGCCCGCGTCCTGGGCGATCCTGTATCCCATCCATTCGGACGCTGAATTCACGAACACGTCCAGGTCTTCGGGCATACGGTCGGCATAGGCGATCATGTCGAGGTTGACGACGCCTACGATGCGCGAGTTAGCCGAGCGGCCCGCGATCGCGTAGCCTCCGCTCCCATAGAGCCCCTGCTCTTCGCCCGTGAACGCGATGAACCGGACCGTATAATCCGTCGGATGGCGGGCCAGGATGCGCGCGGCCTCCATGACTGCCGCCGTCCCGCTCGCGTCGTCGTCGGCCCCAGGAGCGAGGGTCTCGGGCTCCGGAGAGGTTGAATCCAGATGGGCGCAAACGATTACGATGTCGTCCGGAAAGTTCGTGCCTTTGAGCTCCCCAACGACCGCCCGGCCCCGCCCGGCAGCGGGTTCCTGGACGGCGGACCAAAGCCCTTGCCTTTGGAAATGATCGGCGACAAACGTCTCCGCCGTGTCGCAGCCCGGAGTGTTCGTGCGCCGCGTTCCGAAATCCTGCAGTGACTTGATCAGGGCTCTCAGGTTCTCCCGGGAAACCGAATCGACGACGGTCCTGATGATTGGGTTGCGCGCGACGGCCGACGTCGTGACGGCGGAGACCCGGTAGCTCCGCATATAAGGAACGATAGACGAGGCGGCGAGTCGTTTGCGAGCGAGTCTTGCCGGGATGGCCCCAACGCCGTCCCCTGAGGGTGTCCAGAACAGGAGCTGGCCCGGCTCGAGGACCGCGACCTTCCCCCCTTCGGATAGGACACCGGACGTCCTTTCCGAGTCCGGTCGGACGAAGTAATAGGTTTTTCCCTTAATATCGCGGTCGAGAAGCGTCACCGGGACACCGACGCTTTTCAGGAAGGAGACCTCTTCCCGGTCCAGCCGGCCGATGAAGCAGGTCTTGAGCTCCTGGGCGATGTCGAGCCCCCGGGTCCTGAAGAGAGATTCGAGCCCGGACGTCCCTTTATCGATCCGGACGAGATGGACGGGCCCTCTCGCGGGGAAGGCGAGAGCGACCCCGAAGACCAGAAAGGCCAGGAGGATGATCCTGGGGCGTTTCATCGTCCTCCCATTTAATCAGAATCGCCGGTCGAGTTCAAGGCGTTGACGCTCCGGCCCCGGGCCCGGCGCCCCGCGCCGATCGAGATCCTGATGTAGGGCCCCGACCATCCGGCCCTGGGCCCTCCCTCGGCCTCCAAGCCCTCGAGCTCCCATGCTCCCCCGGCGGGGGCGAACACGTATCCGGCCCGGATGCCGATGAACAGCCCGCCGCGGCCGTTGCCCCGACCGGGCCCCAACCAGCGATCGGCGGCGAGGGCGGCCTGCATCAGGAACCCGCTCTTCTGGAGATGGGCGCTCCGGTCCGGATCCTCGAGGAC
>CAZPEP010000003.1:0-30985 GCA_964585685.1 uncultured Eubacteriales bacterium | reverse complement strand
TCAAACCAGATGTCCGGCTGCACGTCGCGGTCCGTACCGTTGCGGCGGCGGCTGTGGCGGTCCCTGATGGCCGGCTGGAGCTGGACGAGCACCTCCCTGGTCTTGCGCGCGATGTGGATCCTGTTGCCGACCCCGCTCCCGATGCCCTGACGCTTCCGGATGCGGATGCGGTACCATCCCGTCTCGACCCGGGGCTCCATGTTTACCGCGGTCAACAGGTCATGGGCGTGCGTATCGGGGCCGACGATCGGACAGACGGATTCCCCGAAGGACAGGACAACCGTCGTGCCATCATCCTTCATGAGGTCGAAAACAAAGGGTCCGGAGAGGCTCGTCTTGAAGACGACCGGGATGGTGTCGCCGAGCGTGTATTGCCTGCCCGGAGCCGGCTGGGTGACCTCGATCTTGTACTTCTGCAGACGGTTCATGCCGGCCAGCGCGGAAAAAACCGGCTTCAGGGGCGGGGCCCCGTCCTTATCCTTGATCTGAAATTGATCGCTGTCGTCGGTGACCTGGTTATTGGTCTTGGACCTGACCCGGATGATATACGTGTCCGCCGCGACGGTTTCCGGGACGGTCCAGGCAAAACTCCCCGAATTCGGCGCCGGGTCGGCTATGACCAGGATGGCTTCGGCCTGATTGGGGACCTTGAGCACGATCCGGACGTTGGCCCCGGTGCTTCCCTGCTTCGTCCATTGGATCGTCCGGGCTTCGCCTTTCTTCCAGACGGCGCCGGCGGACGGCTGGGTGACGGTGATCGTTTGGGACCAGCCGGAAACGGCGAGAACGAGAAGAGAGATCAGAACCCTACCCATGGAACCCTCCTTATTCAATCCTTTGGGCCTATTTCTATCCAAGTCGCAGGGCGAAGTCAAGCTCTCCGGCGCTCTTCACTCGAGGCGGCCCCCGCGTTCGCCTGCGCGACCGGGCCGGGCGATCGCCCTTATATCGCGCCTGTCAAGCCGCGCCTCAGTTCAGGCCGCCCCCGATATTTTGAAAATACCGGCGCCAGGCCGGCGTCGCCGAGTCGATGGCCCGGACCAGCCGGACGATGGCCTCGCCGCCGTTGAGTTCAGGGTCGACCCTCAATACGAATTCGCTGACCCCGATATGGTCGGCGGAATTTCCCCAGTCGTACGTGTATCCAAGCCTCGTCCAAGGCCAGCCCCAGGTCGAAGGATCGTTCTCGTTCCCCACGGTGTAGATCGTATCGGCCCTGTCGCTGAACCATTCTTTGTATGTTTGGGCCGGGCTCCACTTGGAGTCTTTGAAGAAGACGTCGGTCCGAAGGGCCAGAAAAGGATTTTGGTCCCTTGGGAACGTCCAGTCATCGCCCCCCTTCTGCGGAGGAATGGCCAACTCGGCCTCGTGGTCCGTGACCTCGGGGTCGGGAGAGGGACGGAAGAGGTCCGAAGGATCGGCGAACATCTCGACAATGACCTCATAATCGTAGGCCGGGTGAAGGCCGAGGATCTGCTTGACGCGCTTGGCGGTCGGGACGACCGTGCCGGCCCCCCAATAGGGCGTGGTCCTAAAAAAATTCCTGAGTTCCGGAGTGACCGTGACCCAGAGGCTCTTGCTCAGGACGTATTCCGGACTGCCGGCCTCCAGGTTGTCCTTGTAGTATCTGACGTAGGAGTCCCGCGACATGAAGGCGGCCACCAGGATCCGCGATCGTCCCGGCTCGCCTTCCCAGACGAGTGAGCCTCCCTTCAGGCTCGCGTTGTTGACAGCGTCCCTGGCGGGCACAATGGCCACGAGATTCCGGGAGATCTCCCGCCGCGTGGTAACCGCGGCGTCTCGCAGGGCCGCAAGGTAAGCGGCCTTGTCCCTGAGCGTCACCTCGGCGGCCCAGACCGGGGCGGACAGCGCCTGCCCGAAGAACAGGAGAACCGCCAGGGCGGAAAGCCCGAGGAACGGCATGCTTCGTTTTTTCATTCCGACCTCCTCGATCATCGAACCCCTTCGGACGCAAAAAGAAGAAAATGCAGGCTAAAACCTGCGGCTACTTGTCTTTGATCTCGAGGATGGCCAGGAACGCCTCCTGGGGGATGTCGACCTTGCCGACGCGGCGCATGCGCTTCTTGCCTTCCTTCTGCTTCTCGAGGACCTTCATCTTGCGCGTGTAGTCGCCGCCGTAGAGCTTGGCCAGGACGTCTTTGCGGTAGGCTTTGACGGTCTCGCGGGCGATGACCCGCTTCCCGATGGCCGCCTGCAGGGCGACCTCGTACTGCTGGCGGGGGATGACCTTGCGCATCCGCTCGACCAGGGCCCGGCCCATCGTGTAGGCCTTATCCTCATGGACGATGAGGGACAGGGCGTCGATCGGGTCACGGTTGATGAGGATGTCGAGCTTGACCAGCTTGTCCGGCCGATAGCCGACCAGCTCGTAATCCATCGAAGCATAGCCGGAGGAGACGGACTTGAGCTGGTTGTAGAAATCGAAGACGATCTCGTTGAGAGGGATCTCGTAGGTCAGGAGGATGCGCTGGGAGCTGATGTATTCCATCTTCCTCTGCTCGCCTCGCTTGCCCTCGAGGAGCTTGAGGATGTTGCCGAGGTACTTGTCCGGTGTCAGGATGAGGGCCTTGATGACCGGTTCCTCGATCACGGCGACCTGGTGGGGATCGGGGAGCTCGGAGGGGTTATGGACCTCGACGACCTTGCCGTCGGTTTTCGTCACGCGGTAGCCGACGCTCGGCGCGGTCGTGACGAGGCTCAGCCCGAAATCCCGCTCGAGGCGCTCCTGGACGATCTCCCGGTGGAGGAGGCCCAGGAAGCCGGCCCGAAACCCGAGGCCGAGGGCGGGCGAGTTTTCCGGCTCATAGTGGAACGAGGCATCGACCAACTTCAGCTTTTCGAGCGCGTCCCGGAGGTCTTCGATGCGGCTGTCGCCGGCGGGGAACATGCCGCAGAAGACCATCGGCTTGGCTTCCTTAAATCCGGGGTAGGCTTTGGGCGTCGGTCTCGACTTGAGGGTGATGGTCTCGCCGATACGGGCGTGACCGAGCTTCTTGATCCCGGCGATGAGGTAGCCGACCTCCCCCGCCGCGATCTTGTCCGTCTTGATCGCTTTCGGGGTCAGGTAGCCGACCTCCTCGGCCTCGTATTCGGCGTCCTGGACCATGAGGAGGAGCTTGTCCCCCGTCTTGAGCTCGCCGTCGAAGATCCGGACGAGGACGACGACCCCGCGGTAGACGTCGAACCACGAGTCGAAAAGGAGCGCCTTGAGCGGGGCGTCCGGATCGCCCTTGGGCGCGGGGATGCGGTCGACGACCGCCTGGAGCACGGCGTCGACGCCCGTCCCCCGCTTGGCGCTGACCATCAGCGCGTCCTTGCGGTCGAGGCCGATGATGTTCTCCATCTGGTCGAGGGTCTGCTCGACGTCCGACTGGACGAGGTCGATCTTGTTGACGACCGGAATGAGGAGGAGGTCGTTCTGGACGGCTAGGTAGGTGTTGGCCAGGGTCTGTGCCTCGACGCCCTGGGAGGCGTCTACGACCAGGACGGCCCCGTCGCAGGCCGAGAGGCTCCGCGAGACTTCGTAGGAGAAATCCACGTGGCCGGGCGTGTCGATGAGGTTCAGGATATAATCCTCGCCGTTCTTGGCCTTATAGGTGAGCCGGGCCGTCTGGGCCTTGATGGTGATGCCGCGCTCGCGCTCGAGGTCCATCGTGTCGAGGACCTGCTCCTTGAGCTCCCTCGCGGAAAGCGCGCCCGTCAGCTCGATGAACCGGTCGGCCAGCGTGGATTTGCCGTGGTCCACGTGGGCGATGATCGAGAAATTGCGGATGTTCTTCACCCAACCAGTATATAAGAAAAACGCGAGACGCGCGAGACGCGCGAGATTAGGCCGGGCGTTCCTTGACAATTCCCCATGACTCAAGTACCTTTGGGATGGAGATTTACGGAGGAAAACGATGTTATTTCTAGGCTCGATCGGACCGACGGAACTCCTGCTCATCCTGCTCATCGTCGTCATCATCTTCGGCGCCCGCAAGCTCCCGGACCTCGGGAAATCCCTGGGCGACGGCATCAAGAACTTCAAGAAGTCCATGAACACCAAAGATGACGACAAGACATCGAAGAAGAACGATCCGCCCGCCAACTGACCCGTCATGAGACGGACCCTCGAAAAGCTCGCCGAGGATCGCCGGACAAAGGACGAGGACCTCGCCAGGAGCGCCGCTGCGCTGAAGGCAGGCTCCTTCCGGGAGCTTGAAGGCGGGTCCTCCCGTCTCGCCGAGGCCATCGCGGCTCTGGAAAAAACGGCCCTCTCCCTCCACGCCCTTCCCGAACAGGGTAAGCCGGTCTTTAGGCTCAAGCGCGGCGGTGTCCCGGCCGCGGATTTTGGACTTGCCGTTTCCGCCGTCCGGGAGCTCTCCTCCCTCCTCGAGGCCCACGTCCGCGCCACCCGACAGGCCGTCGACGGCCTCGTCGACCTCGCCGGCAAACTGTCCACCTTGGGCGAAGCACGCGACCGGGAGTACGACGCCATGGGCAGCAACCACGTCGGCATGATCTTCAAGAGCATGGAATGGCGGGTCGAAAAACTCGCCGCCGCCTACGAGGACGTCCAGATCCTCATGAAGAAGTTCCTGCTCCTCGAAAAGAAGCTGGACGCCCTGCTCGCAGCCCTGGAAAAGGCCGAGCCGCCGGCCGCGACGGACGTCCGCCCCCTCCTCGAACCGCTCAAAGATTGGCGCTACGCCGGGTTCGAGAACCGGTTCCGAGGCTCCGAGGAAGACATCCGCAAACAACAGGCCGAATACGCCTCGCTCTTCGACAAGGGCGGCAAGGTCCTCGACCTCGGCTGCGGCCGGGGGGAGTTCCTGGACCTCCTCCGCGACCGGGACATCCAAGGTGAGGGCGTAGATCTTAACAGCACGATGATCGACGCCTGCGTGGATAAAGGCCTCGACTGCCGTCAGGGAGATATCCTCGAGCACCTCGCCGAGGCCCCCGAAGGCTCCCTCGGGGGCATTTTCTCTTCGCAGGTCGTCGAGCATCTGCCCCCGACCTACCTTCGGAAGCTCGTTGAGACCGCCTTCGCGAAGCTCTCCCCGGGAGGGCGTATCGTCCTCGAGACGATCAACCCGGCCTCGGTCTTCGCCCTGGTCCAGATTTATTTTCTCGACCTCTCCCACGAAAAGCCCATCCACCCCCTGGCTCTCAAGTTCCTGCTAGAGAGCACCGGGTTCTCGGAGGTCGAGGTTCGGTATTCGGCGCCCCTCGGGGAGGAACGCCTGAGGGAGCTCCCGGGGGCCGACGAACGGACGGCGGCCCTGAACCACGATATCGACAAGCTCAACAACCTTCTCTACGCGCCGCCGAACTACGCGGCCATAGCGAAGAAACCATGAGCGATCCCTTATACGCCGGGTTCGACCTCGGAGGGACCCAGCTCAAGTACGGGCTCATCGACGGCCGGGGCGCCCTCGTCTTCAAGGACAAGGCTCCCAGCCCAGGATCTATCGAGGGCCTGATGGGCCTCGTCGGGGACATCTGGCGGAAGCTCAGGTCCGAGCACGGAGCCTGCCTAGCGAGTGCCGGGTTCGGGTTCGCCGGGTTCTTCAGCCTGAAGGACCAAAAAATCCTCCATTCCCCGAATTACCCGAGCATCGACGGCTTCGACCTCGTCCCGGCCCTCAAGAAAATTCTGGACGCGCCGTTCCGCATCGACAACGACGCCAACATGGCCGCCTACGGGGAATGGAAGCATGGGGCCGGGCGCGACACGCACTCCCTCATCCTCCTGACCGTCGGGACCGGGGTCGGGTCGGGCATCATCTTGGATGGAAAACTGTGGCAGGGCCGGTGCGGATTCGCCGGAGAGCTCGGTCACATCACGGTCAACCCGAAGGGCTCGGCGTGCAACTGCGGTAACGTCGGCTGTCTGGAGACGGAGGTCTCCGCCCCGAGGATCGTCCGGAACTACGTCGATCTGGTCCGAAGCGATGAAGAGCTCACGTCCGAGGACGTCTACAACCGGGCCAAGCAGGGGGACGCGGCCGCCCTCGAAAGCTTCGCCGTCTGCGGGTATTACCTCGGCATCGGGCTTGGGATTGTCATCAACTTCCTCAACCCCGGGATGATCGTCCTCGGCGGAGGGGTCATGGCCGGCGGGGAGTTCCTCATGGAAGCCGCCGTAGCCTCCGCCCGGAGGCGCTCCCACCGGGTGTCTTTTTCCTGCACGACCATCGCCAGGGCCAGCCTGGCGAACGACGCCGGGCTCATCGGGGCGGCCGCTTGGGCGCGCGACCAGGAGTCCCGCCCGGCCTCCTGACCCCTCGCTTTTTCCCGGGAGCGTTGAAACCAACCGTGCCCTGCGGCCGTTGAAATACTATTACGCACCGGACCGGAAACAATGTATAATGAACCCGTTTAAGGAGGTCCACGTGGTCAATAAATCAGGTCGTGTCCTGCTCGCCATAGTCATGATCCTCGCCGCCGCGTCCTCCGCCTTCGCGGAGCGCCAAACGGGTTCGCTCAAAGGCCGGATCACGGATAAAGCCGGCTTTCCCCTCCCTGGCGCCTTCATTTACGTCTCGTCCCCGGCCCTGCTCGGGATCCAGAACTTCATCACCGCCGACACCGGGAATTACGCCTTCATCACCCTTCTTCCCGGGACCTATAAGGTCACCGTCGAGATGCCCGGCTTCAAGACGGTCAACGTCGACGCCCTCAGGGTCCACGCCGGCCAGGTCCTCTCCCTGAACGTCCGGCTCGAGTCCACTGATATAGAGGAAGAGATCACAAGCCTTGACGCCGCCCCGATGATCGATAGCCGGTCCGCAGCGGCCTCGTTCGTCGTCGACGCGGACCTCCTTCGCCACGCCCCCCTTCCCAAGGACTTTTCGGCCATCCTCGGGCTGGTCCCCGGGGCCGTTACCGCCGGGGACGGCTCCGCCGGATATTACTCGTTCTCCGGTTCCCCCGTCCGGGCTAACACGTTCCTCCTCGACGGCACCGACGTAACGAACCCCCTGGACATGGCCCCCCTTGCGGCGCTCAATACGGACCTCATCGAAGAGGTCGATCTCGACGCCGCCCGCCCCTCCGAGACCTACCCCGCCCAGGGCGGGTTTATCAACGTCGTCACGAAGTCGGGTGGAAACTCGTTCCTTGGAGAATTCAGGATTCACCATACGAGCGACGGACTCTCCAAGGATCTCTGGTCGAAGACCGACCTCGCAGACAATAACCTCGAGGCACCCTCGGCTATTCCCAGGCTCTGGGATTTCTCCCTCGGCCTGGGCGGGCCGATCCTCGAGGATAGGGCTTGGTACTTCGCCGATTTCCGCCTGGCCTTCAAGTCCATGCCCGCACCGTTCGTACGCTGGACCGACCCTTTGGGAAAGCTCCATCCCGCCTATGACTGGAAGAACCGTGACTTAATGTCCTTCTTCAAGGTGAGTACCCAGATCACGTCCCAGATCCGGGCGACGGTTTCGATCAACTTTCAGGACCGTTATCAGCCAATCGAGGAGTCCTACCTCACGTGGAACGTCCCGGAATCGGCCACCCGGGTCCTCAAGCACGACAGCCTGTTCGTGGCGGCCGGCTCCGTCAGCTACCGGATGGACCAGAACACGTTCGTCGACGTCGGGCTCGGCCTCGTCCAGCGACAGCGGCCCCTCTCCCTCAATCCCGGCGCCGCTAACCTGCCGCTCTACACGGACGCGGCGGCGGGCCGGGTCTGGGGGAATGCTTCCTTCAACGAGACGTCGACGGATCGGCGCTTCAAGGGGTCAGCCTCGATCACCCGGCTCCTGGACGCCCTGGGGATCAGCAACGAGCTCAAGGCCGGGGCGGAGTACGAGGACGCTTACGCGGACTTGTCCGCCTGGAAGGACAACAACCTCGGCCTGACCTGGTTCGACGGGAACCCCTATTACTTCGGGACCGGCGTCTCGCCGAAGACCGGCAAGACGGTCGGCAAGGGCCTGATCTCGTTCTCCATCGCCTCGAAGAACGAAGGGGACTTCATCCTCAAGAACGAAATGAAGCGCCTGGGCTTCTACGCCCAGGATGCCCTTACGATCGCCCACCGGGCCACCCTGCACCTCGGGCTGCGCTTCGACAGGTCAACGGCCCGCATCCCGGCGATCGCCAAGCTTGCGAGCGGGAACACGATCTCCGTCACGATCGGCAACTCGCTGATAAAGCCGATCGCCGGCCTTAACCCGTACGACATAAACGCCGTCGCGGAATGGAACCAGTTCATGGTCTGGAACGCCCTGTCGCCAAGGATCGGCCTGAGCCTGGACCTCTTCGGCGACGGACGGACCATCCTAAGGTCCTCCTTCTCGCGGTACTCCGACTACATGTCCCTGGGATACATCCGGGGGCTCTCCCCCTTCCTGCCGACCCGGTCCCACAGTTTCGTCTGGTACGACGAGGACGGCAAGGGGACCGTGGATTCGACGGACACGTACGCCCTTTACCTGGACGATTACAGGATCTACAAGGGCGAGTTCGGCAGCAAGCGGGTCGCGGAGAACATCAAGGCACCCTATGTCGATGAGCTCGCCTTCGGCTTCAGCCAGGAGATCGTGAGGGACCTCTCGGTCTCGGCCCGATACGTGTCCAAGACCCAGAAGGACATCGTCGAGAACGTCCTCTACGACCCGACCACGGGCGCCGCCTGGTATCAGGCCGACGGGGCGAACGCCGATTGGTGGGTCCCGTTCACGACCTCGGTCCCCGCCACGGCCGAATACCCCGTGACGCCGGTGACGGTCTATTACCGGTCGAAGACCGCCCCGGCCGTCTTCGATCAGCTAAGGAACGTCCCCGAGCTCGAGCGGAAATATTCGGCGTTCGAGCTCACGGTCCGGAAGCGGATGTCCGACAACTGGCAGTTCTTCGGTTCCGTGGTCTGGAGCAAGGCCACGGGCAACGCGGGGCTTGATCCGGACGCGAGCTCGGGGTTCTCCTCGCTCGCCGGGAGCCCGAACTCGTTCGTCAACGTCTGGGCGAATTCCCGCCTCGATCTCGACCGGCCGTCAGCCATCCGCCTCCTCGCGACCTACAGGTTCCCGCTGGATTTCTTCCTGACCATGATGTACACGCTCCGGAGCGGGGCCCCCTGGGCCCGGACCGTGACGGTCCTCCCGCCGGACGACTGGGCCACCGTGAACAACGTCGTGGTGGAGCCCGTGACGGTCTATCTGGAGACGCCCGGCGCCAGGCGCTTCGCGTCCGAGCAGAGCCTGGACGCGAGGCTCGAGAAGGAGCTCGTGTTCCGGAACAGGAAGAGGTTGACCTTCACGGTCGACGTGTTCAACCTGCTGGGGAACAAGTCGAGCCTCTTCGACCTCGACGACGGCGGGTTCTGGTACCCGGCGGCGGCGGATTCGAGCCAGGGGACACGGGTGCTCAGCCCGACCTTCGGAAAGTACGTCTCCCTCCTGGGGGCCCGTTCCGTCCGGCTCAGCCTGAGCGTGCAGTTCTAGTTCCGGTCGAGGCGGAACTCGACGGCCTTCCGGAGGATCTCGCCCTCGGTCGAATTCGTCAAGCCGACTTGAAGGAGGCTCTTCCCCTGCCGCAGCGCCCCGAGGTCCCCCTCGAGGACCATCGGGAGCTCCATTCGGTAGGATTCGTCCCGTTTCGCCTTAAGCTCGTCCTCGTCGACGAGGATGTCGAACGCCTGGACGTTCTTCCAGAAGGTCTTCCCCGCAGAGGTCTTCAGCTCCGCCTCGAAGGTCAGAGTCGTCGCGAGCTTTCCGCCCTTGGCGGTGAACCATAGGCTCACGTACGGGATCTCGATGACGAGGCTCCCCTCGTACCGGTCCCCCCGGACGACCTTCCCGGCGACCGTGACGTCATAGTCGAACAGCTTCTTTTCCTGGGTGAACGTCTTCTGGAAGTAGGCCTGGGCGATGTTGAGCTCCTGAAGGTGCTCCAGGTTGACCGCCGTCAGAAGGAAGCTCCCCGAGCAGTGCTCGTCGATAAAGATGACCGGAAAGCTCCCGTAGTACCAGACCTCGCGGCAGTAGCCGGAGGCTTCCATGGGGTAGGTCATCCGCTCGCTCGGGGGGCCGAAGAGGATGAAGATGCGGCCGCGGTCGGTCAGCCATCCCGCCCGCCCTTCGCCGTGGAACATCGCGCTCGCCCGGTCCACCCGTTGGAAGTAATCGGTCTTGAATTCGTTCCCGGGGGTGTCGGGATCGGGATCACGGCGCTTCCAGAATTCCTCCTGGAACGCGGCCCGTTCGGAGTCTGGGAGCTCGAGGAAGATCTTGCGCTCCTCCCCGGTTATGATGTACTGCACCTTGGATAAGAAGGCGGCGTCCTCGGGCTTCAGCTTCTGTTCGAGGTTGTAGAGCCGGCAGGAAGCCGCGAACGCGAAAACCATGACGACGACGAACCACGGTGTTTTTTTCATGCGTTATTACCCGGGGTTATCTTACCACATAACGGATCCCCCGGGAGGGAATCCCGTCGGGACCTTGCCGGAAGGAAGAGCTGGTGCGGAAGGGGGGACTTGAACCCCCACGGCCTTACGGCCATAAACTCCTGAGGCTTACGCGTCTGCCATTCCGCCACTTCCGCAATCAAATCCGTCTCAGGATTCAGGCGATTATTATATCCGGAACCAGCACCCAAGTAAAGGAGCTGACCTCGAACTGCGAACCTGTCGCTTGTCTCGCCCGTCTCGCTCTTTATATGCTTGACAAAGTCCGGCTAGCTTATTATCTTTAAATCAGTGGTTTCATCTCTTCGGTACCCTTCGCGGGAACCCGGTTTCCAAGAAATTTCTAAGGAGGCTTCATGATCATCACAGGCCGCGCCCAAATAGAGACGCTCTCGAATTTCGACGGCGGAGGCTTTCCGGCCACGTCGTTCTATTTGGATACGGACAAGGGACGGCTGTCGAAGAAGGAGATCGCCGTCTCTCTTAAACAGCTCCTCCAGGAGGGCCGGGGCCGCCTCGAGGCTTCGGACCTCGGCCGGGACAAGAAGGAATCCCTGGCCGGGGACCTCGAGGCCATCGCCGCCTTCGGCGCCCAAAGCCTGGGCTCGCATAACCACGCAGGCCTGGCCATGTTCTCGTGCTCCCGCAATGGCTTCCTGCAGGTCCTGGACCTGCCCCACGGCCCCCGGAACAGGATCGTCTTCGACCAGAACTTCTATGTCCGCCCGCTCCTGGCCATCCTGGAAAAATACCGCCGGATCTGCGTCCTCCTCATCAATCGGAGGGAAGCGCGGCTCTACGAGGTTCAGATGGGCGGGATCAAGTCGCTGGAAAGCCTGACGAGCGATGTCCCCAGCAAGGTGAAGGAAGCCGGCTTCGAGGGCTCGGCATCGAGGCGGATCGAACGGCATCTCGAGGCCCACGTGCTGGAGCATTTCAAGAAGGCCTCGCAGATCGCTTTCGACCTGTTCCAGAAAGGCCGGTTCGACTGGCTATTCCTGGGATACGAGGACGACGTCCATCCGCACTTCGAGCCCGTCCTCCACGCCTATCTGAAGGAGCGCCTCAAAGGCCGGCTCAAGGCCAAGCCGTCCGCCGCGCCCGCGAAAGTGCTCAAGGAGGCCATCGAGCTCGAGGACCGGCTGAACATGGACGAGGAGGTCGGGGTCGTCGCCAGGCTCATCGCCGAGCTCGAGCGCGGCGGCAAAGCCTGCTCCGGGATCAAGGAGACCCTGCAGAGGCTCAACTTGTTCGAGACCCAGACGCTCGTCGTGACCCACAATTTTTCCCGGGAGGGACACATCTGCCCGAACTGCCGCTTCCTTTACCTGGAGGAGGCAACCTGCCCGGTCTGCCTGAAGAAAACGTATGCCGTCGTGGACATCATCGACGAGGCCATTGAGACCGCCGCGAAGCGCGCCTGCTCCGTCCGGCAGGTCACGCCGCCCACGAAGCTCGACCGGTACGGGAGCATAGGCGCGTTCCTGAAATATAAAATCTAGGCCGCCCGCGGGCCGCAACGACTCCGGTCCGCGCCGGTCCACGGTCGATAATTTTATTCACGGACCGGATCGCCGTTTTCACGGTGACACGCCGGGGATCATTGATATCTCTTAGCTCCCCCAACCCCCTCGAGGATTTCAAAGGGGACTCGGAGAAGGACCGCGTCGCCGGCAGAAGTGGGGCGGGCACGGTTCCCCTGGCTCATATCAAGACGCGGGCTGAAGCCTGCGGCTACATTCCTCAGGTCTCGCTAATCTAGCGCTTTCTTGAACGATACTTTTTCGAACATGCTGTAGATGACCGGGATGATGAACAGGGTCAGGAACGTCGTGGCCGTCAACCCGGCGAGGACCGCGACCGCGATGGGGGCCCGCATCTCCGACCCCGAAGAACGGCTCAGGGCCATCGGCAGCATGCCTAGGACCGTGGTCAGCGCGGTGAGGAGGACGGGCCGCAGACGCGTCGCGGATCCCTGGAGGATGGCCTCCCGCTTCGGGGCGCCGCTCCTGATGAGCTGGTTGATGTAGTCGATCATGACGATGCCGTTGTTGACGGCGATGCCTTCGAGAAGGATGAAGCCTATGGCTACCGGCATGTCGACCGGAAGCCCCCAGAGGGCGAGCCCGATGACGACACCGATGAAGCCCATCGGGATGGTGAACATGATGATGAAGGGATGGAGAAGGGACTCGAACTGGGAGGCCATGACCATATAGACGAGAAGCGTGGCCAATAGGAAGGCGCCGAGGAGGACCTTGAACGCGTCCGTCATTTGCTCATACGCGCCGCTATATTCCAGGAAGTAGCCCTGGGGAAGGCCTGTATCGAACGCGGCCAGCCGGCCCTTGACGTCGCGAATGACGCTGCCGAGGTCGCGGCCGACGACATTGGCCGTGACGGAGACGCTCCGGGACTGGTTCTCCCGCGTGATCTTGATGGGGCCGCTCCCCTCCTCGACCGCGGCGATCTGGTCCACGTAAACCGTCTTGTTCGCCGCCGTCACGAGGGGGATCGTCCGGATCTCGTCCAGGCTGTCGCGATAACGTTCCTGGAACTTGACGCGGACGTCGATCTCCTCGTCGGCGTCGCGGAAGCGCGTCGCGACCTTTCCAATGGTCGCGGTCTGGACGGCGCTCCCGACCTGTCCGACCATCAAGCCCAACTGGGCCGCCCGGACACGGTCGAGACGGAGGTGGTATTCGGGTTTTCCGGCGGCCATGGAATGGGTCGCGTCCCGGATCCCCGGAACGTCGCGGATGTGCTCGACCATGGTGTTGGCCAGCGTCTTCAGGAGGTCGAGGTCCTTCCCGAAGAGCTTGATGTCCACCGGATTCCGCGTGCCTCCCATAAAGCTGGACGAGACGTCCAGGGAATCGAACTTGAGGTTCTGGATCTTCGGCAATCCGTTCCGGATGGACTCCAGGACCTGGTTGCCGCTCCGCTTCCGGAGCTGCTTCTTGACCATCCCGATATAGAGGACGGCCTCGTGCGTGCCGCTAGCCGACATCTCGGACGCCGCGTCCGAGGGGTTGACCTCGGCCTGGGACCCGACCTGGGCCGTAACGATCTTGACCTCGGGCTGCTTCCCGGCAAGGTCCTCGATCATCTGGCAGACCCGGTCTGTCTCGGCGAGGGCTGTCCCCACCGGAAGGCCGATCTTAACGAAGAGCATATCCTGGTCCATGGGCGGCATGAATTGGGTGCCGAGGAAGGGCACCGCCGCCAGGGACAGGATAAAGGCCAGGATGACGAGGCCGAGGGCCAGTTTGCGCCTGCGCAGGGTGGCCTCCAGGGCCTTCCGGTATCTCGCCCGGGCCTTGTCGAAGCCCTGCCAGCTTATCAGCTTGCCCTTGAGCCCGTTCCCCCGGGAGGCAGCATTGTCGGCCATCAGGATGGCTTTCCCCCTGCGGAATAAGAACGACGAAAGGAGCGGGACGATGGTCAGGGCGACGAAGAGCGAGGCAAGGAGCGAGAAGGTGACGGTCAGGGCGAGGCCCCGGGTGAACTTGGCCGTGATCCCGGACGCAAAGACCATCGGCAGGAAAACGACGACGGTCGTCAGGGTGGAGGCCGTGATGGCCATGCCGACCTGGGAGGCGCCAAGGATAGACGCGGTCTTGTGGTCCTTCCCCTCCTGGACGTGACGGAAGGTATTCTCGATGACGACGATGGCGTTGTCCACGAGCATCCCGACCCCCAGGGCAAGGCCGCTCAGCGTCAGCATGTTAAGCGTGTAGCCGGCGGCATACATGGCGATAAAGGTCATGACGATGGACAGGGGAATAGCCAGGCCGATGATGAGGGTCGGCCGCCAGTTCAGGAGGAAGAAGAAAATGAGGACGATGGCCAGCAGGCCGCCCTGCCAGGCATTGTCCCCGGTCCGCTTCGTGACCATCTTGACCATGTCGGACATGTCCATGACCGTGTGGAACTGGATGCCGGGCGGCAGGGACGGACGCACGGCCGCCATCTCCCGGTTCACGGCGTCGCCGACGATGGCCGAATTGGCTCCGGACTGCTTGCTGACCATGAGGAAGACGCCCTTCTTCCCTTGGACCCGGGCTTCGTAGCGGGTGTCTTTAAGCGTGTCCCTGACCTCAGCGACATCGGACACGTAGATAGGCTCGCCTTTCGGCGAGGCCCCGACCACCGTACGCCGGATATCGTCAAGGTTCTGGAATTCCCCGAGGGTCCTGACGAGAAGGTCGGCATGGCGCTCGACGAGGCTGCCGGCCGGCGTGTTCGCGTTCGAGGCCTGGAGGGCCAGGACGATGCGGTCGAGGGTCAGACCGCGAGTCACCAGGGCCGCCTTGTCGACGTCGATGAGGATCTCCCGAACGTCGGTCGTGAAGGCCATGGCGGAGGCGACGCCGTCGATGCGCTCGAGCCGCGGCTTGACCTCGTCGTCGAGGAGCTTCTTCAGCTGGAAGGGCGGCATGTCGGACGTGACGCCCCAAAAGATGACGGGGAACTGGTTGAAGTTGAACTTGACGACCAGCGGTTCGGAGGCGTCCGGCGGAAGGTAGTTCTTATAGAGCCCGATCTGGTCGCGGATGTCCTGGGCGGCGAAATCGAGGTTCGTCCCCCACTCGAACTCGGCCGTGACGGCGGAGACGCCTTCAGAGGTCGTCGAGGTGACCTTCTTGATGCGACTGACCGAGCTGACGATCCCCTCCAGGGGCTTGGTGATGGTCGTTTCGATATCCTGCGATGCGGCCCCCGTATACGTCGTGACGACGGAGACCGTCGGAAACTCGATGTCCGGGAAGAAATCGAGGCCCAGTTTCGAGAACGAGATGGCGCCGATGACGACCAGGATGAGGACCATCATCGTCGCCGTGACGCGGCGATTGACGGAGAATTCGGGGAGCTTCATGATCTCACCTTTCGGAGACGCTGACGGCGGCGCCGTCCGCGAGGCCGTAGTTGCCTTCGACGATAACAACGTCGCCCTCGGAGAGGCCCGACAGGACCTCGACCACGGTCGCGTTCTGGAGGCCCAGGGTCACGGGCCGTTTGACGGCCTTGCCCGCCTGGACGAGAAAAACATAAGTGTCGTCAAGGACGGCCTTCTGGGGCACGGCCAGGGCCGACTCGTGCGTGCTGACCTCGAAGACGACCTCGCCGAACGTCCCAGGCCGGAGCTCGCCGCCGGGGTTGTCGAACAGGGCCTCGATGCGGAATTTCTTGGTGGCGGGGTCCGCGGTCGAATTGGCGATGGCGACCTCGCCCGGGAATTCGCGGCCGGGGAACGACGGGACGCGGAGGAAGACCGTCTGTCCCCTCTTGAGACGAAGGGCATCGCTCTCGGCGACGTCGACGATGATCTTGACCTTGGCGAAATCTATGAGCGTCAGGACTCCGGAGGCCCCTGAATAGCCGCCCATCATCGGGTTGATGACGTCGCCGACCTCAGCGTTCCTCGAGCCGATGACGCCGGAGAAGGGCGCTCTCATAATGGATATGTTCAGCGCATACTTTGCCAGATTCAGGCCGGCCTGGGCCTGCTCGCGCTGGGCCTTGGCCGCGTCAAAGGCGAGGGTCACCTTTTCCGCCTGCTGTTCGGATACGGCATTCTCCTTGATCAGACGGTCCATGCGTTCCTTGTTCTTCAAGGCGTCGTTGTAGGCGGCCTCGGCCACGGCCACGCCGGCCTCGGCCTGCCTGAGCTGGAGCCGCATGGATTCGGTCTCGAGCTCGGCCAGGACCTGGCCCGCCTTCACGGCGTCTCCCTCGCGGACGAGGATGCGGGCGATCTTGCCCCCGACCTCAGGCGTGATGCTTGTTTTCTTGGAGGCCTCGAGCGTTCCGGAGTAGGCGATCTTCTCTGAAACCCTCTGCCGGAGGACCTTATAGGTCTTGACGCCGGCGGCCTTATCAGCCGCCTGCGCCTGGGCCGCGTCCTTCTTGGCGGGCTTGCAGGACACGAGGGCTATGACCATGGCCGCGACGGCTGTGATGGTGACGTAAGCGTTGCGTTTCATCGGGGTTCCTCCGTTATTTTGCATCTTCGGTATCGACGTTCTCTCCGAAGGCCTTTTCCAGCTGGGCCAGGGAGACGACGCAGTCATACAAGGCTTGGGACCGGTTGGTCTTCGCCTGGCTCAGGGCCACCTGGGCGGTGCTGACGTCCAGGCCCGTCGCCAGGCCTTCGCCGAAATTGAGCTCGGCGATCCTCACGGCCTCGGCGGCCTCTTCGACGTTCCGTTCCTGGGAGGCCAGGGACTCTTTGGCCTGCCCGTAGTTCAGGACGGCCTGCCGGACCTCGAGCTTGATGGTCTCGACCAGGCCCTTGCCGGTGAGCTCGAGCTCGCGAAGGACGGCCTTGGCCTGACCGACTTGGGCGTTGCTCGCGAACCCGTTGAAGATCGGGATGTTGAGGTTGAGGCTGATGGTGTAGTAGCTCTCCCAGTTCTTGTTCCGGAAATTGAAGTTGTTCGACCAGAAATTGTAGGCGCCCCCGATGGCAACCGACGGAAGCCCGGAGCCCCGGGCGATCTTGACCATCTCCGCGGCCATCCGGCGCTGGAAGTCGAGCTGGCTGAGCTCGGGCCTCTGCCGGAGGGCCCGGACGACCGCCTCTTCGACGTCCAGGCCGAGCGGGACGACTCCCAATTCTCCGCGAACCTCGACAGGCCGGGCCAGATCAAGGCCGAGAAGGTTCTTAAGGGCGAGCTCGGCCAGCTCAAGGCTGTTGCGGGCCCGGATCAGTTGAGGCTTCAGGTTGGCCACCTGGACCTCCGACCTCAGCAGATCGAACTTGGAGGCCAACCCCGCGTCGTAGAGGTTCTTGACGTTAGCGGCGTGCTTCCCGGCCAGGGCCACGGCCTCGCCCGCGACCGCCGAGAAGTCTCGGGCCAAAAGATACCCGTAGAAAGCCTTCTTGACGTTGAAAACCGTCTCCTGTTGAGATTGCCGGATGATCTCCCGGGTAGCCTTGAGGTTGTAGTTGGCCTGCTTAAAGCCGGAGACCAGTCGGCCCCCCGTAAAGACGGGCATCGAGAAGGCCAGCGTGAACTGGTAGGTCTTTGTGAAGTCGAATTCGACCCTCTGCGGCGGCTCCCCAGGGACGAACGACGGGAATTCCAGGGTGAAGACTTTTTTGTCGAGGATGTCCGAACCCTGGCCGTTGACCGACGGAAAGAACCGGGAGGCGGCGTCTCGGACCTGGGCGGCCGCGGCGGCCTCCTTCTCCTTCGTAGCCAGGACGAACGGGTTCCCGGCCAGGGCAAGCCTCAGGCAATCGTCCAGCGTCAGGACGAGCTTCTCCTGGGAAAACCCGGGGGCCGCAAGGCCGAGACCCAGGGCGACGGTCAGGGCTATCGACGCGATTCTCCTCATATCGACTCTCCTTTACGGGGATCGGGCGCAGCCGCGATCCCTTTCATCAAGAACTCCATGATGATCTCCGTTTTCTCTCGGGGCCCGAGCCGGGGGATGTTCGATGCGGTGACGTGGAACAGGCCCTGGAGGACGGCGCCGAGGAACGTGAGGGCGGCGTCGATATCCATCTCCCGGAACTCGCCGCTTCGGACGCCCTCCCGGAGGATGGACGCGCCGATGTCCACGAGCGCCTTGAGCTTCCCGTACATGACCCGGCACAGACGTTTCTCGTCGGGGGACAGGCTCTCCTTCTCGCGCGAGAGGAAGGCCCTCATGCGGTTGCGGACAGCCTCGTCGGTCATCAGGACCCGGGAGACGTTCTCTTTGGCATCGTGGAACTCGATCGAGGACCGGATGATCCGGCGGAGCTTCTCGACGGCGCTGAGGTCGCGCGAACGGATCTTTTCGAGGATCTCCCGCATATCGTCATGATAGTGCAGGACGATCTCGTCGACGAGCTCGGACTTGCTCCGGAAGTACTGGTAGAGCGTCGCTTTGGAGAATTGGGACTCGCGGGCGATGTCGTCCATCGTCGCGGCCCGCACGCCTTTGCAGATGATGACGGACTCGGTCGCATGGAGGATGGTCTCCTTGTTGGCCTCGCGGCGCTTCCGCTCGCGCTCTTTCTTCAGGTCGATCACACTCACGTTAGACTCTTTCGTTTACATACTGAACCCGAGGGTTTAATTACTTGACCCTAAAGTTCAATTAGAATAGCCGAAAGCCTTGGGCTTGTCAAGAGCTTTTCAAATCATCTAGAATACGCTTGGAGAAAGGACCGATGAGGTTTCCAACGACCTCCCTGTCGCGGAGCGTGCTCGCTCTCGGGCTGGCCGCCCTGGTCTTCCTCCCCACCTCCGCCCCGGCCGCGGACGGCTCGGGCTGGTGGGACGTCCGGATCCGCCTCGAGACCCGGGGCCGGTACGCCATCACCCGGGACGCGACGGACTTCTCGGGGGAATACGCCTACGAAGCCCTCTGGTCCGGGACCATGGAAGGGGACGACCCCGATTACATCCTGTACCACGCCTCTCTGGAAACCGTCCTATGGGAGATGAAGGAACAGGCCAAGCGGGCCGGAGCCGGGGGTTTCCTGTCCGAGAAGGACTTTCCGGTCCGCCCCGTCCTCCGGATGAACTATGTCCTCAGCGAGGGAGGCCGGCTCCGCTTCTTTTTCACCGTCGAAGGTTTCACCGTGCCCCGGAACGATTCGCCGGAAAAGTTCGCTCTCATCCTCCCCTGCTCGCGGACGGAGTTCGCGGCCGCGACCGCGGCGGGCTACGACGACGCCGTGTCGGAGGGGTCCAACGACGTCTCCCTGGAAGAAAAGGAGATCCGGAACGGGCCCGCCAAATGCGTCTTTCGATGGGCCTGGAAGCGCTACCAGCCTTCTTCCGCACCGCCGCCCGCCGGCCCGCTCTCGAATTTTCACGAGGTCAAGGTCACCCTGACCATAACACCGCATCGCTGAGGGGTCAGGTCTCAATTTTCAAGTTTTCGCCCGGCAAAAAACTTGAAAATTGAGACCTGACCCCTCTCAAGCTCTCGGATGGTACTTGTCGTAGACCTTGCGGAGGCGGTCGCGGCTGACGTGGGTGTAGATCTGGGTCGTCGTGATCTGGCTGTGGCCGAGCATGATCTGGACGGACCTGAGGTCGGCGCCGCGCTCGAGCAGGTGGGTGGCGAAGGAATGCCTCAGGACGTGCGGGCTGATCTTCGAGGCGACGCCCACCGTCCGGGCATGCTGTTTGAGGAGCTTCCAGAATCCCTGCCGGGTGAACGCGCCGCCACGCCGGGTGAGGAAGAGTGGCCCGGTCGATCGTTTGTCGAGGAGCGGGCGCGTTTCGGCGAGGTAGTCCCTGATCGCCCGGCAGGCCGCCCCCCCCAGAGGGACGATCCGCTCCTTCCCCCCCTTGCCCCGGCAGATGAGGAAGCCGTCCTCGAGGTTGACTTCCCCTGGTTTCAGGGCAACAAGCTCCGATACCCTCAGGCCGGCGCCGTAGAGGACCTCGAGCATGGCCCGGTCGCGGACTCCCCGGGGTTGGCCCGGGTCCGGCGCGGCCAGGAGCGATTTGACCTCGTTGACCGTCAGGAACTTGGGGAGGGAGAGCCAGACCGAGGGGGACGAGAGCCGCTCCGTCGGGTCCGCGGCGACGATCCCGTCAAGGAGGAGATATCTGTAGAACGACCGAACGGCCGAAATGAGCCGGGCCAGCGACCGGGCGGAGAGCCCGCTCCGGCTCTGCGCGCGGACGAACCCCATGAGATCCTCTTCCTTCGCCCTCTTCCAGGCGATCTTCTCCTTTTCCAGGAAGAGACGGAGTTTCCCGAGGTCACGGCCGTAAGCGGACAGGGTGTTGGCGGACAATCCCTTTTCGATGGAGAGGTAATCGAGGAACGACCGGACGGCCGCCTCGGCCGGGGAAGGAAGGTCCTTCATGTCAGGGACGGGTTCAATTCGATTTCCCTGCCGATCGTGGTCAGCGGGCCGTGGCCTGGCATGACCAGGGTCTTCGGGGGGAGCGTGTGGAGCTTCGTCCGGATGGAACGCTCGAGGTCCTTGCGCGACCCGCCGGGGAGGTCCGTCCTCCCGACGCCCTCGCTGAAGAGCGTGTCCCCGGAGAAAAGGGTCCCGTGGCCATGGAAACCCACGCTTCCCGGCGAATGCCCCGGCAGGTGGATCACCGTGAACGAGGCCTTGCCAACGGCAATCCTCTCTTCGTCCTCGAAGAAGCGGTCGGGCGCCGGGGATTCCTTCGCCCCGAGCATAAGGCTCAGTTCGGAATCCTTCATGGCTTCAAGGAGGGGCTGGTCCAGGCGGTGGATAAGGAGGGGGACGTCGAAGCGCTCCTTCATGTCATAATTCGCCCCGCCGTGGTCGGGGTGTCCGTGGGTGTTGAGGATCATCGTCGGCTTGAGGCCGAGGCTGGCGATGACCGGGAAGATCTTCTCCGGCTCGGAGCCGGGGTCGATGATGGCGCACTCAAGCGTCCGGGCGTCGTAGGCCAGATAGCAGTTGGTCTCGAGCGCCCCGACGATCACCAGTTCGTACTTCATCTCCCTCGCCTCGAACCCCAGTTTAGCCCCGATTCACCGGCCAAGTCAAGGCGTCCACGCCACAGCCCAGTCGAGGGATCGCCGGAATGCGTTAGCTTGCGAATTCCGGGCGGCGAAAATATAATGCGGGCATGAGGGACATCCCCTGGCAGATCCGGATCGCCGAGAAGTCCATTAAAAAACGGGACAAGCTCCGGCTCCTTGATAAGTGGCTGGCACGCGATCCCGCGCGGATTGCGCTCGACATCGGCTGCGCCCAGGGGATCCTGAGTTGGTATCTCAGGAAGAAGGACGGGCTCTGGGCAAGCGCCGATCAGGATATGGCCAACCTCAAGGCGGCTAAAGAGCTCCTGGGGAAGGGCCTCGTCCGGATGCCCGAAGGCGTCCTGCCGTTCCGTTCCGGGGCCTTCGACCTCGCGACCTGCCTGGATTACCTCGAGCACATCGACAACGATGACGAGTGCCTCCGGGAATGCCGCCGGGTCCTCAAGGACGGGGGCGAGCTCGTCGTCGTCACCCCGCATACGGGGCGCCTCTTCCTCCTCCATAGGCTGAGGGCGGCCCTGGGCATGAAGCTCGAATTCTACGGTCACAAGCGCGAGGGGTACTCGAGGAAAGAGCTCGGCGCCAAGCTCGAGGCCGCAGGCTTCGAGGTCGTCCGCACAAGGACCTATTCCAAGTTCGTATCCGAGCTCATCGAGCTCGCCCTCAATCTCGCCTATATCAGGATGACCGCCCGGGGGGCCGCGAAAGACGCCCTGCGCGACGGGCATATCAAGCCCTCCACGGCCGAGGAATATCAAGCCCAATCCGGAAAATTCAAGGTCTATGCCACCGTCTACCCTCTGGTCTGGCTCTTGTCGCGCCTCGACATGTTCCTCTTCTTTCTCAAGGGCTACAGCATCATGGTCCTGGCGCGAAAAAGGATATAATGTTCACATGGATGCTTATCTGACCGTGGAAGCACGGCGGTCCCTCGAAGCGTTCGCGCTCCTGGGCGGGGCGCGGGGTTATCTCATCGGCCACAGGCGCGGTCCCAGGTTCGTCGTCGAAGCCCTCGTCCCCGCGGCCGGCGGCCGGCCCTTCTCGGGCGCCGACCTCAGGACATTGGACCGTGTCCTCGGCGCTACGGTGATCGGCTTCTTCGCTGTCGGCCCCGGTCGGCCCGCAGCAAATAAAGATGCCCTCCGGCCGTTCGGCTGCGGGAAGCTCTTCCTTGAAGCGCGCCTCGAAGCGCGGAAGGCCCTTGTCCTCAAGGCGTTCTCCGTGGAATACGACGGCGATTTCGTCCTGTCGCCTGTGCCGATCGCGTCGCCCGGAGGGAGGAACGGACGATGAGCGCTGAGCTTACCCGGGAACAGGAACGAGCCCTCCTCGGCTTGGCACGCCGGGCCATCGAGAACCATTTCGCCGCCGGCGGCCGGCTCCGGCTCGAGGACCGCAACCCGGCGTTCAAGGAGAAGCAGGGCGCGTTCGTGACGCTCAAGGCAGGCGGCGAGCTCAGGGGATGCGTCGGCTACCCGCTCCCCTACAAACCCCTCGACGAAACCGTCGCCGAAATGGCTGTGGCGGCGGCCAGCCAGGATTACCGCTTCGAGTCCCTGACTCCCGAGGAACTCGCCCGGACGACGATCGAGATCTCCGTCCTCACCGTTCCCAAGCCCGTCGGGAGCCCCGACGAGGTGGAGGTCGGCCGGCACGGGATCGTCGTCTCCAAAGGGTCGCGCCGGGGGCTCCTGCTCCCCCAGGTCCCAGACGAGTACGGCTGGAGCCGGGAGGAATACCTCCGGCACGGCTGTCTCAAAGCCGGACTTCTCCCAGACGAATGGAAGAAGGGGGCCCGGATCGAGGTGTTCGAGGCCCGGGTCTTCTCCGAGGAACGCTGAAGCCGCCGGGCCTCAGTCAAGCTTCTGTTTTCTCTTCGCCTTCTCGATCTCGACCGCAGCCTCGGCCTTGAGGTCATTGTCCTTGGACGCCGTCATCAGGAGGTCGATCGCCTTCTGATACCCCGGCACGGCCAGGTCGAACTTGCCCATCGCCATGTAGGTCCGGGCGAGCTCGATGTGGTGATTGAGGTAGTCCGGCTTGAGCTCGATGGCCTTCTGGAACGCCTTCTCGGCATCGGCGAAGGACCCCTTGGGGATGGAGCCGTATATCAGGCCCCCGAAAAACCGCTTGGCTCCGCCGATCTCGGCCATGCGTCTGTGCCAGCGGCCGAGGGCGTGATAGGCCAGGTCGTTCGACCCGTCGAGCTCGATGGCCTTATCGATCTCGGACCGGATCTTCTTCGAGGCGTCGATCTGGTCCTTGGTGCTCATCAGGAGCGCCTTGTTGCCCATGGAAGAGGACAGGAAGAAATGCCCCCAAGTGTCGCCGGGATTGGCCGCGACGGCCTTGTTGGCGTAAGAGACGGCGTCGTTGTACATTTTCCGCCGCTTCTCTTTAGACTCCTTGTCCTTCCCGGTGATGAGGTCGGAGACGTCCACAATCCCGCGGGCCGCCTTCCACAGGGCCTCGTAGTTGCCGGGTTCGAGCTGGACGGCCGCCAGGTACGCGTCGAGCGCCTTCTGGTCCTCGAACATGGCAAAGTATTCATCTCCCTTAACGATGTGTTCGGCCGCCGTCTGCCCGAACCCGGTCCCGGCCAGCGCCAGGACGGCAACGAGGCCGACCGCAAAGAATAATGTTCTTTTCATTTTTCCCTCCGATGCCTAAGATAATAAAGGGTCAGGTCCTAATATTCAAGTTATTAATCTTACACCTGAATATTATGGCCTGACCCCTCTCTCCGCCCACTCGTCCAGGTCGACGAGGAGGCGCTCGACGCGCTTCCGTTCGGCCTCGAGGACCTCGCCGCGGAGTGCAGGGTCAACGGCTATAGGCTCGCCGAGGACCGCCAGGACCCGGGCGAACGGCTTGAAAACGAGGAACCGGTCCCAACTCGCAAAGACCTTCTTCCTCGAGGTTGCGAATGTGAACGGGACGAGGGGCGCGCCTGTCTGCTGGGCGAGCTTGAGACAGCCGGGCTTGAGCTCCCGAGCCGGCCCGCGCGGGCCGTCGGGGACGATGATGACCTCCCCGCCCGCCTCGAGCTCCCTCTTCATCTCGAACCAGGCCCGGACGATGGAGTGGGAGCTCGACCCCCGCGAGACCTTATAGCCCCAGCGGCGAACGACCTGGGTCACGATCTCGCCGTCCCGGCTCGGGCTGACGAGGGGCATGACGCCCCGGTTCCGGAAGAAATAGGGGGCGAGGAAGATACGGCCGTGCCAGACGAGTAGGATGACGGGCTTCTTCTGCCGGCGGAGCTCCCGGTACGCTTCGCCCCCGGAGACCTCGATCCGGGCCGTCTTCGCCCACATCCAGAGGAGCATCTTGCCCATGGTCCCGACGAGGGCCCAGCGAACGTTCGTCAGCGCTTTCATGCGTCCGAATGATAGCCCAAGCGCGCCGCCGTCGCAAGGCCGGCTGGGCCGGCGCCGCCGTCCCGCCGGGGCCTTGTGTTATAATGGGCGGCGATGAGAATCCCGGCGTTCCTCCTGGCCTTCCTGTGCACCGCGGCCCCCGTCTTCGCCATCACGCCCCGAGAGGCGGCCTCCCGCATCGAGGCGAGGCTTCGCGCCACCACCGCCCTCCGTTCGGAATACGAGCATCTGTACTATTCGATGACCGCTTCCGACCCCCTCCGCGAGAAGGGGCGCCTCCTCTTCCAGAAGCCCGATCGAATGCGCTGGGATTCCCGGGAGCCGGAAGCGCAGACCTTCCTCTACAAGGATGGCCTCATCCTCTACTACATCCCGGAGGAGAAGCAGCTCATCCGGAGCCGGGCTTCGGGCGAAGGGTCCGAGAACGAGATCCTGTCCCTGCTTTTGGGGCGAAAGAGCCTCACGGAGGCCTATGTCGTCGACGATAGTCCGTTCCCAACCGAGGCCAAGGACGCCGTCCAGATCCGGCTGACGCCGAAGACCGAGGGCGAGTTTACATACGTCCTCCTCGAGACAGACGCCTCGAACTGGCTCATCCGGAAGGCCGTCTTCTTCGACTGGGCCGGCAACAAGCAGGAGTTCCGTTTCAGCCGCATCGAGGTCGACCCCCGGCTGGCCCCCGAGCTTTTCGACCTCAAGGTCCCTCCCGGCACCGAGGTCATCGAGAACGACGCCCCTCTGGAGCGCTGAACCCTTTTCCCGGACATCCGTATAGAACCATGCATGACGACAACGCGCTGGTCAGGAGGACGCTCCGCGGAGACAAGAGGGCTTTCGAGATGATCATCAACCGTTACCAACAGCCCCTCCTGAACTACCTCGGCCGGATGACCGGGGAACGGGAACTCGCCCTGGATTTTACCCAGGAGGTCTTCCTTAAGGTCTACGCCTCCCTGCCCTCGTTCCAGCCCCGGTACAAGTTCAGCACGTGGCTGTTCAAGATCGCCTCGAATTTCATGATCGACTACTGGAGGAAGAAGAAGGTCAGCGCCGTCTCCCTGGACCAGCCCGTCACGGACGGGGACGATTCGTACATGATCCAGGTCCCGGACGACGCCCCCCCGGTGGCGAAGGCTTATGAACTCTCCCAACTCCGAAAGAGGATCGAAGCGGCCCTGGGCCGGGTCCCGGAAGGCTTTCGTGAGCTCTTCGTCCTGAGGCACGTCAACGAGTTCTCCTACGAGGAGATCGCCGAGATCAAGGGGCTTCCGGTGGGGACCGTCAAGAACCGCGTCTTCCAGGCCAAGGAGCTCGTCCGCAGCCTCCTCGGGGGCGCGGCATGAACCACCCCCGCCCGGAAGAGATCGACCTCTGGCTCGAGGGCGCGGCGGACCCCTCCACGGCCGCTCGGATGGAAGGGCACCTGGCGGATTGCGCGCCCTGCGGCACGGTCCGGGAGGACCGGAAGGCCTTCCTAGAGGCCGCCCGATCGCTTCCCGACCTCGATATCCCGCCGGGCCTCGCCGCGAGGATCATGGCCCGCGCCTTCCCCCGGAGGTCCCGCCTGCCCGGCGCCCTGCTGGCGCTTTCCGGCGCGCTGGCCCTCCTCGTCTTCAGCGGCCTGGCCTTTGTCCTCGCGACCGGCGGGAACCTCGCCGGCCTCCTCCTCGGCGCCGGGAAATCCTCCTGGGGCGCCGCCCGGGACTTCTCGCTCGCCCTCGTCAAGTTGACGAAACTCGCCGTCCTATCCCTCACCCTCCTAGCCCGATTCGCCGGGGACCTCATGGAAGGGATGGGGCGGCTGGGGTCCATGATCCACCCCGAGGTCTACGCCGCCGGCCTCTTCATCACCTTGGCGGCGGCCGCGGCCTGCTTTCTCGGGCTTCGGAGAAAATTCGCCCACGGAGAACACCCATGACGCCCAAAAGAACCCTGACCCTCCTAGCCGTCCTCGCCCTCGTCGCGACAGGGCTCGCCGCTCCGCTCGCCGCCCAACAGGAGTTCAGCGTCAAGAGGGATGTCTTCGTCGCGGCGGGCGAAACCCAGGACAACGTCGTCTCCTTCGGCGGCAACGTCGTCGTCGAGGGCCGCGTCAAGCAGAGCGTCGTAGCCTTCGGCGGGACCATCACCATCGGCGGCGAAGTCGGGGAGGCCGTCGTCGGGATCGGCTCGAACATCACTCTGAAGCCGACAGCCGCGATCCGGGGCGACGTCATCTCGATCGGCGGACTGCTCCAGAAGGAGCCCGGATGCTCCATCTCCGGCGATACGGTCTACTTCAAGGCCTCGGAGCTCGGCGGCCGCCTCTTCAAGCGGGGGCTGTTCAAGGGGATCTTCGCCTTCCCCCTGTTCCCAATCTTCCTCCTCATCAAGCTCATCGGCGTCTTCCTCTGGCTCATCGCCGCCCTCGTCGTCGCGGCCCTTTTCCCGCGCCCGATCGCCCGGGCGGCGGCCGCGGTCCGGACGTCCTTCTGGCCGGTTTTCGGGACCGGGCTCCTGGCCCTCATCATCTTTACCGGGATGGCGATCTTCGCCGCCCTCCTCTGCTTCATCCTCATCGGGATCCCTGTCGCCATCGCCCTGTTCTGGGCCGGCCTGATCATCAAGGTCTTCGGCCGGGTCGTCATGTTCTACGTTCTGGGCGAGAGCCTCCTCAAGGCCTTCGGCTCTAAGAACGTCCCGGCGGTCGGCGCGTCCCTCGCCGGGCTCCTCGTGGCGAGCCTCGTCGGGTTCATCCCGTTCGTCGGCTTCCTCTTCACGCTCGTCCTCAGCATCCTTGGCTGGGGTGCCGTCATCCGGACGAAGTTCGGGACGACCGACCACTGGCTCGGCCGAAAGCCGCCGTCTCCCGCCTCCATCTAGACAGCGGATCGCCTTCGAAGGACTCGGGATTCGGCGATGAAGACCGCCCCTCTCCCCCCGACCCCGTGGAACCAGTCCCGGCGGTTCCCCCCTCCGATACGGGGGGCTTCAGGGCGACCCTCATCGCCGTGTCCTCCGCATATCCCCTTCGTTCATCGTGCGGCAATCCCATGCGGATCCGTTGGAATCGGGAGAACGATCGCCTTCCTTTATAAATTTTGGATCGAGCGCGAGACGACGCCGGCGACTCTGGAAGAACTGCCGAAAGAAGGACGAGGAGAAATCCCGCGGAAATCGGGCGATGCGGGTGAGAGGTGGGCGAGGAGGGTCGCCGCGTAAACCCCAGTTAGGAAGGGGGCCCATCGATCTTACGATGGGGGAACCCGAAGAGGTTCCCGGGTCTGGGGTCGAGGGGCGACCTCCGAGCCCAAGCCTATCCCACTGGCCCTGAAATCCAATGGGATGTCCCCGAGTCCTTCTGAGGCCACCTTTACGGTAGCAGAGAGTCAGCGCTCGAGGATCTCTTTTTCCTTGACCGCAGCGAGCTCCTCGATCTTCTTGACGTGCTCGTCGAGGAGGCCCTGGAGCTTCTCGAGGCCGGAGAACTTATCGTCCTCGGTGATCTCCTTTTCCTTTTCGAGCTCCTCGATGAACTCCTTGCTCTCGCGGCGCATATTGCGGAGGGCCGTCTTCTCCTCCTCGAGCAGCTTGCCGATCCGCTTGGCCATTTCACGCCGGCGTTCCTCGTCGAGCGGCGGGATCGGGACCTTGAGGACCTTGCCGTCGTTGATGGGGTTGAACCCGAAGTCAGCGCCCCGGACGGCCTTCTCCAGGGCCTCGAGGACCGACGGGTCCCAGGGCTGGAGGACGATCAGGGTCGGATCGGGGACGCCGAGCGTCGCGACCTGGTTGATCGGGGTGAGCGTCCCGTAGTAAGGAACCTTGATGTCCTCGAAGATATTGATGTTCGCCCGTCCCGTCCGGAGCTTGCTGAGCTCTCAACGGAAGTGCTCCGTCGAGACCTTCATCTTCTTCTCGAGTTCCTTCAGCGTGTCCCTGACCATGGCGATCCCCCCTCTTTCCAGACTAAGAGACCCTCGTCCCAACGTTCCGTCCCAGGACGGCGTTCATGATGTTCCCGCGCGCGTTGAGGTCGAAGACGACGATCGGCAGGGCGTTGTCCTTGCAGAGCGAGATGGCCGTCGCGTCCATGACGCGCAGGCCCTTCTGGAGGACGTCGAGGTAGGAGATGGTCTCGAACTTCTCGGCCGTCCTGTCGGTGATGGGATCGGCCGTGTAGACACCATCCACCTTAGTCGCCTTGAGGATGATCTCCGCCTTGATCTCGAGGGCCCGGAGGGCGGCCGCCGTGTCCGTCGTGAAATAGGGGCTCCCGATGCCCGCCGAGAAGACGACGATGCGGCCCTTTTCGAGGTGGCGGACGACCCGCCGGCGGATGAAGGGCTCAGCCACGGACTTGATCTCGATAGCGGAGATATGTCGGGTGACGACGCCCTGCTTCTCGAGGGCGTCCTGGAGGGCGATCCCGTTGATGACGGTTGCCAGGAGCCCCATCTGGTCGGCCAAGGCCCGGTCCATCCCGGCTTCGGTCCCCCGGCTGCCGCGGAAGATGTTCCCGCCGCCGATCATGATGGCGAGCTCGACGCCGAGGTCCTTGACCTCCTTGATCTCCAGGGCGATGGCGGTGATCCGATCGAAATCGATGCCGTGGCCCCGGGCCCCAAGGAAGGCCTCGCCGGAAAGCTTCAGGAGAATCCTCTTGTACGCGGGCTTCGGCTCCGGCATGGCGCCCCCCTTCCCGTCAGGACTTGCCGATCTCGTACCGGGTGAACCGGCCGATCTTGATGTTCTCTCCGATCTTGGCGACGGCCGACAGGACGAGCTGGCGAATGGTCACCTTGTCGTCCTTGATGAAGACCTGGTCGAGGAGACAGACCTCCTCGTAGAGCTTGCCCAGCTTCCCCTGGACGATTTTCTCAATGATTTCAGCCGGCTTCCCGCTGTCCTGGAACTGGGCCCGGACGATCTCCTTCTCCTGCTCGATGACCTCGGCAGGGATATCCCCAGGCGCGATATACTTCGGGTTGGCGGCGGCGATCTGGAGGCAAATGTTCTTGACGAGCTCTTGGAACTCCTCGTTGCGGGCAACGAAGTCGGACTCGCAGTTGACTTCGACGAGGACGCCGATCCGGCCGGTCGAGTGGATGTACGAGCCGACGAGGCCCTCGTTGGCCCGGCGGGCGGCCTTGTCCTGGGCCCGGGCGTATCCCTTCTTCCTCAGGATCTCGATGGACTTCTCGAGATCGCCGTCGGCCTCCTTGAGGGCGGCCTTGCATTCCATGACGCCGATCCCCGTCCGCTGACGGAGCTCTTTGACCATATCCGCGGTGATGTCCATCGGGTTCTCCTTATTCCGGCTTCCCGGCCCCGTCCCCGCCGTCGGCGGGCTGGTCCCCGGAGGCGGTCTCGGCCCTCTTCTCATCCTCGAGCTCCCGGGTGATCCGGCTCTTCTTGCCCTCGATGATGGATTCGGAGATCTTGGCGGCAAACAACTCAATGGCCCTCACGGCGTCGTCGTTGCCGGGGATGGGGTAATCGATATTGTCCGGGTCGCCGTTCGTGTCCACGACGGCAACGATTGGGATCTTCATCTTCTGGGCTTCGGCGAGAGCGATGTCCTCCTTGGACGAGTCGATGACGAACATGGCCCCGGGGAGCGAGGTCATATTCTTGATGCCGCCCAGGTTCTTGGACAACTTCTTATAGACCTTCTCGAGCCGGGACTGCTCCTTCTTCGAGAGCAGTTCCCAGCGGCCGTCCTCCTTCATCTCCTCGAGCTCCTTGAGCTTCTCGACGGAGCCGCGGACAATGCCGCAGTTCGTCAGGAGCCCCCCGAGCCAGCGCTGGTTGACGTAGCTCGACTCGCTCTTTCCGGCGTAGTCCCGGACGATGTCCTGGGCCTGCTTCTTGGTGCCGACGAAGAGGATGTCCTTGCCGCTCTCGGACACGCCCTTGACGTACTGCAGGGCTTCCTTGAAGTTTTTGATCGTCTTCTGCAGGTCGACGATGTAGATGCCGTTCCTCTGGCCGAAGATGTATTCCTTCATCTTGGGGTTCCAGCGCTTCGTCTGGTGGCCAAAATGAACGCCGGCCTCCAATAGCTCTTTCATGGTTACGGATACCAAGTCGACTCCTCCCTGTTATCTCTTGTGGTACTGGGGTGCCTTGCGGGCGCCGAGCAGACCGTACTTCTTGCGTTCCTTGATCATGGCGTCCCGCGTCAGGAGGCTGGCGGCCTTGAGGACAGGCCGGAGCTCGCGGTTGAACTCGATGAGGGCCCGGGCGATGCCCAGCCGGATGGCTTCGGCCTGGCCCTTCGCCCCGCCGCCGTTGACCCTCATGAAGATGTCGAACTTGTTCTCCGTCTCGGTCAGGAGAAGCGGCTGTTTGATGATGTACCGGAGCGGTTCCATGCGGAAATATTCCTGAAAGGGCCGGGGCCTCTTGTTGACATAAAGCGTCAGGTCGCCCTTCCCGGACCTCAGGAAGACCCGGGCGATGGACGTCTTTCTCTTACCTGTCCCGTAGTACTGGATTAGACTCAAGATGCCTCCTAAAACTTGTATATCTGGGGGTTCTGGGCTTCGTGGGGGTGGGTCTGGCCCTTGTAGACCTTCAATTTCTTGAAGACCGCGCGGCCGAGCTTGTTCTTCGGGATCATCCCCCGGACAGCCCTCTCGAGGACCTCTTCGGGATTCTTGGTCAGGACTTCCTTCAGGGTCTGTTCCCTTAATCCGCCGGGGTACTGGGAGTG
>CAZPEP010000002.1:0-2699 GCA_964585685.1 uncultured Eubacteriales bacterium | reverse complement strand
CGGGCGTTCTTCTTACGCATCTGCGCTTTGGTGGGGCCCGGTCACAATTTACAACTTTTGGGTCCGAGAAAAACTTGAAAATTGAGCCCTGACCCCTCCCCCGAACGGCATCGTTATCAGATACAGGAACAGGATCGTGATCTCCGAATCCCCGAAATTGTACTCGAAGAGCCCGGCGACCACCATGACGGCTAGGACAGCAAGCCCGCCCGCCGCGAGAGGCAGGCGGTCGGGGTCCCTCGCCCTCACGACCTTGACGAGCAACACGCCGACCCAGACGACGAACGCCAGCCAGGCCGCCAGGGCCGGGAGGCCTCTCTCGGCCGCGATCTGGACGATTGTGTTATGGAGGTGGACGTTGCGCTTGGCCTCGTCGGACAGGCCGTACTTCGGGTTCTGGAAGACCATGTCGACCGTGTCCGGCCCCGTCCCGAACAAGGGATAGTCGCGGATGATGCGGGCGCCCGCGAGCAAATATTCGACGCGCATACGGTTCGAATAGCCCTGGAGCGTAAAAATGCTGAGGGCCCGCTTCTTGACCGCCGCCGGGCTGGCGAAGAAGACGATGACGACGAGGACCGGGACGACCAGCACGAATTTCGGCTTCCAAATGGTGACGAGGACGCACGCGGCCACGGCGACGCCGATCCAGGCGCTTCGGGTCAGGGTCAGCTCGAGCGCCGCGCCGGCCACTAGCGCCCCCGCCCCCCAGAGGTACCGGACCTTGCCCTTTCCGAAGATCGCCATTGCCAAGGCCAGCGAGGCGAACATGGCGAGCAGTCCGGCCTGGGTCATGTAGTGGCCCATGAACCCCTTGATCCTCTCCTCGGGCGCGGAATTGAAGAATTCGCGATAGAAGGTGTAGAGGATGCTCACCGCCGCCGACGCGAAGACGGCGTAATTGGCGCGGCGGACGTCCCGGAGGCCGCGGAGCGACATATAAGCGACGGGGATCATGAGGTAGAGGACCAGCTCGCGGCAGTCGAGGAAGCTGACCGCCGCGTTGACCGAGAAGGCCGACGACACGAGCGATAGCGCCGAATAGGTGAGGAGTGGGATGAAGAACGTCGGCGCGGAGAAATGGCGTTTTTCGACGATCAGCCAGACGGCCCAGAGGACGATCGCCAGGAAGAGGAAACTCTCCGTCAGGCTGATCGAGATGAGCGAAAAGAGCAGGCTGAAGGCCAGGACCTGGCCGGGCAGGGCGGCCCAGAGGCCCGCGGGCTTATCGGCGTTTGGGGCGACGTTAATCGGGCTGGCAGTACTCATCGGCTGAATTCTAACACAAAAGCCAGGTGCGAGCGAAGGGCGCCTCGCAATGAGGGGTCAGGCCCTAACATTCAGCTTAATGTTTGAATGTTAGGATCTGATCCCTCACCTCTTCCGGCGTTATAAGCTGGAGGCACCGGAAATCGCCGTGGACGCACGCGCGCTGTTTGCAGGGCCGGCAGTCGAGAGCCTTCTCGATGATCCGGACGCTGCTTGCAGGCTTCCAGGGAGCGAAGTTCGCGGGCAGGGTCGGCCCGAACCAGGCGACGATGGGCGTCCCGACGGCCGTGGCGATGTGCATCGGCCCGCTGTCCGGTCCGACGAAGACCGCCGCCTGCCGGATGAGCTCCGCAGTCTCGGCGAGGTCGAGCTCGCCGACGTACGACAACGTCCCCGGCGCCTTCTCCAGGATCTCCGCTTCGGCCGCCTTGTCCTCCGCGCCGCCGATGAGGGCGACCCGCGCCCCCGGGATCTCTCCGAGCAGGCTCACCAGCCTGACGAGATTATCGGTGCCCCAATAGCGGAAGCGGTTGCCCGCGCCGATGTGGAGAACGATCAAGGGGTCAGGCCCTAACTTTTCACATTCGGAATTGCGAATGTTAAAAGTTAGGGCCTGACCCCTCGGCAAAACCAGCCCGGAAATGATCCCGACCTCGATCCCGAGCGCCCGGACCAGGTTGACGTGGTTTGCGACGCTGTGGATGCGCCCTTCCTTCGGCGCGCGGGGGACACGGACGTCGTAGAAGAGGCCGCGGTACTTGATCGCGTATCCCGCTTTGATCTTCGCCCCTGATAGGAGCGCGAGCAGGGACGCCCGCGGCCCGCCGTGGAAATCGATGACGGCGTCGAAGCCCTCTTTTCGGATCGCGCGGACGAGCGCGAGGAACTCCCGGCGCGACGGCTCCTTCGGGACCACCACGACGCGGTCGATGTCGGGGTTCCCCTCGACGAGCTTCCGGTACGGCTCCTCGACGACATAGACAAACTCCGCCCGGGGCAGGGCCGTCCGCAGGGCCCTTACGGCCGGGGTCGTCAGGATGATGTCGCCGATCCGCCGCAGCCGGATGAGAAGGACCTTGCGGAAGCGGGCCGGATCAGTCCTTGATCCGTCTCTCGGGCTCAACGGAGGCCTCGTCGATGAGCATTACCGGGATCTCGTCCTGGATGGGATAGACGCGGTGGCACTCGACGCACTTCAGGCCTTGTTCGTCGGCGGTCTCCTTCACGTCGGCCTTGCAGTAGGGACAGGCGAGGATGGCGAGCAGTTCCGGATCCAAAGCCATGGTTTACTCCTATCTGAGATTATCGTATATGACCGCCCGCCCGCCGTCAAGGCGGCGGCTGAGGCGGCTGAGGGGTCAGGTCTCAATTTTCAAGTTTTTGGTCCGACAATATCTTGAAAATTGAGTCCTGACCCCTCCCCGGCTTAT
>CAZPEP010000001.1:0-21477 GCA_964585685.1 uncultured Eubacteriales bacterium | reverse complement strand
TTAAGGCCCAAGACGGGACCAAGCGGAGAGCTGGCGTATATATCTTTGAGAAGTTGGAGCAGGATTGTTTTATGAATGTTTCGATCAAGCATGTTGGGCCAGTTTAATGTATGAATTCAATCTTTTAGCCAGGGCTTCATTGCCGTAGATGGGAAGAATCTCCCGGCATTTCTTCCAATCGATCGAAGAGAGATTATCAAAGTGATAGTTCGTATTCAGATAGATCGTATCCAGAAAAGCCCTTTCCCTGGAAGCGATCGAATAATCGGCCTTGATCTCGATCCCCAGAGAATTGGTCAGGGCAGAGTCTTTCAATCGGCGAAAAGCGTAAACTCCGCCATCGCAGGATATCTCCCGGGTCAGATAGCTGGCCATAAAGATTTGATCGTAATGCTGAAAGATGACCCCTTCTTTCGCCAGGACCGTCTCGAAACTGATATATGAGGGAGAGAAGATTCTGTTGGCCAGCTCCAGTCGGTCATAATATTTATCTTTGGCGTAGATTCCTCGACGGACGGGATAAAGCTCCTTTGTCTTTACATAATAATTGATCCGCCTCCGAAGTCGGGAGGCGTTGGTTTCGCCTGACGCCAAAAGAATGTCTTTGAAAGTAAAGACCGTGTGGCCCGTGCGAAGAATCGAATATAGGCTTGCTTTTTCCATAGATTCGAACCAAAGGTTACATATACTGTTACCTTTAGTTTAAATAAATCTATCAAAAAGTCAAGGCCCGGAACGCCCGGGCCATCGAAAGGGCTTGAATTATTGCTTGATATCCTCTTGACATGGCGGTCGAAAATGATAATATTACCTACAGAAAAGAATAAGTAAAGGTGATTCTATCATGAGGTCCCAAGATACGAATAGCCATGGTTCCCGGTTCGACAGGGCGGTTGCCGTCTTCAAGAAGCACGGCGGAATATTCCATACGGCGCAGGCTCTTCGCGCGGGTATCCATCCCGGAACGCTCTACGCCATGCGGGACTCCGGGACGCTGGAGGTGGTGAGCCGCGGCGTGTATCGTCTTGCCGACAGCTCACCACTGGGAAACCCCGACCTGGTGACGGTCGCAACCCGTGTCTCCGGCGGTGTGATCTGCCTGATCTCTGCACTGGCGTTTCACGATCTCACCACCCAGATACCCCACGAGGTCCACGTGGCGCTGCCGCGCGGCGCGGAGGAACCCCGTCTGGACCACCCACCGATCAAGACCTACCGGTTCACCGGCAAGGCATATACGGAGGGCGTGGAGACCCATGAACTCGACGGCGTAATCGTGCGTATCTTCGGCCCGGAGAAGACGCTTGCCGACTGCTTCAAGTTCCGCACCAAGGTCGGCCTCGATACGGCGGTGGAGGCGGTTCGCTTCTACCGCGAACGCAAGCGCGTCAAGGTGGACGATCTCATGCATTATGCGGCGATTTGCCGGGTGAATAAGATCATCCGCCCCTACCTCGAGGCGCTTCTGTAATGGCAAGAAACATCAAAAACACGGCCGCGTCGGTGCATCGGCGCCTTCTCAACAAGACCAAGGAATCCTCCCGTCTTTTCAATGAGCTCCTGCAGCACTTCGCTATCGAGCGGTTCATCTACCGGCTCTCCAAGAGTCCGCACGCGGACAGGTTCATCCTCAAGGGGGCCCTTATGTTTTCGGTGTGGAGCGGATCGGGGTCACGCCCCACCATGGACATCGATCTTCTGGGGAGAATCGACAACAGCCTCGAAGTGATTGTCGCCGCCATGAAAGATGCCTGCGGAATGGATGTCGAGGCGGACGGCATGTCTTTCAATGCGGAGACGGTGACGGCCGTTAGAATCACGGAAGATGCTGAATACGAAGGCATGCGTGTCCGTGTCCGGGGCGGCCTTGGCAACGCGCGAGTCTCCCTGCAGATAGATATCGGATTCGGGGATGTGATCGTTCCGGGCCCCATCAGGGTCGCGTATCCTGTGCTTCTTGACTTTCCAGCGCCCGAGTTGAACGGCTACACCATGGAGAGCACCATTGCTGAGAAGTTCCAGGCTATGGTAAAGCTCGGCGTCCTGAACAGCCGGATGAAGGACTTCTACGACATCTGGATGCTGTCCCGCACGTTCGACTTCAGGGGGGAGATGCTGGCCGAGGCGGTTGAGAAAACGTTCGAGAACCGAAAAACGCCGATCACCATCGCCCCCACGGTCTTCGATCCTTCGTTTGTGAAGGACGGGGACAAGAAGGTTCAATGGCAGGGGTTCATCAGGAAGGCCAAGCTTGCCGACGCGCCGGAGGCCTTTGAGGATGTTGTCGTAGCCGTCATGGTGTTCCTCGAACCTCTCGTAGCTTCTCTTGCCGAGATTCGGCCGTTCCGCAGCATCTGGAACGCTCCCGGACCGTGGCGTTGATCGAAGCCATCTGACCTCCGCGCAGATCAATCCAATCAAGTAATGTGATAGGCGGCCGTCCTATGGCCTACGCACTTCGGCCGGTTCACCTCAATCTCGAACCCGGCCTGGCGGATGCTGTCCAGGTCGTTCGAGAAGTGTTGGGCGCACTGCTGCACCAAGTTCATGCTGAAGGACAAACCTAAATCCTTAGACAAGCGCGTGATGGCCACAAAGAGGTCACGGGCCAGAGCGCCCTGCGGACTAAGCGGTTCAACGATATCCCCTCGCTGATCGACTTTCGCACGGTCTCATGTCTTTACCATCTGGGAAAGGCCTGATTTCTTGACATCATCTTGACCCGGGGTTATAGTTGAGGTCCAGAATCAGCGGGGTTGACGGAAAGTGGTTGTGAATTCCTTAACGGTTCCATCGACGAAATCAGGCAGAATCCGTGCCATCGGCATAGATTTGGGGACAACGAACTCGGCTGTGACCGAGATTGTTTGGGATCCCGACTCGGGCGTAGGAGCCGGCCAGAGCGTCCCGCCCGCCCTCCGCACGCTTGAGATCGAGCAACCGACCCGCGAAGGTGTCTTCACGAGTCCGCTTATCCCTTCAGTCGTCACTATCCTGCCAGACGGCCGGGTCTGGGTGGGGGAGGGGGCCAAGCGCCTACGCGCTTTCCCGACCGAATACGGCCTGTCGTTCGAGAAGAACCTCTTCTACGACACCAAGAACGAGATGGGCCTGCGCAAGACTTATTTCCGGGCGCCGGAGGCCTTCAATCACGCCTCGAAGATCGCCGGCAAGGTCCTGGAGTTCATCGCTGGGGCCACGGCGAAAATGGGGGCGGGCCCGGCTGGGCAAGCAGCCAAGATGGGCGCTGGCCTGGCAGGGCAGGCCTCTCGGCTGGCGGGTGGTGATTCTGAGTGCACAGGGGCCGAGGGGCTTGCGCAGACGGCAGACGGCGTAACTCAGCCCGTCGCCGTCACCGTCCCGGCCTCCTTCATGCTCAACCAGCGGCGCGATACGCTCCTCGCCGCCCGTTATGCCGGCCTTACTCTGGCCGATGACGATCTCCTCGACGAGCCGACGGCCGCGCTTATTGATTATTTCGTGTCGGGTGGCTTGAGCCCTGAGGCGTCGTCCATGGGCGGTGGGTGCGGTAAGGCAACGGCAGGGGACAAGGGACAGATCGGGTCTGGGGGTCATTTCGGGGATGCGGGCAAGCCCGACGCTCAGCCATTTATCCTCCCCGCCGATCGCCCGGCCCTTGCGGTCGTCTTCGACTTTGGCGGTGGGACCTGTGACGTATCGGTAATTGAAATTTCGCGCCAAGGCTCGACTGAGGGCGAGTCCGCGCTTCTCCCGCCCTCCCTTTCCGGCCTCGCCCTGTCCGAGCTCGCCGTCTCCCGTTACCACCGCCTGGGCGGCGGTGACATCGACGCGGCCATCGTCCACGAGATCCTCATCCCACGCCTCCTGGGCGAAAACAAGCTCGCCCCCCTTTCCCTCACCTTTGCCCAGAAGAAAAAGGGCCTCGAGCCCCAGCTCCTGGGCAAGGCCGAAGCCCTCAAGATCGCCCTCTCCTCCGAGATCAATCGCCAGATCAAGTTCGGCCGCTACACCGCCTCCTCCGACAAAGCCTCCATCGTCGTCCGTCAGCCCCCGCTCACCTGCACCCTCGGCCCCTCCGCCTCCTACACCCTTTCCGACCCCTCCCTCTCCGCCGCCGACTTCGAGCGCCTCCTCGCGCCCTTCCTCGACACGGACTTCCTCTTCGCCCGCGAGACCGAGTTCCGCCTGACGCTCTCCATCTTCGCCCCCCTCCGCGACGCCATGGACCGGGCCTCGCGCGACGCCTCCGACGTCGACCTCTGTCTCCTCGCAGGCGGCAGTACCCTCATCCCCCAGGTCCGCGACGCCCTCCGCGCCTTCTTCCCCAAGGCCCGTCTCGTCTTCCACGACGACGGCCTCGATGCCAAGCTCTGCGTCTCGCGCGGGGCCGCCTGGAACGCCGCCTTCAAGGCCCTCACCGGGCGCCCCCTCATCCAGCCCGTCCTCCACGACGGGATCGCGCTCATCACCTCCGACGGTAAGCCCAACCGGCTTATCGACTCGGGAACCGCGTTGCCCTTCCCCGAGGACGGCTCATTCCTCAGGGAACGCCTGCGTGTCCCGCCGACTGCCGCCGCCCCCGTCCGCGAGCTCCGCATCGAGGTCATCGGCGAGCAGGACAAACAGCACCTCCTCGACGAGGTCTGGTCCCTCCCCGAGGGCGTTTCCCCGGGCGACGAGATCGTCCTCGAATACCGCCTCACCCGCGGCAAGCAGTTCGAATGCCGGGCCACCCTGGCCGCCCGCCCCTCTGTCTTCCTCGAAGAGACCGTCGAAAACCCCTTGGTCAACGTCGCCAACCCCCACACGACCCAGCTCAAGATCGAGGAGGCCGAGGAGGGCCTGCGCCGGCGCCAGGGAGGCACGGCCCGCGACCGCGACACCTACGTCGAGCTTGCCCGGATGTACGCCGAGCTCAACCAGCGCGAGAAGGCCCTCGACTACCTGCGCACGGCCCAGAGCCGCCTGCCGCGCCCCGACGCCGAGATCCTAAACCTCCAGGGGATCTACTTCGGCGAGCTCGGCGACGACGACCGGACCACGACCGCCTTTCTCGAGGCCGACAAGGCCGAGCCGCTCTGGGGCGGCCCGCTCTTCAACCTGGCCCTGAACCACAGGCGCCGGGGCCGTCACGCCGAAGCCCTCGAGACGATCGAGCGGGCCATTAAAAAATCCGATGACCCCGGACCCTATCTCGGCCTCAAGGCGCTCTGCCTTGAATCGCTCGGCCGGCCCGATGAGGCCCGAACCGCCGCCGTCCAAGCTGTGAGCGCCTTTGCCCCGCCCGCCGTCCTCGACGACTGGTCGTTAGGCTGGCTGGTGACGGCCGCTAAGATGGCCGGGAACGACTCGGTCCGGAAGCGCGCCGAGAACGAACAGAAGAAGCGCCACCGCCGCGCCAAATCGACGCCCACCCGCGACGACATCCTGCGCCCAGCCGTCATGGGCGACGGGGTCAAATCTTCATGATCACCTGGCTCGTTCCCCGCCAAGACCTGACGCCCGACCAGGCGCGCGTCGTCGAGCTCCCGCCCACCATCAACCGGGTTGTCCTCGGCATGGCCGGCTCCGGCAAAACCCAGGTCCTCGTCCACCGGGCCGCCCATCTTGCCGAGAAATTCAACATCCCGCCCGAGCGCTACCGGGTCTTCGTCTTCACCAACGTCATCAAGGAATACATCCGCTCGGGCCTCGAGTTCCTCAATCTTCCCGACCGCGTAGTGAGCACCTTCGATTTCTGGTGCGGGGGTCTCTTCCAGAAGCACTTCGGCCCGCGCCTGCCCCGCAAACCCAACGGGCGCGATATCGATTTCCCGGCCATCCGCCGCCGGGTCCGGGGCCTTATCCGCGCCACGCGCGACCTCCAGAACTCGCTCGAGTTCGTCCTCGTCGACGAAGGCCAGGACCTCACTCCCGAGGCCTACGAGATCATCCAAGAGGCCGCCAGCCACGTCACGGTCTTCGCCGACCCCCAGCAGAAGATTTTCGACGACGGGGCCGATGCCGGATTCATCGCCGACCGGCTCCACGTCACGACGCCGCAGATCTCGATCCTGGGCGCCTTCCGGAATGCCATCTATGTGGCTGAACTCGCGGGCCATTTCATCGAGGACCTTGAGAAACGGGCTCAATTCCTGGCCCATATCAGCGCTGCCCAGCGGGTCAAGGAGCGGCCGCTCTGCTACGTCGCAGATTCCTTCGACCGAGAGATGGACCGCCTGGCCGAAGTCGTCCGGGCCCGCCAGGTCCTGAACGAGCGGATCGGCATCATTGTCCCGACCAACCGCCTCCTCCACGGCCTTGCCGATGGCCTGGCCGAGCGCGGCATCCAGGTCGAGAAGGCCGCGACCAAGGAGAACGCCGGCAAGGTCGAGGTCACCTGCGCCTTTACCAACCTCGTCCCCAAGATCGCTACCTTCTTTATGGCCAAGGGCCTGACCTTCGACAGCGTCCTCCTGCCTCGGCTCACGGCCAAGGCCTACTACTACATCAACCGTGAGCGGATGAAGCGGATGATGTTCGTGGGCATCGCCCGGGCCACCCAATGGGTCTACCTGAGCACGGTCAAGGGGACGGAGTTCGATGAAATGGGTGTGCTGAGAGAGGCCGTGGAGCAGGGGCATTTGACGATGCAGAGGAGCGAGGAATGGCGGGCCGGGGCTGATATAGGGCAAGAAAAGAAGCGACGGGGAAGTGAGGATAGGCGAGATTCAAGCAAACAGGAGCCGGAGGAAGATGATTTTTCGGTTCTTTGAATAAAGCAACGAGGATACAGGTTATGCCATTGGTCTCGCTTCTCGGGGTTCCTATGGCATGCTCTCGCTCGTCGGACAAAGCGAGCATCCGCTGGCTTCTTAGAGAACCGCTTTCTATCTTCGAGACTATCTTTCTTTTCCATTTCCCCGATTTGAGAATCTTCCTCGGCTTCTTACGTCTATCTCTATGAGGACCGATAATCACTCCTTGCGAGCGTCATGCACTGGAGGCCACAGGGCCCCCGGCCTCACTTATCATTACATAACATAGCTGAGCTATCTCTTTTCTTCGGGTTTGAGAGGTTTATCCTTAGGTTCTTCAAATTGACCACAAGTTTTCACAATTTCTCTAAGCGCATTTGTTGTTGCGGCATTGTAGTGAGCAGCGTAATCTCTTAAAGCTGCAGCGAAACCGGATGTCTGTTCGGGTACGCCGGAGATAGCGGTTTCTAATGCTCCTCGAAAGGTGCTTTCATTAAAGCCATAGATATTCTGAGGCTTAGGTATAGCTAATATCCTTACTAATTCTAATATCTCGTCAAGAATATCCCTATCACCGCGGGATTCTTTTTTGGGCTCATCCTTTCGGGAGTTTTGTACCTCTTTGATCTTTGCCTCTAACTCTGGCCACCATTTTTCAAAGACTGCATCAAGTGTCTGTGATTCGAGTTTTGATTCCCCGGCTGCGTTGTTGATTGTCGATATAAGCTTTTTAAAATCTTCTTTATTAATTTTCGTGCCTTGAAAAAGAGTTAATGGACCCTTGAGATCCGTTGGATTGAGGTCAAAAAGAATTGTACACACTCTCGATTTGTCTACATACTTTGAAAGAGCACCAGCTTCAAAAAGCAACCACGGCTTCTCTATATTGTCGGGGGTTAAGCAGAGGAGGCCTATATTAGATGCCTCTAATTCTTTAGTAATATCTGAATCCCACTTAGTCCCCTTCTCAACATCTTCGGGTGAAAAATATGGCTTCACAAATTGGAGCACCTTTGGGAGCCAATTGCGTATTGCTTCGGCAAGCTTGCAGCTAAAATCTCCGCTCCAACTAATAAAAACCCTCGTTGACATTATTATCCCCCTTCATGATCTGTTCCCAATTTCTATGACGTGTGTATTATAGACGAGCGCCCCAACCATTCGGGGGGTCATGTCCTCAGGCTTCTGACTCCCCTTGGCGCTTCTGTTAATATTCACTGTTCAAAATCCGTTGTCTTAAATAGTTAAACGAATCTTTAACGCACTTATCGACTTTTATGTAAAGAGGATTATCTTCGCCCAGATAATCGTAAGAAACTAAGCCTTTATCATTAGTTCGGTATTTACTCTCTAAGCCCTTCACTTGGGCATAAAAAGGTTCTAGTGCTTTTACTTTCCATACCCCCTTTAGCTGATTAATAACAGGCAAGCAATCTCCAACGATCTTCAAACAGCAATCATGATCGCCTAGAAAATAGCAATCTTCAAGCGCACGGATCACGCCAACATAGAACATCTTATTTGGCCCGCTATAATTGCAGTATAAAATGCCAACACGGATAGGATTTCCGATAATTGAATCCGCAAACACACTCCAGCAGACAGCCGATTCTCCATACTTACTTGTCCCTGTGCCTTTTGTTGAATTGTCAATAAGAACATAATATGTGCTCATCTGTGGATAATGATCAGTTCTTATTATTCAAGATATCGGGGCAGTCCATAGCTCCACTATTATTTGGCCTTATCGATTTTTCTAGGCGTTTGTTTCATTAGATACTGGAGACCTTTATCCATTATTATCCAGAACTCACGGTCGTCATATGAATTAAACGGGGTATAAGAATCGACTAAATTCTCTGATTGAAGCTCAGCTAGTATTCCCTGAATATCGGCAATCTGTAAGGCCGGAGTGTGTTTGGAAAAAAGGGATATAATGCTGCCCTTATCGAGCTTTTTGTCGGGCCTATTTGCTAACGCCTTTAGTATCATCAAAGATTCGTTCGGATAGGTTAAGCGAATGTTTGATCGATGATATGCCTTCCCTTTCCTCAGGAGCAAAACAAGAACCAGGGCAATGAGCGCGACTGAAAAGGTGATTGCGTCAGGGATTCTGATACTAATAATAAACGTGCCTAGTGCTTTCAACAATAATTTGAAAGGCTCAAAAATGAGTGCCGCTATAAGTGATCCGACAGCACCTAATAAGATAGCTGTCCAAATAGGGTGTTTCTTTAAAAGGCCTCCGAGTCTCACGCTCATCCGCTATTATCCTACCTTCTCAACTGAGTCCGGATTAAAATATCCGAGTTGCAATTTCGAGCCAGAAAACCACTGACAAACCAATTCTTCTTCTTTTAGTTTCTTGTCATAATCAACGATATGACTTCTATAGCCCTTGACAGTCATATCAGGTCCGCTGGATTTAAGCTTCACGATATCTCCGACGTTAAATATTGGATTCTTTGTCATACTTTTGCTCCTTATAGTTGAAACAATATACTGCCTCGATATGCTAAACCCACCCATCTTATCTCCTACTTGCAGAAAGCTGCCGCCTCCCATTTATGAATATGATCTCTGATGCGGGTTCTTTTTTACCTCTAGCTTCCTTTTGGGCTTCGAGTAGCTTCCTGTCCTTATTTCCCATCCAGCCCACATCAATCACAAGATAAAAGGCGCAAAGCGGATCTTGAGACACCTTATATGCCTCTAGCTGCTTAGTGTAGCCCCGCACTAGGTGAGGATGGGTAGATAGTTTTGCTTCCACAAGAATTTTGATGTTGTATCCGCTGGAGAACTTAAAATCGACTGTGCCAGCCCCAGTATCAGCTTCTGGCGTAACATCGAGGTCGTTCATTTTGCAATAGGTATCCGCCACCGCATAAAATATCAATTGGGCGTTTTTCTCTTTACGTGGATTTGTGTTATCCCAAAGAGCTTTCCATAATCCCTTCTTTTCAATCAACGATTTGAATTGATCTATGATCTTAAGGACTAAATCAATCGCAGCTTCTTTTCGGGGAGGACCAGTAAGTACCAAAGACAAAGGGAACGCTTTGCCGATTGTCTCATGGACCTTATGCCATTCGATTCTACCCCTAGGATCTCGATCAATATCATAGGCCTCAATCTCGATATCAGAGAGTGCTTTTAAAAGCACCTCGATCGCTTGTTTGCTTGACAGGACCATCTTACGGATTTCTTGTTTCTGCTTCCTAGTCTTAGCTCTCCATATATCGCCTATCAGAGAATTGACCTTTGCTCGGTATATTGCATTTATAGCAACTACGTCCGCGACCTCACTCCAATCTGATGCTACGGGAAGGTCTCGGAGGATGTCCCTTGGCACGAGTATGATTGGAGTGCGCTGGTCCTGAGTGGGGTTGATCGGGAACTGGAAATCATTTCCATTGATATGGAACGTTTCCACAGGTATTTTTAGTTTTATGCATATAGAAGTGGTGAGCTGAGATAGCTCCTTCAATACGATACGTGTCGTCATGTCGCTTATCAGATCAGCTCCCACCCCTTCTTCAAGAAGCGGGAGGAGTTTGAAAAGATCAGGATTATCCACTCCAAGGTCAACGATCTCTTTAGCGGTTTCGACCAAGCGCCCTGTCAACTTTTGCCCAAACCCATTCCCTCGAATACTTGCGCCATAACCAAGGCATGTTCCTTTGACTTCACGAAAATAGAGCTTTCCTTGAGCAGCTCTCCAAGCGACATCCCCTTTGGCTTTGGAAGCCCTCAAGAGCGTAATTACTTCCGCAAAGTATGCTTTTAAAGCCGCATCCGCTCTTTTGCCAAAACCTCCTAGCTTACTAGTTCCTATGATGATCGGATCAATAAACAGCTTGGTATCGACGTTGAGCATAGGATTGAGGATGCCGAACCGTTCAAGAATAGTCGGATCGATCTTGAAGTGTTCCGCGAATGTCTCAGGATTTCTGATAATTGCCATAACTCAACCGCCCCGCCAGAGAAAAGTATATTACTTCAACGAACCTGAAATCAAGACACGGCCTTGCCGGCGTTCCCCTCCTCACGTACCTTTTCATCCCCGAAATGTGTAGGCCCGCTTAAGCTGTCCAATCTTTTCCGATATGAAACCGGGGAGAAGAAAGACCACTCAGAAATAATCCAAAAGATATTACTCTTTCTGACGAGAAACTCACTTTCTGACGAGAAACTCAGAACTCAGAAATAACATCAAGCCTTCTTCTTATTTATTCTCCACCAGTGGCTCCCTTCCTTTTGGAAGGTCTCTATCCCAAGCTCATACCTAGCCTCATTCCAAGCTTTAAGATAGATGTCCCGATGTTCACCCTGTATGACTCCAGCCGGGACGTCTTCAGGAGAGCTATCTCGCATCAGAAGGTCACGGAGGATCTCGATGGCTTCATCCTTCTTTTTTTTCTTCTCCCGGCCCTGATCTTTAGTCTCGGGGCCCAGTTGTTCTTCAATAGGAGGGACTTCAACGTCCGCGTCGATGATTATCCTCCCGTTCTTTTCCTTGTGGAATGCAAATCTCAGGGTCTCCCATTCCTCATCAGTGCAGTTGTTTTTGGCTATTTGGAAATAGCGGGTTTGGGGATCATTCTTGTCCTTCGTAATGAACTCAACCGCCCGGGGGATTCCGACGAGCTTTACCGAGCCAAGCAGCCGATAGAGGAAGGCGGATTGCTGGTTCTTGTTCAGGTGCATTAGGCCGAGGATGGCGATATGGTTCTGCTCCGCGAATCGTTTCAACGGCGCCAGGACAGCCGAGATATCCGTGGCCTTATTACTGTCAATTCCCGGCCCGAGGAAGCTGTCCAGCAAGTCGATAATCACCAGCCGCACATCCCCGATCTCCTCTATCTTCTTTCTCAGTTGTCCCAGGTCCCTGGTCAGCGAGAATAGGCGTTCTCCTTCCTTCCCTAATTATATAGCGGACGAGGCCGTTCGAGCGAAAGTCAGGGCGCTTCTCGACGAAATAAAGAATTGGAGTCTGGGAAATATAGTGGTTGATACAATTAAAGATGCTTTCTCAATGAAAGTCAATAACCGTGTTTTCGCACGCTTGTACCCAAGACGACAGCTCTTCATTTTCGCCACTTACGACGCTGGTGACGAGTGGAGGGACTATGCTGTTAAGACGGATGACGACTTGGCCTCGGTCAAGACCATCGCCAAGTCAGCTATGGAAAAATGGATCAGATGAGAGGCCGGCGGGTATAAGGGAATTAATAAGCTAAGCGGGGCCAGCGCTCCATGGTTCTGTGGGACGCCCGAAGGCGGCTTAAGAAACTCGTGATCTATCAGCGTGATGAATGAGGCTAATCCCAATAGCTCTCCCGTTTTGACGGCTATGATGATCTAAGGGAGTTAGTTCGAACCAGCGGTTCCGTGCCGTTTTCCTTCCACGTCCTTTCCGTTCCTTGACTTCAGGAGAGCCGCGTTCTATGCTCCTCTATGCATGCCAAAGAAAACAGAACATCTTCAAGAACCGAACGCCGATATGGGCGCTGATAGGCGCTTCATTGACCTTTTCTGCGGGATCGGGGGATTCCGCATCGCGTTTGAAAAAGCACGCGCGCGGTGCGTCTTCTCCTGCGACTGGGACAAGTATTCAAGGATCACCTATCTGGCCAACTTCAGGGAGGAGCCCTTCGGCGACATCCATAAGATGGCCGTGGCCGACATCCCCGAGTTCGACATTCTCTGCGCTGGATTCCCGTGCCAGCCGTTCAGCATCGCGGGCGTGTCCAAGAAGCTCAGCTTGGGTCGCAAGCATGGTTTTCAGGACCGGGCGCAGGGAAACCTCTTTTTTGACATCGTTGACATAATTAGCTACCACAAGCCAGAGGCCTTCGTGCTTGAGAATGTCAAGCACCTCCAGAGGCATGACAAGGGGCGCACGTTCGACATCATTTACCGCGCACTCACGGACGCGCTTGGATACAAGGTCCATTACAGGATAATCGACGCACAGAGCTTGGTCCCCCAGCACAGGGAGCGAATCTTCATTGTCGGCTTTAAAGAGGACAGGCCCTTCAAGTTCCCTGAATTCCCCAAGGAGGGGCCCAAGCTCGAGAAGATTCTCGATCGCGAAGTCCCTGCCAAATACACCCTAACCGACCACCTCTGGAAATACCTGCAGGATTATGCTAGGAAACACCAGGCCGCGGGGAACGGCTTCGGCTTTGGATTGGTCACCGGCAGGGACGTGGCTCGGACCCTCAGTGCGAGATACTACAAGGACGGCTCCGAAATCCTGATCTCGCAGGGGAAGGGGAGGAATCCCCGGCGACTCACCCCACGCGAATGTGCACGGCTCATGGGATACCCTGAGGAATTCAAGATTGAGGTTTCCGACACGCAGGCCTACAGGCAGTTCGGCAACTCCGTGGTGGTCCCGGTCATCGAGCGTGTGGCGGTGGCCGTCATGGATGCTCTTGGCAAGCCACCAGAAGAACCGCAGACGCTCTTCAGATCTGACAATATGATGTGCACAGAGGCACCGACGGGGAAGAAGGAGCCGGCAATGACCCCTAAGGCGCACAAGAAGTAGGCCATGACCTTTGCGGAGCTTAAGGCGCTGTTCCGTGATGCTGGTTGCCTAACGCTCTATGCCAAACCACTCTCCGAGAACGACAACTCCAAGAATCAAGTCTACTTCGGCCCGGGCTTCGAGGTCCTGAACATATTCCCCAACGAGGGGATTCTACCGGGCAGCAGCCCGAGGAACCCCATCTTTAAAGCCAAGCTACGTTTTGGCTGGCTCCTACCGGACGGACGAGTCGCTGATGCTCCTTGGGCGCAGTTCATCCTATATCCCCAGTATCCCGAAGTCCGGATGTCGGGTTTTCTCAGGGGCTGCGAACAGGCCTCTTCTAAACTGATGTCCAGCCGGCGGCTCGGGAGGGTGCTGTTCCTCGGCGTAACCTCTGACCAAAGGATAGTTGGTTTCGTGGCGGGACCCGGCTCCGCTGTGGCAGGCGAGTTCATGGCCTCCTATTCCGGGCCGACCACCGGGGTCTTCCTCGAACTTGAACTGCCGAGCATCCCTGGGGCCGACGCATCTAGGTCGCTGCTACTGGCGGAGCTGGCGCGCGTTCACCATCTTGGTTGGATCAATTCCAAGCAGCTTGCCATGGACGGCACCATAGGGCCCTGCAATGCTCCTCAGTGCGGGGGCTTCACGCTGGAGGCCGAGTTAGGCATCCCAAAGAACAGCCGGGCCGAACCGGACTTCCACGGCTGGGAGATCAAACAGCATGAAGTGAGTCGCTTTGATCGTATCGAGTCCGCCAAGATGATCACACTGATGACGCCTGAGCCGACAGGTGGCTTTTATGCGGACAATGGGATAGTGGCCTTTGTCCGCCGGTTTGGCCGTCCGGACATGCTTGGTCGGGCCGATCGCCTAAATTTCGGGGGCACCCACCGTGTCAACGCCAGACATGACACAAGTGGCCTGACTCTCAGGCTCGTCGGATACGACCCTGTCCAAGGTCGTATCACGGATCCCGGAGGGGCAATCGCGCTCCTGAGCGATGCGGGAGTGGCGGCGGCGGAGTGGGGATTCAGCGGATTGATGGGTCATTGGACGCGCAAGCATTCGAGGGCCGCCTATGTTCCGTCCATGTGCAGAAGGAGCACGCCCCGGCAGTATTCCTACGGCTGTCGCATTCGACTCGCCCAAAAGACGGACTTCCTCTTCTTCCTCAAGGCTATGTCGTCCGGAGCCATTTGCTACGATCCAGGGATCAAGCTTGAGGAGGCCTCTTCGCCTCGGCCCAGGCACAAAGCGAGGAGTCAGTTCCGCATCGCATCACGCGACATCCCCATGATCTACGGGATCGTTGAGGCTGTCGATGTATAACTGTCATATGGGGGCCGGAAGGCCGGAAATCTTTTGCCATTCAGATAATATAACCGGCTGAGGCGCAGATCCATGACGGACGTCTTCACCAAGGAAAAACGTTCCGAGGTCATGTCCCGAATCCGGGGACGTGGGAACAAGCAGACGGAAGTCGCGCTGGCCGGGCTGCTCAGGGCGAACATGATCACCGGGTGGAGAAGACAAGTGACGCTGAAGATCGGTTCACCTCGGCGGCTTAAGGTTAAGCCGGATTTCGTGTTCAGGATCGAACATATAGCTCTATTCGTGGACGGGTGTTTTTGGCACGCCTGCCCGAAGCATTCGAACATCCCGGCCAACAACCGTGCATTCTGGCTGAAGAAGCTGGCAGGAAACAAGGCCCGAGACCGTAAGGTGAATGCCGGGCTGCGTTCGGCGGGATGGCATGTCATCCGGATCTGGGAGCACGATCTGACCCATAAAGAGCATACGCAGTTGGTTGCTCGGGTAAAGCAGACGCTAGCTGGCGCGCGCCCCCGTTCGCCTGAGCGGCGTAGCTCTTGATAAATGCGGCCAGCCGGGTATTCTACTCAGCATATTTGTGCTATGGGAGGCAAAGGTGAGTGTGGCAACGCTTGGATACGTTAAGTCCCCGTCAGAACATAGTTATAGGGTCAGGTGGGACTCCTCTTCTCATCACCTTTATATCGGGGGATATCATCTTGGCAAAGCCAATGACCCAGCTGAGGCAATGCAAAAGGCAAAAGATTGGGTCTTCAAGCGGACGGGAAGGACGAGAGCAGGCCTCACCGGAAGAGCGTTAAACGAGCGGGAAAAATGATTAGCGCAGATGAAGTTTGGGCTCGAATTGAGGCAAATGAAGGCGGAGTCTTCCGTCAAATCAGGGGCGGCGAATTCACGTACTCGATAAAAGCGAGCTATTTGAAGCCAAGCCGGACAAATCGGAAGATCCCCAAATCAGACTTTGCTGTAGCCCTTCTCCTAGTCCCGTTGGAGAACACCAGCCTGATACAGCAAACCTTACAAGGACCATCATTCATTTATGCTATCCTAATGGACGCTCGCATCAGGCAAAGTGATTGGTGACAGCCTCAACCAAAAAACAGCCCTTTAGACTCGACAAGACGTTGGGCTCAGCTGTATTATCAATATTTAGATGATTCACTTTGGACAGGTATCAAGTACTCTTCAATCGCTTGTTGCCGTCGAAGATGAATGACGCACAGTAAGAACAAAACCATGAAAGCACAGAGAAAGAAGCCCATTTCCGTCAAAGTGCCCCACTGGTGCATTAAAGACGGCCGTATTGCGCTTCTCATGCCCGACGGCGAGGTGAAACCGGTCACTGCAGCAGAGGTCGTGGGTGCCGAGTACAAGCAACGTTTGGTCCTGAATGGAGTCAGCGTAACGTCCACACCATCGGAGGACCTGCCCAATCTGTCCTTCTCGCGTTTTCCTGCGGATGCGCGACTCGTGCTCTCGTCGGGTCGCTTTGATCGTAATGAGGCCCCTCTATGCTGGCTGAAATTGGTCGGAGAAGAGGGGGCCACCGTCTTGCCGGAGATGCCAGCATTAAAAGATCAGATTATTGTTGGAGACGCTTGGAGTCCCCTCGTTCCTGAACAACTGGAGGACATCCGAGGGCTCCTCGCGCGGACGGATATCCAAAAGCTAGGCAGCCTCACACTACGCCAGTACCTAGACCTTCTCAGGCAGGATAAGATCCCCGTGCAAGTTTCCGCCGCAGTTCCAGAAGCCCTTGTGCCAACAGCGCTGCTTGCTCCGGACAAGTCCGATTTCAGTCATAGCGTGAAAGCAACCCTATACCCGTACCAGGAAAGCGGCGTGCGGTGGCTCTCTGCGATTTCAGCAGAAAGCCTGGGCTGCATCTTGGGCGACGAAATGGGTCTGGGCAAGACCCTCCAGATCATCGTTCTGATCGCGAAAGAAGCCCAGAAGACGTCAACACCAAATCTCGTTGTCTGTCCTGCCACTCTGCTGGAGAACTGGCGCCGCGAACTCGCCCGTTTTGCACCGACCTTAACGACTCATGTGCATGGCGGTTCAGCACGCACCGGTTTCCCATCCAACCTGCGCCACAACCAGGTGGTTCTGATTTCGTATGACACCGCAGTCCGCGATCTCTCACTTCTCAAAATGATTAAATGGAACGTGGCGGTGATTGATGAGGCCCAGGCCATAAAGAATCCGGAAACACAGCGCGCCATATCCCTCAGACAGATTCCGCGCAGGATCGGAATCGGTGTGACCGGAACCCCGGTTGAGAATAGTCTCCGAGACCTATGGTCGATAATGGAGTTTGCGTGCCCTGGATTCTTGGGATCCCTAAGCTTGTTTGAATCCCGGTTCAAGAATGATACCGAGCACGCGCTAAGGCTTGAGCCTTTGGTGTCCCCCCTAATTCTCAGACGGCTTGTGGCAGATGTAGCCGGAGATCTCCCGGAGAAGATCGAAATTCCACAGGCGATACCGCTGTCCTCAGAACGTGCCAAAGAATACGACCAGCTTCGCGAGACCATCCTTCGAGAATACGGACCGGCCGGCGGCCTTGTTTCTTTAATAAAACTCCGGATGTTCTGTGCTCACCCGTTTCTCATAACAAACGCCACGGAAGACCCAGCCGCCTTCAGCACGAAGTACTGCCGGCTGCTCGAAATCCTCGACGAAATCTTCATGAGCAAGCACAAGGCCATCTTGTTCACTTCATTCGCCAAGATGATTGATCTACTGACACAGGACGTGCCAGATCGCTATCCCATCTTCTGCCACTCCATTGACGGGCGCACGCCAGTTGGGGACCGCCAGAAGATCATCGATAGTTTCGAGGGCTACGATGGGCCGGCACTCCTTGTGCTGAACCCGAGGGCGGCAGGCACAGGTCTCAACATCACGGCGGCTCGTCATGTGATCCATTACAACCTGGAGTGGAATCCGGCCGTTGAGGATCAGGCTACAGCACGTGCATACCGAAGAGGCCAGAAACACCCCGTCACAGTACACCGTTTGTTCCATCCGGGAACGGTCGAGGAAATAATCGATGACCGTTTGCTCCAAAAACGCGCACTTGCAGGTGCGGCAGTGAAGGGCACTGAAGGGGAGATCACTGACATCGCGCGTGCGCTGAGCATATCGCCGCTCGTTGCCGGAGGGCAACCCGAATGACACAAGACCGGCCAAACGCCATCAGTAAAATCCTGAGTCGCAATGATACGGGGGAAACCGGGGCCCATCAAGTGGGCATCTTAATACCGAAGGCCCCAAATATTCTAGCTTTCTTCCCCAACTTAAACCCCCGCGAAATGAATCCCCGGCACCACATTACCTTTACGGACGAATTCGGCGAACCGTGGACGTTTGCCTTTATCTACTACAACAATGCGCTGTTTGGAGGAACGCGAAATGAGTACCGGCTGACGCGAATGACGGCGTTCATTTCTGGACATAATCTTCATGCCGGGGATACTATAATCCTCCGGCGCAGTGAAAGTGCTGCCTATACCATTGCAGGCGACAGGCTAAGACAGCCGCACCGACAGAAGAGCGGAAGGCTTATTTTGGGATCTTCATGGAAGATCGTCGGAATTTGAATGATTGAGGAGGTGCCAGATGCCTACTAAACACAAATTACCGCCAAACCCTTCTCGTTTGATTGAAGGGCTTCGGGATACCGGGTACGATTTCAAGACGGCCCTTGCCGACATCGTTGATAATTCTGTTGACGCTGGCGCCAAACTGATTGATATCCGCATATACATGGACACTGATGGAGAAATTGTTGTCAGCGTCGCAGATGACGGATGCGGAATGGATGAAAAAACACTGCTCGACGGAATGACGTATGGCGCCACTGGCCGGGTTGATCCTAAGCGCCTTGGGAAATTCGGTTTGGGTCTGAAAACTGCATCCACAGCTTTCTGCCGCCGGTTGTCTGTAATCACACGCCGCTCCCCAAAAGCCGAACCGCAAAGAGCGATATGGGACCTAGACCATGTTGTGAAAGTGTCCGATTGGGAGCTTTTGATGGATTCTCCGACAAAGGCCGAGCTCCAACTTTTAGATAAGGTCGCGAAAGGGAAGTCGGGAACTTTAATTGTATGGGAGAAAGTGGATCGTCTCCTCCGGGCCTACGCAAATCCCACGGGTGTATCGGCACGCAACGCCATTGGGAAGCTTGTTGACCAATTCCGTGATCACGCGGCGATGGTTTATCAACGCTTCCTCGACCCGAAAGACAAACGTGCTCGAGACATTAAGATGACTCTCAACGGCGAACCAATCTTGGCGTGGGATCCTTTCTGCGAATCTGAGAAGGAGACCGAGGAGGTCGCGTCAGCCGAACAGGAAGTAGAAGGACTCTCCACCCGGAAGGTGTCGAAGTTCAAAATCCGCGCGTTTGTACTTCCGCGGAGAGAGCGTTTTTCAACTGACGAAGCTGCAAGGGCAGCGCACCTCACGAATAGCATGCAAGGAATCTACATATACCGGGAGAATCGACTCATCCTTCCTGCCGACTGGATCGGCATGTTCAGCAAAGAGCCACACGTCACCCTTCTCCGCGTGGAATTCTCGTTTGATCACACTTTGGATGATGCCTTTCAGGTGGACATAAAGAAATCCAGGGTAATCCTCAACGAAGAGTTGTATAACTGGGTACTCAATCAGTTCCTGCCGGCGCCTCGGAATGCCGCAACAGAGCGGTATCGCAAGGGTCAGCGAAAGAAAGCCGACGACTTAGCGCAGAATGTGCACGCTGATTCCGATCGAAGCATCGGGTCAAAAGAAGAAGATCTCCGCATGGCCAACCTTGCTATTCACAATGCCGGGAAAAACGAAGTTGACGTCACTAACAAAAGCGGAACCGTACGTCTCAAACTGCGAATCGGCACGCCCAGCAAGAATGGTCAGGTCTTCGTGCAAACGACAGCTAGCATCGACGACGGCCTCTTGTGGGAACCAAGCCTCGTAAACGGCCATCACGCCGTCCGCATCAATACGGGACACCCTTACTATCATAAGGTATATGTCCCGAATCACGACTCTGGCGTTACCATTCAAGGGATGGACTCGCTGCTCTGGGCACTGATCGAAGCTGAGCTTGGGACCATCAATGAGACTACGATAAACCATTTCAAAGATCTCCGCTTTGAAGTCTCAAGACTCCTCCGTAAATTAGTGGAAGATCTGCCGGAGCCTGATCTTGAGGAAACAGATGCTTGATCCGGCAATCCTGGCCGCATTCCTAACTAGCCGGTTCGGTCTTGGCGTCCGCGCCGAACACATACAATCGCCTGACGGAGCTCTGTATAGAATAACGCCAGAAGGCGTTGCTCCGACTATAGGATTTTCTCTGGACTTCCTCGTTGGTTGGAGGTCGATATCCGCACGATTCGTACCGGGCAACTTCGCTGCCGAGCTCGTCAGGGCAATGGAGGACGCGAGCCCCGATCAAGTAGCCGTCTTTAGTGTCTTCGTCAAGAATGCCGCAGAACAGGGAGCTGAAATACGCATGCATGTCAATGACATGCCGGCAGAAGTCAGCAGCCCTGATCATTGGCCAAAGAACTGGCGTTCCGTTCGGTTAGATTTCCGTAAAGGAGCATTGCTGCTCGATGCCCGCAACAACGAAAGATACGGAGAGATCGTCGTTCCTTGGGCCGCGCGCTTCTTTGGGGCCGTTCTATCTCTTCTGCCAGTCGAACCGGCAGAGGAGAGCGAAACCACTGGCGAGGAAGAGGGGCGCCTCATAGAGACTCGGGTCAAACGTTACGAGCGAAGCCACATGAACCGGGCGGCCTGCATAGAAGTGCACGGGGTGTCCTGCAAAGGATGCGGCATGACATTCATTGATCGCTATGGTGTACTTGGACAGGATTTCATTCATGTCCATCATTTGGAACCGCTATCGATGCTAGACGGGCCGTATATCCTCAATCCCGCTGTGGACCTTGTGCCCGTCTGTCCGAACTGCCATGCAATGCTGCACAAACGAAGACCTCCATTCACCGTGGAAGAATTGAGAAGCATGCTGGCTGAAAAAGCTCCTGCCGATATGGCAAGACCGCCATACAATCCGTATCCCGCGTCAGAACAGAGAAAGGGGTGTATCAAATAGGCTTCTGGCTCTCTAAATTAAGGTACCGGCCTATTCAGCGTTTCGCATGCGGCCGAAATGTGTCGGCAGGAACATCGTAGCGCCCCGCTGCTCAAAGTTTTGCTATAGACAGCCAGCCTGCCACGGCAGTTCGTTGATAAGTTCAAAAGCAGCTTACAAAGCCAAAAGATTTCATTATTTGCTGGACCAGTTTTGGGGTGAGGCTCCGTCATGCGTCGTCAAGGGGCGGGAGGCTAGGCGCGTCCAGCTCGATGCGGAGCAGTTCACGGCGCTCGAGAGCGTCATCGGGAACGAATATACGGAGGCGCTGGGCTTCGCGAGCTTGCCGCGAACCTCGAAGGGCTGGGGATTACGGTTTCGCCCGTCGGGAGGTTCGCCCTGGAAAGACTGCGCCGGCGCGGGTTCGACGAAGCGGAGCGATACGAGCCGGGGTTCTGGGACCGGGTGACGAAGCGTGCCGCGGAGTCGGGCAAGCTCTGGGAGGGCTGCGGCTTCGACACGGTGATCGTCGACGAGGGCCAGGACTTCGGCAAGCATGAGTGGGCGATCGTAATGCGGTGCGCGGGGGCGGGGGAGAGGGGGAGCGGGAAGAGCGGGAAACGGGGGAGCAAGAGGCGGGAGGGCGGGAAACGGGAGGATGGGAAGCGGCGCATCTGGGTCTTCGCCGACGAGGGGCAGGCCTTCTGGGAGAAGCGGAAGATCCCGCCGGCGATCGAGAAGCACGCGGTCAAGTTCGACCTGGGACGGCCGTACAG